>NZ_JBALEL010000068.1:0-395647 GCF_036917935.1 Nostoc sp. | reverse complement strand
ATAAGCATTAATTATATACTTAGTAGTATATAGTACTTTGAAGTACGTAAACTTGATTAGCGATCGCTCTTGGGAAAAAACTTTTTGGTTTACTGAGTATTGTAATTCAGTGGTCTGATGAAGATAAAAAGTACATTGTCAGCCTACCTGAGTTTGGCTCCTATGCACACACTCATGGAAATACCTACGCGGATGCTCTCAATAATGGTGAGGCAGTGCTGGAACTTTGGAAGTCTCTTTAAACTCGGAAGTTGCACCTTTGAACTCGGAAGTTGAGCCTCTGAACTCGGAAGTTGAGCCTTTGAACTCGGAAGTTGCACCTTTGAACTCGGAAGTTGAGCCTCTGAACTCGGAAGTTGAGCCTCTGAACTCGGAAGTTCCACCTTTGAACTCGGAAGTTGAGCCTCTGAACTCGGAAGTTCCACCTTTGAACTCGGAACTTCAAGAGCAAAAGTTCAAAACTCGGAATTTTTAGAATTCGCAAACAAATAAAGAGTCAAGTTGAACAAATATGAGAGGCAATTTAGAGGACGTTTGAAAAGTCCTCTTGTTGGTATCAAAACATTTTAGATCCCCCTAAATCCCCCTTAAAAAGGGGGACTTTGATTCCGGTTCCCCCCTTAAAAAGGGGGGTTAGGGGGGATCTAAAAGTGCCTAAATTCACACCAAAACACTTTTCAAACATCCTCTTAGCGCCTCACCTTGACACAGCTACTACTTTATTTCTCAAAATCATAGCTAGGTAATCCAGTAACGTCAGTTTGGAGAGCAAACAAATCACCTGAGTAGAAACTTTTTTCTATCTCCCCTTGGCTGAGTCCAACTGAAGCAGTGGTAATGTAGAGTGTTTGCAAATCTTCGCCGCCAAAAGTACAACTGGTTGGTAATTGCACAGGTAAATTTATCCTCAATATTTCTTCACCCTTAGGGTTAAAACGAATCACACACCATCCATCCCACATGGCTGACCAAATATTTCCTTGACTATCTATCGTCAAACCATCTGGATAGAAAGATTCATGAGTTAAATCAATAAAAATCCGGCGATTAGTCATGCTAGCCGTTACTGAATCAAAGTCGTAAGCATATATTTTCTGCTGAGGAGAATCACTCAAATAAAACGTTTTTTCATCGGGACTCCACCCCAGACCATTAGAGATAGTCAAACCCGTTTCCATTACATGCAATGAACCGTCACGATCGTAGCGATAGAGGCTAGCCTGGGGTTTTTCTAAAGAACACATTGAGCCGAACCAAAAACGTCCTTGAGAGTCACATTTGCCATCATTCAGACGGTTATCTGACAGATTTCCTTCAATTTCCAAAATAGGAGTAACTTCACCTGTCTGGGTGTTGAGGAATGCCAGGTGATGACGCAGTGCCATAATTAATCTATCTTTACCTGCTGTTGCGATCGCGCCTACCACATCTCCCACATCAAAAAACCTGTTTTCCCGCGTAGCAGGATTGAACTGATGCACTCGATAGTTAAAAATATCGACCCAGTACAGTAGTTTCCGGGTAGAATCCCACATTGGCCCTTCACCCAAGCGGGCACGAGCTTCTAGAACATTGTGGAGTGGATATTGTCCCATAAGTAGTTAATTTAAAGATTAATTATAAGTATATATTTTTACTTAGTCTCTGCTTAGTCTCTACTATTTAATTATTGGTTTAACTTAATAAATTCTGGATTTTATACTTTATTATCATTCTTTTGATTCTAAACCATTTTGATGATAATAATTCGGGTTGAAACTTACTATAATTTTTTCTTCTAAATCATAATTACATTCCAAATCTCTATCTTCATCTAAAAAATAAGCACTTTGTTTATAGCATTCCGTAACTATTAAAATAAAATCTTTAATACTTTGACAAATTATATATAAGACATCATCTTTAGGAGTCCATACAACTGATTGATCGTCTGACAAAGTTCTGACGCAATAGTAATCACCTCCGCTACCGTATAAAAAAGGAATCATATCTGGTTGCCATCCCCAACAGTCTGGATTTTTATGTACGCTATGCAAAAGATTTATAACGCTATCTACTTTATCAATTTCGATTAAATCGTATCCAGGAAGTAAATATGTAGGAAAATCAAAATTTTTAGGAAGTTCCAAATCATATCCTTTAACACATGAATATATGGCGATTAAACCTTCAGGAATTGGATGAGTTGTAATGCTATTCTGAATTTCATCATCTAGTAAACCTTCTTTTAAAACAGCAATGTATCCAGGTCTTTGTTTTTCAATAATTTCTAGGAGATTTCTGAAATATTGTTGAATATTTTCGCGAACGTTCATTTTCAAAAATTTGTCTTTTGATTTTAGCCAAACCTTTGCCCCGATCCGTTAACTTAAAGTTAGTCGGTCAGGATTCCCCTTATGTACCAAACAGACCCGCCGCGCCCTCCAAAAGAAACTCTACCTACAATGTACGATCTTCCCAGTGAATACCCGGAGGACTCTGGTTTGCCTGACGAATTTCACCTTTTTCAACCCCAACTTCTGCGCGAAACCTTCTATCCACCTAACTATCCAGCAGAGGAGGTTTTTGTTGCCACCGACTTAAACCTTTACTATGACCTCCGGCATACACTGTGGTACAAACGCCCGGACTGGTTTGCTGCTGTGGGAGTTTCGCGTCTCTACGAACAGCAAAACTTGCGTCTCAGTTATGTTATCTGGCAAGAAGGGGTTGCTCCTTTTGTAGTGGTAGAATTGCTTTCTCCTGGCACTGAAAAAGAAGACTTAGGACAAACTCTGCGGGAGATTAACCAACCGCCAACCAAATGGGAAGTTTATGAGCGGATTTTGCGAGTTCCTTACTACATTGTGTTTGACCGCTACACTGACAAACTCCAAGCATTCCAATTAGTTGCAGACCGTTACAGCGAATTGGATTTGAGTACCCCACGGGTCTGGATGCCGGGTTTGGAACTGGGCTTAGGGCTTTGGCAAGGTTCTTACCAACAAATTGAGCGATTGTGGCTACGTTGGTATGATGCATCTGGGAATTGGCTTCCCACTCCCGTCGAACGAGAAAGTCAACGCGCTAACAGATTAGCCGCACAACTGCGAGAGTTAGGCGTTAACCCTGATGAGTTATGAAGATGCAAAAAGCATCAGTCAACTTAAGAGGATGTTTGAAAAGTATTTGGCTGTGATTTTAGGCACTTTGATCCCCCCTAACCCCCCTTAAAAAGGGGGGAACCGGAGTCAAAGTCCCCCTTTATAAGGGGGATTTAGGGGGATCTAAAATATTTTGATACCGACAAGAGGACTTTTCAAACAACCTCTAAGCGAAACGGGCGAATTCTATTCGCCCTGGCTACTGCACAGCGATGTACCCTTAATACCCTTAAACATTTTTACTCACAACGCTTGTAAAATCTCGTCATCTACAGAGAAATCAACATCAGCTTTATCTTTTGCATTAGCCAAATAGTCATTTTGCAGAGAGTCTTGTAAACCAGAAATCAAATCATATTCAGGATGCCAGTTTAATTCTGTTTGCGCTTTATTCACCGAAGCAAAGAAATGCTGCACCCGCATCGGAAAAGCTTTACGCTTGCCAAAATCAAACTTTTTCGGGTCGTAATGAACGATTTTTACAGCATCGGGTGATTTACCAGCCGCCACAGCGCTAGCACGGGCTAAACCATCAAAAGTGACAAAGCGATCGCCAGAGATATTATAAATCTCTCCTATGGCTTGTTTATTGCCCAAAACCTGAGTCATTGCTAGTGCCAAGTCTTTTACATGACCTAGCTGGGTGATATGCAAGCCATTTCCGGGGATAGGAATGGGGCGATCGCGCACAATTCTGTCAAAAAACCAGCCTTCCAACTCATTATAATTACGAGGCCCGTAAATATAAGTAGGACGAATGGAAGTAAAAGGCAATCCCAATTGAGTCAGATAAGCTTCTGTTTCATGTTTACCCTTATGGCGACTTTTAGGATCTACCAGATCGCCTTCTATGTGGGGTAATTGGTCAGATTTGAGATACACTCCCGCAGAACTCATATACACAAAATGTTGCACTCGGTCTTGAAAAATCTCTGCTAGTGGTTGAGTATCAGTAATTTCCCGTCCATTATTGTCAAAAATGACATCAAAATTTTCTTGTGATAACTTTGCTTTTAATTGAGTAGCATCCGTGCGATCGCCTATAATTTGTCCTACTCCCTGTAAAGAAGGTGCTGGCCGATTCCCACGATTGAACAGCACCACCTCGTGTCCTTGTTCCACTAATAGCTGAGTCAAATAGACACCAATGAACCGAGTACCACCCATAATCAGAATTCGCATAAATTCACCCTTTCTATATCAGTTTTCATCAAGGGAGTAGGGACTGGGGACTAGGAGGATAAAGAGAATAACCCATACCCAATCCCCAATCCCCACCCAATCCCCAATCTGAGATTATCAGGTTGCAGCATCCATCTGGAACCTATGAGGAAAAGATTCCGTCCTATGTGGTAATCTGGGGCGCTTCCCTTTAATTAATCACGTCATCAAGTTAGCCTTTGTATTTTCCATTTATTCAAGTTAGCTGTGCCCTTGAAATATGCTCTGGTTCATGAGTGGTTGACACCCAAAGCCACCGGTGGTTCAGAACTCGTTGTCCGAGAAATTCTGAATCACATTGATGCTGATTTGTATGCTCTCATCGATTTTGAATCCAGCAATCCTGAAAGTTATCTATACAATCGTCAGATTGGCAAGACATTTCTCCAGGACTTTCCCTATGCCCGCAACGGTATACAAAAATACTTGCCTTTGTGGCCCTTGGCAATTGAACAATTTGATTTGCGGCATTATGACGTAATTCTGTCTTCATCCCATGCTGTTGCCAAAGGAATCCTTACCACTCCCGAACAGATGCATATTTGCTACTGTCACAGCCCGATGCGCTATGCCTGGGACTTAACCTTTGATTATCTGCGCCACAGCAAAGTGGGTAGTGGTTTTGCTGGGTGGGTGACGCGATATTTATTACATCGTTTGCGCCAGTGGGATGTATTGAGTGCCAATCGCGTTGATTACTTCATTGCCAACTCGCAGCATACAGCTCGGCGGATTTGGCGTTGCTATCGGCGAGAAGCAACAGTCATTTACCCACCCGTGAATATTGCGGAATTTCCATTTCTGTCTGAGAAAGAGGACTTTTACCTGACAGTTTCCCGATTAGTGAGTTATAAGCAAATATCCTTGATTGTCAAGGCTTTTAATCAACTAAAACGACCATTAGTAGTCATTGGTACAGGAGATGAAATGAACAAGATTCGCGAGATGGCAAACTCCAACATCCAAATACTGGGATGGCAACCCGATAATGTGGTAAAAAAATATATGTCTAGGGCTAAGGCGTTTGTGTATGCAGCTTGTGAAGATTTTGGGATTGCCCTAGTGGAAGCACAGGCTTGCGGCACGCCAGTAATTGCCTACGGTGCAGGAGGTGCTTTAGAAACCGTGCGAGATATCCGCTCTTGTGGGGATACAGGGACAGGTATATTTTTCAGGACGCAAACAGAGGCGGCTTTAGTGGAGGCAGTAGAAAAGTTTGAAGTTTATAAGGGTTCGTTCAGTTCTGAGTATATGCGATCGCACGCCGCGCAGTTCTCACCGCAAATTTTTGCAGATCGTTATTTAGATTTTGTAAACTTATGCAACGAAAAAAGACCATTTTTGCAATGATGGTCTTAATTAATGTCTTATTTTTTTAGGCTTTTGGCAATTTCCCCCAGAAGCACCTCATTTTGGCTTTAATATTGGGACTATGTGTGGTGTGGATTATTAAGGAGTATGATGACTGCCCAGAGCTCACTCCTCTCCGGCAAGCGAGGCGTAAGGCAAGACACTAGAGCGTCTACGCGTTTCTTAAAACGCGGTCAAAAAACAAAGACGCCAAAAGTTAAGCCCAAAGGTTTATCTTTTCAGGGTTTAAACGGAGAGTTTGCCAAACGACTGTTCGATATAGTGTTTTCGCTGTCGGTATTAATTTTGTTCTTCCCCGTCTACTTAATTTTGACCTTGCTGATTGCCTTTAGCTCAGAAGGGCCAATTTTTTATGTCCAGGAACGGGTAGGGAAAAATTACAAAGCGTTTAATTGTATTAAATTCCGAACAATGGTAAGCAATGCGGACGAAATCCTCATGCAAATGATGGAAACATCGCCCGAGTTGCGACAAGAATTTGAGAGCAGTTTTAAGCTGAAACAAGACCCCCGGATTACCAAAATTGGCCGATTTTTGCGAATTACTAGCTTAGACGAATTTCCCCAGTTCTGGAACGTTTTAAAAGGGGATATGAGTGTAGTCGGCCCTCGACCTCTGGTAGCAGAAGAACTGCCAAAATACGGTTATCACATTGATGAGATTTTAACAATCCGTCCAGGAATTACTGGTTTGTGGCAGGTGTCTGGGCGTAATGACATTCCTTACCCTCGGCGAGTCCAAATAGACCTGCATTATGTCAAATTTAGGAATTTATGGCTTGATTTATGGATCATCTTGAAAACTGTTGATGTGGTAATTCTGCCCAAAAATAACGGGGCATACTGAGTAACTACTTAGGGTGGATTCTGTGGGGCAGTTAATGCCCCTAAGTACCAATTCTTTCCCTAAGACTAAACAATTATTTATCTTTATTTATATAGTTATTTATAATTTGTGCCTTTCTACTTAACTCAAACTTCTCTGAGTGTATATCTGTAGTTCATTTTGCCTTGATGCGGGATTTTTGCCAGAAATCTAATTTCAAATACCGATTTTATTAAGTCTTCACAAAACCAGAGAGATATGAAGCTTTGACAAAAAAACAACGCACATAAAAATACTCTCGATCTATCTGGTAAAAAAGAAAATATACATAATTAAACAATCTTGAGCTATCTCAGGTTGGGCTTACGTGTTAAATTACTTTTTATTAAGTATATTTATTTACGAAAAAAGTCTTCTAACAATAATAACTCGTAGGTTTCCCATTAGGCAATTCAGCAATTAGTTGCTAGGTTGTATCAGATTAGCTGTAACTTTTTAATCAAAGACAATAAGGGATACTTGAGCATGACGCAACAGAAGCGAGCGTTGATTACTGGTATTACTGGACAAGATGGTTCATATCTAAGTGAGTTTTTGTTGGAACAAGGTTATGAGGTTCATGGGATTATTCGCCGGACTTCTACCTTCAACACAGACCGCATCGATCACATTTACGAAGACCCCCACAAAGAGGGAGTGCGGTTATTTCTTCACTACGGTGACTTGACTGATGGTACGACGTTGCGGCGCATTTTAGAAGAAGTTAAGCCAGTAGAGATTTACAACCTCGGCGCTCAATCCCATGTTAGAGTCAGCTTTGATTCACCAGAATACACGGTGGATACTGTAGGAATGGGAACGCTGCGTCTCTTGGAAGCAATTCGAGACTACCAACATCGTACCGGAATTCAGGTGCGATTTTACCAGGCGGGTTCTTCAGAAATGTACGGTTTAGTACAAGCAGTACCTCAAACTGAGACAACGCCCTTTTATCCCCGCAGCCCTTATGCTTGTGCGAAAGTTTACGCCCACTGGCAAACTATAAATTATCGTGAGTCTTATGGTTTGTTTGCTTGTAACGGTATACTTTTTAACCACGAGTCACCCCGCCGTGGTGAAACATTTGTAACCCGCAAAATTACTAGAGCAGTGGCTGGTATCGTTGCTGGTAAGCAGAAAAAAATTTACATGGGTAATTTAGACGCCAAACGAGATTGGGGCTATGCGAAGGATTATGTTAAAGCAATGTGGGCGATGTTGCAGAAAGACCAGCCAGACGATTACGTAATTGCTACTGGTGAAACCCACTCGGTGCGGGAGTTTTTGGAACTGGCATTTAGTTATGTGAATCTCAATTGGGAAAATTATGTAGAGTTTGATGAGCGTTACCTGCGTCCATCGGAGGTAGAGTTATTGATTGGCGATTCTACCAAAGCACGGCAGAATTTGGACTGGGCACCATCAATAACCTTTGAAGAATTAGTTTCCTTAATGGTAGAAGCAGACTTACAAGCATTGGGTCACACTTCACCCAATGGAAACGGTTCACAATTTCCAGATGATATTGCGACTATTCGTCAAAAACTGGGCGCTTTCCACTTCTGATTCGGATCACAGAGGATAAAAATATGACCGCCTTAGAACTAAAAAATAAACGCATTCTTGTCACTGGTGGGTCGGGGTTTCTAGGTCGTCAGGTGATAGATCAACTCTGTATTGCAGGGGCTGATCGTGAGAAGATTACCATACCGCGATCGCACGATTCCGATTTGCGTGTCTGGGAAAATAGCCAACGTGCAGTTGACCAACAAGACATAATTATTCACCTAGCAGCTCATGTCGGTGGTATCGGTTTAAACCGTGAAAAACCCGCAGAGTTGTTCTACGATAATTTGATCATGGGAACCCAGCTAATTCATGCTGCCTATCAAGCTGGAGTAGAAAAATTTGTTTGTGTTGGTACAATCTGCGCCTATCCTAAATTCACTCCAGTGCCATTCAAAGAAGATGATCTTTGGAATGGCTACCCAGAAGAAACCAACGCCCCTTACGGAATTGCAAAAAAAGCGCTTTTAGTCCAATTGCAATCTTACCGCCAGCAGTACGGTTTTAATGGGATTTATCTACTGCCAGTAAATTTATATGGCCCGGAAGATAACTTTGACCCTGAAAGTTCCCACGTGATTCCAGCATTAGTTCGCAAAGTTCACGAAGCCAAAATTAAAGCAGAAAAGCAACTTCCAGTTTGGGGTGATGGCAGTCCCACCCGTGAGTTTTTGTATTCAGAAGATGCCGCGCGGGGGATTGTTATGGCAACTCAATTATATAACGAATCGGAACCAGTTAACTTGGGAACTGGTTATGAAATCTCCATCCTTGATTTAGTAACTCTAATCTGCGAATTGATGGAGTTTAAGGGTGAAATCGTGTGGCAAACTGACAAGCCTAATGGTCAACCCCGCCGTTGTTTAGATACTGAACGCGCCCAGAAAGCCTTTAATTTCACAGCTCAGGTGAGCTTTGAGGAAGGGCTAAGGAATACCATTGAGTGGTATCGTCAACACGCTGCATAACAATGTACTGGTGAATATAAAGTGATACAAGCTGGGCGATACCCAGCTTATTTTTTTGACGATATAAATAAATTTTTATGGACAAAGTTAATCATCAACTAAATAAAGCACAACTGCGCCGCACTCTACTCAAAACACGTCAATCAATGTCCGTTGGAGAATGGAGAGAAAAAAGCGATCGCTTATGCTCTCATTTACAAAACTCTACTTTGTTCACCCAAGCAAAAACAATACTCGCTTATTTCAGCTTTCGTCAAGAACCTGACCTTAGTCCACTATTTGCCAACACCAAATACCGTTGGGGATTTCCTCGCTGCATTGATAAATCCTTATGTTGGCATATTTGGACACCTAACGATTCTGTCCAAAGCGGCGCTTATGGCATTACTGAACCCTACCCCGACGCTCCAATCTTAGATGCTGCTGAAGTAGATTTGATTCTTGTCCCCAGTGTAGCTTGCGACTATCAAGGATATCGCCTCGGTTATGGCGGTGGATATTACGATCGCTTGCTCAGTTTACCGCAGTGGCAGACAAAGCCGACTATCGGAATTGTCTTTGATTTTGCCTATTTGTCCCAAATACCTATTGAACCTTGGGATAAACCACTACAAGCTGTTTCTACAGAAACCGGATTGACTCGGAAAGGTTGAAGGATTCAGGATAATGAAGACATCTCATAAAATGTTTTATGACTAATCCAACCTCATCTACCACTGAGCAGGAAGCAATAATCGACGAGATTATAGCGAGTAGTCTCCAAGCTCAACAAAAAACAGGCCCAGACCTCCGCCAAATTCATAGCAAAAGTCATGGACTTCTTTGGGGAGAGTTCATTATTGAACCCAATCTTCCTGAAGACCTGAGAGTAGGTTTATTCAAAACGCCCCAAACCTATCCTGCGTGGATTCGCTTCTCTAGTGGTGGTTCGCCTGAAAAACGTGGTAAATTCCACTCCGATAGCCAGCCTGATGTTCGTGGTATCGCCATCAAGGTGATGAATGTGGACGGGCAAAAAGTGCTGGATGATGAAGAAAAAACTCAAGATTTTATACTCAACAATTATCCTACTTTCTTTACCAAAGACGTTCGTGATTATGCTGATATCTCCAAAGCAGGTAGTGGAGGACTTACCCCAGAACGGCTGGAAGAACTTGGTTACGCCTTTGTTATCTTGCAAAAAATTGTCAGCCACAAGGTAGGAAATCCACTTTTGATTCAATATTGGAGCATGGCTCCGTTTAAATTTGGTAGTCGTATTGTAAAATTATCTGTCAAATCTCAACAGCCTGAACAACCACCGGAAATACTTCCAGAATCAGAAAATTACCTCCGAGAAACGCTGGTAAAATATTTGACTGAAGAAGGTCGAGAAGCGTCTTTTGATTTCCTAATTCAGTTTTATGTAGACGATGAAAAAACGCCGATTGAAGACCACGTTCAGGAATGGCAAGAAGCAGATTCACCGTTTATTAAAGTTGCAACTGTTCGCATTCCTAGTCAGACATTTGACTTGGAAGAACGCAAACGCTTAGATGAGGGTTCGCTGTTTTCCCCTTGGCATACACTGTTAGAGCATGAGCCTGTTGGAAGTGTAAATCTCTCTCGCAAGAGGCTTTACAGCGAACTTGCAAAGTATCGACGAGAACAAATTGCCCAACGCTTGCGTGAACCACAGCCTTATGTAGCGGTTGAAGATTAGCTACTGTGAATTTGCTTAAAACAGCAAGATAAACTTTTGAAAGCTGTGTGTACAAAATCTGACTTTATACCAATTATATCTGATTAGTGAAAATTGAAAGACTAAGATTTCTGACTTTTTAAATAAGTCAGGAATCTGGTTTTTCAAGAAAACAGAATGGGACGTGCAAAATTCACGCCCCACAAGAGTTATTGTGAATTTGGTTATGCAATTTAGATAACTTTCAGCTTAATCATTGCTATTTTTTAATTTACGTTGCAATTGTTTTAGCGATTGATACATATCTGGTAGGCGACCATAAACAGCACATACCTTGAGATATAGTTTATGAGGAATGGCTGGAGTTCCAGAGACAATTTCTCCTGCTGCAACATCGTGTAAAATGCCAGTTCGAGCCGAAGCGATCGCCCCATCACCAATTTTCGCTTGATTGGCAATTCCTACTTGCCCAGCTAGGATTACCCGATTCCCAAGTTTTACAGCGCCTGCCATCCCAGCCTGACCGGCGATCGCACAGCCGGCACCAATTTGGCAACCATGAGCTATTTGCACTAAGTTATCAATTACTGTATTGCGACCTACCCGTGTTTCTCCGACGGCTGGACGGTCAATGGCGGTATTGCAGCCAACTTCCACGCCATCTTCTAAGACTGTATAGCCAGATTGTTCCATTTTGAACCAACCAGTCCGGGTAGGAACAAAACCAAAGCCTTCTGCACCAATGACAGCACCACTGTGAATGACGCAATCTGCACCGATGCGGGTGCGTTCGTGAATGGTACAGTTGGCGTGTAAGGTGGTGCGATCGCCGATTTTGGCATCTGGATAAATCACCACATTCGGATGAATGATTGCACTGTTGCCAATTTCCACCCCTTGTTGAATCACAGCATGGGGGCCAATATAAACATCACTACCAACTTTTGCGGTGGAGTGAATCACAGCGGTAGGATGAATTTCTGGGATGGGGCGATATGGTTGGTAAAAAAGTGCGATCGCTTTGGCAAACAACAGTCGCGGATCTGAGGTCGCTATCCAGACAATACCCCTTTCCTGTGCAAGCACCTGTAATTCTTCGTCTTGGGGCAAAATTAAAGCACTAGCATTAGTATTGCCGATAAAAGACGCAAATTTTGCACCTTCTACGTAGCTGATAGTACCGTTGCTAGCTTCATCAATGGCTGCTACCCCGGTAATTTCTGGGTCATGGTCTGGGTGGCTAGTCAGGCTATGATTGGTGGCGGTGTCACCAAATTGGCGGAGGATTTCGCTGAATTTCATTGTTGGGTGTGTTCAAAATTGATCTACAAAGGATGGTAGCTTTATTTTTGCCACTTTGTACTAGCGAGATAATTAGTAATTAAGATAGAGATTATTCATCATCCAGAAAATTCGACGTTTTGAAATGATTAATAATATACAAGAATTAAGAGAGCGCTTGCTCGGCTACTGAATTACCTAAAATTTTGTCTTCAACATTTCTCATCTTTGCCAGGATATCTGTTGGGTTGCTGAAGATGACGACAGAGGAGGGCATAATGCTCGTAATCTGAAAATTTCCTCAAATAAGCATAATTCCTATCTTTACGAAACAAGGTTGGAGACAATTGTACGGCAAACTCAAGAATTAGATACTCTGTTTGATTCATGACTATCCTCTATCAATTGATAAGTTCGTAGTAAGGATTTTAGTGCTTAGAAGATAAGGACTTTAGTCCTTACTACGAACTCCCTTAAGCTGTCATAATCCCTGTAGCGAGACTAGTCGCTAGTCGCCATTGCTATCCCTGCTAAATACCCGGTTGTCCAAGCACTTTGGAAGTTAAACCCACCGGTGACGCCATCAATATCTAAGATTTCTCCGGCAAAATAAAGACCAGGAATTAATCTACTTTCCATCGTCTTGAAATTGACTTCTTTAAGTTTGACGCCGCCACAGGTAACAAATTCTTCTTTGAAGGCTCCTTTACCGTTGATTAAATATTGTCCCTGAGTGAGTTCTTGCACCAATTGATTTAAGGTTTTACTAGATATTTCTGCCCAACGGTCTTCTGTGGTAATGTTTGCACGGGCAATGATATATTGCCAGAGACGATGGGGTAGATCAACGCCGCGATGCAATGCGATCGCTTTCTTTCCCCATTCATCCTTAACTGCTAAAACTTTTTCTCGCACTTGTTCTTGTTGCAAATTAGGCAGCCAATTAATCAATAATCTGGCTTGATAGCGGCTTTCGTGCAGAACTCTCGCACCCCAAGCAGAAAGCTTTAGAACGGCGGGGCCACTCAAACCCCAATGGGTAATTAGCAATGGCCCAGTTTGTTGTAATTGGGATTTTCCACCCGCAGATAACCGCAATTGGGCAGGGTTAACGCTAACTCCAGCCAATTCCCTCAGCTTTTGATCGAGAATATTGAAGGTAAATAACGAGGGTACTGGCGGTTCAATTTGATGACCTAACTCTCGGACAATTTTATAACCCACAGGGCTGCTGCCGGTCGCCAGAAGTAAGCGATCGCATTTAATCGGATCTCCCGACTTCAGAAGAATTTCAAACCCCCCATCTGCTGCGGTTTGTTTCACCGAAGTTACATGTGTACCGATACGGAGTTTTACCCCAGATGTCGCCACCGCTTTAATCAGACATTCCACAATGGTTTCTGAAGAATTGGTGACAGGAAACATCCGGTTATCAGCTTCAGTTTTGAGATAGACTCCACCAGCAGCAAACCAAGCTACTGTGTCTTGAGGCCCAAACCGAGTCAAAGCACCCCGCAAAGCTTTTGCACCTCTGGGGTAATTTTGCACTAACTCCTCAGAGTCAAAGCAAGCGTGAGTAACGTTGCAGCGTCCGCCACCAGAAATTAACACTTTCGCTAGGGGTTGGCGACTAGCTTCCAGTAAAGTAACTTGGGCATCAGGATTGGCTTTAGCACAAGCGATCGCACCAAAAAATCCCGCTGCCCCACCCCCAATAACTACAATTTGTAACGGTAACAATTTCAAAAATGTCTCTTTTACAGCACCTACTCTCTAGGCTAGCTGTTATTTTCACTCTTCATCAGGTTCAAAGTCGTCTTTTGTCGCACCGCAAGTTGGACAAGACCAATCTTCTGGTATATCTTCAAAGGCTGTTCCCGGTGCTATGTCGCTATCTGGATCGCCTTGTTCTGGGTCATATATATAGCTGCAAACAGTACATTTATACTTTGCCATGTTCGTTTCCCCTCGTAAATTGTTGGCGTTGCTTCCCTATTAAATACTTTTGGCAGTGAGTCAAAATAAGCACGCTACAATTCTTAAACGAGACTACGGCATGAGAATCATCAAATAAAGGCGTGTACCTTTGGGGGAAATTTCTGAGATTATAAGAAATCAGATTAAAAACGCCACCATGTCCTTTGGGCGTAACTGATAATCCCGATCGCGATCGCCCCAAGTAGCAGTAGCCAAATAATTCCACCTGGAATAAAAGTGAGAATACCAAAGCCTCTTAGTACCCAGACGGCGACGCTAATGCCGAGAAGGATACCAAAAATCTGGATTAATCTACGATTTAAAGAAGATTGATTCACCTAATTTTCCTCTCAACTCAACAGAGATTACACTTGATATTGATAATTAAGATATGAAGTTACGATGAAGTTGCAGTTTCATCAGAAATAACACGTAAAAATCGAGAGATACTATCCAAACATGGGGGTAAGCTACTTGATATTAAGTCGTGTTTGTGCCATTCTAGCTGTTAACAACGCAGTTTTTCATCTACAAGTATTACTTTCAGAAAACTCACTTAAGTATTAATTATGTTAATTGTGATAAGAAACACAGTTTTTACAGTGAAGTGACTGAAATAATTAGCAACAAATCACCTTTTCCGGAAAAGATAAGTATTAGACTGGAACTAATTTAATGGGTTGGATCTAAATCAAGTTTTATGGCTTGTAGTTTTAACTCCATTTAGGTGGATGAGTTGAGGAGTAACTTAAATCATTATGTCTGCGTCTTATATATCAGATTCAATTATTGCAGGTTCAGATATGGCTTGGAGTCAAGACAAGCAAAAGTTGCTGGTACAAGGTGAAATTTTGGTAGAAACGCGATCGCACAAGACATCGGGTGGCGCGGTGACAGCCTGGATGTATGTACCGATGGTGCGATCGCACGTTTGGCAGCAATTAACTGATTATCCCCGCTGGGTGCAATATTTTCCCGATATCACCAAGAGCGAGGTAATACATAAAGGTGAAGTCAAACGTCTGTATCAAGCAGCACAAAAAGCCTTCTTCTTTTTCACGGCTCAAGTGGAAATTTACCTCAACGTTGTAGAAGTGCTGGGGCAGCAAATCCAATTTCGCATGATAAAAGGGACTTTTGAGGACTTTAACGCCAATTTAGAACTAAAAGATTGTGGTAATGGCACAATACTTGCTTATACTGTGCAAGCTACACCTCTGATTCCAATTCCATCTATTTTTATTCAACAAGCGATGAATTTTGAGTTGCCTGCAAATATGCGTAAAATGCGACAAGTTATGTGTAAGACTGAATAAAAAATTCAGGCATTGCTGATAGGATTTTCACTTTACATCTAGATAATTCAAAAACCCGCTCTCTGTCAGAAAACGGGTTTTTGTGTGTGATTTGTGAGGTGTAATTATCCGGTAAAGACTTCAGCTGGTAAGCGGCTAAAAGAAAGACGCTCATTCTGCACATCAACAAAGATGGTATTGCCGTCGTTGAATTCGCCCCGCAAGATGGATTTAGCAATTTGAGTTTCTAACTCGCGCTGAATCGCCCGCTTCAGTGGACGCGCCCCATACACTGGGTCATATCCTACTTCGGCTAAAAAGTCAAGTGCAACATCCGATAGTTTTAGGGATATTTTACGATCGCTAAGTCTTTGTCGCAATCTTTCCACTTGCAATAGCACAATTTGCCGCAATTCCTTCTTATCTAAACCGTGGAAGATGATGATTTCGTCAATCCGGTTCAGGAACTCTGGACGGAAGCTGTTTCGCATCGCTTCCATTACCCGACGGCGCATTTCGTCATAGTGGGCGTTATCCCCGGCGACATCAAGAATGTACTGTGAACCGATGTTGCTAGTCATGATGATAATAGCGTTCTTGAAGTCTACCTTATGACCTTGGGCATCAGTGACGCGACCATCATCAAGAATTTGCAAGAAGATATTAAATACATCGGGGTGTGCTTTCTCGATTTCGTCAAAGAGAATAACTGAGTAAGGACGACGCCGAATCGCTTCTGTAAGTTGTCCGCCTTCTTCATAACCTACATATCCTGGAGGCGCACCAATTAAGCGAGAAACGGCGTGTTTCTCCATATACTCAGACATATCGATTCGCACCAGCGCATCTTCGCTATCGAACATATACGCCGCCAGCGCTTTCGCCAACTCGGTTTTACCCACACCCGTAGGCCCAAGAAAAACAAAGCTAGCGATGGGACGATTCGGATCAGCCAATCCAGCCCGCGATCGCTGAATTGCATCCGCTACAGCTGTGACTGCTTCATCTTGTCCAATGACGCGGCGGTGCAGTTCATCTTCTAAATGCAGCAGTTTTTCTTTCTCAGATTCCACCAACTTGCTGATCGGAATTCCTGTCCATTTAGAAATAATTTCGGCAATATCAGCTTCTGTTACTTCTTCCCGTAATAGTGATTTACCACTTCTTTGAGTGTTTGCTAATTCCGCTTCTACTGCTTCCAATTGACGATGCAAACTGGTTAAAGTGCCGTATTTCAACTCAGCAGCGCGGTTAAGATCGTAGTCGCGTTCTGCTTGCTGAATCTCTAAGTTAACCCGTTCCATCTCTTTTTTAACGGACTGAATTTTGTCAATGATATCTTTTTCTGATTGCCATTGAGTATTCAGTGTTCTTTGTTCTTCCTTGAGATCAGCAATTTCTTTTTCCAGTCTTTCTAGACGTTCACGAGAAGCTGCATCACTTTCTTTTTGCAGCGATAGCTTCTCCATTTCCAATTGCAGAATCTTGCGGTCGATTTCGTCGAGTTCTTCTGGTTTAGAGGTAATCTCCATTTTTAGTCTAGCGGCGGCTTCGTCTACCAAATCAATTGCTTTATCAGGGAGGAAGCGATCGCTAATATATCGACTCGACAATACGGCGGCTGCAACTAAAGCACTATCAGAAATCTTTACCCCGTGGTGGTTTTCATAACGTTCTCTCAACCCGCGCAAAATCGAAATACTATCTTCGACACTGGGCTGATCCACATAAACTTGCTGGAAGCGTCTTTCCAGTGCGGCATCTTTTTCGATATATTTGCGGTATTCATCCAACGTTGTCGCCCCAATGCAACGCAATTCGCCCCGCGCCAACATCGGTTTTAACAAGTTACCCGCATCCATCGCGCCTTGAGTTGCACCAGCGCCGACAACGGTGTGAATTTCATCAATAAATAAAACAATATTGCCGCCAGATTCAGTAACTTCTTTTAATACTGCTTTCAGGCGTTCTTCAAATTCACCTCGGAATTTTGCCCCCGCAATTAAAGCACCCATATCTAAAGAAATTAGCTTGCGGTCTTTGAGAGATTGAGGTACATCACCCGCAATAATCCGCTGTGCTAATCCTTCGGCGATCGCAGTTTTACCAACACCCGGTTCACCAATTAGTACAGGGTTATTTTTGGTGCGGCGAGAGAGAATTTGGATAGTCCGACGAATCTCATCATCCCGCCCAATCACTGGATCTAGTTGACCTTTACGGGCGGCTTCTGTGAGATCACGCCCGTATTTTTCCAGTGCTTCGTATTTGCCTTCTGGATTTTGGTCGGTCACTTTTTGGCTCCCCCGAATTTGTTTAATAATATTTTTTAGTTTGCTTTCGTCTAAACCGAATTCTTGGAATAAAGCTTTGCCAAAGCGGTCATCTTTAGCGTAAGCCAGCAATAAAGGTTCAATAGAAATATATTCATCTTGAAACTCCTTGCGATATCCGTCTGCTCGATCTAGAAGTGTATCGAAGCTGCGTCCTAAGTAAACAGAAGTGCTGCTACCGGATACTTTCGGCTGACGTTGGAAAAATTGTTCAGTGTAATCGCGCAGTTTTTGGAGGTTGACATCTGCCTTGGTGAGAATCCTAGTTGCTAGACCATCTTGTTCTAGCAGCGCTTTCATCAGGTGTTCACTTTCTATCTGCTGTTGTTGATATTGTTTAACAATATCCTGACTATGGGCGATCGCTTCCCAGGCTTTTTCTGTAAATTGGTTAGGATTAGTAGGTTGCATAGGCTTTTGGAATAAGGAACCGCATTAGACACCCTAAGAATGCCTTCCCGTAGGGTAGCTAAGGAAAGAAAATTTTTGCTTACAAGGTTATTGTAAGAAAATGGCAGCGATCGCCTAGATCGGTGTTCACGTCTTGTAAAAGTCGTATTTTCCCGTAGTTCCCATTTCCTATTTCCTATTTATTGCTGTGCTGTACGACTACGGAAACAAACCCAAGCGAATCCATAATTGTCGGGCTGCCATTTGAGAAGCACTGTTCATCTCCAAATATTCGATAGTGACTTTTCCAAGGGAAGTAATGCCTATAATCTTGCCAGATTGAGTATCAACCTGAAAATGCTCACTCCACTTATCCTGTCTGGGATGAAAGAAACTAACTTCAGTGTTGGAACCAGGCATAATGCCACTAATACGAGTTCCTTTACGGAGATTGCACGAGCGACACGCAAGAGCTAAATTTGCTTCGTCATTTTCACCTTGCCAAGAGAGCGGGATGATATGCTCAACCTCAAATGGAAAATTAAAGATTAGTTCAGGGGCTTGGCAGTATTCACAACGATGGTTGGCTCGTTATGCGATCGCACCGTAATACCGATTCACAAACTCTCTTGCTGTATCAATGCAGCTGTTCGGGCTGTTGCTGCTCTTAATTCTGCCTCAACCAAAGTATCAAGTTCCGCTTGTTGCTCTGGTGGCAATGCTTGCCCATGATCTCGTGCCGACCGCCATAAACTCATCAATTCCGATAACCGTTTTTGTTGTTTAGCACTGAAAAAGGGGTCAGGGCTAAAATTTTGAATGACAAGCAGTGCGCTGAACTCCGTTTCACCCAATTGAGTAGTTAACGCATGTAGGGCTTGCCCCGCAGTTTTGCCAACAGAGTGCTTATCCCCTGCAATGGCGCGATAAGTTTTTTCACCATCAGCATCAAAGATTGGCAAGATTGCTACTGTAGTCATGCTTGGAGTTGGGAATCCTTTGCCTCAAATTATAGCTCTACGCGACCCAACGATTGAACTCACCGGAGGCGATCGCATCTTAACCACTCCAAGTACCATTCATCTAGAACCTTGCCCCCACCATTATCTTCCTGTTCCCACACAGAGTTACCATAATCCCAGGTAGTGGATGCTGAAAATGATTGACCCCTACGACTTTGAAAATGATGACTTTGACTTTGAGGATGAGGATTTATTGAAAATAAAACCCATCAGCCAAATGACTGAAGGGGAAAAGCTACAGAGATTTAAGCGGTTTTTTGATAGCAGCAGCCGTGCTATGTTGCAAGACTGTCTATTTCGCATCGTCAATTACGAAGATGGTACGGGTACGTTAGAAATTCTTTGCCCTAATGAAGTTGTAAGGCAACGACTTTCCAAGAAAAAGCGCAAAATTACCAATAACATCAACACCTGCTGGAGCCATATCAGATGGTTTTCGCTATGTGTCCAGCAAGATAGTGAGTTGGATTGTCAGAAGTTTACCCGTAATGGTGATTTGCTTCGATCTTAGCTGGGGACTAGGGAAGCAGAGGAGAGACAATTGACTAATGACAAAAAAACAAAAATTTCCTTACCTAGTTGGTTCTAAGTGGACGGCACAGCAAAAAGTTGATGGCTGGCGGCACTTCCAAGTAGTCAACCGGAAAAATCAGGCTAAGTGGGTTTACGCCGAAATGGTTGCTGCTTGCGATCCGAAAGTCCGTTTCTGGATAAATGCCAAATTATTACAAGATAACTCCCAGTGGCAAGCTGGCTGGCAAACATTACAGGAAATCCACGGGCTTGAAACTGAGGTGTGCTGATTGCCCTAAGTAACCTCGTAGCCTCGTTCCCAGTCTCTGACTGGGAATGCCCCTCATTGAGGCTCTGCCTCGTAATATTTGGCAATTTAATAATTTTTTACAAAACCAGAGTAACTTACTCTCAAGCAGCAATTAAACGGTCTTGGCTACCGACTGAAAACTGGCAATTTATCTGCGATACCTTCTCTACGAGACGCTACGCGTAGCTTGCTTCCACGTTCGCGGAGCGTGCCGTAGGCAAGTGGTACGGTGAGCTACGCTAACGCAAATTCCAGTAGTATTTCCAGCATCAGGCTGCATATACCTCTCTTTACCCTTGACCCTGCGCCCCAATGCCTTGAAAACAGGTTGTACTACCATCAGCTAATTCGATAAAAAGCATTCAAAAAAGCCGAATTCAGTTTTTTGTATTTTGTAACTATTTTTATAAAAATAAGTAATAAAAACTGTTTATTTATGGTTTTTAGAGCTAATAAAGTCTTTAAGCCTCATAAAACCCCAAATAAATCTAATTGTGATTTAATTCATCGGATAAGACCGTTTTCCAAATTAACAGCCACTTTCTTTTCTAGGTAATTTGCCCAATAATGACATCAACAGACCTCATGCATCGCCATCTCAGGACAGGTGAAGGCAAATGTTTGAGCCACAAGTTTGATAAAAAGCTATAAGAGGCAAACAACAGTGAAACTAGCAGTCTACGGAAAAGGTGGTATCGGCAAATCCACAACTAGCTGTAACATATCAGTCGCCCTAGCTAAACGTGGCAAGAAAGTGCTGCAAATTGGCTGCGATCCCAAACATGACAGCACCTTTACCCTGACTGGGTTTTTGATTCCCACAATTATCGACACCCTCCAAGAAAAGGACTATCACTACGAAGATGTCTGGCCGGAAGATGTAATTTACAAAGGCTACGGCGGTGTGGATTGTGTAGAAGCTGGTGGCCCACCTGCGGGTGCTGGGTGCGGTGGGTACGTAGTCGGTGAGACCGTAAAATTACTTAAAGAACTCAACGCCTTTGATGAATACGATATAATTCTTTTTGACGTTCTGGGTGACGTAGTTTGCGGTGGTTTTGCAGCACCACTCAACTATGCAGATTACTGCCTGATCGTTACAGACAACGGCTTTGATGCTTTGTTCGCGGCTAACCGGATTGCTGCTTCAGTCCGGGAAAAAGCTCGAACTCACCCACTGCGTTTAGCTGGGTTAATTGGCAACCGCACCTCCAAACGCGACTTAATTGAAAAATATATAGAAGCAGTGCCCATGCCAGTTCTAGAGGTTTTACCTTTAATTGAAGATATCCGTGTTTCCCGTGTGAAAGGGAAAACTTTGTTTGAAATGGCAGAGCAAGATCCTTCCCTAGACTACGTTTGCGACTACTATCTCAACATCGCCGACCAAATTCTGGCGCGTCCCGAAGGTGTTGTACCTAACGACACACCAGATCGAGAGTTGTTCTCTTTGTTATCCGATTTTTATCTAAATCCGGGTAAACCCCAGGTTCCTAATTCAGAAGAGGAACTAGACTTGATGATTGTATAAATCACCAAGTTCTCAGGATGGGGGACAATAATATGGCTTTCTTTGACAGCTTTACCGATTCAATAAAGCAAAAGTGGTTGCAATTTTTCCAGAACAATCGGGACTGGATTACTCTGCACATGGAAGTGGAATCAGTCTACACCCCTGATGGCGGGAAGCGACCACCTTCTTACCTCATTCTGGGAGTTCTTAACGCCCTAGAGCCAAAACTAGCGCAGTTAATGTTGCCCTTTGCCAAACTCAATCCTGATGCGGATACGCTGATTCAAGTGCTGGATTTGCATTTTGACCCAGATTTAGCTCTCGGTAATCGCTTCCTCGTCAACCCAGACGTAGAGAGATACGTAGAAGAAGCAGCAGCGATCGTTGACGAAAAGCCTGAAGATGAAACATTGACACATTCTCATACAAATGGCTTTGCGTCGGTGGCGGTAGTTCAAGAGTTCACAATAGTGGATTCTGACGATGAAAGCCTGGAAATCAGCGAGTTGGAGGAAACGGAAAATGGCTTTGGCGATATTTCCTTAACCAACGGACACAACTCAGAAGCTGAGTCTCTCGAAAGCTCTAGTTTAGAAGCAGATGGGTTTGGGGAAATTGCCTTCGATACAACAGCTGCAATGGAAGTAAAGCTAGATGAAGACGAGGCGCTTGAAGATAGTCCACTAGATGAGAATGCGTTTAAAGACGTGTTGTCAGATGTTTGGGGTGATGAAACAGCTTTGCAAAAAGCTGAAGAAAGTAACGATTTTTTGGGGGAAGAACTGCCAGCAGGCGTTTTTGATGAATCAGAAATTGCCCGCCTCTTCCCCAACGCTTAATTATTGCCGTTCTTCGCAATTTTAAGTTTTAGATTTGGGGTTTTGGATCAGGAATTAGGGAAATTGTCGTTGGACAGAGGATACTTTTTTTGTCCCAGTCTTCAATCCAAAATTATCAATCTAATATCTAAAATTGGTTGAACTGCCATTAAATATCAAGGGGAGAAAAAACCAAAATGACTGTCGCTCAACAACCAGAAGCTTTAAGCTTTGAATGTGAAACGGGGAATTACCATACCTTTTGCCCAATTAGCTGCGTGGCGTGGTTATACCAAAAAATTGAAGATAGCTTCTTTTTGGTGATTGGGACAAAAACCTGTGGCTACTTCCTGCAAAATGCGATGGGGGTGATGATTTTTGCTGAACCCCGCTATGCAATGGCAGAGTTGGAAGAGGGCGATATTTCGGCACAACTGAATGATTATGAAGAGTTAAAGCGGTTGTGCTTACAGATTAAACGCGATCGCAATCCGAGTGTAATTGTCTGGATTGGCACTTGCACCACGGAAATTATCAAAACAGATTTGGAAGGTTTAGCACCGAAGCTAGAATCTGAAATCGGTATTCCCATCGTTGTAGCGCGGGCAAATGGTCTAGATTACGCCTTCACCCAAGGGGAAGACACTGTGTTAGCTGCTATGGCTAACCGTTGTCCTGATAAGGCTCCGGTGGCGGAAACAGAGAAAATTGAACGGAATGCGATCGCAAAATTGCTCAACTTCGGCAAGAAGAAAGAAGATGTCGCCCAAGATGAATCTGAGTACGTAGATCATCCACCCTTAGTTCTCTTTGGCTCCCTTCCCGACCCCGTAGTTACTCAGTTAACCTTGGAACTGAAGAAACACGGCATCAAAGTTTCTGGCTGGCTACCTGCGAAGCGCTTCACAGAATTGCCAGTACTGGAAGAAGGGTATTATGTCGCTGGTGTCAACCCCTTCCTCAGCCGCACAGCTACCACCTTAATGCGCCGCCGCAAGTGTAAACTGATTGGCGCACCCTTCCCCATTGGTCCCGATGGCACCCGCGCTTGGATTGAGAAAATCTGCTCGGTGTTCGGTATTACTCCCAAGGGTTTGGATGAACGGGAAGCACAAATTTGGGCAGGCTTGGAAGATTATGTGAAATTGATTCGCGGTAAGTCTGTATTCTTCATGGGTGATAACTTGCTGGAAGTTTCCCAAGCAAGATTCTTAATCCGTTGTGGGATGACTGTTCACGAAATCGGCATTCCCTACATGGATAAGCGCTATCAAGCTGCTGAGTTGGCATTGTTGGAGAAAACTTGCCAGGAAATGAATTCACCCCTGCCAAGGATTGTAGAGAAGCCGGATAATTACAATCAACTTCAGCGAATTTATGCGTTGAAACCAGATTTGGTAATTACTGGTATGGCTCACGCTAATCCATTGGAAGCACGCGGTATTAATACAAAATGGTCTGTGGAGTTCACTTTTGCTCAAATTCACGGCTTTACGAATGCGCGTGACTTGTTAGAGTTGGTGACTCGTCCGTTGCGTCGCAATAATAATTTGAAAGATTTGGGTTGGGATAAGTTGGTGAGAGAAGAAGCGAAGATTTAAATTTGAGTTTGGATTGAGCAACAGCATTATGATTAAGGCGAACCCAAAAAGTTCGCCTTTTTTTGTCTTACAGAGGCGCAAAGTGAGAGCTACTATAAATAGTTACAATCAAGTAGATATAGCTGAATAGACAGGATAATTTAGGAGATGATGTGATGCCTGAAATTTGCCGTTTTTTAGGGATTATCATTACTATGTACTATAACGACCATCCACCTCCTCATTTCCATGTCCGCTACAATAAACAAAAGGCAATTATTGATATAGAAACCTTATCAATTTTATAAGGCAAACTCACTCCTAGAGTTCTTGGTTTAGTAATTGAATGGGCAGCTATGCACCAATCAGAACTTAGAGAAAACTGGCAATTTGCAAGACAAAATAATCCCTTAGAAAAAATTCAACCATTAGAGTGAATTATGCTTAAAGACATTATAGAAGTTATTGCTCACGATAACTATCAACTATATTTGAAGTTTGAAGACGGAAAAGAAGGTATTGTTGATGTTAACCAGTTAATCGAATTTACAGGAATTTTTGAACCTTTAAAAGATTTAAACTATTTTAAAACTGTTAAACTTAACGCTGAATGGGGAACAATTCACTGGGATAATGGCGCAGATTTAGACCCAGATGTTCTTTATTCTGTGGTTACTAACCAATCTATTCCCACCTATAAAAATCTGGAAGAATATGAAAAAAGTTGGAGTTAAAACAGAAGCAATTCCAGAAGTCGGTGATTTATCAAAGCCTAGTAATTTTTTTTCAGTAACTAAATTAGATGATGTAGCAGGTTGCTTAAAATATCCAGGAAAACCTAAAACTCTTGAGGATATGGATAATGCAATTCGCCAAGGTGTAGAGGAATCATGATTTAAAAGTAGAAAACTGGCTCAAACCTGATTAAAAAAGCTAACAAGTTTCTATTCCCTAACTCCAGAACTCACCATGACTCAAAAAACCTATCAACTCCCCCTAACCTTCGAGCAAATTCTTAATCTTGTCCTACAACTTCCCGCACAAGAACAAGAACAACTTATTCAAGAAATAAAGAAAACCTCTTCAAATAATAAAGATGAAGATTTACTTAGTGTTTTTGACAGAATCGGCAGAAATGCTCAAGCCAAAGGATTAACCGAAGAAACTCTAGAAGAATTACTCGCCGATGAATCATAAACTAATTGTCATTGACACAAATGTTTTACTTAGTGCTGCTCTAAGTCCTAATGGAACAGCCCGTAAAGCCCTAGATAAAGTCTATAAAGAATTCAAAATTGCTCAAAGCGATAAAACTTATCAAGAATTAAACACACGAATTTACAAACGTAAGTTCGATAAATATATCTCAGATGAAGACCGACAAGATTTTTTGGACATAGTTAAAAAATACAGTCAATTTATAGAAATAAAATCTCAAATAAACACCTGTAGAGATCCAGATGATAACAAATTTTTAGAACTTGCTAAAGATGCCAATGCAGAATTTTTAATAACAGGAGATCAAGACCTTTTATCACTCAAGAGCCTAGCCAAATCTCAAAACCAGATTATTACTCCCAGAGACTTTCTTGACCTTGATTAATTCATCTTTAATCCTGTAATTAGTTCAGATGGAAGGCTGTAACTCTAAAGGTTTGGATGGAATAATGTACATTAATTCTGCGCTGTCTGGTTTAATTTCTGTAGATGGAGTTAATTTAAGCCAGTCATGAAAGCTGATTCCTAGTTGAGATATTGCTTGTACTTCTGTTTGGTAAGATTTAAAACGGCAATGGGTTTCTATTATAGATTCGACCGCTTCCATAACTTTGGGAAGACGTTTATCTGCTTCCTGTTTTAAATCCTTATGATCTGGGCCGAACCAACCTCCTTGAACTTCATCACGAGTTAAAATGGCTGGCGGTAGTGAATCTACCCATTTATATGTAGAATATAACTCTTGTCCCATTTTAAATAAGTTCTCACGTTGCATCTCAAAAACAGCATTTTCATCCAAAGTTGGGTCAATCCATTGGTAAATTCGCGTTAGCCTACGCAAATCTATCTGACCTTTGTAACAAGGCTGTAAGTATGCTGCTGGGTTAGAAGTGAGTACAATGCCAATATATTTTTTAATCCGTGAACGCAAAACTTTTGCTCCTTCTTCAAAGCGGCGAAGTGCTGTATCGTGTTCTTCTAATTCTAAATAACAACGAGCTTCAGCTAGGTAGGCTAAAGATAAAGTCAGCAGATATTCATCGGCAATTTGGCTTTTTTGCTCAATTTCGATATCGGTGTATTCAGCATAAATATGCTCTGCTTCTAAAAAGCGGTTAATAGCTTGTAGGGCGCTGCTTCTACGATTTTCAGTTTTGGTCATCGTAAAGGCATTAGTTGCTAATTCGATTGCAGCACGAAAATTAGCATAGAAACTAAGGTCGATTTTACGGTTAATGTTATTTAACAGTTTTTGTGCTTGTTGTAAGCGTTTTTCTAATTCCTTAAGCCGTTGTGCTATCACAGCAAAGCCGATAACTGAGACACCCAGGTTAAGTATACTGACTGCACTAGTTACCTGCAAAATTCCTTGAGTTACTTGCAGACTTCGCCCAAGTTCGTCTAACTGTTTTCCACTAGAATTATTTGCTCCCTGCTCCCGTAACCAACTAACGATTTGTTTTGTATTTACATTTCTAATTACACCCCCAACTCGTTCAAAAGTTCCATCTGCCAATCCTTTGACAATCCAATCAGCAAGCATAAAGGTTGCTGTCACTGGTAAACTCATAATCTTTTCCTAGTTGTTAAATTATCAGCAGCGCTATATCTGGCAAAAAATCGCTTGGATTCTCCGCAGCAAATAACCGCGCTTTACTCAGTATTCCCAATTTGAGTTCTATTCTCTCTAATAGCGATGTCTACGACGGGCTACGCCTACGCTCTTTTTAACGAACCGCCCACGCTAATAAAGAAAAGCGATCGCTCAAATTCATCTCACTCAAATACAGTTACAATATGCTGTAAATATGCGAAAATTTTCGTACAAGTCATTATGCTAGTTGAACCACCATCTGAAGAAGACGAAACTACCTATCTTCTGAAATCAGAAACTAACAAAAAACATCTAATCAAAGCTTTAGAGAATGTAGAAAAAGGTAACTTAATTTTTTGTAATTTAGATGAATATGAAAAAATTATATTTTAAACACAAACTTATAAAAGTGAAGAATATTGATTATTTTGACTTTTAAATATCATTATTAATAATAAAGCTTATTGAGGTGGAGATATTATTTTAGTTAAGGCGATCGCTCTTTTTAACCAGAGGACGTAAAGCAAAACAAGAGAGCGATCGCTATTTTTAATAAATTCAATTAACTAACAGCAAAATCTGTATATTTACGCACAGAAGGTAACTGAAAACCTAAAACAATATCCTCTTTTGGGACACCTAATTCAACCAATTCATTAGCAATTCCTACCTCTGTCCCATCTTGCTGAATCCAGATTTTCTCGTCAATAATATCTAGATGGAGAACAGGGCCATATATGCGGTCTTGATCGCGCCAACCTACATAAACTAATTGATAACGATCGTGTTCTGTATCAAAAATCGTCTGTGCTTGAATGCGATTATCCCAAACAGTACTAGCGTGTTGTTCCAGCAAAATCTTAATATATTTTCGATATTCTTCTAGCTTTGCCATTCTGCAATCGCCTCCTGTTCAATATTATAAATTAGTAAACATAGCTGATTAGTTTTAATTACAGATTGGATAAATGGAAGGATAAAAAACTCATTGTAAACAGTACTAGGAACCGCTAAATATAAAGTACGATTAACTTCTTGTTTTTGTAAAGCAATTCGGTAAATGATAAATTGTCCTAATGCAGCATAAAATTCTGTGATTTTTGACGGACTTAGAAAACTTTTAATTTCAACAGCTATTTTTTGCCCTTGTTTTTCGGCTGCAATAACTTTTTCTGCTCCTAAATCAACATATAATTCAAGGGTTCCTGCCTGGAGAGCATAAGGATCGGGAGTGATTAACCAGCCATCTTTCTCAAGTGCTGTTTTGACAACTGTATGAAAGACATCTTTAGCAGACACAGGTTTAATTCCAATTTATGGCGGTGCTTGATTTAAGAATTTCCATTTTGTTAATACATTGACAACCTAGCGAAACTTTTTTTAACTAAATTTAATATAGTTCTGTTTCTTTTCGCCTGTCTACTTACTCCAGATGCACAGGAGAAGAGGATTGAATGAACCGCAGATGAGAAAGCGATCGCACCATCCCCCACCAACTTAGATAAAATCACTATGGTGCTAGTTAACCCTCCCTAAATCTAATGAAAAGCGATCGCCCTTCTTCCCAACCTTCCCTTCAACGTCCTGAACTACTCGCGCCCGCAGGTAATTGGGAGTGTGCTAAAGCTGCTGTGGAAAATGGGGCAGATGCGATTTACTTCGGTTTGGATCGGTTTAACGCCAGAATGCGGGCACAAAATTTTACTGAGGCGGACTTACCCCAATTGATGACATTCCTGCACCGTCGGGGCGTAAAGGGTTATGTCACTGTCAACACACTAATATTTCCCAAAGAACTAGCAGAAGCACAGCAATATCTCCGCACAATTATTGCAGCTGGTGTGGATGCGGTGATTGTTCAAGATATTGGTATATGCCGTCTCATCCGTCACCTGTCTCCTGATTTTCCCATCCATGCTTCCACACAAATGACGATCACCAGTGCGCCTGGGGTAGAATTTGCGAAATCTCTTGGCTGTCAATTGGTGGTGCTGGCGCGTGAATGTTCTCTTCAGGAAATCAATAAAATTCAACAGCAGATTGCCCAACAGGAAACCTCGCTGCCCTTGGAAGTTTTTGTTCACGGTGCTTTGTGCGTAGCGTATTCCGGTCAGTGTTTGACTAGTGAGGCTTTAGGTGGACGTTCTGCTAACCGAGGTGAATGTGCCCAAGCTTGCCGGATGCCCTACGATTTAATCGCGGATGGGGAAGTTGTGAATTTAAAAGAGCGCAAATATTTACTCAGTCCTCAAGACCTAGCAGGGTTAGATGTTCTGCCCGATTTGGTGAAATCAGGAGTAACCTGTCTCAAAATTGAAGGTCGCCTGAAAGCTCCAGAGTATGTTGCTAATGTCACCCGTGTTTATCGGCAAGCTTTGGATAGTGTAATGACGGAATTGGAAAGACCTAACCCCCTAACCCCCTTCCCTACAAGGGAAGGGGGAATAAAAGCTCCCGTTTCCGCTTCAGAGACGGGCTGGGGGAGAGGTCAATCAGACCAAGAACACTACAACTTAGAAATGGCATTTTCTCGCGGACTCTACACGGGTTGGTTTGGCGGGATTAATAATCAGGAATTAGTTCATGCCCGCTTTGGTAAAAAGCGCGGCGTTTATTTGGGTGAAGTTACCCGCATTCACAACGAACAGGTAACAGTCAAACTGGAAGCGCCTGTAAAACCAGGGGATGGAATTGTATTTGATTGCGGTCATCCAGAGGCGAAGGAAGAAGGCGGGCGAGTTTATGGGGTGGTTTCCAAAGGTAAGGAAAGTGTGCTGACCTTTGGTCGAAATGACCTGAACTTACGCCGAGTGCATATAGGCGATCGCATTTGGAAAACCAGCGATCCAGAACTTGATAAGCAACTACGTCAGAGTTTTGCTGGCGAGAACCCCCAATTTCAGCGTCCCATTAATGTAGAAATTTATGGAGAAGTTGGTCAGGTGTTGATTGCGATCGCCCGCGATAGACTCGGTAATATTGTACAGGTGGAGTCAGGAATTTTACTGGTTGAAGCGCACACCAAACCCCTAGATACAGATCGTTTACAAGAACAATTCGGTCGTTTGGGTAACACCCCTTTATCTTTGGGAACGCTAACCAACCACCTCAGCGGTTCTATCATGCTACCTGTAAGTGAGTTGAACCGGATGCGGCGGGAAATCGTCGCACAGTTGGAAGAATTGCGGAGTCAACCCAAACGCTGGCAATTACGTTCTGATGTCTCTTTCCAAAACTTACTCCCCTCCTCATTACCCTCATCTCCCACCCTGCGGGAAGCTAAAGCTACATCTCCTTCACTCATCGTCTTGGTACGAAACCTCAAGCAACTCCAAGCCGCCCTCAAAGCTGGTGTTGAAACACTGTACTGTGAATTTGAAGATCCCCGTGCCTACCGAGAAGCCGTGCAAATGGTGCGCCAACAAAAGCAAAACTCCCAACTCCCCACAATTTGGGTTGCACCACCCCGAATTACCAAACCAGGGGAAAACTGGATTTTGCAGCAAGTACGTGCTTGTGAAGCAGATGGCTATTTGATACGGAACTATGACCAACTGCAATTCTTTGCCGCAGACCGTTGTATCGGAGATTTTTCGCTCAACGTTGCTAATCCCTTAACAGCAGATTACTTTCAGCAACATTTTGGTTTAGAAAGGCTGACGGCATCCTATGACCTGAATATTACCCAACTTCAAGACCTGCTCACCAGTTGTCCACCCCACTGGTTTGAGGTGACAATCCATCAGCATATACCGATGTTCCACATGGAGCATTGTGTTTTTTGTGCCTTTCTCTCGACGGGTACAGATTACACCAACTGTGGACGACCTTGTGAAAAGCAGGAAGTGAAATTAAAAGACCGTGTAGGCAGCGAACATGTTATTAAAGCAGATGTAGGTTGTCGCAATACTGTATTTAACGGCACTGCTCAAACGGGAGCCGAGTACGTACAGCGTCTGATAGAACTTGAATTAGGTAACTTTCGCATCGAGTTTGTAAATGAGACACCTGAACAAGTGAGTAAAACAATACATTGTTATAGTCAATTATTGCGAGGTGAGATTACAGGTTCCCAACTCTGGCGCGAGTTGAAGTTACAAAATCAGCTATGTGTAACTCGTGGCCCTATGGGAATATCACCATTACGGTCATAATTGATTATTCTGAACGCCCAGCTTGAAAAATCTGTTCGGCGGTCAAGTTTAGTTCTGGGAATGTAGGGGATATGATGCGGTCATTTCCCCGAAACAGGTTAACTTGATATTCACCGTCCACCAAATAATAAACCGAAATAGTTGGTTGTTTGGGATTACCTATGTACCTTCTACCGCCCAAAGCTAAATAATCAGTAATCCAATATTCAGGAACGCCGAAAGTTTCGTAGTCAACTAGTTTGTGTGCATAATCATCTTTCCAATTAGTACTGACAACTTCAATAACTAAGGGAACCGACGCAGCTTGAGTAACCGTTGAAGACTTTTTCCACATCGGTTCTGCTGAAAGATTCTTTTGATTTATCACTATCACATCAGGCGAATAACCTGATTCTTTTTCAGGAATTTTAACTAGTGCTTGCTTGGGTATAAGGTAGGGGAGACTCAGCCGTTCAAATTCTACGTTTAGTTTTTTAGCTAAAAAACCATTAATCTCTTCATGATCTCCTACTGGCTGCATTTCAACAATTACCCCATCGTGTAGTTCATAGCATCCGCCATCTGGCTTCCAATTCAGGAATTCTTCAAAAGCGATCGTTTTTGGTAAGGCTTGAAACATCACACTTACTCCTGATGATGATTCAGAGTTTAGCAAATTATTTGGTATTACTCACTTGACACTCAGATCCCCAACTTATTTAAGAAGTCAGGATCTAAATCGACATAAAACCTTGGGAGATAACGCCAAAACGAGTAATCTGGAGGATTTGACAAAATTTTGTATCTATTCAAAAGACCTCTTGCAAAAGTCCCTAACACCCCACCCCCAACCCCTGCCCGATGCTTTGGGGAGGGCAGCGTTTGCTTTACTCAAATGCGGGGTGGGGTTCTTTATTTTTGATTTATGCAAGAGGTCTTTTGAAGTCGGGTATCTTCTCTGTCACGAATGATTTATGATTGCTATATCGATTCTCGACTTCTTAAAAAAGTTGAGAATCTAACCACTACAATAAAAATGTTTTATTATATTAAATTAAAAACCACCATACTTATTTATGAATAATATTTCTACCAGCAATAATTGGGATACTTCCCTTTACGAAGATAAACACGCCTTTGTCTGGCAGTATGGCGAAGACTTACTGAAATTACTCAACCCTCAGCCAGGAGAATCGATTTTGGATCTTGGCTGTGGGACTGGACAACTCACAGAAAAAATTGCCCAAACTGGGGCTGAAGTAATGGGAGTTGATCATGCACCTGCGATGATAGAAAAGGCAAGACAAAACTATCCCCATATTCGCTTTGATGTTGCTGATGCTAGGAACTTTCAAGTAGACAAGCCATTGGATGCTGTGTTTTCCAACGCTGTACTACATTGGGTAAAAGAAGCAGATAGCGCGATCGCTTCCATACATAAATCCCTAAAACCCGGAGGGCGTTTTGTCGCAGAATTTGGTGGTAAAGGGAATATAAAGGCGATCGCCACAGCTTTATACACCGCTTTAGAGTCCGTTGGTATCCCTCAAGCACAAGTAGAGAATCCTTGGTATTACCCTAGTATTGGTGAATACACCAGCCTCCTGGAACATCAAGGCTTTGATGTCATTTATGCTATCCAGTTTTCTCGTCCAACTCCCCTGGCAGAAGGAGAAGCTGGCATAGCAAACTGGATTAAAATGTTCGCCAGCACTTTCTTCGCCAGACTTTCACCTGAGCAACAAATAGAAATAATTCCCGTCGTCGAGGAATATCTGAAGCCAACACTATATCAACAAGGAACTTGGATAGCAGATTATCGAAGAATTCGCATCGTTGCCATTAAACTTTAATTTGTGCGAATTTTAACTTGTGCCTTGATGACGAACTATGAATTAGTATTAGTTATGCATATACCTAAATTGTGCGATGCCTGCGGCGGGCTGCGCCAACGCCAGACATCGTTTTCATTACTACTAACCATTACCCTCACAGCTTTACTAGTCCCGCCCTCACTAGCGCAAACCCCCTCAATACCGTCGCCTTCTACTGCGCCTTTAGAACTAGACTTATTAACCAAGCCAAAAGACTATGTAATCACAGCTAACACCATTCATCCAGAACGATTAACCGTTCCCAGTTTATGGTGGGCACAACAAAACTCTGAGAAAAAGCTATTGGATAATTGGATAGCATATCCAGCTTCTGACAAAGAACCTGCACGAGTAGACTTGATCGTGAATCAGCAAATTTGGAGCTTACTAGAGTATGTAGAGCGCTACGACTTCGTAAATCGCTTGGGTAGCGCTGCACGGAACTTTGGTTACAACGTCCGGGTATTTAATTATCAAAAAGAACCCTTGGCAAACTACACTTGCAACTTTAGTACAAGTCCAGCTTTATGCAGTATCCAAACGACTGTTAAGAACAAGATAGGGTTACAGCGTTCTTTCTAAGGACTGGGGACTGGGCACTAGGGGAGATAAGGGGGACAAGGAGAAGAAGCATACCCAATGCCCAATGCCCAATGCCCAATTAAACCTTAATTTTGGCGAATAAAGACTCGTATTGTTTTATTGCTGATGGGGGTAAGGGAAGTAAAAATTCACTTTTATCGAAAATGTTGCGATCGCTCTGTAAGAGGCTCCATAATGGTTCTTGGATATCGGAAGTGGCAATATTTGTAGAAATTGGCGAATTACTTTTAGTCAGCACCGAAATTTGTTTAGCTGTGCTTGCTTGCCAACAAAAATCAATCCATTGATCTGATAAAGTACCTTTAGTAATCCCTGCGGGGCGTACCCATAAGTCCGCCCACATTGCTGTTCCTGACTGGGGGATAACTGCGGCAAGTTGCGGATAACGTCCCAGAATAGGCAATACATCGCTTGACCAACCAACCGCTAGCCAAGTGTCTTCCATAATTAAAGGTTCCAAATAGTTATTGGAACTGTAGAACTTCACCTGTTGGTTTAATATCTGTAATTCCTTTTCCAAGTCTGGTACTTGGTCAAGATTGTCTGTATTATAGGATTTTCCTAACTTCTTTAAGACCAAACCAATAACTTCTCGTGGTTGATTGAGTAGGGAAATACGCTGCTGCATTCCATCTCGCCACAAATCACTCCAATCTTTGGGCGTCCATCCCAATTTTCGCAACTTGTCACGGTTATAAACAATTACCGTGCTACCCCACCGGTAAGGCGCACCCCACACCTTCCCTTGAGCATCCAAATTACCTTGGTCGTTGCGCGTTACCAGTTGTTTCCACCTTTCGTCTAAAGTAGACCACTGCTTTAATTGGTTTCCCTGTACCTCTTGAAGTGGTTGAATCAATTTCTGCTCAATAGCTGCTTTTAGCCAGTAATCTCCCAATGTCACTAAGTCTACGTCGGCCGCTTTTTGACCTTCCCTAAAGGGTATAAAGCGACGCCATCCCTGCTCATCAGTGGTCTTTGGCTTCTGCTGCCAATTTTGTAATTGCTGAAATAAATCCTGTATATGCTCAACTGGAGCAAACTTTAACTGCACCTGCTGCTGCAAACCTTTGTGGAACTGATTCACCACCTGACCAGGTATAGAACCTTTTAATAACTGTACTTTTAGTTGCGTCTGGTTGTTTCCACCACAGCCAAAAAGCAGTTGTGAAAGTGCCAGTGTGCTTGTACCTAGCAAAAAAGACCGTCGATCCATTGATTTTGGATTTGAGATTTATGATTATACCTAATATTAAGCAGAGATTCACCAGTGGCTGACTAGCTGAAAAAGTGGAGTTGGAGAATTATCGGTATTTTTTCTTGATAATACCGATAAATTAGAATATTTGACTCAAATTAGCGAGTTTTTTGGCAAATAACTACCTAAAGATTAATTTTTCTCCATAATTTTCCTTAGTGGTACTTATGGTGAAACTTTACTTGTATTTAGAAGTAATAATTTAAATCCCGGATTTCCATCAAAAATTATCAATACTTAAATAATCCATAAGTATCGTTAAGGTTGAGAGTAAATTGAATAACATAAAGAAAATCTACGGATAAAGGTATTAAATGGAGCTATTACAGCAGCAGATCCTGACTTTAAGCCAAAAACTGGATGCCCTGTGCCAGGTAATTGAGCAGCTTGATGGTAAAGTTACTCAAGCTTTCTCCGAGTGTTCTTTAGCGAATACACAAGCAAAGAATAATGATCAACAAAATGGCGCTGCTGGGGGCTACCAGTTCAAGGGACGTAATAATTTCAATCCAGAAATGGAACACAAAGATGTGTTGATAGATGGTATTTATCTAGACATGCATCGTCAAGCTGGAGATAACATAACACCAGAAATTCAAATACAACGACTGACAGCGCAATTAACAGCAGCGTACAATCGCATTGCTGCTTTAGAAGAACAATTACTTAGAGAGAGAATTCATTAAATTTAACCTGAAGTTCAACTAGTTAAAAAAAATAGTTAGATATAGGGAAGACAAGCCTTTAGGTTCAATGTCGAGTGATGGTGTTATGGGCATAGACTTAGATACAAGTAACTAATTCAGTCATCAGATTGATAAAAAAGTTAAACACACTATTACATATATTTACGTAATAGTGTGATATATCTACCTATAGATTTTTAGTCAATACCTCACTGACTGTGAAACAAAAAAACAACAACCCTAAGACTGGTGTCGTTAGGGTATTGTATAGTTCAAAAACGAAGATTTTCTTATTAATCTGCGTTTTTGTCATTAGTGTTTTTAGCATCTTGTTATCAAATTGGTTGATGACAAGCCAAACAGCTTTCGCTAAGATTGACCTTTTGCAACCTGCTCCTACTCAACCGTTAGGCTATTACGACTATTTCGGCAAACTACTTAGCCCTCAAGAAGCAGCGGCAGTAGTTGTAAATAAGGGACTCAATTCTAATGACCCCATTTCCTATCAAAGGGTAGGGGCAGTTAAAATTACTCAGGAATTAATTGCAAAAGGTGAAGATATATTCTTCAACCGTAAGATTGGAGACACATTTGGTTTGCAAGGGGTATTTGGTTTTGCACAGGGCTTCACTAAGATATCGAATGAATTAGGTGTAGCGATCGCTAGTTTGCAAGGTCAGCCAACGACAAACCTAAAAATTACTCTCCAGAAGGATTTAACTATAGGTAGTCGAACTTTTCTAAAAGGGACTGTCATTAATACAGGTTTAAAAATTTTAAAGGGACAGAGTGTTGCACTAGGAAACACAGCTGGCGGCGACCTTACTTGTGCGCTTTGTCATGCAACCCTTTCCAATGGTAAAGTCATTTCAGGAGTACCTAATGGGGAACTTGCCATCGCTTTGTTTATTGCCTTGGCACCAAATTCAGCCGCAGGGTTTGCGCGGTTAAACTTTAACCCCTTAGACCCACAATACAAAGGCAATGGTAAGACTATTATTGACAGTAAAGGCAATAAGGTAGAACTAGCTGATCCTGAGAAGTTAGAAAAAGCCTTCGATGATGCAGTGCTAGATGTACCTTTCGGTCATTTCGAGAGTTCACCGGATGGTATTAGAAACAGTACTCAAATTCCCAGTCTCTTCACGTTTAAAAATCATCCTTATGCAGCATCAGGAGATGGAGCCGTTGGCCCGTTTGCTGGACTCAGCGCTCTTAATAATGGTGTTCACTCTTCAGAAATTAATCTGTTGGCAGCCGCTCAACTCAGTGCAGATACTCTTGGTATTGATCCAGAGGTTTATATTGGGACATTTCTGCAAAATGCTACCGTTCCCAGCCTACGTTTACCAGAAGGAGCAATAGTAAAACCCTCTGAATGGCTGCGGGGGGTAATTGCACCGAATCCTACACAAGCAGAATTAGAAGACCAAATTCCTACTCCTGGCACAGGAACTTACCCAAACCTCCGTCCTAGTTTGTTTACTTACAATGGTTTAGTTTTCAGCCCAAATACTCAAAAGCCAGGTGATATTGCGAGTGGCCCTTTCTTATTTGCTGAGAATGCTATGTCTGCTTTCCAAAATAGCTTAGTACCACCTGCCAACCAGACTTCGGAAAACTGGCAAGCGCTGAACAACAATTCTGTTAAGCGTGGCGCAAAAATATTTGAGAAAGCCAATTGTGCAACTTGCCATATTCCACCCTTCTTCACTGACAACAAAATTCATCCAATTGATGATATTCGTACTAACCCAGCTCGTGCCCAATCTCGCTTGGCGCTGAATAAATTGTTAGTACCACCCAAGTTATACACTTTTAACACTCCAGTTCCCATACCTGCTAATGCTGAAGTGCTGGATGTCCCAACGCAGGGTATTTCCGATACTCCCACAACTCTACCCAAAGGTATATTGCCAAAAGGCGGTTACAAAACTACCTCCTTACGTGGTCTTTATGTAAGCGCACCATATTTGCACGATGGTGGTGCAGCAGTACGGGCAGGAAGCCTGAAATTTGACTCAAATGGTAGTTTCACGGTTGTTAACAAGAGTGGCTTAGGGCTTTCTGGCACTCTCAGCCAAGGTATACCTGCTGATGCAGCTAGCAGCTTGCGTGCTTTGGTTGATCGTGATCTTCGTGCCTTAGTTGTGAAGGCTAACAAAGCTAACCCGGCTTTAGTGCGTAGTAACCTTGATGGCACAGGTCATTACTTCTACGTAGATAGACAGTCTGGGTTTAATTCCAACCAGCAAGCAGACCTAATTAATTTCTTGCTGGCACTTGATGACAATCCTGGAAGTTTTTAATAAAGCTGCGGCTGACATTATATCTTAATACCAAGTCGTCTAGTGATACATCATGAACGCGACTTGGTATTACTTTAAGTAAGAGTAAAATGGCAGGCACATTTATAACGCAATCGAGATTGGAGATGCACTACGAACCTTACAGATAGATTCCTTTATACGGCTTCTTCTGGGAAGCTACTGCTTGCTTTCGCTTCGTCCACCAGCCAAAACCAAGAGCGACCAATGAGCCACCTACTGTGTAGGGTTCGGGAACAGAACGTGGGGTGACAACACTGAAACTGCCATAATCTACATCACTTGAAAGCTCTGAATAACCTTCATCGAAACTACTGTAGAATACGTTAACATTGCCATTTCCATCTTCTCCGCTTCCAGAAACCAGGTAAGAAAAACCGTTCTGGGTTAACAGCGGTGTACTTTTATTTAAAAAATTATCATTGATTCCGTATGTACTTGGTGAAAGCAGCCCGATGATTGTCTCTGTAATTCCTTGGGCTGTCCTTGTCCCAGTTATTGCTGTGATTGTGTAATTGTTTTTTATAGGATCTAGATCGGTGGTTGTAAGAGTACCGCTAGCGGAAATTGCTGTACCATTTGCTTCATAACTAGGAAAAGAGTACTGAAAATCAAATAGTTGTACAGCTTGGGCCGGAGAAGATGCACCGACAGCAGTAAGACCTATAACAGCACTGGCGGTAGCAATACCAAGATTATTGACTAATTTCATCAGATAATTCTCCTGAAAAACTAGAAGGTAAACAAAGCTGCATATAGCAATCCTATTTGATTTACTCTCCACTTAAAGGCTCAGATCCTCGACTTCTTGAAGAAGTCGGGGTTATTTTTGTTCCCTGCACGGATTTCTATAGTTCAAATTGCTAGAAAGATGCTCTTATATCATGTACGCATAATTAGTTATGATTCCGACAGTCATTGCACCCCACACGCCAGATGCTCCCAAGGGGAGACCCCAGACGCTCTCTACGAGACGCTGCGCGAACGATGACTCGCTACCGCTTCGCTATCGCTTTTAGCGTCTCCCCTTCTCCCAAAGGGAGAGGCTAGCGCCAAGGGAGAAGACCGCACTGGCTCCCCTTAATCCCCTCCCCGCTCTTCGGGAGGGGAGACAAAACGTAGCTTTGGCGGGGAGGGGTTCTTCGGGTTTAATAAGTAATCAAGCGGACATGATATTACGTACAGACACGCAGAAAAGACCACTAAAAGATTTTACTACCTAAAACCGTCCCTCTCCGACTCAGAGAGGGACAGACTTTAACCTTTAGTTCAAGGCAGTACTTAGCCGTTCAAGTTGGGCTTCAATGGCTGCCAAAAGTTGGTGTTGCTGCCAATCTTGGCTCAGATGGGCGGCTATGCAAGCGGCTCCAGCACCCATACCTTCTTTCACAAAGCCCTGCTCATAAGCTCTCAGTTGGGGATAACGAGAATCAGCAAAGCTCAGATGAGTTGCGAATAGGGGAGGCGTTCCTCCACTCTCAGTTAAGCTGCTTTTTCCTAAGTTAAGGGCTAAGTCAACTGTAGCGCCAGTAGGGTCTTCTGCCACCCAGCGGGTTGTGCCTACAACTACTGCTTCTGGTTGCCATGATAAGGCGTAAGTTTGAGCGATCGCACTCATCAGTGCATAAACCGCCAGCATTTGCGTCCCACCAGCCAGCATTACACCACAACTACGGCTAGCTGCGATCGCCATCCCAGCTACCACCACTTGCATCGGATCACCCACGGCGGCGACGAGTTGTAGGGGATCTATAGAATTTTGGATTTGAGATTTTGGATTTTGGATTTGAGATTGGAAGTTTATCTTCTCCAGTCCAGCTTGCACTAGTGCCCACTTTTGCGCGTGGTTACAAACAGGGTGACTACTGTTAACTTTTCCGGCAGCATCTATACCCAAACCAGTTAAGATTGCCAGGGCAGTTGTAGTACCTCCGACGACGCACTCACCGACAATCAGATACCCCTTTTGAATATTAGCGGCTAGGCGTTCTCCCCAAAGTAGCCCTTGTTTAAACAAATGGTGTACCGTTGTAATTTCCATAGCAGCACCTCCACTTAAACACTTGGCAGCCATACCACCCAAATCAATTACTGGCACAGCAGGAGGCTGGGGTAAGCCAGCATTAAATAAATGAACTGGTATCTTTAGTGACTCCAGTACAGCGCGAGAAATCAGTACAGGTGAAGCCCCAGCCGCCAATGGTGGTAGGGGATATTGGGCTTTATGTTCTGGGCCGTAATACAAAAACTCGGCATCGGCACAAGCTGTATATTTCCGATCCTCTGGAGTGCGACCAGCTGCTGAAATCCCTGGAATTAAACCAGTTTCAGTAAATCCTAAAACACAAGCAAATACGGGTAGACAACCACGATACATTCGTAGCCATTGTTCACCCTGTTCTTTTTGGGTATAAATACTAATTTGGGTATTGGGCATTGGGTATTGGGAACTGACAAATGACCAATGACAAAGAACTATCCTTCATAATCCATCAGGACTTGTACCCAGTGTGGTGGGCGGGGAATAGGGTTGCCCAGGCGGTCAAAAAGCAACCATGCTGCTAGGTGTACCACAAAAAGGTAGATAAAATTGTTGAGTATAATTAGAGCGATCGCTCCCACTTGAATCAAAAATATGCTGGGACTCACTAACAAACTCAAGTTAAAAAATACCCACTCAATGAACTCAGTCACCTGGGTAATCACATAAATCCACAGGTCTTCACCCGACAAAACAGACAGCAACCACAGCCTAAAAAACACTCCTAAAGTACCCAATAGCGTACCCAAAGTGATAGAAACAATCCAGGGAACACGACGGCGATACCACGTCGCGCCCAAAAGCACGCCCATGAACCCGTAGGGCATGACAAACAGCAAACTGCGGGCTGGCCCCATCAGTACCGTCAGCAGTAACCCAGAGGTGAGTGCTGCCATCCATGCCGCACGTTTACCCCAACGCAGATAAACTAGAGCGATCGGCACCGGAAAAAATATCCGCAAAACTGGCCCCAAGGGAAAGTAAAAATTAATAAACCAAATTAAGCTAGCGGTACTGGCTAAAAATGCGGTTTCCACCATCCTCAAGGGCGCATCAGCCTTGATTTGAGGAGGCATTAACTGCTGTTCTTTATCTAACCAATGATTCTGAGGAGTTGGAGATTCAGGGGATGGATCTTCCTCCGGCTGATCTGGGAGAGAATCTAAAATACTCATATCTGACAAGTTTTTAAACGATCATTCTTTCTAAGGCTGACAAATCGGGAATACAAATAGTGTCTTGATCCCGTTTAATCAAGCCTTTTTTTTCTAGCCTTGTCAACACTCGTGTCACCGTTTCCCGCGCCAGTCCGCTCAAACTACTCAATTCCCGATGAGGTAAATTGGGGATTTCGGTGCCGGTTTGCCCTTTTTTTCCCTGTCCTTCTGCCAAAAATAACAACGTATCTGCCACCCTTGACTGGCTATCAGATTCCCGCAACCGCAATCGGCGATTTACTTGCCGCAAACGTCGTGCCATTAGTTGCGCTAATCGAACTCCCGCCAAGGGTTCTATCTGAAGTAACTTGACAAAATCCTGAGCAGGCATACTACCAATTACCGTCGGGGCTAAGGTAATCACATCCGTGGATCGAGGTGCTTCATCTAGCGCCGCCATTTCACCAAACAATTCACCTTTGCCAATAATATTCAGCGTTACCTCTTTTCCTTCCAGATTGTAGGTGCGAATTTTTACCCATCCGTCCATAATAAAATACACAGAGCCACCCCAGTCATTTTCCAGCAGAATCACCTGATTAGCTGGGTGAGTGCGGGTGACAAGATGGATGAGGGCTGATTCCACAGCAGTTTCTGGCAACCCTTGAAAAAAGGGAGCGGAGGTGATCATCCAGGAATTAGCCTGTGCTTGCAAGCTATATCGATCTTCCATTACGACATCTTTAATTCAAGCTGTTATGTACACACAACAAACAAGAGCGCCATTTTTAGCCTAAGCTATCATTGCACAGCTCCCTTTCAAAGAAAAAACTAAACTATGCTACACAAGAAAGCGGCAAGAAAGTTTTTCTAAATAATCTTTACCTATAAGTTTAAACGGGGTAAAAGTTTTGCAAAAAGTAGTTTATAGCCGGCGGTTGTATTGCTTAGGGGCTAGCTGCACTGCAAACTTGATTAGTTATGAATATAGGCAAACAACATCAATGATACTAAAGAGAGTAAATTATTGCTCAGGTATTTTAGCGATTTTCAAAAATAGGCAACCAATGACTTGCAAAACTAAGCTTCTCGAACAAAGGCTGACTGAAGAGGACAAGGGGAGGGGGAGACAAGGAGAAATTATCTCCCCCTCCCCTTGTCCTCAGAGTTTCAGAGCCACTGAATTCATTTATGCAGAAGAATAAAAATTATTCCCTTGATTGCTTGCAACGAGGTACTCTAAGTCCTTATTTGAGAGCAACTAGATTTATCTATGGGGTTTTCCCCTTGTTCCCCGATCCCCTTGTTCTCTTCGATGATTGAAGATTGCCACGACTCCCAGTAATCCATAACATAATGACAGTCACAAGTCCAAGCAGCGACTTTTGCCACTCAAAATTTATCCTATGGTCGACGCTACGCGTAGCAAGATCCCCATAGGGGTATGGTGATTGTAAAGTAATTGTCACATTAGTTGACAGAGATTTCTACATAAGGTAACAAAAGTGACTTTTAGTACAGATGAAATTTCAAAGCTGATCGCAGAGATTGACAACTTACTTGCCAGGGGTGGCAAGCGGCTGTCTAGATTTCTGTCTGGTCAGGCGCAAGAGCCGAAAGAAGTTTTAGAGCGAATTCGCGACTTCTTGGTGAGGTTACAAGAAAAAGAAGCATTAGAGAGCGGCATCCCAAATCAGTCTTCTGAAGAACCGCGTTCGCCTTTGTTAACAAAATTTATTGATCGCGATCATAACCAGTATCCACTACCGCAGCTCGAACCCAGTCAGGAACAGAGTACTGTTGGCGCAGGACAATTAAAAAACGAATTTTCGAGATTGATTCAGCCGTTGCGATCGGAATTAGAATTGCTCTTGCAAGAACGAGCCAGCCTCATACAGGAAATTCGGCAGCTAGAGCAAAGGCGATTGCAAAACTACTCCCTAGCGCAGCAGTTGACAAACCAGGAGCAAATAATTACCGAGTTTTTACAGGTACTTATGAGTCGCCTTGTGCCAACTTTAACACCATTGATTGGACAGACGAGAGAAAATTCCGCCAGTTCTTCAGGAGGAATTAATTACGCAACCTCTGCAACTCAATCTTTATTAGAATCCCCTGACGGTGTAGAGCGGTTAACCCAGCTGGCCAGGGAGTTGGATCAACGCCTATTATCACTAGATGGGACGGTGAATGTAGTCTTTGAAGCACTACAGCGCAATATTAATACCTATTACGAATCCCTGTCGCAAGCACTGGCAAGAATGCATAGCAAGGGGATGCAAGGCGAACAGCTAATGGCCAGCTTTCTCAACAATTTGACCCAGCATTTGCAGGAAGAATCCCCTAGTTCCCAGTCATCTTTGCTGGGAGTAGAATCTGAGACATCACCATCATTGGCTGAAGCAGCCGAGATCGCTGCTGGAGTTGCGCCCCAACCCTTGGAACTTATACAGCCAGAAACTTCATCTCCACTGACAATTAATTCTGAGCAACAGGAGACTACCCTCACTGAGGATCTAGATGCAGTGCTGTTGCAGCTTGGTTTAGACTCATCTGAATATTCTCAAACCCCGACCGAATTACCGCAAGATATTTCTACGGTAATTGGTGATGAAGTAGACCAACTTTACGCCAGTTTGTTTGATGCTGGTGATGTTAATAATCCAAGCCTCGATGTTCCCACAAATGACTTATCTGCTTCTACAGCCTCTCCATCACCGTTGAATATCGCACAGACCCCACCTGTCCCTCCAACTGTACATTCTGCGGTTGTAACACCAGATACGGGTCTTTCAACCCAAGAGACTTTAGGAGAAATCACAGATTCATCAGAGCTACAGGAAGAACTATTTTTTGAAGAGGATACTGACCTAGACTTACCTCTTAGCTTCTCTACTCCACAAATAGACAGTTTGCCAGTACAAATCGGCACTCAGCCAGATAGTATTGATACAATTAATACCCTAACTGACCTATTGCCTGATGCAGATAGTGAAGTGCAACTGCTGGAAGTATCATCTTCTGTGGATAATGCCACAACTATAGCAACTGACCTATTGCCTGATGCAGATAGTGAAGTGCAACTGCTGGAAGTAGGGTCTTCTGTGGATAATGCCACAACTACAGCACCAGTGACTCCAGAAGTAGCAGAAATTTCGTTGGCAAAAGCTACTGCAAGTATTGCCACATCGGAAGTATTAATTAACAACGATCGCTCAGAACTGTCTTCAGATAACTACATTGCGGCTTCACCCCAGGAAAACTTGCTTTCTATTGAGTCAAACCAGTCTCCAGCCGTACCAGATATTTCTTTAGATGAAGAACAGTTACAGCAATTAGATCGGGATTTAGCTAATTTTGATCAGCAGCTAAATTCTGAGTCGCAGCCAGCTACCAACTTGGATATTTTCTCCGAACTATTTGATAACACTCAAGACACAATTCCCACAACTTCCCCTGAAAATCTCCAAATAGCAGAGAATACATCAACTGCTGCTTTCTCCAGTTTGGCAGTTCCCCAAGTAGAAACTGAAAAAAAAAAGGAAGTCACAACTCCTGTTCAAGAAAGTTCTTTACCTCCAATTTCCAACTCCATAAATAATCCAGAAGTTTCGCCCAATGTTCTAGAATCAGTCTGGTATTTAGGAATTGATTTAGGTACAACAGGAATTTCCGCCGCATTATTAAATCGCTCGACTTTTGTTGTACATCCTATCTACTGGTCAGCAGAAAATCCGCCGGGAACAAGTTCCTTTCAGCAATCGTTTCGTTTACCAACAGAGGTTTATCTGCCTACAGCTTCTGTACCCCACAGTGAAAACGAAACTATCGAAGCACATGAGCAGACAGCACCTGCGGCTGTTGCCCAAGATAAAGTGCCCGATCGCTCGGCTACTCCTATAACACCAAGATCGACAGCAGATCCGACGAAAAACAATCTCTACTCGGCGCAGTTGAAGCCCTATCTACAAGTAGCCATTCCCTATAAGAGTGAACGACAGAAATGGGAACCTGTTTTGCAATTAAATGAATTTTCGGCAGGGCCTTTGATTTGGGTTGTGCGATCGCTCTCTAAGTTACTATTAACCCTCAAATCCGAAAAAACAAGTACCACCCCTAGTTTAATGGCTGCCGCTGTTGGAATCAGCGAACAAAATTTTCCCCAGATTATCAATCATATTGCTGGTGTAATTTGCACCTGTCCATCTAGCTGGTCGGAACAATACCGCTTTAACGTGCGGGAAGCTTTACTCACTAGCAAACTTATCCAACATCCGCAGCAAGTCTTTTTTGTCGAAGAAGCGATCGCTAGTCTACTCCCGGAACTCGATGCTGCTAATGGTGAGCAAGTAAAATTAAGCGATGCTCAAGGCGATCATCCGGTAAAAACTAGCGAACACCCCATTGTTGGCAACACCCTTGTGATTAACATTGGGACAACTGCCACAGAAATGTTGCTGGTGAATCTACCAGAATCCTTGCAGCAATTGACATACAATGATTTCATGCTCCATAGTTTTGCTTATGCTGGCAAGGGAATTGAACAAGATATTATCTGCCAGCTGCTATTGCCACCTAAATCTCGGCAATCACGCAGAGAAACACCAAGCGATGCCAGCGGCGGGCTACGCCTACGCAAAACTACCACGAGTAATCCTTGGCAATGGCAACCCTCAATTCCTGGTTTAGACCAAATGCGTTGGCAGACTTTAGGGTTGGAAGAATTAGAACTACCCAGAGTCGGAGAACCAGATATCACCGCTCGAATTCGTCTCCAGCAGCGTCTAGAAAGTTCTCTACTGGGACAGGCGGTATTAGATGCGGCACTAGCCCTAAAGCTGATTTTGCAACACCAAGACTCTTTTACCCTAGAATTAGCCGATCAGCGGTGGGTTTTGCAGCGACGAGACTTAGAAAGCCAGGTATTTATTCCCTTTGTCCGCCGCCTGAACCGAGAACTTAACAAGTTATTGGTAGCTCGTGGCATCCCCACAGAAGCGATTAATCAAGCTATCCTGACTGGTGGAGTGGCTTGTATCGGGACGGTGAACCGCTGGTTACGGCAAAAACTCCCCAGCACTAAGATTATTCAAGATTTATATCTCGGCGAAAACGGCGCTCCTAATTGCAGTCGGGTTGCTTATGGTTTGGCGATGCTACCTCTACATCCCCAGATTTTAGATATACCCAGGCAACAATACACTGATTATTTCTTGTTTACAGAATTGTTGCGACTGCTACCAGACCGGCCCTTATCTTTCGGTGAAGTTATCCAGTTATTTGAGGGTCGCGGGATCAATACTCGCACTTGTCAGCAACGGCTGCTGGCTTTTTTGGAAGGTGAACTGCCTTCGGGTTTGATACCTTCAGTCACAGAATCAACTTGGCTTACCCAGAGTTCGCAAGAAAATCCTGAGTATCAGGCGATCGCCACAGCACCACTTTTTGAAAAACAAGGGAGTCTCACTTATCGTCCCAATTCCCAACAATTGTTGTCTTTGCGTCGCTATCTAGATGCGATCAAGGCTAGTAATCAGCAATCACTGGAGGAACCATATACGGTGAATTTCGCCTTAGAGGTTCATCATTGAGGCTAGTATATTACGCTAGAAATAATCATCCTACTCAAAATTCCAAATGCTTACGTTATGAGCATTTGGAATTTTGCAAAGTACTACTGGTACTCCAGGAAAGTAATTTTTTGGATGTGTATCGTAGTAGTATCTTTTTTATTAGATGGAGAAAATACTGTAGATTTACAATCTATCGCTTTAATTGAAAGATTCTGTAAATTTTGGGTTTTTGGTTTTTATATTGGTTAAAATTTGTGTACATTAACACTCAGTGGTAGCGACAACAGCAGTAAAAATCGCCTAAAAATCATGTCTATGTCTACACTACTAATTTAAAATATCCTACTAGAACATAAGTTAGCCCTTGTGAATAATCTTTATCTTTATTCAGTTAATTGTTTGCAACAGCCTTCACACCCGTCAACTTTAAGCGTGAGAAAACGATTAATTGACATTGTTGGAGCTATTGTAGGGCTGATTGTTACCTTTATGGTAGCAATTCCTGTAGCAATTGCTACCTTTATTCATGAGCCAAGTCCAATATTTTATTCCCAAATTCGCTGTGGTTTGAACGGAAAAACTTTCCGCATCTGGAAATTCCGTTCCATGATCGTCGATGCGGATAAATTCAAGCATTTGGTTGAGAACCAAGCTAAAGGTCACATCTTTAAATCTGTTGACGATCCTCGCATTACTCCTGTGGGTAAATTTTTGCGGTGTACTAGCTTGGATGAATTCCCTCAATTTTGGAATGTTTTGTTAGGGGACATGAGTTTAGTTGGTACTCGTCCACCTACTCCTGATGAAGTCAACCATTACGATCTACACCACTGGGATAGATTGCGAGTCAAACCAGGCATTACCGGAGAATGGCAAGCTAATGGGCGTTCCAGCATTATAGACTTTGAAACCATTGTCAAGATGGATATAGATTATCAACGCAAGTGGTCTGTAACTTATGACCTGAGTCTGATTATTAAAACTATTTGGGTGGTATTTAAAAAGACTGGTGCTTATTGAATTGAGGAATGGGGAATGGGGCATTGGGAGAGAGATTTTTATCCCTTGACGCCGCTACCTGTTTCCGTGGGTACGATATAACGTTGTAAAAACAGAAATAGTAATAATACTGGGGCGATCGCAATCACTGAGCCAGCAGCTACCAACCGCCAATCAAGAGAAAATGTCCCTGCTAGCTTTGCGACTCCCAAGGGAAGAGTATATAAATTTTCGTCTTGGATGACAATTAAAGGCCACAAAAAGTCACTCCAAGCACCAATGAATACGAAAATAGCTAAAGTTACCAGTGCAGGGCGAACTGCTGGTAACATAATATGCCACCACAAACCTAACTCCGAACTGCCATCCATCCGGGCGGCTTCTTCTATCTCTTTGGGGACACTCATGAAAGCTTGACGCAACAGAAAAATACCAAAGGCAGAAGCTAAACTCGGAAAAATCATCCCTAAATAAGTATTTCTTAAACCCATCTGGACTGTCAAAATATAGAGGGGAATCATCACGATTTGGAAGGGAATCATAATCGTAGAGACGATGGCTACAAAAATCCAGTCTCGCCCGACAAACGACAATCTAGCCAATGGGTAGGCAGCTAAAGCGCAAAACAGTAGATTTAAGCCGACAGTCAGCACTGACACCAAAGTACTGTTATACAGGTATTGTCCAAAAGGTAGAGAGTTCCACACACTAGAGAAGTTATTTAGTGTAGGTTGACTGGGCAACAACTGTGGCGGCGACTGAAAAATATTTTCCGTAGGCGATTTTAAGGCTGTACTAATTAGCCATAGTAGAGGAAAGAGCATCAATAGTGCGATCGCTCCCAATAGCGCATATATTAGCAGAATTTGCGATCGCGATTTTTTCCAGTTCAGCATTTTATAGAAATTTATTGCAACCTTCTTGATAATGCTACAACTTGCTTTAAATATTTTGCACTTGCTCAAATATTTGTTTAACCCACATTCTCCGCATACGAGTTAATTGCAGACGATTTATTTTTAAAGAACCCCACGCCACAGGCGGGGTGGGGTATTAGGAGACTTTTGCAAGAGGTCTAATAAACTAAAATCCTAATTTTTCCAGCACTGGCTTTGTGGAAACAATGTGGCGTTCTAAACCCAATTCTTTGGGACTAATCCCAAGTGCTAAAGCAATCAACTGGGGTAAATGCAACACTGGTAAACCTAGCTTCTGTTCAATCACCTTTTCTACCTCTGGCTGACGCGAATCTAAATTTAAGTGGCACAGAGGACAAGGCGTAACTATACAGTCAGCACCAGATGCTAAAGCGTCCTGAATATGCATCCCCGCCATCTTAAAAGATTGGGTAGTGGCATAACTAGAAAGTGGCCAACCACAACATTGTGTCCGCCCTCGGTAATAAATTGGTGTTGCACCCACCGCCCGAAACATATTTTCCATCGCTTCCGGTTGGAAGGGATCATCATCAGGCATGGATTTTTGGGCGCGGAGGAGATAACAGCCATAAAAAGCCGCACATTTTAATCCAGTTAACTTCCGGGTGACACGTTTGGTAATTTCCTCTAAACCGTAATCTGTCACCAAAGCGTAAAGAAGATGTTTAACGTCAGTACTGCCGCGATAAGGTGAACAACCTTCCTTGTGCAGCAAGCCATTAACCTGTTCAATGTAGACAGGGTTAGAAGTCTTACATTCTTTCAGATGTTCGTTGACGTGACCGATAACACCTTGACAAGTGCTGCAATGGGTAAGTAAGGGCAGATTTAATTCTTCTGCTAGGGCAATATTTCTGGCGTTAACTGTATCTTCTAGCAGTTGCGAATCTTCTTTAAATGTGCCAGAACCACAGCAAGCAGCTTTTTTAAGTTCAACCAGTTCAATACCTAGTGCTTGGGTAAGCGCTTGAGTTGACTGGTAAAGTTCCCGACAGGCCCCTTGGGCAACACAACCGGGGAAGTAAGCGTATTTCAGGGTGTGAGATACCATAGAAGTATGTTTGGGTTAGAGCGATCGCTCTAAACAATAACTGTTTTATCATTCCTTGTTAGCATCAAAGTTCTGATGTTTGACGTTTAGCGACCCTTTAACCTAGACAGTTAAAGGGTTGCAGCATCCACATATTCTTATTGCTAGCAAGGCTGTAAATACTGATCGAGACATTGTAAAAAATTTTAGCAATAATTGAAAAACCAAAGCATTTACACGGTATCGGCGATGGCGTCATCTCCTCCACTGCCCAAGTGTTAAGAGAAAACTTACCCGATTCTTTTTAGAAATGGGAGAGGTTTTCTAGCAGAAAAACCCTTGGAAGTATGCGGGCGATCGCGCTTGACGATAAGATGTATATGCTCAAAACAATGTCTCCTCTAAAGAGCAGATCGTAGCAAGTGGTTAAGGACTTTTATTTATGAGCCAAGTGGAACTTTTTGAAAAGGTCAAGAAAATCGTCATCGAACAACTGAGTATTGAATCCCCTGATAAAGTCACACCACAAGCCAAGTTTATGGAAGACCTGGGAGCAGATTCCCTGGATACCGTTGAGTTGGTGATGGCCTTGGAAGAAGAATTTGATATCGAAATTCCCGACGAAGCTGCCGAGCAGATTACATCGGTTCAAGACGCAGTAGATTACATCAATAACAAAGTTACCGCCTCAGCTTAACTGGGGATTGGGATTGGGGATTGGGATTGGGGAGATTTTTCTCTAATATCTGGCCACCCTTCGCGTGACGCTCCTAACGTCGCTAACGCTGACGTTAACGCCAGTCGCTTGAAGTCAGGAAATCCGATGCCAGTCGTTCGTAAAGGAAACCTTTAAGACCGCGCTGGCTCACCAGTACCTAGTCGCTAGCCTCAAATTTTTTGCCTGCTTCGTCTTGAAAAGTTCAGATCGCCGGAAGCCGGCGCTCTCTTGGAAAATTGCCCCTCTTGGGGAGACCCCAAGACCGCATTTTCCGCTCCAACTTTTCACTTTTTCGCCATTTTTAACTGAATCATGACAGATCATACACGTAAACGCGTTGTTGTAACTGGTGTTGGCGCGATTACACCTATAGGTAACACAGCAACAGAATATTGGAATGGATTATTGAGTGGACGCAATGGCATTGACTACATCACATTATTTGATGCGTCTCGCCATGATTGCCGGATTGCTGGTGAAGTGAAAAACTTCGATCCGCATGATTACTTGGAGCGCAAAGAGGCCAAGCGCATGGATCGATTTTCCCAATTTGGGGTTGCGGCAGCAAAACAGGCTCTATCTAACGCGGAGTTAGTGATCAATGACCTGAATGCAGAACAGGTAGGTGTGATGATCGGTTCTGGCGTTGGTGGCATTAAGGTATTAGAAGACCAGCAAACTATCTACCTCAACCGTGGCCCCGATCGCTGTAGTCCATTCATGATCCCGATGATGATCGCCAATATGGCCGCAGGATTAACGGCAATTCACACGGGTGCTAAAGGGCCAAACTCCTGTCCTGTAACTGCCTGCGCTGCTGGTTCCAACGCCATTGGAGATGCTTTTCGTCTCATTCAAGGGGGATATGCCCAGGCAATGATTTGCGGGGGAACGGAGTCAGCTGTCACACCATTGTCGATAGCTGGGTTCGCCGCCTGCAAGGCACTCTCTTTTAACAATGATGACCCGGCTCATGCTTGCCGTCCTTTTGACCGCGATCGCAACGGATTTGTCTTGGGTGAAGGTTCAGGAATTTTAATTCTAGAAGAACTACAACACGCCCTAAGTCGCGGCGCTCACATTTATGCCGAAATGATCGGCTATGGTATGACCTGTGACGCCTACCATATCACCTCCCCTGTACCCGGTGGACTCGGAGCCGCTAGAGCGATCGAACTAGCCCTCAAGGATGCCGGAATAACTCCCGAAGAGATTAGCTATATTAATGCCCACGGCACTAGCACCCCAGCTAATGATTCAACTGAAACCTCAGCAATCAAAAAAGCCTTGGGAGAACACGCCTATAAGGTGGCAATTAGCTCTACCAAATCGATGACAGGTCATTTATTGGGCGGTTCTGGAGGTATTGAAGCAGTGGCAACAGTACTGGCGATCGCTAATGACCAAATTCCACCGACAATCAATCTGGAAAATCCCGATCCAGAGTGTGACTTAGATTACGTGCCTCACTCTAGCCGCGCTCAAAAAGTCGAGGTGGCAATATCCAATTCTTTTGGATTTGGCGGTCATAATGTCACACTGGCCTTTAAAAAATACGTCTAAAAGAAGTCAGGAGGCAGGAGGCAGGAGGCAGGAGGCAGGAGGCAGGAGGCAGAATTCAGTAGTTTGATCCGACTCTGCTCGTTTGCCCCATGACGCCAGTCGCTCATGGGGCAAACCCCCAAGACCGCGCTGGCTCCCCAATGCCCCATGTCCCATACCCAAAGTATCAGAAATATCATTCCGATATAAAGTAAGCGTTCAGCATGACCCAATTATCAGCTTGATTTATCACCAGAAACTCAGGAGATCCCGCTTGTCCATCGACAAGCGGGAGTGGGATGATAAGGATACTGTGGGGAATCTAAAATAACCCCAGCAAGAGAAGCTACGAAGAGTGCTAACCCGTCGTTAAAAACAAGAGATTATGACTGTTGCAACCCAATCCGCCAAAGAATTGTCCGTCGAAGAACTGGCTATTAACTCGATCCGCTTCTTGGCTGTTGATGCCGTAGAAAAGGCCAAATCGGGACACCCAGGACTACCAATGGGTGCGGCTCCGATGGCTTTTGTACTCTGGGATCGCTTTTTGAAGTTTAATCCCAAGAATCCCAAATGGTTTAACCGCGATCGCTTTGTCTTATCTGCCGGTCATGGCTCGATGTTGCAGTACGCCCTACTGTACCTGACAGGCTACGATAGCGTCAGCATTGAAGATATCAAGCAATTCCGTCAATGGGAATCTAAAACCCCCGGACACCCGGAAAACTTCATGACCCCAGGCGTGGAAGTCACCACTGGCCCCTTGGGTCAAGGAATTGCCAATGGAGTTGGTTTAGCGATCGCCGAAGCGCACCTGGCCGCTAAATTTAACAAACCCGATACCAAGATTGTTGACCATTACACCTACGTGATTGTAGGTGACGGTTGCAACATGGAAGGAATTTCTGGTGAAGCTTGTTCTTTTGCAGGACACTTGGGATTAGGCAAACTCATCGCTCTGTACGACGACAACCACATTTCTATCGACGGTTCCACAGATGTGGCATTCACCGAAGATGTTTCCAAGCGCTTTGAAGCTTACGGTTGGCACGTCCAACACGTCGAGGACGGCAACACTGACCTAGAAGCGATCGCCAAAGCAATTGAAGCAGCGAAAGCTGTTACCGATAAGCCTTCTTTCATTAAGGTAACAACCATTATTGGTTACGGTTCCCCCAATAAAGCAAACACCGCTGGTGTTCACGGTGCTGCCCTTGGCGGAGACGAAATCGCATTGACTCGGAAAAATTTGGGTTGGGAATATGAGCCTTTCGTAGTCCCAGAAGAGGCCCTCAACCACACCCGCAAAGCAGTAGAACGTGGCGCAGGTTACGAAGACGAATGGAACAAGACTTTTGCAGACTACAAAGCTAAGTATGCCCAAGAAGCGGCTGACTTTGAGCGCTACATAAGCAGCAAACTACCTGACGGTTGGGATAAAGTACTACCCACCTACACCCCAGAAGACAAAGGACTGCCTACCCGCAAACACTCAGAAAATTGCCTCAACAAACTGGCAGGGGTTTTACCTGAATTGATTGGTGGTTCGGCTGATTTAACCCACTCCAACCTTACCGAAGTCAAGGGCAAAGGCGACTTTCAAAAAGGGCACTACGAAAACCCCAACATCCACTTTGGTGTGCGGGAACATGCTATGGGCGCAATCTGTAATGGTATAGCGCTGCACGCTTCGGGATTAATTCCCTACGGTGCTACCTTCTTAATCTTCACAGATTATATGCGTGCTGCCATCCGCTTATCCGCCCTTTCCCAAGCTGGCACGATTTGGGTGATGACTCACGATTCCATTGGACAAGGTGAAGATGGCCCCACGCACCAACCGATTGAAACTCTGGCTTCCTTGCGAGCCATTCCTAATTTAACGGTGTTTCGCCCCGCAGACGGTAACGAAACCTCTGGCGCTTATAAAATAGCGATCGAAAAGGCGAAGCAAAACGCTCCGTCTCTTTTGGCGTTCACCCGTCAAAATGTCCCGAACTTAGCAGGTACATCGATTGAGGGCGTGGCGAAGGGTGGATACACCGTGGTGGATAGCCAAGGTACACCTGATATCATCCTGATTGGAACTGGTTCAGAACTGAGCCTCGCTGTCGGCGCAGCCGAAAAACTCACGGCTGAAGGCAAGAAAGTCCGTGTTGTCTCCCTACCTTCATGGAATCTGTTTGAAGCACAGGATGCGGCTTATAAAGAATCCATTCTGCCGAAAGCTGTCACCAAGCGTTTGTCTGTAGAAGCTGCTAGCAGTTTCGGTTGGCACAAATATGTGGGTACTGAAGGCGATTGCGTTAGTATCGATCGCTTTGGTGCTTCGGCTCCAGGCAATGTTTGTCTAGAGAAGTTTGGCTTTAGCGTTGATAATGTATTAGCTAAGGCTAAACAATTGTTGGGTTAATAGCAACAGAATATTCTCAAAATAGTATGGGGTGGGCTGAAAGGCCCGCCTTTTTTATGTAAATAAATATTAGTTATAATTGAAGTAATAAGTTACTAATTGGGAGGAAGTTATGCAGGAAGTTCCTGAGGAAAGAGACGTACTTCTAGCCCGGATAACAAAAATTGTAGAACATTTAATGCAAAAGGATAGTAGCTATCAGTATTATCTAGATAAAGATAAAGCAATTAAAATGATATTTAAATACTATTCTGAGAAAGCTTTTATAGAGGAACTAAAAGCTATGTCTGATTTCAGATTAACAGGGTTTGTTGAGGGAGATATGATGACTTTGTTATTGATTGAAGGGGAAGATGATATAGACCTTAAAGCAATGTCTTATGTTTAGATATAGTAAATTCCTAAGCAGAAGAATAATTTTTTGTTATATAAATTAATATAATGATTAGAAACAAGCTGATCGCGTTATGATTTATAACGCACTATACTTATGTAGTACAATAGTACTAATTATTCCAAAATTACTATTTATACTGAGAGGCAGTATGAAAGCAGAGCTTCTCAAGAGATTTTTTAGAGCGATCGCTAGTTCAGATCAAGAGGCGATTGACAAGCTGACATATTTAGTGATTGAGGAAGAACGGACTAAGGGGCATACTCTCTTAGCTGACCAGTTAGAGAATATCACTAAAAAAAGCCAGAAAGAGAAGCCTACTAACATAAGCAAACCTACTTCTTCAATACCAGAAAATTTACAGGCTTTAACTGAATTACCAACCAGTAAACGATTTAATCTTCCTCTGGTAACTATCATACCAAGGGATAAATTGCGACATCACATGGTGTTGCCGGAAAATGTTGAGAAACGTTTCTGCCGAATTGAGCGTGAGTATGCAGCAAGAGATAGGCTTGCTCATCATGGACTGCGTTACAGACAAAAAATACTTTTGTATGGCCCTCCTGGCTGTGGAAAGACGCTAGGAGCAGAGCGTTTAGCTTGGAATACTGGTTTACCACTTTTGAAAGTTCGGTTTGATGCAATGGTGTCGTCTTTTTTAGGCGAAACTGCCAGCAATTTAAGACTTGTATTTGAGGATGCCTCAAAAAGTCCATGCTTATTGTTTCTTGATGAATGTGACTCAATTGCTAAGACACGGGAAGACTCTCAAGAAGTAGGAGAAATTAAGCGAGTAGTAAATACATTTTTGCAAATATTGGATGAATATCAACCGTCTTCTGGGCTTTTGGTAGCAGCAACGAATTTGAATAAATCTCTGGATACTGCTCTTTGGAGAAGATTTGATGATTTGATCGCAGTATCCAAACCCGGAGAACAAGAGCTAGAATTTATACTAAAGGAAACATTATCTGCAATTGAAGTGGGATCTATCAACTGGCCAAGGATCATTGAGCAGATGAGAGATTTTTCTGCCGCTCAAGCTGTGAGGGTTGCACAAGATGCAGCTAAAAGAGCAATCCTTGAGCGAGAGGAGCTAGTGATTCAAGAACACTTAGAAGAAGCGATCGCAGAAATCAAAATTTCCTAGTATTAAATTTTGGTGTCTGGATAAATAAATGGTTGAAAGTTCTCAGGGTTTTCCGCATATCACGCTTAGGTTGACAAGACAAGGAAGCGCTGTACCACCAACAGGAGGAGGAAAAAAGAATCCCATCACAGTTGTTAATCTGGGAAATCGCCAGGGACATGGAAGTAAACTTAAAGGTTCAGTTGAATCCTTAATCTTTGATTGGCAAGATACTCAAGAAAAACGTGAGCAAGAAGGAAAGCCGCTACTTCCTGAAAAATCTAAACCTATCATTTTAAAGATAGATCCTATTGCTTTTGATGTAGAGGATCTGAGAAAGTATGGTATTGAGGTCATTGCTGAATTAGAAGATGGATATATTATTGGGGCTTCTGCCAATGATCCAGAACTTAGTAAACTACAAACAAAGATAGAACAATTTATTAAAGCAGAACGAGGTGGTAATAAAATTGCGGAAATATGGGAAATTTTGAATGGAACTAGAAGACCAGAATACATTTTATCACCAGAATTGCTTAATGAATGGGAACAAATCACTGACGATAACATTTTTATAGTAGATGTGGGAATTTCCTGTATAGGCACTAAGTCTCAATTTTCTGATTATCCAGCAGAACAAAAGCCTAACGAAACTGATGAAAGATATACTAGACGAGTTAGTGAATGGATAAATAAACGTGATTCAACATACCAACAATGGGATGATATCAAGTTAGAAAGAGAAGATGATTTTACAGATTTTGTTCAAGGATATCAAGGAGAAATTTTCAATATTATTGATGGACATATTCCTAATTCTGCTCAACTACCAGATAGCTTTTCTTGCAGAATTGAAATTTCTGGTAAGGGATTAAAAGATTTAGTTTTAAATTTCCCGTATGTTTTTGATGTCAGTTTACCTGATGATATAACTGAATTTGTTAAGTCTGAAACTTTATCAGATGTTGGTAATATCGATTTTCAACTAGAGCCACCAGAATCAAATGCTCCTAATGTATGTGTTATTGATAGTGGTATTCAAGAAAGTCATTTTCTTTTAAAAGCAGCGATTGATTCACAAAGTTCAAGGTCTTGGGTTCCAGGAGAAACTCATACAGCTGCTGACTATTATGGCAACGGTGGACATGGAACTAGAGTAGCTGGTGCGGTTCTTTACCCCAGGACTATACCTCGTAGTGGCAAGGAAAAATCTATTTGCTGGATTCAAAATGCAAGAGTTCTAGATGCTAACTGCGAACTACCTAAACAGCTATTTCCCCCAAATTTTCTATCTGAAATTGTAAAAATTTACTACGAGCAAACAAAAACAAGAATTTTTAATCATTGTATTGCTGGATCTGTTCCCTGCCGAACCCAGTATATGAGTTCTTGGGCAGCAACAATTGATAATTTGACATGGACAAAGGATATCCTCTTTATTGTTGCAGCTGGTAATTTACCTTCAGAAGGCAGAAAAATAGGCTTTACAAGATTATCTGTGAAAGAACATCTAGCAGCCAATCGACCATATCCAGATTATCTGTTGGAGGATTCATGTAGAATTGCTAATCCTGCACAAAGCTTTCAAGCTTTAACAGTTGGTTCAATTGCTCTAAGTTATTACCATCAATTTCCCTATTCTTCTATCTCACAGAAGGATAAGCCTTCAGCCTTTTCATGCTCTGGATTAGGAATTTGGAAGACGATTAAGCCAGAAGTAGTTGAATATGGCGGGGATTTTGTTATAGACGAAGGTACACCACCTAACATTACATATCCTCAAAATGTTTGTCCTGAATTAGTGCGTTCAACATTGAATGGTGGGCCTGCACTTGCTGCTGACAATGTAGGAACATCATTTGCAGCGCCAAAAGTAAGCCATATTGCTGCGCGTCTTGCTGCTGAGTTACCTAATGAAAGTTGCCTTCTTTACCGTGCATTAATAGTGCAATCAGCAAGATGGCCAGAATGGACAAGTGCGGATGATGTTAATAAACTGCATGTTATCCGTCAAATTGGTTATGGTCTTCCTAATGTTGATCGTGCGTTGGGTAATGCTCCCAATCGCATCACTCTGATGACAACAGGAGAACGCCGTATTGTCGCTAAACAAGCTCATGTTTACCAAGTAAAACTTCCAGAACAACTACGTTCTCAAGGCGAATTGCTGGAGATTCTGCTAGAAGTTACTTTGTCATACAAAGCACAACCACGTCGAACCCGTAGAAATCGCCGAAAATATCTTTCAACTTGGCTAGATTGGGAATGTAGTAAGAAAGGTGAAGATCCAGAGAGGTTTCTAGAAAGAATTTTAAAAGAGTATGATGCTCCAGAAGATGCTGAAAGGGGAGATAAAGGTTTCAAATGGACTGTTGGGAAAAGATCAAAAAACCACGGAAAGATTGAGGGTGTTTCTAGAAGTGCAGGAACCCTTCAGAAGGATTGGACAGTTGTAAATTCATTTGAACTTACAGAGGCATTTTCTATTGCGGTAGTTGGACATGAAGGTTGGAATAACGATCCAGAAGCTAGCGTTCCATACTCTTTAGTTGTGAGCTTTGAAGCTATACAAGCTGATATTCCAATTTATACATCTATTGTTGAGGCTCAAGTTGCAACAGAGATTCAACCACTGATAGAAGTTCAATCTATTGTAGGTAGCTGAGGCGATCGCACCCCCGCTGTTAAACATCTCCATAAATTAAATATAGATTATCCAGAACTCTTGTAGAGACTTAGCACTGCTACGTCTCTTTTTCACCAGATACCTATTAAGATTTTTATTTATCCCGTTAAAAGCGAAGATTCCTACAGAGGTAATATTATTTACTAACTAGTTTTAGTTAAACTTAAATTCTCTGTGATATACTTATGTAATCAAGAATACCAGTAATATAGATATTAAAACTTAGTATTATGTCTAGTCAAGAACAAAATTCCAACAAAGCATTGAAGCAAACGCAGGCTAGCCCAACAAAAAAGAAGAAAATACAACCTCCCCCAGACCTCAAAAAACCAAAGAAAACCGAATAAAAAGCATTAGAGTTACTTGTAGAGACTTAAATTCAATTAAGTCTCTGCAATTTTCATCAAAAATAAATTAGCTTATTTATTTTTTGCTTGAGTCTTTGCCTGTTCTAAAGCTATTTCTTTAATTGCCTGATATGAATTAACATTTGAATTACCTTCAATAGCTTTAACTGCCAAATCCTGAACTTGTTTGAGAGCGGATTCAAGTTGTTTAGAAAGATTTTGAATCCGCGTCTCTTGATTAGTAATAGTTTGTTCTAGAGATTGCAGTCTTTGTTCATAGAAACGCTTTTGCCCTTCCACTTCCTTAGAATATAAATCTGATTTTACTTTAGCTTGGTAGTAGGCGATGCCTTTGCCTTCTTCTGTAGCTTTTTTGATAGCTGCTTCTTTATCTTTCGGAAAAGCCTCTACCTTGGCTTTTAACTCTTCAAATTGTTTCTCTCTCTCAGAAATTGCTTTCTCGCGTTCAGCCCACTGCTTTTCTGTTTCTTGTAGTAATTCTTCCAATTGCTTATGTAGCGCTTTCTGCTCTTGCTCGTATTCGTCATTTTGCAGTTGTCGCTGGAGTTCTAAATTATACTTGTACTCTGCTGCATCACGTTGCCGAGTTTTATTCAAGTTTTCATTCCGTTCTTTTATCGCCCGTTGCTGTTCCTCCTGTTCTTTTCCCCAAGTATTCCTTTGCTCTAGTATTTCTTGGAATAACACTTCAGAACGTCGGCTATATTCTTCCTGATAAGCTTTAGTATTATCTTCATAGGCTTGGATGAGAGTATCCAGGATATCATCAGAAACTTCTAAATTGTGCAACTGTGTTAATTGTTGGATTTCTTCTTCTAAAGTTTGCTTTATGTTTTCCAACTTAGAGGCTTTTGTGGTTAGCTGTTCCGATAATTCATTAGCAGCACTGCCAAAACCTAACTGAATCTTTGCCAAGCTTTCAATTGTATTGTTCATCTTTTGTTGGACACTAGAAAGCTGATTAATAGCTGTTTTTTGTTCTAATTTAGGCTGTTCTTTAGTTCCAGACTGGTTTTCTTTGGCCACTTGGTCTAGTTCTGATTTCAGTGCTGCTCTTTCTTTTGCTAACTCCTCATACGCCTGAATAATTTCAAATTTAGTATTCTTATCAGTCGGTTTTTTTACCACCACAACAAACCTCCTCTTCAGGAATTCAAAATGATTAAGATGCTACCTACTAACTCACAACTATTTAGGATTAGAACTACCAAAAGCCCTCATAGCTAAGTCTTGTGCTTGTTTTAATGCAGTTTGCAATTGAGCAGAAATGCCTTCTATTTGCTCGGACTGTTTCTTAATTATTTCTTCCAGAGATTGAATTTTTTGTTCATAACTCTGTTTGTTAGATTCCCATTCTCTTTCAAATAAATCAGCCTCTACTTTAGCTTTTTGGCTTGTTTCTTTAATTGCTTCTTCTCTAGCTTTCTTAACGGCTTCTTCCAGTTCGTTAGGAAATGTAGTTACTTTGTGTTCATAATCTGCAAAGAGTGGTTGGCGTTTAGCAAATATCTTTTCTCGTTCTGCCCAATCTTTCTCTTTCTTTTGAGAATTTTCTTGTATCTCCCTTTGTTGTTGGCGCTTTATCCCTTCGTAACTATCTGTATTGAGTTTACGAGTAGTTTCTAACTTATACAGAGATTCTTCTTGTTCTTGCTGGCGATCTTTGGCTAATAAATCATTATATGCTTGGAGTTTTTCTTCATACTCTGCTTGCTCTTTTTGCCATTCTTTCCCCCTGATTGTAATTTCTTTCTCTAGTGCTTCCCTTTTGCTGATAGTGTCTTGTTCGAGTGTTCTTAATTTTTCTTGGTGTTCTTGACTTAAAATGTCTAGAGTATCTGCTACAACTCTAATTTCTTGAAGCTCTTGTAGGCGTTGAGTTTCAATTTCTATAGCTCGGTTCAATTCATCTAACTTGGAATTTTCTTGAGCTAGTTTTTCAGATAATCCATTGAGAATACTGCCAAACTCCAATTGTAAATCAGCTAAACCTTTGACAATACTATCAACGGTATATGCAGAAGCTGCTTGCAGAATTCCTTGACTTTTTGCCTTTTCTGCTTCCTCTTGTTTGGTTGCTATTTTAGATTCCAGCTTTTTTCTTTGGATAATAATTTGTTGAAATGCTTGCATTAGTTGTTGTTTGCTGTCTTTGACTCCAACTGTAGTCATCTTCCAACTCCCTTCAATAGGCAAATGATTTATTGGGTAGCAAGCCATACCAATGACTACCCTATGCAGACATCAGAGTAGCCTTTGAATCAACATTTTAACCCAGTGTAAATACTGAAATGACCGACAGATGACACTTAGGTGGGTACGAATTTTCCACATATATGTCCTTCTGTTTTTCAGGTATAGTTTTCCTTTTGAGATTTAATAGTATTTTTGTACTAAAATAAATATACCTAACCTAATCTCCTCTTGTCAAGATCATCTTTGATGCAATAATGTTTTTTCATCTTGTGAAGACAGAATCGAAAATTCAAAGTCCTTAATTAAAAAACTATGAGAAGCTTGCAGCCACAGTGATTTATGATTTACGAGACTGCTGTGGTATATGTTAATTTTTGTAAAGAAAATCTAAAAGAATTAACCCTAGTAGAAGCGCGGTTGCACTAAGGCGAGATAATAGACTTAATCATCCTAATTGATACAAGCACAGTCCTAGACTTTTGTGAGATCAATGTATACCAGTGAATCGACCAAATATTCTGCTAGAACGGACATTGGACAAACCAGCCGTATTCTAGTAGTAGAAGATGAAGAATTAATCCAGGAAATGCTAGCTGTAGCTCTGGAAGAAGAAGGTTACGGGGTGATAACTGCCCCCGATGGGCGGTCTGCTATAGAATATCTCAAAAGTTTTGAAACCAATTCAGGGGAACTTCCCTTTGATCTGATCATTCTTGATTTGATGCTGCCGCAAATCAATGGGCTAGATATTTGCCGTTTGCTGCGTCATCAAGGCAACCCAGTACCTATTTTAATGCTCAGTGCTAAGGGTAGTGAAACTGACCGTGTTTTGGGGTTAGAGGTGGGTGCAGATGACTACCTGACCAAACCCTTTAGTATGCGCGAGTTAGTGGCTCGTTGTCGCGCTTTACTCCGCCGCCAACGCCTAAGTAATTTACCACAAATACCAGTATTAAAATTCAAGGATGTCACCTTGAATCCCCAAGAATGTCGCGTGCTGGTTCGTGGTCAAGAAGTGGGTCTTTCCCCCAAAGAGTTCCGGTTGCTGGAACTCTTTATGAGTTACGCCCGTAGGGTATGGTCACGGGAACAATTGCTCGATCAGGTTTGGGGGCCGGATTTCGTCGGCGATAGTAAAACCGTAGACGTTCACATTCGGTGGTTGCGCGAAAAATTAGAGCAAGACCCTAGTCATCCCGAATATATTGTGACTGTAAGAGGTTTTGGCTATAGGTTTGGATAATTAGTTTCGATAGTTGTTAGTTTTTAGTAGTCACCAAAAAACTAACAACTCAAATGCTTTTATTGGGATTTTTTCTGGGTTTAGCGGTAGGCATTGGGTTTTGGATTTGGCAACAGGTTCAACTTAACCGCTACCTGGGGCGCTTACTCCGACCGTTAACCTCCCATTCTGACAAGATGGGACTGATGCTGATTCCTGGGTTGCGGCAGGAAATAGCGATGGTGAAACAGCACCGGCAAGATTTACAGCAGTCGTTGCAAACTTACCAAGACCTACTAGATTTTGCACCAGTGGGATATTTGCAGGTAGATGAGGAAAATCAACTGCTGTGGTGTAATCGACAGGCGCAGGAAATTTTGTATCTGCAAAGGTGGCAACCAAAACAAGTGCGCTTATTACTGGAGTTGGTAAGGTCTTATGAACTCGACCATTTAATTGAGCAAACTCGTGATTGGCAAAAACCACAGATGGGAGAATGGATATTTCATCCATCTTGTGATGATCCGGCAGAGATGGCAACAATAAAATCTCTGGCTTTGCGGGCTTCTAGCTTGCCTTTACCTAATGGACAAGTGGGAGTATTTTTAGAAAATCGTCAACCCCTATTAGATATAAATCAAGTACGCGATCGCTCTTTTTCTGATCTAGCACACGAACTCAGAACGCCGCTAACTTCGATTCGCTTAGTTGTAGAAACTTTACAAAATCGTTTAGAACCGCCTTTAAATCGCTGGGTTAACCGCCTCATGCAAGAAGTTGACCGACTGATTAACTTGGTGCAAAGCTGGTTAGAACTTACCCAAATGGAAGCAAACCCAAATATGCAATTGCAAACCAAAGCTGTAGAATTGCGATCGCTAATTACATCTGTTTGGGAAACACTAGAACCCTTGGCAGGGCGCCAACATCTGTCTTTTTCTTATTCTGGCCCCGAAAATCTTTGGATTAAGGGAGATAAAGCCCGGATTTACCAGGTTTTTCTGAATTTGCTAGACAATAGTATTAAGTACAGTCCTCCTGGTACAAGTATTCATGTTGAAGCGAAAATCTTATCAACAAAGGATAACGATCCTGCTTCCTCAATCCTGGAAATAAATCTTATTGATTCTGGAGTCGGGTTTTCTGAGGCAGATTTACCCCACGTTTTTGAGCGATTTTATCGAGGAGATAAAGCGCGAACCCATTCCCCCCAAGATAGTAACTCCATAGGGGCGATCGTTGGTAATGGGTTAGGATTAGCGATCGTTGAGCAAATTCTGATCGCCCACGCTGGTTCAATCAAAGCCATGAACCATCCAGAAACTGGCGGTGCGTGGATGCAACTCCAATTTCCTGAAGTTATGGCAAACTCCCTAAGCCAAGACTATAGTTAGTAATATCTTCACCTTTGAGAAAACAAGTGTGAAAGCCGTCGATTATACTCCCAATCCTCAAAGACCACAACTCGCACGCGCTATTAGGCGCTTAGAACGGGATGTATTACGCATGGGTGCCTTGGTAGAACAATCATTTCGCCTCAGCCACCAAGCGTTATTTGCTCGTAACTTAACAGCAGCTGAAGAACTCCCCCGATTAGATAAAAAGATCGATCGCTTTTATCGTCAAATCGAATCAGACTGTACGGCAATTATGACGCTGCAAGCGCCTACACCTCAAGATTTGCGCTGTTTAAGTGCCTTTATGCAGTTGGTGCGAGACTTAGAGCGCATTGGCGATTATGCTGAGGATTTAGCTGAGATTGCGATTAAAATTTTTCCTTATGCGCCTCATACGTCAATGCCAGAAATTGAAGCTATGTCCCTTCACGCGCAGGCGATGCTAGCAACTAGCTTAAGGGCTTTGGGAGATTTCGATGAAGCTGGTGGACGCCGTTTAAAGCACCTAGATGATACTGTTGACGATGCCTACGATCGCGTTTATGAGACTTTAGCCCAACAACGGGATGTGCCTGGTGTAGTCGAGCCAATTATATTGCTAGCACTGGCAATTCGTTGTCTGGAACGCATGGCGGATCATGCTACTAATATCGGTCAAAGGGTAGCATATATTGTCACCGGTCAACGCTCTTAATTGACGTGCTGCCCAGATCCCCGACTTCTACCCTCTGGGAAGCCACTCTAAGGGAGTCTACAAGAAGTCGGGGATCTAAATCCAGCGATTTAGTAAGCGCCATTTCACCCTAATCTTCACAATTATCTGCGCCTACATACTTACTTAGTCTTCAGAAAATACTAAATAATTAAAAATAAGTTAACTAAATATTTTACTAAAAGCTTACCTATTCTTAAACTTGCACAATTAAAGTAACGGATAAACAACTAAAAAATTTCGGGTCTATCTCACCGAATAGATACCTTAAATCAGAAGTTGTTGCCATCAGAAAGTCCTACTTCAAACTCTTCTGCCGTGTCAAATAGCTCTGCTTTTAGCGGACAATTACCCCATCATATATTTACCCGTCGGGAAGTAATTCCACTTCAAAATGACGTACTTTGGCGCATTGAGCATGGTGCAGTTCGTACCTTAACGTGGAGTGAAGATGGAACATTCATCACTCTCGGTTATTGGGGACTAGGTGATCTGATTGGCTATCCTTTGTCTAAGGTGAAGCCTTACCAGATTGAATGTCTCACAGGCGTAGAAGTAAGCATTGTGCCACCTCATTTGTGGCATCAAGATATTAATGCTTTGTTGTCTCACATTCAACAGGCAGAGGATCTACTAAGCATTGTGCATCGAAAACCAATTTCGCTACGTTTATGGCAATTTTTAGTCTGGTTAAGTGAAAAATTTGGACGTGACGTAGATAAGGGCAAGTTAATCGATCTCAATGTTACCCATCAAGATATTGCTGAAGTGTTAAATACTACGCGAGTAACAATTACCCGACTCCTACAGCAGTTAGAGAAAGAAGGAACAGTTTTACGTCACAAACGCCGCATTATTTTGCGCTTCCCAAATAAATTAATTAAAAATTATAGTTCAGCAGTATGCTAACTGAACTTGCTTGTAATAATCACAAGATAAAGGTATAATCGGGGCTGTGATTGTGTGTGAAATCCACGAAAGAGAAGTGTTTAAAGCATTTTATCATGACTGGATTATTGTAGGTGTGAGTGAGAATAAAAACATGACAAAACGATTCTGGAATCTCTTTAAGGTTAGTCCGGTTGTATTAGCTGCGACATTTTTCATTGCTAATAGTGCCTTAGCTGCTGAAGTCAACGAACAGGTAACAAATGTTGGGCAGTTATCTGAAGCTCAAGAGTCTAACGACATGAGTCAGGTAACATCAGTTTCTCAGTTTTCGGATGTACAGCCTACAGATTGGGCATTCCAAGCTTTACAATCTCTAGTTGAGCGCTATGGCTGTATTGCAGGTTATCCTAACAGTACCTATCGTGGGAATCGTGCTTTAACTCGTTATGAATTTGCCGCAGGTTTGAATGCCTGTTTAGATCGGGTTAATGAACTGATTGCTACAGCTACTGCCGATTTGGTTAGCAAACAAGATTTAGCTACTTTACAGCGCTTACAAGAAGAATATTCTGCTGAATTAGCAACTCTGCGCGGCCGTGTTGATGGACTAGAAGCCCGCACTTCTGAATTGGAAGCTAATCAGTTCTCCACTACCACCAAGTTGGTTGGAGAAGCAATTTTCGCCGTATCTGATGTTTTTGGTGACACTAGAGCCGCTCGTGGTGGCGATCCTACTCAAGACTTAAATTCTAATACTACTTTTAGCGATCGCGTTCGTTTAAACTTATACAGCAGTTTCACTGGTAAAGACCAGTTGCAAATCCGGCTGAATGCTAATAACACCATCTCCAATCGTGGTAATGATGCATTAGGTACTGGTACTGGTACCAACATGAGCCGCTTGGGTTTTGATGGAGACAACGGCAACTCTGTTGTAATCGATAAAATCAACTATGCTTTCAATTTGACTGACGCAGTGCGTGTAAAAGTTGATGCTACTGGTGGTGAGTTATACGAAAACGTTAATAACTTCAACTCTGACTTTGCAAGCTCTGGTAAAGGTGCGCTCTCACGCTATGGACGTTTCAGCCCCATATATCGCCAAGGTCAAGGTGGCTCTGGTGTAACTGTTACCTTCAATCCTAAAGGCGCCATCAGCTTGAGTGGTGCTTATCTAGCTAGGACTGCTAACGACCCCACCCTTAATAATGGGCTGTTGAATGGTGATAATGCCATCTTTGGTCAGTTATCTTTCCAACCCACCAAAGCCTTTAATATTGGTTTAACTTACGCTCGCACTTATCAAAGTGATGGTGCTGCCAATAGCCTTTTCCAAGGTACAGGTAGTATTTTTGCCAACACTCCTTTTGGGGCTAACACTCGTACCGAATCCAACAACTACGGTGTAGAAGCTAGCTTCCAATTTAGTTCTAAGTTGGCTATTAGTGGTTGGGGAGGTTATACAACTGCTGATGCTATTACTGGTGCTAATGCGGGTGCAGACGCAGATATTTGGTACTGGGCTGGAGCGCTTGCTTTGAAAGACTTTGGTGGCGAAGGCAACGTTTTAGGTATTATCTTTGGTCAATCACCCAAAGTTACTGGTGGTAGCATCAAAAATGTTGCTGGCAATACTACCTTCGACGACAGTACTTCTTATCACTTAGAGGGTCTTTACAAGTACAAGATTTCCGATAATATTCTGGTAACACCTGGTTTGTTGGTAATCTTCAATCCAGAACACAACGACGCTAATGACACTGAATACGTAGGTACCCTGCGTACTACTTTCTCCTTCTAAAATCGGGGATGAAATATAAAGCTCAGAATTAGATAAACAAAACCCCACCTAAAAGTGGGGTTTTGTTTAGAAAAAAATTAGCTATGTAGGATTGTAATCTGGCTGATTGGATATATCTTTTGGGGGGCGATCGCTACTCCAAGCCCACCACACAGAACCACAGTGACAGTAGTAGAACTCTTGCCATTTGCGACGACGGTCTTCTGTAAGTACAGGCGATCGCCGATTTAGCCAAACTTTTTCAGCTTCTAGGCTACTTGAGTGGCAGTTAGGACAGCAAAACTCATAAGCGTGTGTTGCCTGATTCGTCCATTCAGGCTGGAAAGGAGCAAAAGCATCCATGTAGTTACAAATATAATCTTAATGGCGATCCAAAACTTTGAGGTTTTGAATTTGGCGGCAAACGAATATTATAAAATCCCGCCACACTATCAAACTGCTGAATCAATATTCTTATGGCTTGATCTGAATTTATTCAAGGCTGCCAGAGCATCTCACAAATCAAAGGTTAACACGAAAAGTTTATTTTTTAAACCCCTAGTTAGTATGCACATTATGACTAATAATTAAATTTATGGAGCCAAATGTTGAAATTCGCCGTTTGTTAGATGTGATGCCTGCTTCTGGTCGGATGACGACAAAAATCGTTAGTAAGCCAGAGCAAGCAAAAGTGATTGGCGCCTCCTTTCCCCAACCCTGGAACCAAGCGCGACCGATATATATTAATTTTGATTTGTGGCGTCGCTTGACAAAGCCGCAACGAGACTTGCTGCTGTTACAGATGGTTAGCTGGTTAACTGGGGTGAAGTGGTTTAAACCCGACATTTATCAAGGTGTGGTGTTGGCCGGGCTGTTAGGCGGATTCTTGGAAGCAGCACAGTCAGATGTAGTGGGTGTAGCCGTAGCTGGGGGATTAAGTGCGATCGCTGCTTTTCGGATCTGGCGCACTAATAAATCTCAAGAGTCAGAGTTAAATGCCGATGCCGCCGCAATTAAAATAGCACAGCGGCGTGGTTATTCAGAAGCTGAAGCAGCACAGCATCTTTTATCTGCAATTGAAGCGGTAGCCAAAATTGAAGGGCGTTCCAGTTTCAATTTTACTGAGTTGATTCGTTGCCAAAACTTAAGAGCGATCGCAGGTTTATCACCAGTCGGTATACCAGAAAGTTATAAGTAAAAATGAGTAATAATTCCGAAGTCAGAATTCATCTGTCTGAATAGTTAAAGAATCAGAAGAATATCTGATGATGATAGCATTTACAGCAATCTTGATGATCCAAATAAATTGGATTCTGAACTAACAATGTTAAGCAAGAAAATTAGCAAATATACTTCAAAATTACCTTTTAATTCTCCTTGGTTTATTATCATTCTTTTTTCTTTTCTTGGTTTAATAGGTATTCTTAACCATTCCATGTGGCGAGATGAACTAAATCCGTGGCTGATTGTCAGAGATAGTAGCTCTTTGGGGGATTTAATTGCAAATATTCATTATGAAGGTCATCCTGTTCTATGGTATTTTTCTCTGGCAATTCTGAGAAAAATAGTCGATGATCCTATTATTATGCAAATCTTCCATTTGGCAATTACTGTTGTTTCAGTTACACTTTTTTGCCTGTATAGCCCTTTTAACTATCAACAAAAATTTCTATTTTCCTTTGGGTTCTTTCCTTTTTACGAATATCTTTTAATTTCTCGAAACTATGCCTTTAGTATGTTATTTGTTTTTGCATTCTGTACAGTTTTTGCATCTAGGAAAATAACTTATGCTTATTTGGCAATTTTATTGGGTTTACTAGCAAATAGTAGTGCTTATGGTTTACTAGTATCATTTTCTTTATTATTAACTTTGCTGGCTGAATTTTGTTTTGATCGTGAACATCGGCAGCAGTATTTTAGTCAAACCCAAAAGTACGACTTATTTTTAAGTATTTTAATTATCACATTATCTTTTATTTTATCGATTTATATTATTACTCCTCCGACAGATAGTTATCTTCACGGTGGGTTAAATAATGGTTGGCTAATAGAATTAGATATCCGTCATCTGTTGAGAAGCGTCGGCAGAGTATTTGGTAGTTATTTATTAATTATTCCTGCACATAAAAGATGGCTGGATTTAATTGTTTGTGCGACAATTGCTTTGTTTATTGTAGTTTTAACTTTAATAAAATTATCTGAAAAGCCAGTTATTTTATTTTTCTACATGATAGGCAATTGTATATTATTTGCCTTTACATACTTGAGATTTATAGGTATGCCACGGCATTTTGGACATTTCTATTTAGTTTTAATAGCGGCTTTATGGCTGGGAAGTTATTATCAAAAGTCTATAGTTTTACTTAATAAAATTTCTATTCTTCCACGTTCAATTACATTTATTCACAAATGGCATTATATCGCTTTGATGCTCATTCTTTATGTCCAGTTTGGGGGAGGAATTTATAGTTTTTCAAGAGATTTAGTTATACCATTTTCTGCTAGTCGCGAAACAGCCCAATATATTCACAAATCTGGATTAGATAATGAGTTTATTGTTGCCAGTCGAGATGCGAATATGGCTCCTTTATCGGGTTATCTCAATCGAAAGTTTTACTATCCAGAGGTGGAAAAAATGGGAAGCTTTACTTTATTTAAAAAAGGTCGTCAAGAAGTGGAACAAGCTGAGATATTAAGCCAGATTAATTCTCTACTTGAAAATCAAGATGAGCGAAAGAAAGTTTTGCTGATTTTAAATAAAAAACTGAATGTCAACCGCAATAATTTGAAAATTGTTCCGATAAAATATTTTCAGAGAGGCTGGGTGGATAGTGAAAGATATTATCTTTATTGGGTAGATGAAGTATAATGATAATGCGCCACAGAACTTTCTAGTTTAATATACTATAGACTTTATTGTACTAGAGGATCAGCATTTACATTTGAATGTGTCGCCATAAATACTTGTTTTATCCAGTGGCTATCGATAAAAAAAATATTTCATTAAAGCTACAGCAAGGAACTAATCCTGCTTTCTTAGCCATTTTACAGAGATGTTCTGTCTTAAAAACTAAGGGCTTAATTGTTATACAAGCAAAATGTGTTGCCAAAACACCTCAAAAATAAGGCTTTTGCATTCTTTTACTAGCTTGCCACCGCTAATAACTGGCTGCAATCCATAAGGCTACTCTACACTGGAATAAGAGAATGTGTGTTTAACTGACTTAGATATCAAAAACTGGGGATTTTTGTCATACCTTCTCGGTGTTGCTTATGAGGTGATTACCTCGTGTGGTAAAACTTAACTTAAATTCTGTCAGTTACGAACGGAGTTGATGGGAATGAGTACCTTAATTTTTATTGGTTTGATAGCGGTTTACGGAGGCGGCGCTTGGAAGTTTTGGAATGGCTTTGGACGGACTAATTTTAATCCAACTTTGACCAATCGGATTGGTTTAGCTTTGCTATGGCCAGCTTTGTTTATTACAAATCAATCTTATCGTCGCAACTTTAGAAAGGCGTTGAAGGGCTAGAGCTTACTATTAAGTCTAAGTCATCCGATCCTGACGGTGGCATATATCTCAAATAAATCTAACCTAACCTAACCTCGCTTTCCTACTAGAAAGCGAGGTTAGGTTTGCTCCTTTTAGGAAGCAGAGGAATTAGGGAGGGATAAGTTCGTTAATCGTTGGAAAATATTTCAGCTGATGAATGAATTTACGAATTATTTACCATTGGTTAATAAATGGATTGCTGCACCTACAGCCGCACCATCAACAGCATTACCAAGGGTATCTCTGCCATCGCCAGTAACTACGCCAGTTACTGCGCTAGTCCCCGCACCGACTCCGACATCTTGACCAATGTTCCGGTGACGGCGATTGCGAGTGTTTCTCAGACCATTTGCACCATTGACGGCTGCACCAGTCACACCACCCTTAGCAGCATTGCCTAATACATTACCATTTCCCCTAACAGCTCCGGTTACAACATTGGTAACAGCCCCAATACCTACATCTCTTAGTACTTGGTCATCAGCAGCAGCGGGTTTGGCGGGAACTAAGGTGACACCAGCTAAACTTGCAGCCATCAGGCTGGGTAGAAGTGCGCGTTTTAGGATTTTATTCATTGTGCTACCTTCTCAAAACATCAAACAATTAGTCTAAAAACCAAAGTTACTAGAACCTGATAAAATATGATTTTTTATCTGAACAACAGTAACTATTTATTATTTGAGAACATCTATATTATTGCATTTGCAAAGTCATAACTGCATCTACTGAAAGCATGAATATAGATTCAGTCTACAGAAGGCCTTGCTGATTTACTAGGCAATGCTGGGGATTACATATTGACAAAATAAATTAAATATGCGGTGTAGATTTTTTCCTTACTAGCAAGGGATTTCTAATGAGAAATTGCGTAGTGTTTACCCTATCTATCTAAAGGTAGTTGCCAAAATAATTAAACTAACTGATCGGGGTTAAGATTTAATTCTCTTAGTTTAGCAGCCAAGCGTTGCTGAATGCAGGGATGAAAATGATTTTGCGTGATTGCAAAACCTTTATAAAGACGTTGCATTGCAATGTCTCTACACCAAGATTTATACATTTAATCAGCAACGCCGAACACAACTCCTCTCTACAAATAGACTACATTTGCGAACTTAGCTGTTACGCCGTAAGCCTCCCACTGTAACGGTACTCCGTACCCTGCGGGAACGCTCCGCGAACAGTGGCGAGATATAAGGCGGTTAAAAACAATGCGACCTGTGAGCAATTTAAGCCTCATTGCTTAACAGTTTATAGGTCAGCATTGTTTTGAACAATTTCTGTCTTTGGCAATCTATCAACCCAGTCCTCAACTATCTGTGTGACTGTTTTATCCTTTGTTGCTGCATAGTCCCGTAGCTTGTTTAATCTGCGAATAGACACTCTACTTAAGCGGCAAAAAGGGAAATGCGCTCACTGTGATAACTACTTCAAAGATGGAGATTCGATAGAAGTTGACCATACCATCCCTAAATCGAAAGGTGGAAAGGACTCATATAATAATTGGCAACTACTCCATCGACATTGCCACGACAAAAAGACTGCCTCTGACGGTAGTCTCGGTAACAAATGTAGCTGAAATATTGCTAAACCTAAGCCACCTGTAAGAACCAGACTTTTCAGCCTGGGAAAAACAATATGTTGGTAATGACGTACTGATGACAACAGCCGTTTTACTGAGGAGCGGAATGATGGGAAACTATCACGTTCCGTTTTGGAGAGCAGTGGAGGGGGCAACTCCTTCACTGACTTTAATTATTTTGAATAGAGCCGATGGTCACGCGGTTCTTAAAGCTCAACGCCTCCTAAGCAATAGCCGGATTGGTTGAGAAGCCCACACTGTACCTGTACTCAGGTCAGTGTGTGGAGTGTGTCACCAAAGACAGAAAATGTCAAGCAAAAGTAGAAAAACCTAAATTCGGTGGAATATCTTGAATCCGCCCAGGCCCGATCGCTCGTAATGCTTCTTTGAGTAAAATATCCCCAGTATACAACGCACGTCCGACAATCACGCCAGTCACGCCTTGAGGTTCTAACGTCAACAAACTCAACAAGTCGGTGACAGAACTTACCCCGCCAGAAGCAATTATCGGGATGGAAATTGCTGCTGCAAGTTCTCGCAAAGCTTCTAAATTGGGGCCTGTAAGTGTACCATCCCGGTGGATATCTGTGTAAATTATGGCGGCGGCGCCCAATTCTTGCATTTGTACAGCCAGTTGAGTTGCTAAAACTTCCGAGGTTTCTAACCAGCCGCGAGTTGCTACTCGGCCATTACGGGCATCAATACCGATAATAATCTGTTCGGGAAATTCTTGGCAGAGTTCTTGCACTAACTGAGGTTGTTCTACGGCGATAGTGCCGAGAATTGCCCACTGTATGCCCAGATTGAATACTTGTTGGACGCTAGTGCGATCGCGCAATCCTCCACCAATTTCAATGGGTACTGACACCGCATGAGCGATCGCTTCAATTGCCCCCAGGTTTACTACTTTACCTGCTTTGGCACCATCTAAATCAACTATATGCAATCTAGTAGCACCTTGATCTACCCACTGTTTGGCAACATCAGCAGGATTTTCGCTAAAAACTTGCGAGCGATCGTAGTCTCCTTGATACAGTCGCACACAGCGACCTTCTAGTAAATCAATTGCTGGAATTACGTCCATTTAACTCTTCCTCATAATTCAATGCAATTAAACACTAGTTTTTCATTTTTAATTGCCTTACAGCTTGCCCAAAACCCAGCACAAGCAAGATATTAGAAAGCGTCAAAAATAGTTCTGCACCACCGTGCAACCAATCTACATTGGCCAAAGACTCGCCATAATGCAATTGGGCGTAAATTCCGGCTGGGATGGTGATAGCAACAAAGACGAGCGTGCCGTAAAATCCATACAGCGCTAAACGCGGCATTTGCGGACTGCGGCTGATAAACCACAAGAAACCCAAATAGGGAAACAGTGAAAGTGCAAACAGGGTTTCTTTAGAAATCATTGCTCTGATTTTATAGGTTTTGGTTCAACAGTGTTAACAGACTTGGTAGAACGCCAAATCAAAAACGCCGCTGCCCAAAGCGTAAAATTACCAACTAAAGTCATGGTAGCTTGAAGCGTTACCATCCATTCCAGAGATTCGGCGTTGTCAAAATAATGCCAGGTACAGGCACACATAGCGCTGACTAAAGCTGGTAACATGGCAAGGGATAATCCCCACCAATTACGGTTATTAGTGAGTTCGCCGTAAGTCCAGATTAACCAAATGGCGACAATCCACTCAATAACGCTAGAAATATGAATAATCCAGGTGGGAATCGAAAGGGTGTGCATACAGTGGGGAGTTAGGAGTTAGGAGTTGTTTCTATCTTCCTCTGTTACGAACTTTGAAAATAGAGCTTGTGAATGAGTCTAATATCTGTATCAACGACAGATATTCTGTATAAAAAAAATTGTAAATCCAAATTCCAAAATCTAAAATGGTCAAGATGCGGGCATTATTGTCTGGGTATTACGGTAAAGGTAATGGTGGTGACGAAGCTTTGTTGGCAACGCTTTTGCAAATGTTACCATCTCACGTAACACCTGTGGTGCTTTCTGGTAATCCAGAGGAAACGCGCGATCGCTACAATGTAGAAACATGCGATCGCATGGCTCCTTTACCTGTACTACAAGCTTTACGCTCTTGTGATGCTTTGATTTGGGGCGGCGGGAGTCTGATTCAAGATGTTACCAGTACTATCAGCCCATTTTATTATGGGGGGCTGATGGCATTAGCGCAGAAAATGGGTTTGAAAACTGTTGCTTGGGCGCAGGGTATTGGCCCGTTAGTGCGTCCGCAAACTCGTTGGCTGGCAAAGCAAACCTTTAGTAATTGTACCAAAGTTAGTGTCCGCGATCGCGCCAGTGCAGCTTTATTATCTGATTGGCAAATTCCTTGTATTATAGCTCCTGACCCGGTTTGGGCGTTGGAATCTCAACCAGTACCAGGACTTTGGGATTTACCTGCGCCGAGAGTTGCGGTAACGTTGCGATCGCATCCCCAACTTACAGAAACACGTCTGGCAAATTTAACTCGTGCTTTGGTTGACTTTCAAAAAGCTACGCAGGCTTTTATTTTATTATTGCCGTTTCAAAAAAGTGAAGATTTAAGTATTGCCGAGGCCATTCAACCACATCTTAAAGATGTCAGCAAAATTTTATGTTTGGAAGATCCGCAACTTTTAAAAGGTGTGTTTCGCGGCGTTGAAATGGCAATTGGAATGCGTTTGCACAGTTTAATTATGGCTGCATCTGTTGGTTGTCGCTGCTTTGCTCTTAGTTATGACCCCAAGGTAAATCATCTCATGGAAGACTTGGAAATGCCTGGTTGGGATTTAGCAAGTTTACCCGATGATCCCAATTTGATTGGTCTGACTTGGATGGAGCATTACGCCAATGGCGATCCTTTATCATCAGAGAAAATCCAATCTTTGGTGGATGGTGCTTTACTGCACTGCGAGTTGTTGAGTGAAGCTTTGAGTTAAGTTTTTGTCTAATCTAAATATCAACAGGGAATGATATGACACACATATCCCAACCAAGACGCACCCGTATTTTACCAGCATCAACCTTAGTACCTGAAGAAATACACCAGCGTCAGGAACAACGTGATGCTCTTGCTATGCGGTGTGGTCATTGATGACCGCACAGATTGAAATGCGGACAGCACGAGGGGAAGCACGATTCGATATCTATGAAGGCAAACTTATGCAAACTTATTATAGCGGTTCTCGCTTAAGTGAGGTACAAGAACCCCACCCCCAACCCCCTCCCCGCAAGCGAGGAGGGGACTATGATGTACCTCATGTGATTAGGAAACGCTATATTGATGGAACTGAAGTTATAATTCCCGTCCATGTTGAAGATGACATTCCTGATACCATAATAGGTTCGTTGTGGCTAGACATTATGCAGTTGGTCGTTAACAAACCAAAAGGAATATTAACCCTTGAAATGGTGAATAGCAATTAACTTACTTACACAAACTCCGTCAAAACTTAGGAAAAATTTTCCATTTTATAAGCTTAAAACACCAACAAAAATTCAGAATTAGACTGATCCCGAATCCTGAACATCCTAACTATCCCGTGATGAGAATATAGGCTAGGAACTCGTTTTGCCGCTAACAATCCCTGACCATTGTACTTTTTTCTCTTTCTCGCGGCGGTAAGAAAAGAAATACTCTGGAGTTTGGAAAGTACAATAAGGTGCGATCGCAATTTGTTCTGCACTAATCCCCATATTTTCCAGCTGTAAGGTATTGACTCGCCGCACATCCAGCCTTACCTTTCCTGGATTTGGATCTTTTAATAAAGGTGAATTTGGTAGCTCATGTAATGCAGTTATAATTTTTTCTTCGTCATTATGTGGTATAATGGTAGCCCCAATTTCCGCAGCCACTTCAAGAGAGACTTGGTAAACCTCACCAGCGATCGCCGGGCCCATTGCAATGCGTAAATCGTCAAGTTTGCTGCCTTGAGATTGTAATCGAGCGATCGCTAAGGGCACAATCTTCTTCGCAGTCCCCCGCCAACCAGCGTGTAATGCTGCTACTTGTCCAGTTTTCACATCTCCAATTAGCACGGGTGTACAATCTGCACTAGCTACCCAAACAGCTTGTAGAGGCTGTTCGCTCATTAAACCATCTGCCGATGCGAAATCCTCCCCAACAGTGCTTAAGAAGCTTTCAACTTCTTGGGGGGTAAGAACAGTATTGCCATGAACCTGCTTTAAGCGATAGACTGATGCCTCTGGTTGCAATACTTCTGTGATAACTTGTGGCGATCGCGGCCAAAACTGCTGGGTAAAAAAGCCGTGATGCCAATGTTCCAGAATACTACAAGTTAGATAGGGCAGTCCTTCCCAATTGCGCCAGTGCCAAGTGTGCATCTTCAACCAAACCTAAACAGAAATCACTCATCAGCCAATCAATGCTAACTTGAACAACGGAATTTGGGTTAACTGCTGTGGGATTTAATCTGCAAAACTTGGAAGCAGCCTTGCAAGCAGGGCGTAAGTATACATATTTACCATTTTCTCTTCACTTTTTTGAAAGCGTCTCCTCAACTAACCAAACCCTCTGGAACTTACTCAACCAAGGGGCTATTTCTGGAACAGTAGTAATCGCAACTCAACAATCTGCTGGGCGGGGACAATGGGGACGCCAGTGGATTTCACCTGTTGGGGGATTATATATTTCCGTGGCGATTTCTTTCGACCACAAAATAGAGGCTACTGACAGCTACCAGCTAACTTTCGCTACGGCTTGGGGAATTGCGTCGCAATTGCGCCAATGTGGTATAGATGTTGGGATAAAATGGCCCAACGATTTAGTTTTAAATGGTCGCAAACTCGGCGGCATTTTGACAGAAACCAAAGTAAACCAAGGACAAATTACCCAAGCAGTAATTGGTGTTGGTATTAACTGGACAAACCCAGTGCCAGAAACTGGAATCAATCTGGAATCGTGGCAAGCTTCCCAAGATTTCAGACCAATTTCGTGTCTGGAAATGCTCACCTCTACAGTCTTGCTAGGAATAGAATCCGGTATGGAGTGCCTTTTTCAAGAAGGAATAAGCATACTCTTGTCTCGCTATCTAGATTTGCTTACAAACATGGGCGATCGGGTCTACGTCAATAATCTTTCAGGTACAGTAGTTGGAGTGACTCCTCAAGGAAATTTACGAGTTGATTTAGAAACATACGATACAAAGGAACTAATTACACCGGAAATTTATATTGAACCCGGTACAATCAGTTTGGGGTACCATAAATCTTCCGTTTAAATTTGAGGTTTGTTCAAAATTTCGCTCTTTGGGCAAGACAAACCACTAGCATCATCTCTTTAGGCTAATTACACACAACTGAGAGAACAAATGACGCAGCGCAATAATTCTGCCCATCATCGTTTGCATTTATGGCAGCAAGGTCTAACAAAAAAACGTTTTGCCTCAACACTACCAGCCCAGAGCCTCTGTTGGCTGAGTAGCGTTAGCCTCCTTAGCGGTGGCTTCGTGTTTGCCCAAACGGAAACACAACAAATAGACAACATCGTTCCCACTGTTGAAAGTTCTCAACCAACAGCAGTTACAAATCCAGTTAAAGCCTCGACTCCTAAAAAACAGGCTGTTGCGCCGGATGCCCCTCAAGCTCAACCGGAATTTTCCCAACGGCGAGCCAGACTCAGACAGAGACTAGGTAAGCCAGAGGTTGCTCAATCAAAAGAGCCAGTTAGGCAGTCTACACCCAAAATCGAAGCTGCCCAACCTGTTGTGATTATCAGACAGTCAAAGCCCAAGGTAGAAGCTTCCCAGGTTACTCCTGTAAGAGTGAGACAGGAAAAACCCAATACCCCTGTCCGCTCTTTACCTGAAAAACTAAGAGAAGTTGCTCAACCATCAAATAACTCGAACAGCCCTGTCAGTACAACTGCGGGGAAAACCAAGGATTATAATAACGCCTATATTGATCCTAATAGTTATGACAGTGGTGCTACAGGTACTTATCAAGCACCAAACTCCGTAATTCTCACAGAACGCTCCAGTGGCTGCCGAGCCATTTTGCCTTCAGGACAAAGCGTATTAGGCGGTGTTTGCGCCAAAGTACCCCAAAGAAGTGTAGCTGATTCTAATGGTAAAGCAGCACCTACTTGGCTCAGAAGAAGTGAAAACGCCCAATTACCAGTAGTTTCACCCGTGCGGCAGATTGCAACTACTGGCAACACCAGCAGATGGCGTGCTGCTCAAAGTGGTTCTAGCGGTGACAGCAAGAGCGCATTTCGCCCGAATCGGTTTATTCCGAGTCCCAGCGAGTTCAGCCCCACAACAGTGAATGCAACTGCCATCGCACCGAGTGGCGGGACTTTACCTCCACCAATGGCAGATGGTAATATTGCACCCCGCCCCAGCAACGTAGCTTATGACTTCTCACTGGCATCAGTATTACCGCAAATCCCCTACACGGGGAGAGTCGCCTATAGTGGTACGGGAATGATGTATCCACTATCTATTCCCGCTCCCATTACTTCTTTGTTTGGTTGGCGAGTTCATCCAATCACAGGTAATCAACGCTTCCATGCTGGTACAGACTTGGGTGCGCCTACGGGAACACCAGTTTTGGCAGCTGCTGCTGGTCAAGTGGAAACTGCTAACTGGATGGGTGGTTATGGTTTGACCGTTATCCTAAATCACAAATCTGCTGAACAAACACTTTACGGTCACATGTCAGAAATCCTTGTTCAACCCGGTCAGTGGGTACAACCTGGAACTGTCATCGGGCGAGTTGGCAGCACCGGGGCTTCCACAGGCCCTCACCTGCACTTTGAAGTCCGTCACTTAACACAAGATGGGTGGGTTGCTACTGACTCAGGCGTGGAATTACAAAATGCCCTTAGCCAGTTAGTGCGAGGCTTACAAACTGCTCAGGTAAGCCAGCAACCAGGCAGTTAAATTGGAAATTTTGGATTTTGGATTTTAAATTAATCTAAAATCCAAAATCTAAAATCTAAAATTCACAGATACCCGTGTTCTGCTAAGAATGCGGGTGTAATGCCATCTATACTATTGTCATCAGTGGCTGTGGCGTGTGGGTTGCCAGAGTAAAGGAATTTTTCGACGTATTTGCCGAGAATATCCCCTTCTAGATTCACCAAACTGCCAGAAACCAAATAGCGAAGATTTGTCTCGCTGTATGTAAGGGGAATTACCGCCACCTTGAATTGGGAGAGTTCTGACTCATAAGCGGCGACTGTGAGGCTGATGCCATTGACGGCAATGCTACCTTTGGGGACAATGTACCGGGCGATCGCAACGGAAGCAATAAAGGTCATTTCCCAAGAGCTAGCCGTTTGTTCTGCCACTAGCAATCGACCGATACCGTCTACATGACCCATCACAAAATGACCGCCAACTTTGCTGCCTACCCTTAACGACGCTTCTAAATTGACATATCTCTGTTGTGTTTGCTCGCCTCCCAGAGTGGTACGGCGTAGCGTTTCCGGTGAAGCAGTCGCAATAAACCCGTCTTTTAAAACTTTTTCCACTGTCAGGCAAACACCATCTACAGCAACACTGTCACCATAAGCCAAATCTTGCATAATTACTTCACCCGACTGGCTTACACAAGTAATTTGCCAAGAATCGCCCCCTAAGGGTTCCATCGTTCCTAATGCTTGGATTAATCCTGTAAACACGGCTTTTTTGTCAAACTAACTCTATTTATTACCTAATTTTGACTTAAATCAATTGGTAATTGTCACAGAAATCTCGAACATCCAAGTATATTTTTTGACTTTTTTTCGGATAGGAATATTAACACATTAGCATCCTTCACAAGGCATACTTGGTTAAGAAGGTTATTGTTTAAGAAGACCAATTTGACTTACTCTGGTTTTCACCACAAGTTCGGAGTTTAATAGAAGCAATTATAGAGAACGAATGCTTATGTTTATTACTCTCGCCAAACCGCCCAAAAAAGGGTACTATTTGTTACACAGCATCCAAGGTTCTCAAAGCATTGTAGAGGCCTAGCCAATGATTGAAATGAAAGTCGCTGGCATAGCTTTAGATGCCATAACTCGCAGCCCGATCGTACTTTTGAAAGATTCTTCAGATCGGCGGGCTTTGCCAATTTATATTGGTCAGGAACAGGCTAGGGCCATTATGGGCGCACTGGAGAATCAGAAACCTCCCAGACCCTTAACTCACGACCTGATTGTGAATATTCTAGAGACTTGGAACATGACTCTAGAAAAGGTAATTATTCATTCCCTGCAAAAGGATACATTTTATGCAGCTTTAATTGTCCAACAAGGCGAGGTCAAAAAAGAAATTGACGCGCGTCCTAGCGATGCGATCGCCATTGCCCTCCGTACAAATACTCCCATCTGGGTAATGGAAGAAGTCATTGCCGATGCTTCTATCCCTGTTGATCGCGATGCAGATGAAGCCGAACAGCAAGCCTTCCGTGAATTTATTTCCAATCTCCGTCCTGAAGATTTGATCAAGCGCTTTGGTAATGGCGACAGCTAGGCAATTTTAGATTTTGAATTTTGGATTTTGGATTGAAGGAAAAATCTAAAATCTAAAATCTAAAATCTAAAATCTAAAATTGAATGACTCCTAACTTTGTTAAAGATGCAATACCGACGCTTTGGGAAAACGAATCTGCGCCTCTCGGTTTTTTCCTTGGGAACAATGCGCTACCTGGCTTCTTTTGAAAATGCTCACCAGACCATCGAACAAGCCTTAGCGCTAGGAATTAATCATCTAGAAACCGCCAGAGGTTATGGCAAAAGTGAGGAGTATCTTGGTAGGGCGCTAAAAGCTGGGTTGTCAGTACCCCGAACGAGGCTTCACGTCACTACCAAAATCTCAGCCACAGCAGATGCTGACACCATGCGTCGGTGCATCGACGAGTCACTTGAACGATTACAGCTAGATTATTTAGATTGCTTAGGCGTTCATGGTTTGAACACTTGGCAACATTTGGAGTGGGTGCAAGCCAAAAATGGCTGTATGCAAGCTGTAGAGGAAGCTGTTGCCGATGGTCGAGTGCGACACGTTGGTTTTTCCAGCCACGGGCCATTAGAGGTAATTCAGGCAGCAATCAATACAGATTTATTTGAATTTGTCAATCTGCATTATTACTATTTTTTTCAACGGCACGCACCAGTGATTCAACTAGCTGCCGAAAAGGATATGGGCATTTTTATTATTTCTCCTGCTGACAAGGGAGGACGCCTCTACACGCCACCCCAAACCCTAAAAGACTTGTGTCACCCGTATTCACCCTTAGAATTAAATTATCGATTTTTACTTGCCGATAACCGTATTACTACTTTGAGTATAGGGCCAGCAAACCCTGATGAATTAAGGCAACCTTTGCGAGTAGCTGACGATGATGGAGAGCTAAAATCAGCAGAATTTTCTGCTTTCTGGCGGTTAGAAAATCACCAAAAAGTTGCTTTGGAAACTGATAAGTGTAGTCAGTGTTATGCTTGTTTGCCCTGTCCAGAAAACATCAATATTCCAGAGGTATTGCGGTTACGTAATCTCGCAGTGGCATACGATATGACTGATTATGGGCAATATCGTTACGGAATGTTTGAAAATGCCGGTCACTGGTTCCCTGGAATGAAAGCCAGTCGCTGTACAGAATGCGGTGACTGTTTGCCTCGGTGTCCAGAAAAATTAGATATTCCAGCTTTGTTGGAAGATACTCACCAAAAATTAAGTGGGAAAGCAGGTCGGAGATTGTGGGGTTGACACTCTCCGGTCTAAAGACTTACTGTGTAGACACAAGTCGGAAAACCTCATCCACATTGGCTTGAATCTGGTAGGGTGCGTTATGGACTTATATGTATAACGACGTATAACGCCCCCTACAAGATCGACGATTGCACTAATATTTTCAAGTATTTTTACTAGGCTCAACCCTGACTAAACCACGGACTTTGCTGAGGTTGCCCATTGGCGAAGATGGAGCTCCCTTCCGTTGCACTCTGCCCTTGATCATATCCTCATCGACCTTCGTTTGCATAATCTCCCAGCTCTTGAGCAGCCAGTAGATGGAGAATGCCCAGATGCCTATCCACTCCACCCACAAGACTGTGTAATCTGTCTTTGTAAGAAAACACACTACTGAAACAAGCAGCAGCGAGAGCGGCATAACCCACCTAGCCCAGTTAAAGATGTTTCTCCAAAACGTCTGTTTCTTTTTATCTTCTATGACATCAACGCTGTCCATCGCTGTCAAGATGCTGACCGAGATGAGCATCAGGAAGAAGATAAAAGCTGCTATGAAATGGAGCCTAATATCCTGCCCCCACAACTTAATCTCAAGGTTCAGTAATTTACTACCGACGAAAACCTCGTTTCCGCACTTTGACAGCATCTGCTCTTCGGGCCACCCCATCGGGAAGAAGGCAACACAAGCAAGACTTATGCCGGAAACGTTGAGCAACCAGTTCTCCAATTTGCTGAAACCCGTGTAGATAAGCAGGCAAAGGCTGAGCGCGACAAGAATACCCACAAAGAGATTTCGGTAGACTCCAGCAAACGCTGTACACATGGTCTCGGCATTAACTCCGGCATGATAATAAGCGCTAAGGGAGTGCTGCATTTCTAGCGGAGATGAAAGCCAAAATAACTTGACAAGCCCACCGACCACGAGCAGCAATGGAAATATAAAGCTAAGAATACCCATACACCAGCGGAGCATAGAGTAAGAGCTTAGGATATGCTTGTCCAGTTCTGGGGGATCAGTGATTTGTTTGACGGTTCGTTTGATGGTTTGTATTTTTACCATAAATTCTTAAAAGACCTCATAATTCTAGATGCGTGCCAGGAAATTACTTTATGCCCGTCATTTCAGGAGGATCTTGATAATCCTCAGTGCATCTTTGCTTGATTGAACTATCTAGAACATTTGTCTAAGTAGGTAGGCACAATTAAACCGAACTGTGTAAACTAACCACGATGATTTACACCCATGTACTTAATAGAGGTAGTAAAGCTGTTCGTAGTCCGCTTGATTAGAACTACTGGCATATATTATATATTTTGCATGAATTTTGAACACCTAAAATGCTACAAACTTAACACCATAGTGCGTTAGCCTACGGAATAACACACCCTAAAAAACTAGTTTTTAGGTTTCAACTTCGGGGTTTTCAGCCAACATTCTGATAAAAATGTAAAATTAATAAAGATTTAATAGAGTTAGGTAGATCCGCCCAAGCTGGGGTATCTCGCGGCAATAAAGATGAAGATTAAAAAAAAAGAAATATCCTACGCCAATCACTGACGGTTTTCCGTTACAGTGGACGGGCTGTAAGCTTAGTATGGACTACTAGCCGATCGCTGACGATTTTTCTGGCTAGTTTAACAATAGTTGCTGGTCTCTTACCGGCGGCGATATCCTACATCAGTAAATTAATTGTTGATGCAGTGGTATTTGCCTCTCAAGCTAACTCACAAAGCAATGGTTTTGTCAATATTTATCCCTCCCTATTTTATGTAGGATTAGAAGCGATCGCTGTAATTTTACTAGCAGGCAGTCAGCGGGGCATCATCATTTGTCAATCGTTATTGCGGGCGCTAATGGGTCAGCGAGTGAATGTACTGATCTTAGAAAAGGCGCTGACACTGGATCTTAGGCAGTTTGAAGACTCAGAATTTTATGACAAATTAACCAATGCCCGACGAGAAGCATCAGTTCGTCCCCTTTCTTTAGTAAACCGCACCTTTGGGTTGGTGCAAAATGCCCTTTCCCTCTTCACCTACGGGATTTTGCTAGTAAATTTCTCCGGTTGGGCGGTGGTGGTGCTGATTTTGGCAGCTATGCCTGTATTTATTGCCGAAACGAAGTTTGCTGGAGAAGGCTTTCGCTTGTTTAGTTGGCGTGCAGCAGAAACTCGTCAACAGCACTACTTAGAAAATCTGCTGGCAAGAGAAGATTTTGTCACAGAAGTCAAACTCTACCAGCTGGGAGATATGTTGCTAGGACGTTACCGCAGCCTGTTTGATCAACTCTATGGCGAAGACCGCGATTTGACTCTCCGGCGAGGATTTTGGGGATATCTCCTGGGTTTAGTCAGTACTGGTGCTTTTTATCTAGCTTACGCTTGGATTGTGCTGGAAACAGTGCTAGGTAAGATTTCCTTGGGAGATATGACAATGTATCTCACTGTGTTTCGCCAAGGACAATCTACTTTCTCCAATGCCCTCACTTCTATTGGAGGGATGTATGAGGACAACCTATATCTATCAAATCTCTATGATTTTCTGGAAGAAGAAGTACCAAAATCTTGGGGTAAGGCAACCATTGGTTTAAATTCCCAAGATGGTATCCGTTTTGAAAACGTATCATTTACTTATCCAGGAAGTTCCAAACCAGCGTTGACAAACATTTCGCTGCATCTGAAACCTAGAGAGAAACTGGCAATTGTGGGTGAAAATGGTTCTGGAAAGACGACCTTAATCAAACTACTTACCCGACTCTACACCCCTGACTCTGGGCGAATTTTCTTAGATGGCTTGGACTTGCAAGAATGGGATGTGGATGTGCTGCGGCGTCGTATTGGTGTGATTTTTCAGAACTTTGTCCGCTACCAGTTCACTGTCGGGGAGAATATTGGCGTGGGCGATGTAGAACATCTCGAAAATAAAACTCGTTGGAAAACTGCTGCTGAAAAAGGCATGGCCCAATCTTTTATTGACCAATTACCTCAAAGCTTTCACACTCAACTTGGTCGTTGGTTTAAGGAAGGACAAGAACTTTCTGGGGGACAGTGGCAGAAGATTGCTTTGTCTCGTGCTTTTATGCGATCGCAAGCAGATATCTTGGTGTTAGATGAACCAACATCGGCAATAGATGCCCAAGCTGAGTTTGAGATTTTCAATCATTTTCGCGCTATTACTCAAAATCAGATGGTACTTTTGATTTCCCATCGCTTCTCGACAGTACGGATGGCTGACAAAATCGTAGTAATAGAAAACGGGGAAGTTATAGAACAGGGAACTCACGAAGAATTGTTACAGCTAGGAGGACGTTATGCCAAATTGTTTTTGTTACAAGCAGCTGGTTATCAATAGGAAATAGGGCTAGTAGTTACTTTTCAATTGAGATAGCGATGCCTACGCTCACTTTGTACAAAGCACATAACATCTCTATCTAACCACGTTAAACTGTTTAGTAAAGATGGGTCACTAGATAGACACTCCGTATCGTTAAACATTGCTATCTGATAAAATTATGCAAATAACAAAACAGCGATACTATACCCCAGAGGAATATTTAGAGCTAGAAGAAGCTGCTGATTATTCAACTTTTATGTTCACGGACTAATCTTGAGCCACTTGCTGAGGTTATGACTAACCGAGGTGAATATTTTTGGAATGATAATCAAAGAAAAAATCGTGAGCTTGATATTTGTCATCTTTTTTACGGACATGAAATTCAACCAGATAGCAAACTTTGTATATCAGGTATGAATGGCGAAACTAAAGAGACAATTACTGTTAGTATAGGAGCGCGTTACTTTCACCTTGATGATGATTTGGGAAGAGAATTAAATGAAAAATCTAGCAGTTTAAATGAATCTTCAATTTTAATAAAAGGTCTTAATTTTGGGATCAACTGGACTAATGGAGAGGAAACAGAAATTTTGAACTTTCCCTTATCAAATAATAATGGTTTAGATTTAGATTATATTCAGCAATTCCGTCGAGATGGTAAAAATCCAGCACCAAAAATACAATTTATAACATCATCTTCTCTAGGAACTGAGAAGATGATTGAACTATTTGATCAGATAGTACTAACGTCTGAGGAAAAACTTGTAGAGCAGGCACTACAGAGGATAGACTCTAAAATTCAACGGATTGCTCCAATTAGTTCTCAAAAATCAAGGTATTCCTTAGATTCGCGGGGTGGTTTCCGTGTGCTACTTTCTGACAGAAATCAGCCTGTACCAATTGGCAGTATGGGTGATGGTATTTGGCGGATATTAGGACTTGTACTGGCTATAGTATGTGCTAAAGATGGATACTTATTTGTTGATGAGATTGATACTGGACTCCATTTTACAGCTATGTCTGATATGTGGAAAATGATTTGGGAAACAGCCAAAAGATTAAATGTGCAAGTTTTCGCAACTACTCACAATAGTGATTGTTGGACAAGTTTAGCCAGTATTGCAGAGCAGCAAGATGCCACTGAGGATGGTATTAGAATTCACAGAATTGAAAAAGGTTTGGATTTTATATATGGAAGAATCTAAAGAGGATAAGGCGATATCTCTGATGCGCTACGCCTACGCACTTGTAACCGTAACATTTGAGATTTCCCTACAGGATTTATACAACAAGGTAAAGTTTGAGCTTGTTGAGTCGGAAGGGGAAAGTGTTGATGTTGAGGGATTGGGGTAAGGGTGCGTTAAATAACTTGCTATTCTGTAACCTTTTTAGAAGCTATATTTAAGTCATACAGGTTCTAAAATGAATAATACCTGTATTCAAAAAATTTCAGAAGTATCAAAAGCAAAATAAGATGGTTCACAAGATTGCCTTGTTCAATCACAAAGGTGGTGTCAGTAAGACCACAACGACTTTTAACTTAGGTTGGATGCTTGCTTCAAAGGGTAAGAGAGTTATCCTTGTAGATACTGATCCTCAATGTAATCTAACAGGAATAGCTCTAAAAGAAGAAACTGAAGATGATGAAGCAAGAATAGAAAACATTTACAATACACATTCAAATATAAAAACTGGCTTGGCTCCTGCTTTTGAGTCACAGCCACGGGCTATTAAAGCTGTAGATTGTATTCCGATAGAAGGACAAGAAGGTTTATTTTTATTACCTGGTCATGTAGGCTTTGCTGAATACGAAGTAACATTAGGTATCGCGCAGGAACTCAGTGGCTCAATTCAGACACTCAAAAACTTGCCAGGTGCTATTTCTGATCTTTTAGAAAAAACTGCTAATAAATTTAATGCTGACTATATTCTGATTGATATGAGTCCAAGTTTAGGAGCAATCAATCAGAACTTACTAATGACAAGTGACTTTTTCTTAGTGCCTACAAATGCTGATTTTATCTCTGTGATGGCAATTGATTCTCTGTCTAGAATTTTATCAAAGTGGTGTGCTTGGGCAAGGATAGCAAGTGCAAACCCTATATTAAAGGAAGCTGTTTATCCATTTCCAGAATTTACCTTGAAATTTTTAGGAACTATAGTTCAAAACTATAGAATTATTATGGACAAAGAAACAGTAGCCTTTCAAACATGGATAGAAAAAATAGAGAATACAGTTACTCATAAACTAGTACCAGTTCTAGAAAAAAATAATCTGTTATTACCAAAGCAAATCTATACCGAGCAGGATATAAATGATAGTTTTACCCTGACAAAAATTCCTTATTCTAACAGCTTAATTGCTCTATCACAGGGACACAGTACACCAGTTTATGCTCTAACATCTGAGCAATTAGACCAGAAAGGCGTAGTATTAGAAGCTAATCAAAGAAAGCAAAATGAATTTAGAGAAACTTTTTCTGACTTAGCAGATAAAATTATTGCACTATCATCCAGTTATGCAGTCAGCTCTTGACCAATTTCGCATTAGTATCCAGCGTGTTCGGGATCTGATTGCTCTTTATACTTCCGTTAAGGCTCAAGCTACTGCTGGTCTGGATCTTTCAGACATTTTACGAGCTGCCCTAGTTCTAACTGTTAGTGCCTTGGATTATTATATCCATGAGGTTGTCACATTGGGTATGTTGGAAATTCATCGAGGACAACGTGCTGAACCAGCATCTTCAGCCTTTTCCCGTTTTCAAGTTTCCTTGGGAAGCGCTCGTGAGGATAGAAGAATCGCCATAGATATCGCCTCTTGGATAGAGAGTGACATCCAGCAGGTTTATGGAGCTAACTTTTTACAGCAGTCTCATACTATTTCTGGTTTAATTCCAACTATATCAAATAGTATTTTGAACAGATTAAATAATACTTCATGGTTAGAAGATGAGATTAGAAAAGGTTTAAGTTATAAAAGCTTTCAGCAGCCTGATAGAATAGCTGATGCAATTAGGCAAATTTCGGATAAACAATTGTGGAATGAGGTTGCTAGTAAAATGAGTAAACCTCCTGAAGATATTAAGCAACAACTTACTTTAATTGTAGATCGCAGAAATAAAATTGCTCATGAAGCAGATATAAATCCCACCCTCAACATAGGTAATCGCTGGTATATCGACCAATCAATGGTTGGTGATACAGTTGATTTTATTGAGCAGGTTGTAGAGAGTATTCATCAAATTTTATAGCTTTAGGTAGATATTGTTAACTAATTGAGCAAGATAGGCAGGCAATCGTTGTGGAGAGATAAAGACTGTGATCGCACCCTCCCCTGCAAACATTAGATATAAATCACTATGGTACTAGTTAACCCTTCCTAAATCTGATGAAAAGCGATCGCTCACCTTGTACAAAGCATATAACAAGGTTCCCGCCTAGAGAGCATAAATATCATGAGTGATTAACCAACCTTTTTTCTCAAGTGCGGTTTTGACAACTCTATGAAAAGGATCTTTAGCAGACATAGGTTGAATTCCAATTTATAGTGGTACTTGATTTAAAATTTTCCATTTCAATAATAGAAAGCGATTCTCGCTTCTTTAATAATGAGCAAGAGTCATTCAAAAAATATCATTCACAGCGCCGAATGATCATCTATTTTTCTTATCTTCAATGCCCCATGCCCAATGCCCCATGCCCTAATTGCATACTTCTACACGATCAGAAGTATCCACACCAACCCAAAGAACTATCCCTAGCAGGTTAAACTAGGTCTGTTAACAGCTGCTCCACGTTCCTTATGAGGCTTTTATGGGAGCTAACCTCAAACAGATTGCCAACTATTTAGATAACCTTGGTTGGGACTACCGTTTTGATGATGAAGAAGACCGTATTATAACAGGTGTGGAGGCTGATAACCTAGAAGATTTTCTAATAGTTGTCCAGCTGGATGAAGAGGGAAAATTTTTCCGGGTATTTGCCCCGCAACTTCTGGCAGGAATCCAAGACCATCCTCACAAGGCAGCTATTCTACAGACAATGCTTGCCATTTCCTGGGAAACCAAAATGTTGCAATGGGAGTATGACCCATCCGATGGCGAAATCCGTGCCATTATTGAGTTTCCTTTAGAAGACTCGATTCTCACAGAAAGACAATTTCACCGTTGTCTGAGTGGGTTAATTCAGATTGTGGATGGCATCGCAATACCTCGTCTGAAAGAAGTGATGGCAACAGGTCTTGATCCGGGGAATATAGAAATTGGGGAAAGACTATTACTCAGTATCCAAGAAGAAGCTCCAGGATTGTTAGATTTACTGGAAAAAGCAATGGAAGCGCGAAAAAAACGAGGAAGTTTTCCTAGCGAGTGAGACGGATCATCACTTAAATAGCTATACTCCAAAGTGATACCCTCACTATATACTGAAATTTTCTGGGGCTGGATATTATGACATCCTATGCAACCTCCTCTGCCAAAGCGGAAATGAGTGAACTCCGGCGGTTGAAAGGCTTACTACCGCCAGAATTGCAAAGCTGGGTCACGGTTGAAGGCACAACTGAGGTCAATCCACCCCTGGTCCGCTGCGAAGAAATTGGTAAAGACCAGGTAGAAATTCAAATTGACTTGGTAAAATGGGATGCCCTCGCAATGGATCAGCGTAATCTGCTGTTCTGGCATGAAGTTGCCCGCGTTCAAAATGACACAATTCCCAAAGATGGTTGGGAAATGGCAGCACTCGCCATCGGTTTAGGTGGTGCTGTAGGCGAATTGTGGGTACAAGATGGATTGCTGCTGGTGTTAGCTTTGTCGCTTTGTGGCGTGTCAGGCTGGCGACTGTACCAAAAGAATAGTGGGGAAAAGCAACTAAAAGAATTGCTCAATGCTGATGAGAAAGCGATCGCTTTGGCAACTCGTTTCGGTTATAGCCTCCCCAATGCCTACAAGAGTCTCGGTAGCGCCTTAAAAACCCTGATTGATAATACTCCTAGTAAGCGCCAAAGGTCGAAATACGAAGCAAGACTCTCTGCCCTCAAACGCAGTGCTAATAAGGCAAAAGCTAAATCCAAAACTCCAGATGAGGGCGCACTGTAAAAACCAGAAATTAGGTTGGGTGGGTATTGCCCACCCCACACAATACCTAAATCAACGTGAGTTTGATGAACCTCTCCCTGTCTTGAACTTTAGTTCCAGTTTCTCTCTGACAGGGAGAGGGAAGGTTTTACTTAGTAAAAGCTCTTAGTGGTTTTTTGATTGAGCTAATTAGACTGCCTACTAAGGGGGCTTCTGCCTCCCTAATTAACAGCAGCAGCCCAATTACCATTTCACAAAATCTTACTTTTTTCTTGACTACATCTTTATCAAACTCAAATTTTACAACTGGTTCAGCATTTTATGCGTCTGGGGGATCACACGCACGTGCTTGACAAACCCCTTCATCAAAGCCTGCCACGTCAAAACTTGATCGCTAGAAGGCGCAAGCAACGGTATTGGGGAAAATTGTTCTGATACTGCCAAAGGCGTAACAGGTTGTAAAAATACTGAGATATCTGGACTAACCTCTGCCACCAACGAAGCTGAACGTTCCAACTCGGCGGGATCTGTGTTTTGAGACACAATTATCTTGACAAAAACATTTAAATATGAGTCATGACATAATTGGAGAAATTTAGCATGTTCTTGCCAATGACTTTCGCCGCTAACACTGGGCAATTTGAAATCCATACCTACAGAGTCTAAGTAGGGGAGAATCATTGCTAGTTGTTCTGGGCGATGTCCGCCAGTTTCTAAATATATAGGTAGACCAGTTATCGCTCGCACTTGGGGTAGAAACTGCGTTAGAAATGGGGCATGAAGAAGTGGTTCGCCTCCAGTTAAGCTAATGCTATCGTGTAGACAAGGTAGATTTTGTCGTTCCACCCATTCGATTAATATGGGTAATGGGACAGGGTTAGAGTGGATTTCAAAGTCGCGCAATCCAGGCGATCGCTCTATCCGACAAGTAGCAGGTGCATTCCAAGTGTGGGCACTATCACAAAAGTGACAGCGCAAATCACACAAAGCAAAACGAATAAATATTTGACGTGTCCCTACATTCAGTCCTTCCCCTTGAATGGCAGAAAAGACCTCAATCAGGCGTGCGGTAGGTGTAACCGTATTTTTAGCAATCATTTGATGAGAGCAACGCGATCGCGCTGCGTCGGCACAACAGCAAGGATGTTTTTTGGCTTCTTGTTCTATTGTGAATCGTCGCTAGCGATCTCCAATCTCAGCCCCGGTAAATAGAAATTAGTCCTGATTACTACTGATTCCGATATTAGGTTAAGTAATTGTGTAGGACAAAATAATGTTTGGCAGATTACATTATACATGGCAACGAAAGTGCAGAGCTTCATGACTAGCCAACCGACAGAGGTCGATTTTCCAGTTAATTCCCTAAACGACACGGCTATAGTGCAGGTGCCGACGCGGTTGAGCGTGCTGGAGGCTTTAGGCTTTAAGCAAACCTGCCAAGGCTTAATCCAGCCCAATTCACATCCCAAGCAAATCATCATTGACTTTCACCAAACTACTTTTATGGATAGTAGTGGTTTAGGTGCCCTGGTAAGTAATTTTAAATATGCTCAGGCAAGAGGGATTACACTAACACTGCGGAATGTAACACCTCAAGTAATGGCAGTCCTAAAACTCACAGGGTTAGATCAGGTTTTTCCCCTAGAACTTGTGGGCGATGGGTCGTTAATAGAACAAGATGACGTAGTAGATAATCGGAAGACAACTTCCCGTAAAGTAGAGCAGTTACCCACTACTCACCCTTCTGTGGCATCTTGGATGAAACGGTTCTTAGATATTATCGGGTCAGTGATTGGTTTATTAATTACAGGAGTTTTGTTTATTCCGATTGCGATCGCTATTCAAATTAATGATCCTGGGCCCATTTTCTTTAGTCAAACCCGTTGTGGCTGGATGGGGAAGCGGTTTGAGATTTGGAAATTCCGTTCCATGTGTGTGGATGCGGAAGCGAAAAAATCCCAAGTCAAAAACGAAGTGCAAGGTGCTTTTTTCAAGAATGAGAATGACCCCAGAATTATCAAGGTAGGGCGCTTTTTACGGCGAACTAGTCTTGATGAACTACCCCAATTTTGGAACGTCCTCAAAGGAGAGATGAGTCTAGTAGGTACTCGACCACCTACACCCGATGAAGTTGAACGCTATGAAGTACCAGAGTGGCAACGTTTAGATGTCAAACCCGGTATGACTGGCGAATGGCAAGTAAATGGACGTTCTACAGTTCGTAGTTTTGAAGATGTAATTCGTCTGGATTTGCAGTATCAAAAAAATTGGAGTTTAGTGTACGATTTAAAGCTAATTTTCAAAACTATAGCTATTCTGTTTAATAGAAACAGTGGTGCTGTTTAGCTAATTATCCTTATTCACAATTTTTTGAGAACTCGCAACTCTCACGATATTCTTAAATACACCCAAGCCCAAAATAGGCTTGGGTAAATTTTAGGTTTACTTACAGCACCACGCAAGTGTCAGTTTATTTTAAATTTTAGATTTTAGACTGATCCCATGATCCCACGGATGAATCCTCTTGATTAAAACAAAGATGTTTATGTATTTTTTATCCACTATTAAAATCAGGGTTTCAAACAAATTTTGGATTTTGAATCATTCAATCCAAAATCCAAAATTTAAAATCTAAAATTTGATAATCCTGTGTATGAGATTATCCCATCGCCTTCTGAACACTAACTACTTCAACAGGCTGCACTTCTGGCAACAAACGTTTCACGCCTTGCTTAACAAACCCCTGCAAAAAACCAATCTGCTGATTTTGCCCAAATACCTTTTGCAAAGTTTGCCGCAAATTCTCCAAATTCAAACCAGTCCCAGAATCTATGGCTATTTCCTGCTGTTGGAAATACTCAACTAGACTTAACCCCGCGACTCTAGTCAGATAAGCTGCACTTACTCCCTGCACTACGCCACCAGCAACAAAGGTAACGGCATTACTTTTCAGAACAGTACTAATCGCCTTTGTAGAAAGTTCAACTAAACCCAATTTCAGCATCAAACTTCCCATTGTTCCAGCTACGGTTTGCGCCTGTTCTAGGGAAAACTTTTGCTGATAGATGTTACCCAAATCCATGACCATTTGAGCATTAATTGCCGCAGTCGCCAGAATATCAAGGGCTGGTACTGGGTTAGCAAAGGCAGCAGCGGCAGCTATCCATTGATATTGTTCAATAATTGGGGTGGCGCGATCGCGTCTGGTTGCATTCAGCCAGTTTTTCGCCTCAGCTTTCAACAACCCAGCTTTCCTCATGGTAGTTACTAAAACCAGGCGTTGTCCTTGCTGTGCTAAAACTTCACCCAACTGCTGGGTCAACTGCTGGATATCTGCTGCTGGTTTTTCCATCCACTCTTGCACAGAACCATCAGCCTCATGCTTTCGGACTTTGATGGCAATAGGAGAGGCCGCAGTTGCTACTACATTTCCCTGCATTCGTTGTTTCAATGACAGCAAGATACTGGCGCTTTCATCGGCTAAATACTGATCTTGTTTGTTAAAAACCAGCATAGTAGGCTGATTTGCTGCCTTTAGCTGCTGTAAGGTTTGAAATTCTGAGTCTGTCAAATCACTGTTTGTTAGCAATAGAACAAAATCAGATTTTGCTACTTCTGCCAAAATAGCCGCATCTGAATTTTCACCTATTTCTCTAAACAAAGGTGCTGTCTCTTGTAGAGACACGAAATTTTCTGTCTCTAGATTTTGCTCTAGCACTTGAATTAAAGTGCTTTTCCCCACGGATTTACCGCCAGTCACAGCTACTTTAATTTGTTGTCTGTCTAATTCCAGCAACAATTGGGCAACTTGTTCTCTGAGTGTCTCTAAGGCAGGATGGTTTTCTGCTTCTTGTGCTAGTTGGTTAATTACAGTTTCAGTTTTAGCGATCGCACTTTCCACAGTCGCCCGATCCACGAGCATAGCATTTAGCTGCTCTAAACTGTCTTTCGGGCGATTTCGCTGGAATAACCACAAACCACCGCCTACAGCTAAGGCACTCAACAAACCAAACTCACCCACCTGCACTATAGAATCGTGCCAACTGTTCAACATCCACAGAGAAAAGGAAAGTCCCAATCCTCCCACTAAAATTGGTCGCTGCAACTTCACAACCATGATTCTCCGCGCCTTTTAGATGGCTATTTCTTCCAGAATAGATCAAAATAAAACAAAACCCTGCAATCTTTAACTGATTGTAGGGTTTTGTTTTATCTTTTATTTGGTGGCGGGAAGTGGATTTGAACCACTGACCTTCGGGTTATGAGCCCGACGAGCTACCAGGCTGCTCTATCCCGCGTCGCTCTTGACTTTTTTATCATAACCCATAGTCAAGAGTTTGGCAACTACAAAAATGATAATTCTCCAATTACTTCTAAACGCTTGTATTTTCCCAAGGTGACAAACTTTTCTGAGAGGCTTTCGGCGGCGCTGGGACTAATCCACCCCATTTGCTGGAGTAAGTGAATAGCAACAGCATATTTTGCCCGTTTTGCTCCATCCATGACTTTGATTGCCAATCCCAAGCCTTCACCGAGTCTACCAATGCACTGCACTCCTTCAGCACCAGTTTTACTGACCAGTTCCCCTGGAGTTAAGCGCATCAGTTCGGTATCAAATTCTCCATCTCCTGCGACCATAGCCGGGTGATGAGTCATAGCCCGAACGATGCGCTCCATATCCAAGTTGGTACTAGAGGCCAACAGTGCATACAAAGATGCCATGTGACCGAGTTGCATCAGATAAGTTGGTGCGCCACAGTCATCATGAGCGCTGATAAACTCCGCTGCTGGCATTCGCAGCAACTCTGCTACTTTGCCCAAAATCAACTGCTGTATTGGGTGCTTGCGATCCAAGTAGTTATTCAAGGGCCAATGGCGTTGCTGACAAACAGCTAACATTCCCGCATGTTTTCCAGAGCAATTGTATTCCAGAGGGCTGCGTTTGCCTTCAGGAATTGGACACTGGAGTATAGTCGGGTCAAGATCGGCCCGCCAAAGGATATTAAATACCTGCCGGACTTGCTCTGTTCTTCCTTTGTGGGAACTTGTGATAATTGCTAAGTCGCGATCGCTGAGTTGATAGCGTTCGAGTGTACCTGTTGTGGTGACAGCGAGTGCCTGAAATGGTTTGAGCGCTGAACGGATAAATGCAGCAGTTTCAGAATTTCCGGCAACGGTTAGAACCCGTCCTCGTTCGTCGCAGACAACAGCTTGGACTATATGCCTGGATTCAATAATACCTTCCCGCAGCAACCGGACTTCCAGTGCTGTGGCTTGAGTTCGTTTTCCCATTGTCATGGGTTTATATTTATCACCTTTTTTAATTAATTAGTCATTGGTCATTAGTCATTAGTCCTTAGCTAATGACTAATGACAAATAACTCTTTAAAACAAATGCCAAACTATAGTACCAGTAACGTACATTCCCGCCAAGCCAGCGAAGGTAAATTGTAACCGCCGCAGAATGGGTTTGATTTCGTATGCAACAATTAAGCGATCGCGGTTAAGAACTTCCTGTGGCTTTGTCCAAGTTTGGCCGTCGTACCAGCCTGACTCTTCATAAAATACTGTGGGACTGCAAAGGCGATCGCACACGTAGAACCAGCCTAAGTACAACCTTACCAGTATCAGCACTAACCCGACACTCGCTGCTGCTGCACCACAGAGAATAAAATGTGCAATATACTTATGAGGGGGAAAACTTGCCGCAGCTATCGGCCCTGCGAAGAGCCAAGATAAACCCCAAATCCAAACAAGTTTCGTGATATACCCGCGCAAATCTAAAGTAGTATCACGAAACAGCCAGGAAGTTTTTAACTCTTGGTATTCATTCAGCGGTTGTTGGTCTGTAGGAACTGGGCAATTAGAAACCGAAGACCTAATCATGTTGGCTTACCCTCACCCTCATCAGATTCTGGAAGGGAAATACGTTCTGCATGAATCCAGAACGCTTCTAAATTATAAAACTCGCGTTCCTTGGGCATCATGATGTGAACGATCACATCACCGTAGTCTTGTAGTACCCAACTCCCCTCGACTTTTCCTTCTGTCCTTAAGGGACGGCGTTGCAACTCAGTTTCGACTTTTCCTTCAATTGCTTGAGCGATCGCCCTGACCTGTACTCTAGAATAGCCAGTCATCATCACAAAGTAATCAGCCAGGTAAGATACCTCTGCTACTTTGAGCAATAAAATCTCACCCGCTTTGCGGTCTGATGCTGCAACAGCGATCGTTGCAGCTAATTTTTCGCTCGCCTCTTCGGTTTGTCCGTGGCTTATTACCGCACTCTTCGTCAGTGGGACAGATTGCAATGGGAAATTTCCTTGGAAATAATCAGTCATTAAACCTCAGGTGCTTTCTTCCTTTTGAAACAATTGTTGACATTTACTTACAAACAACAAACAATTGATCTGACAAATGTGTCAATAGGTTTTTTTGAATACTAACAAAAAAACAGGTGTCTATGGGCATAGTTTGATAATTGGCTGTTTATATTTCGACATCCGCAACTGCTGATTCCTGATGGTTATTGTGCAGCGATAAATCAATCAATAGCTTTCTAGTAAGAATTGACAGCGAAAATAATCGCAGATTCATCAAACAGCATAATATGTAATGTAAAGCTAGTAATTCGCAGGTAACGCCACATCTAGGTTTTGGACTGTCTACGAAAAACTACGATACAACACAGCAGACTCATGACTGATCTACCAAACGTGCGAACAAAATATGCGTGTCAATTAGGTATTATGAGATACTAGAGCATCCCGACTGTATGGGTAAAAAATTCCTGTGCCCACGGATTGAATGAAGTGAAGCCGTGGGATTTTTAGTTCAACAATGCACCTGAAAACCTGCTTGTTTATTGCTGTATGTTTCCTACTAATAGAATTAGCTACCCTCAAAATCTCCTGCTACTTACATTTGAGGGCATAATTGCAATTTCTACAGATGCAATCTAACTTTGCTGCGGAGATTAAACTTCTTGTTTGGTGACTATGCCTCTAGACTGAATTGCTCTACGTTCTGCTGTCAATGAGTAACACAAGGACTCATACTGATTTAAAGCTTGCTCAAAAGCATATTGCTCAACGGCATATTGGCGACTTTTGTAACCCAGAGTTTTGACTTTTTCGGGGTTTTGGTACAAATCTAAAATTGCCATCGCTAAAGCTTGGGGATCTTCTGGAGGAACGATAACTCCGCCGCCACTTTGCCTGATGGCTCTTGCTGCGGTACCATTGTCAGGGACAGAGGCAACTAAGGCCCCTCCACTAGCAAGTAGAACTTGAATTTTTGACGGCATATTGAAGGATACAACATTTTTCTTTTGCACCACTAAACCCACATCCGCAGCTGCCAACATTTGTGGCAAATCTTTGCGGGGTTGAAATGGCAGTAGCAACACATTATCTGCGCCGCAGTCTAGACATTCCTGTTGCAATCGCTGTAAACCTTTTGCCTCTCCAACGATCACAAAGACAATATCTGGGATATGGCGCAACACTGAAGCAGCTTTGACGACGCTTTCTAAGCCTTGGGTTAGGGCAATGTTACCAGAATAAAGTACTACAAATTTGCCATTCAGATTATGTGCTGCGCGGAAAGGGTTATTTTCTTTAGGCAAAGGGCGGATAAAATTTACATCAACCCAGTTGGGAATTTGGACAATTTTGTCAGCTTCTACGCCCTTAGATCGCAAATTCTCTACAAACCCATCAGCGATGACGCTAATTTTACTAGCACTGCGGTAGGCAAATTTTTCCAATAATGTAAACAACTGGATGAGTAATTTATTTTTCAGCAGACCAACGTGGACGGCTGCTTCTGGTAATATATCTTGTAGATTTAAGATTACAGGACAAGCACGTAACCATCCTAAAAGAGCAACTGGTACACAGCTTGGCAAGGATGGCGATGTTGAGAGGATCACATCTGGACGCCAACCGATGAGGGCGGGTACAAAACTAGTGACGACGAAACTAGCATCTAGTAACACCCGATCTAATAGGTTGGGTTGTGGACGAATCCAAACGTAACTGCGTTGAATTTGAACGCCATTTTTGTATTCGTTGAGATACCACTTGCCCCGATATTCCTGGTAAATTTGCCGCTCAGGGTAGTTGGGCATAGCAGTGACTACGCGCACTTCATGCCCACGTTTCACTAGTCCCTCTGCTAATTCAGTCATCAGTGGGGCAATACCAATTGGCTCTGGATAGTAGTTGTAGGAGTAAATTAAAATCCGCATAAAAATTTAGTCCGAAGTACCCCGGTTTTTTATTTAATGACAAATATTTGTCTGAAACATCATTTGGAGCTTGGAAACTCCTATATTTCAATTGTGACTCCAGACTCTTTCTCTGTCAGGGATTTTCCTTAAAGATTGAGTAAACTTTGATATAAAATACTTAGGGAAACTGTGAAATTTTTTTACTATTTAAGCAGCCTTAATATTGTTCGTTTTTGATTGGTACTTACGTAGAAACCCTAAGTAGATTAGGGTTTGCCAACCCTTAAGACCAAATTGGGATAGTTAGTATTAATTCTCCCTATCAGTTACGGGCATAACCCATTTTCCGAAAATTTGAATATTAATAAGACTTTTTTCTGATACTAGTCATTCAATGAGCGATCGCCCTTGTATTTTCTCTTTTTTTGCTGGCTCAGGTTTCCTCGATTTAGGTTTTGAAACCAGTGGTTTTAATATTGTTTATGTCAATGAAATCTTCGCCCCATTCATCGCCGCCTATCGCCATTCACGGGAAGTTCTGAAAATGCGATCGCCTGAATATGGATATCATCATGGTGAAGCAGCAGATGTAACAAAACTTATTGTCGGGAAAGAAGCACAACACCTTCAAGAATTAGTCAAAGACTGCCGCAAATCTCATAATATAATTGGTTTCATTGGTGGCCCTCCCTGTCCTGATTTTTCTATTGGTGGAAAAAATAGAGGGCGTTTAGGAGATAATGGCAAGCTTTCCGCTTTTTACGTTGAATTAATTTGCCACAATCTTCCAGATTTCTTTTTATTTGAGAACGTTAAGGGGTTGTGGAGAACGACAAAGCACCGTTTATTTTTTGAATCGCTCAAGCAACAATTACAAGAAGCAGGTTATATATTAACAGAGCGGTTAATTAATGCTATTGAATATGGTGTACCACAAGATAGAGAAAGAATTATTCTAATTGGTTTCCACAATAATTTTATTAAGGATATAGGAATAAAATTCGGTACTGAAAAGTTACTAACTGAGAGGTATTTACCTTGGAAAAATTATATTTTATATCCTCAAGAAAAAGTTTTTACTTACCCCTGGTGTCAGTGTGAACCATTCAAAGAAAATTCTCTAATACCTTGTCCTGATGGCATACCCGAAGAACTAACAGTTGAATACTGGTTTAGAAAAAATAGTGTTCTGGAGCATCCCAATGCTGAACACTATTTTCAACCAAGGGCTGGGATCACAAAATTTGCTGCTGTTCAGGAAGGAGATAATTCCAGGAAGTCTTTCAAACGTCTGCATAGATGGCGTTACTCTCCAACAGCTTGCTATGGAAATAATGAAGTACATTTACATCCTTATAAAGTTCGGCGAATTTCTGTAGCAGAAGCTTTAGCTATTCAATCTTTGCCTGCAAACTTTGTACTTCCAGAGAATATGTCTCTCACGAATATGTTTAAGACTATTGGTAACGGTGTACCATATTTGGCATCAAAGGCGTTAGCTCAAACTATTCTTAACTTCTTAAAAAGTGGTGTGAAAAACACTGTTGATATTCCTAGCATTACTACCACTTCACGTCAACTTAAATACCTACAGTAGTTCCGGGATATCTGTAAAGCCGATATTCAAGACAAGTCAGCAGCTTGTTTTCAGGATAAACTCGTAATAAATGTGGTTTAATATATATATAAGAAATGTTTTAATTTTTTATAAAGTTTAATAATCAATCACTGGCAGAAGACACGATGGCAGCAGACTATCCAAACATTGATATTGCGCCATTTATCGATCACTCCCTGTTAACGTCAACGGCTACTCCAGAGCAGGTTGAGCAATGGTGTGAAGAAGCATATAGATTCAACTTTGCAGCAGTTTGTCTGTTCCCCGCTCATGTCAAGCAAGCAGTAGAACTCCTCCACGGTAAAAACCCCAAAGTCTGTACGGTGATTGGCTTTCCTTCTGGTGCAACGACTTCAGCCGTGAAACTGTATGAAGCTCAAGAGGCGGCGGATAGTGGGGCCACTGAGTTGGATGTGGTGATGAACTTGGGCTGGTTAAAAGCTGGTAAAACTGAAGAAGTCCACCGGGAGATTGCCGAAATTTGTGAAGAGACTGGGCAAACAGTCAAGGTAATTTTGGAAACTAACCTGTTGACAGATGCGGAGAAAAAAATAGCTGCTGAAATAGCTATGGAGGCGGGAGCAGCATTCTTAAAAACTAGTACAGGTTGGAATGGTGGTGCAACAGTGGCAGATGTGCGACTTTTGCAGGAATTGGCAAAAGAAAGGGTGGGAATTAAAGCTTCAGGTGGTATCCACACTATCAATCAAGCCCTAGACTTAATCGTAGCAGGTGCTACTAGATTAGGCACATCTCGCGGTATGGATTTGCTCCGCCAGCGCGATAACCTGGGAAAGGGTGAATAGTCATTTGTTTCTCGTCCTACCCCTGCGGGAAACCGGGGGCGCGTCTATGTCATTTGTCCTAACCTAATGACTAATGACCAATAACTAATGACTAATGACTAATGACTAATGAGTAGAACCTACAAAGCAACTGGTATTAATCTTAAAACCCAGGTGCTGGGAGAATCGGATAAAATAGTGACGATTTTGACACGTGAATTCGGTCTGATTCGAGCAGTAGCTCCAGGGGCACGTAAACATAACTCCAGCTTGGGCGGTAGGAGTGGGATGTTCGTTGTGAATGAACTATTGATTGCCAAAGGGCGATCGCTTGATAAAATTACTCAAGCACAGACGTTAAAAACTTATCCTGGTTTAGCTAAAGATTTGGGAAAATTGGCTGCCAGTCAATATTTAGCAGAAATAGTTCTGTGTGAAGCTTTGAGCGAACAACCCCAAGAAGAACTATATGATTTGTTCAATGAACATCTCCATCGCTTAGAGGCGGTGTCTAGTGCAAATCCATCTGGTGTTTTGGCTCATCTGGCTCATGGTGTATTTCACCTTTTAGCCTTAGCAGGACTGACGCCACAAGTGCAAATCTGTTGCCTATCTGGGCGCCCCCTCAAGCCAGACTTTTCAGACCCCAACTGGCAGGTAGGATTTAGTATACCTGCGGGTGGAACCGTTTCTTTAGAAGCTAGGGAACGTTTACGAAGAGAGGGGGACAGGGAGATGAGGGAGATGAGGAGAGACCAATACCCAATACCCAATGCCCAAACAGTTGTTGTGCATCGGCAAGACATACCTGTGATTTCTAGTCGTTTGGGTGCTATGGAACTAGCTTTGCTTCAACATCTGTCACAACCAGAGATAATGCAAATTGATGGTGCTAGAGATCATGACTGGTTATCTGTTGAGCAGATTTTGCGCCAGTATGCTCAGTATCAATTAGGTCGCCCTATTCGCTCTGCTACCTTGATCGACTCTTATTTTGCTGCCAACCATGATGCAACCGTCTGATTTGGATAAGAAAATCCTGCCTTTGTCACCAAGCCTCGCCAAAAAACAGAATAGGGTATCAGATCCTACAGTCAAGAATCACTTGAGTGGCGTTCCCAAGTGTACACCTAGTCAAATAAATGGCCAAGAAATCTCCCCAAAGGACGTTTCTAAAAACGATCAAAATTGGACAGCGGAGATTCCAAAAAGTGATGTACCAAGCCAATCGGAAACACAATCTGAGGACAAATTAACCGTTGCTGAGGTAGATAGCAATGGCACTCGCAACGGGCAGAATTTGCCAGTAGCCACTATCCCAGAAAAAGAACCACCGAAATTAGATGGATCTGGTTCAGGCGGGGAAGCTATCGCAGGGAATGTAAAACAGCAAGGATTTTTACCTGTATTAAAAAACCCTAATTTCTTGGCTCTTTGGGGCGGTCAAGTTTTCTCCCAATTAGCAGATAAAGTTTATTTGGTGCTGATGATTGCTTTGATTAATACTCAGTTTCAAGGAAGCAATCAGAGTATTAGTGGTTGGGTATCAGTCTTGATGATGGCTTTTACTATTCCAGCCGTATTGTTTGGTTCCGTTGCTGGTGTGTTTGTCGATCGCTGGTCGAAAAAGGCTGTGCTGGTGGCCACGAATATTTGGCGCGGCATCCTGGTTTTGTCAATTCCCTTCTTGCTGTGGTTGACTCATGACTGGAAACCCATAGGAGTGCTGCCAGTGGGTTTTTTGATCATTCTGGGTGTGACTTTTTTAGTTTCCACGCTGACGCAGTTTTTTGCACCGGCGGAACAGGCGGCAATTCCCTTAATGGTAGAAGAACAGGATTTACTCTCGGCAAATTCGCTTTATACGACAACGATGATGGCATCGGTAATTATTGGGTTTGCCGTTGGGGAACCGTTGTTAGCGATCGCCGATGGACTTTGGCTGCAAATTGGTGGTAGTGGTAGTTTGGGTAAGGAACTTTTGGTAGGTGGCAGTTATGCGATCGCTGGACTAATTTTGTTCCTCCTGACAACTAACGAAAAACACCACCACCCCGATACAGAATTCCCTCACGTATTCTCTGACTTGCGGGATGGTTTTGCCTATCTCAAAGCAAATCATCGTGTCCGCAATGCTTTGCTTCAACTGATTATCTTGTTTTCTGTCTTTGCAGCATTAACTGTTCTAGCCGTTCGCATGGCAGAAATAATTCCCAATATGAAAGCCTCCCAGTTCGGCTTTTTACTAGCAGCTGGCGGTGTTGGCATTGCGGCTGGAGCAACAATTCTCGGTCAATTTGGTCAACGCTTCTCCTATACTCAGTTAAGTCTGTACGGTTGTATGGGTATGGCAGCATCGCTGATTGGTCTGTCAATATTTACAACTCAACTGTGGCTAGTCTTGTTACTGGTGGCGCTATTAGGTATCTTTGGGGCACTAGTGGGAATTCCCATGCAAACCGCAATCCAAACAGAAACGCCTCCAGAAATGCGTGGTAAAGTTTTTGGCTTGCAGAACAATGTAATTAATATTGCCCTCTCCTTACCTTTGGCATTAGCTGGTGTCGCAGAAACCTTTCTGGGATTACAGGTAGTTTTTTTGGGATTAGCTGCGATCGTCTTTTCAGGAGGTATATTAACCTGGTATAACTCACACAAGTAGTTATCAGCTAACAGGAGTTGTTATTCATTACCTTGACGTAATTAATAATTTACTTAAAGCTTTTGTGTTCATGGTAAACTGTCTCCAGTGAAAATTTATCACATACTTGCCGGATATGAATCTGACTTTAGTCAGAATAAGTTGTTTAAATATCAGAAATTAACAACTTATAAGTAGAATAAATAAAGCCATAAATCCACTGGTTTAATCAGCTTAAAACAAGCTTTCTAAACTAGGAGAAAGTTGTGGAAAATTTTAATAAATAAAAAAACCAGCAAGTATAGCTAGATAAAATAAAAATCACAAAGAACACACAAGTAATAGATCAAACCCGCTTTTCTTATAGCTAAATAAAGAATGCGTATAGCCTGGATTGGAAAAAAATCACCGTTTTGCGGCAATGTCACCTACAGTCGAGAAATTACAAATGCCTTGCTAGATAGGGGACATCAAGTTAGCTTTCTTCACTTCGCCCAGGAAGAGTCTGAACCTGACAATTGGCCAAATCTTAGAGAGGTTTCCCTGCCTTTCATTTACAAGTCCCAGGTTTACACAATTCCTACCTTTAAAGCGACCAAAGTTTTAACCGATTCGCTGCGGAAAATCAAGCCAGATATAGTCCATGCTTCCTTGACGCTATCTCCTCTAGACTTTTTTCTACCGGAAATCTGTGAGGAACTGAGGTTGCCTCTAATTGCCACTTTTCACACACCATTTGCTGGCAAGGGGGCAAAGCTGATATCGGGAACACAACTTTTGGCTTATCAGCTCTACGCACCTTTTTTAGTTAACTACGATCGCGTGATTGTATTTTCCCAAATTCAGCGAGAATTATTGGCAGGGATGGGTGTGAGGAAAGAAAATATTGCCGTAATTCCCAACGGTGTTGATACCGCTAAGTATTCTCCAGGACTTTCTCAAATCAAAACAGAATTTAAAGCCGAACGCTTGTTTGTCTATCAAGGTCGCATAGCCCCAGAGAAAAATGTTGAAGCTCTCCTCCGGGCTTGGAAGCAGTCTGCAATGGAACCTGGTACTAAGTTATTGATTGTTGGCGACGGCCCTTTGAAGTCTTCATTAGAGCCGTTTTTTGGTTCAGAATACGGCATTATCTGGTTGGGATTTGTCGCTGATGAAGACCGACGCATCGAAATTTTGCGGGGCGCAGATGTATTTGTTTTGCCTTCATTAGTAGAGGGTTTGTCCCTGTCTTTGTTAGAAGGAATGGCGTGTGGGTTGGCTTGTTTAGCAACAGATGTGGGTGCAGATGGAGAAGTATTAGAAAAGGGCGCAGGTGTAGTTATTAGTACCAAAACAGCGCGATCGCAATTAAAAACCCTCTTGCCAGTATTACAAGACCATCCTGAGTTAACAACCCTACTAGGGCAAAAAGCTAGACAGCGTGTATTAGACCGCTATACCCTTAGTAAAAATATTACTCTGCTGGAAGAACTTTATAAAGGAGTTTTAGCACAGCGACCTCTACCGCTAATTCGCAGAGCGTAGAGAAAGTGAAGAAGTGCGTAGGCGTAGCCCATCGGAGATATCGCACTGTAAATTCTAAGATGGCAATGAGTGAGATCGAGCAACAATGTTAGGCAGCATTGGCTAGTATTCTAGTCATGAAATTATTTGTGATTTATGAATACAGATACCTGACTAAAGAAAGTTAACGAAATGAAGTATGACGCAAGTCAGATAAAGTTGAGAAATATCCCTGACTTAGAGCAGCTAGAACATGGAAAGTGCTGCCGAACATACGTCTATTGCTTCACAAATCCGTTGCCTGAACAAAACGTTATTGACCAAATTGCAAATAGTTTGGAGAAGAAATTCATCTTTTCAAAGGAAGTATATGAGATTCCTGAAGATGTTGAAATTTGTGCATCTATTTTCATGGAGCGTTTAGAAGATCACGAAGCCAGAGTTCGTGTTTTGGCAGATCAACCAGAAGAAGTTTGCGTTTACATGTTTGGGATAAGCACTCTGCCACGCAAAATTGAAGAAAGGTTTGGAATTGTACAGTCGATTCAGGGGGAACAGCGAGAGACTTGGATTACTGACAGACAGTAGGGTAGAACTTTTGGTTGGTTGTTCTTCTGGGAGTCGCTGGATGTCTTCTGACTTAACTTATGGGTGCTGTGTAAGTAGTCGGACAGAATTAATTACACAATGTCATTGCGAATGGAGCGTTCGCGCTTGCGTCTCGTAGCAATACGGTTTGGTTAAGAATCGATCCCCCCAACCCCCCTTTTTAAGGGGGGCTAAGAATGTCTCTATTTCCCCCTTTTTAAGGGGGACTAAGGGGGATCAATTAAGGACTGTGCAACCTTAACCGAAAAGTATTGCGTCTCGTAGAGAAGCGTAATGAAGCAATTCGCTTGCGGTTGGGATTGCTTCTCTACGAGACGCTCCGCGAACACTTCGTTCGCAATGACTGTAAATATTTTTGTTCAGCTACTTACAGCAGTTTTTTATCAAACCCGCCACAAAAATTAATTCTAAAATAAAGCCCAGCATTGGTTTTAGTACTTTTATCCGTGGTGCGTTTGATTGCGATTTGCTGTAAGTTGGTCATGGGATTTCTCCTACTATTTGCAAGAATTCTTGGGTGAAACTACCCTCAGTCCAAATTTTTGTATAGTCTACCTATCAATCAATCAATTAATCTTTAAATTATCCACTAAAGACCATCCTAAAGTAGTTGGCTGTTCATAAACCCGCTTTAAAGTATTTACATCTCTGGGAGAAATAGGCGACGGGTTACGAACTTGGGAAAAGTATAAAGCATCAGTTTGTAGCGGACTATGACCCCAAATTCCCAGTGCATGACCGAATTCGTGGCGGGTAGCTGCAATGAGATACTCACCTGTTTGACTGGGGCTTAATAAGATGGTGAAGCGGTGGGATAAAATATTGTTGCTGGTGTATAACTCGTAAGTAGTTTGTGCCGATCGCGCACGGGGTATATTACTACCAGGGGAAATTTGTAGAGGTGGCGCTTTTCGTAGAATCGTAATATCAGCAACTTCTGGCTGTTCAACTATTGTTAAAGGTAAATAAGTACTCCACTCCTGTACACCCTGCAAGACACCATTAACCCATACTTGAGCTTGTTTTTCGTTAACGGCTTTTGGTGGTTCTACGTAAACTCGAATGGGAAATTGTGACCAGACTAAATAACCTACCTGAGTTGTTGTGACTTGGGAAAAGTAGTCACCACTATTAGTGCTATCTTGCCACTGTGCCAGCGTGGGCGGTAAGGGATGAGGTTTTGGGGAAGTGGAGACAGAGATTATTAAATCTGAATATACATATTTTGGTATTATTGTAAACCCATCATTTGACTCGATATTAGTAAAAATAGTTAACAGCCCTGTGCCAAGAAAGAAGGCAAGAGCTGTAATTAACCGTTGTGAAATTAAATTTATTAGGGTGTTAACTATCGGGTGTTCGGTTCTTCTCCCCATTTACCTATCCTTATTTAGGCAGCCAACCAGCACTTAAAACTACTGTTAAACCGAGAAAAATTACTGTCAATGCCCAAGTAATTCGGTTTAAGGTGTTTTCTGCACTTTTGGTGCTGCTAAATAGCTGCGCTTGTCCGCCAATGGCCCCAACACCATCACCTTTAGGGCTATGCAGCAAAACTAAGATAATCAAACCAGTGGCGGAAAACGCCCAAATACCTTGCACGATATTATTAATTGTCATCGTAGGAATCTCATTTATAAAAAGTTTCAAAAAACAGAATTCAGAATTCAGGAGTTAGGAGTTCACTGAAAACTCCTAACTCAGGACTTAGAACTCTTTTACAGCCCCACTTGTACGGGGGTACGAGTGCGTTGCAGCTCATATTCTGCTGTTTTCAGCAGCGATCGCCCGGTCATTTCTGGTGGCTGAGGCAGCTGTAAAATCTCTAGAATTGTGGGGGCAATGTCGGATAGCTTGCCATCGCTTCGCAGTTCCACATTTGTACCATATCCAGGGATTTTGACTTTCTCTCCTTCTACCAAGATGAAGGGGACTGGATTAGTGGTGTGGGCTGTCCAGGGATTACCCCCTTCATCTAGCATATACTCAGCGTTGCCGTGATCCGCAGTAATAATTGTTGTACCGCCGGCTTTGATCGCGCTGTCTAATAAGCGTCCCAAACAGCGATCAACTGTTTCAACTGCTGTAATGGTAGCGTCGATTTGACCAGTATGCCCTACCATGTCTGGGTTAGCATAGTTAATCACAACTAAGGAATACGTACCCTTTTGAATCGCTGCGATCGCAACATCTGTAACTGCTGCTGCTGACATCGCTGGGGCGTGATCGTAAGTCGCTACCATCGGGCTGCTTACTAATTCCCGATCTTCTCCAGCAAAAGGTTCCTCCAGTCCCCCATTAAAGAAATAGGTGACGTGGGCGTATTTTTCTGTTTCGGCGGTGCGGAACTGATTCAGGCTATGATTAGCTATGACTTCTCCCAGAATATTACTGAGATTCTGAGGCTCAAAGGCTACAGCCACGGGTAAGTCTGAATCATACTGCGTAAAGGTGACAAAAGACAGTGGTGTGATTTGCTGTCTTTCAAAACCGTTAAATTTAGGACTTACCAAAGCTTGAGTCAGTTGTCTGGAGCGATCGGGACGGAAGTTGAAAAATATCACCCCATCCCCTGGTTCTATTGCACCTGGAGCAATTCGGATGGGGTTGACAAATTCATCTTTTACCCCTTCGGCGTAAGATGCTTGCAAGATTTCCACAGCCCTGCGATTATCAACCAGACCATCTTGGGTCATCACGTCGTAGGCGCGTTTTACTCGATCCCAACGGTGATCGCGATCCATTGCGTAGTAGCGACCGCTGAGGGTGACTATGCGCCCAATTCCTACGCGGTCTATATAATTTTCCAGCAATGTGATTGCTCTTACACCGTCAGTTGGGGCGGTGTCACGACCATCGGTGATGGCGTGAATACAAACTTCTGGAATTCGCTGGTCTTTGGCTAAGTCAAGTAGTCCGAATAGATGGGTGATATGCGAATGCACCCCTCCCTCAGAACAAAGGCCTACTAGATGCAGCTTGCTATTCCGAGAGCGAACTTCCTGGCAAATTTTGACGAGTGCTAGGTTGGAGGCAATAGAACCGTCTTCGACCGCATCAGAGATGCGTACCAGTTCTTGCGGTACAACTCGCCCAGCACCAATGTTCAAATGACCAACTTCCGAGTTGCCCATTTGACCCTCTGGCAACCCTACGGCTTTTCCTGATGTGTGGATGAGGGTATGCGGATAAGCTGCCCATAAACTGTCCACGATGGGAGTTTTAGCAGCAGTAATGGCGTTTCCTCGCGTTTGGTCGCAGTAGCCCCATCCGTCTAAAATGACTAGCACCACAGGAGCAACAGGTGCTTTGGTCATAGTAAAATTGCCCTTTACTTTTTGTAATACCCGAATGATACCACTGCTAATCCACGCCGCAAGTGAATTTTTGCTTATGAACTTCTTTTATTAAGGACTTGCAGTTTTTTGAAAGATTTTTTAAATTTTAGTAATTTTTCTGTGATGTTTTGGAACGCTAAATAACGAGTGATTACTTAGTAGTAGCGTTTTAGCACTACTACTAAGGCGTTATTCAATCCTTTATTTCCTTTTCGTGGAAGCTTTTGCAGCTTTTTTAGCCGCTTTTTGGGCTTCTATTGCAGCTAACTTTGCTTGTTCTTTTTCTTCGGCAATTTTCTGGAGATAGTAATGATAATCTCCTAAGTAAACGCGGAATTCACCATCACGAATTTCGACGATTTTGTTAGCTACTTCAGAAATAAAATAGCGATCGTGGGAAACTACAATTGCCGTACCATCATAATTTTTGAGCGCTTCTTCCAGCATTTCTTTCGCTGGAATATCTAGGTGGTTTGTCGGCTCGTCTAAAATTAGTAAGTTCGCAGGACGTAAGAGCATTTTTGCCAACGCCAGACGAGCTTTTTCTCCTCCACTTAATGCCCCAACTGCCTTAAATACTGTGTCACCAGTAAATAAGAAACGTCCTAGAAGTGTGCGAACTTCTTGATTATCCCAATCTGGAACTTCATCATGGATTGTTTCCATGACAGTTTTCTTCAAATCCAAAGCTTCAGCTTGATTTTGCTCAAAGTAACCGGGAATAACGTTGTGATCGCCTAATTGAACGCTACCTTCTGTGGGTGGTTCCATACCCATAATTACGCGCAGAAGGGTAGATTTTCCAGCACCATTGGGGCCAAGAAATGCGATGCGATCGCCCCTTTCAATTAGGAGATTTGCTGCTAAAAACAGGATTTTTTCACCATAAAGATGAGTTAAATCTTTAATTTCTACTACCTCGCGTCCACTGCGGGGTGCAGGGGGAAAACGGAAGTGTAGAGTTCTCATACCACCAACGGGTGCTTCAATGCGCTCGATTTTGTCGAGTTGCTTTTCCCGGCTTTTCGCCTGGGTACTGCGGGTAGCACTGGCGCGAAATCTATCAACAAATGTTTGCTGTTTCTCTAATTCTTTCTGCTGGCGTTCGTAAGCACTCAGCTGTGCTGATTGACTTTCAGCTTTCTGTTCCAAATATGCCGAGTAGTTACCAAGGTAGCTAGCGGAAACGCCGCGTTCAGTTTCCACAATTTGAGTGCAGAGGCGGTCAAGGAACTCCCGGTCATGAGAGACTATTACCATCGGCGTAACCAGCCCTCTGAGATAATTTTCCAACCATTCAATGGTTTCTAAATCTAGGTGGTTAGTCGGTTCATCCAGCAGTAACAAGTCGGGTTTTTGCAGAAGGATTTTACCTAAACTCATCCGCATTTGCCAACCACCACTGAAGGCGCTGACGAGGCGATCGCCATCTTCTAGCCCAAACCCCATTTCTGGTAAGATTTTCCCGATGCGTGCATCTAAATTGTAGCCATCCAAGGCTTCAAATTTGCGCTGGAAGCGATCCAATTTGTCGATCAGTCGATCCAGTTCCTCTGGGGTAGCCGCTTCCATCTCTTGTGGTATGTGCGCTAGAGATAACTGTACTTCGTTGGCTTCTTTGAAGACAGTCCAAAATTCTTCTCTAACGGTGCGGGTGGGGTCTACTTCAAACTCTTGGTTAAGGTAAGCTATATGTAAGCTATTAGGACGAATGATTTCGCCGGCGGTGGGTTCAATTTCCCCAGAGATGATTTTGAGTTGGGTGGATTTTCCAGCACCATTGACACCGACTAAGCCAATGCGATCGCCTGGTTTAACTTCCCAGTTGATATCTTTGAGAACTTCGCCTGTGGGATAAATTTTACTTATATGTTCTAGTCGCAGCATTAAGTTTCTCTCACGTAGGGACTGGGTGGTTGAGGACGAAGTACTAACACCGCTTCTAATATTAACAAAAATTAACTATAAATTCGTCGTGAGAAAGTTTGGAAGCCGCAAACCAAATTTGGCTGGAGCCACGGATAAAATTTACCACATCTATCTCAAGGATGACTTTGTGCTACTTGTCTGACTTCTTCGACACTCAAATCTAACGCTTTCGCTACTTGTTCTACAGTCAAACCTGCTGCCAACATTGCTGGTACTGCTTTTAGTTTACCTTTAAGTTCACCTTGTTCAACACCTTCCTGAAAGGCTTCCTGATAAAATCTGGTTTGCTTTAACTCGCTTAAGCCAAACATTTCCTCCATCTCCTCCCTACTCATTGCAGGAAACTTGTAAGCCAAAATAGTCTCTATAAATTGTAATAATTGCTGCTGTTTTGATGGTGAGTTTATCTCTGACTTGGTTCTATCTATCAACACCCTAGCTTGTGCGTAGTTTACCGCCGTAGGCATCGCTATGTCGTCGGTTGCAATTACTAATTTAGCAGTTGCAATGCCAATTGGAAGCGATGCACCTTCACCTAATTCATCCAAATAAATGCGCCTGACGCGCCCACTTGTGAAAAACTCACAGTAATGTTTGATATTGCCTGTATCTACATTCCTGTTTGGGTATAAAATCACAGCACCCCAGTCATTTTGTGGTTTATTCTGACGGAGGTATAAACATATTTCTGCAATTAACCGTGAATAAATTTCCCCATCGGCTTGAAATTGCACTTCAACAAAATAAATTTGGCTATCACTTCCTTGTGTAGGCAGGAATACACCATCGATTCTGAAGGCTGTTTGTTTGATTTCAACTGATGAAAATTGATAAAGGCTAGCTTCTTCTGGAGGATTACCAATAAGTTCAAAGAAAATATCAGGTAATTCTTGAAACAGGCGATAAAAGATGATGTCTGTTTTCACATTTTTATATCACTTGAAGATTTTGATTTGTTGTTCATGTGTTACTTTGTTCTTCAGAACCATCTCGCACTTTCAGCAATTGCTCTTTTGCCATCCCTAATATACGTGAAAGTGGCGCTAATAAACTATCATCAAATGCTTCTCCAGCATAAATATTATTCAGTTCAGTGGGAGATAATTTAAAGGTATCGCAGAATTTAGCAAACTCCTGGTTACTTAAGTCAAGCTCTTTTTGCCTATCATGAAGTAAAACTGCGATCGCTCTAGTTCCATACTTCGGACGTTCACTATTTATTATATATTTACCCATTAAATAATTGACTTTATTCGTATCGCCGCCCATTTTTTTAATTAAATCAGTACAAGCCATTTTTAGTGCTTTCTTTAAAACTTCTTGCTCATTTAAAAACTTAATAATTTCACTGGCATATTCTGGTTTAAAAAAACCTACCAAATCACCTTGATGATAAACTGGTATATAAGGATTATTTGTTTCAACTTGCCAATCTAAAGGCTCATTACGTAGCGACATAGCTGCACTCCTAAATATTTTCAGATTGCACCATTTTAAAACCATTTATTCGTTAACTGCCAGTAAAATTACCCTAGCTTTGGCGATTAGAAATCTCAGCTATACAGACAAAACCAACCTCCGTGGGTTTCAACTTCCTGGAGTACGCGCAAACGGACTTAGTTTGTGTAGCTGTTATGTATTTCTACCAGAACCTCGAACTCAACCAAAATTAGCGATCGCCTTGTTCATCACCAAGTGACTAAAGGGTTCCCAGAGGGGCGTTTGGTGGTGTTATGAGGCTTTTGTTAGATATTCAACCATAATGGGCATACTGTAAATATCAAGTAAGTAAGCATCGAAACAGGGTAAACAGTATGTTGACGACAACGTGGCAAGAAGAGATTGCATCCTTGAAACAAAACTTGAGTAAGGAAATAAATAAAATTTCAGGTCATTCTGAGATTAATATACGTAATCATGTTTCTAATCATATTTGCATCAATAACCTGAAATCCAAGCTAGAACGATTAGATGAAATAGAAAAAATTCTTAGTATAGATAAATATAAAATTGCTTTTATAGGTACTATTGGGCAAGGAAAGACCACAGCTATTTGTCATATTTTTAACTTAATAAGCGACTTCAATGTTTCTAAAACTATTGCTAATAAGTCTCGAAATGTAACCGAAACCAAAGAGTTACTATCAACAGGAGCAGGTAAAACTACTATATGTGAAGTAATTATCAAAGCTGCGGAAAAAACTTCTATAGAGATAGAACCTTATGCAGTTGACGAGATGGAGAATCTGATTTTTGAATTTTGCGAATCTATTGCCAATAAAGATAATCCTAATCTAGCTCAGAATACAATTATTTCTAAAGAAATTGAAAGGGCTATTAGAAATATTACAGAAATGAAGTTACGCTTTAAAACAATTTCTGATGGTGATAAAAAGAAAACTGAAATAATTGATCAAGGTAAAGAAGAATTTGATAAATTAGGATTAGATGAATTTAAGAAACTTGCTTTGAATAATGCAAAGCTTGAATCTAGGACTACGAATAAGATTGAATTTGATAATCAAAAAAATGAGCAAGAATGGATAAAAAATACCTTTGCAGCCATAAATAATGTCGAATTAAAGGAGTTTGCTATTCCGAGAAAAATACATCTTTATGTGAGCTATGATGTTTTATCTGGCTCAAACTTGTCTCAGTTCGATTCAGTTGTGGATACTAAAGGACTTGATGAAAATCCAATTCGTAAAGACTTGCATAAATATATTGAAAATCAGGATACTATCTGCCTCTTTGTAACTCCCTTTAAAGATGCTCCTGAAGCTAATATTAGGAAATTAATAGGTTATCATCTTACATCTAAATCCAAAGATTTTCATCATAGATTTGTAACTTTGGTATTGCCTCACAAAAATGAGCCTGAAAGAGTACATGAATGTGATGGAGATCGGGATACAGGAATTCAAATCAGAAAAGAATAGATTCAAGCTACATTCAGGAGTTTAAATTTAGATTTTTTTCTAGATAACATTTTGTTCTACGATGCTTTGAGGTACTACCGTGATGATATAGTCAAATTAAATGAAATATATGATGAAGAAGATATACAGGCAGATAAAAATGAATTTATCGAAGCTATAGCAGGTGTAGTAGAACGTAGACAAAATATTTTATTAGAAGAAATCAAGGATATCAAAGAAAGCTTTAGAAAAATAAAAAATGGTGATGCTTTGACAGTATCAGAAATCAAGGCAATTGAAAATGCCATTCATAAGATAAAGGATTTAAAATATTTGAATAGAAGAGTACCTAGTTTAGTTTATAAAGATTTTATTGATAAATATATTGAATATTATCGTACTGTTTATCGGGCATGGAACACTAAACACGCTATTCATAGAAACTTCGGTTACTATGAGCCAAGGAATATAGATATATATTATGATATGAGGGTTATTGCTGAGGGAATAAATGAAGATGAAATGTTGAAAAAGTTTACCAAACAAGCAAAACAGGAATTAGAAAATATCCTTAATGAGCTTACCTCTGCAAATGAATCTTTAAAAACACTAATCCCAGAGTTAGTGATACAATTTAACTCATTTTATGACAATTTTATAAGTGAAGTAGGTGTAGAAATTCAATATGAAGCTATAAAAAAACTATCACCTCAAAGTGAAGATTCTGAATTCTGGACGGCTCTAATTAATGAAAAGGGTAGGGAAAGACCTCAAGGTGAAAAATATGTAGATAATGTATATCAGACCTTAAAGCACGAACTTGAAACTGAGCAAAGCTTAAATATATTTTTAGAGATTAAAGCAGGACAGTATTGGGCAGAATTAGTTACTAAAATATTAAGCTTTTTTGGAGAAAAATAGACAGAAAGCAATTTTAGATTGCATGATAAATCCAAAGGAACGCAATAAAATTGCGTTCCTAAAACTAGTCCAATTTTTAACTAAATTAATCCTAATTATGACTATCTTAAGTGAATAAATATCCAGAAAACTAAATATATACAAGAGAAACTATGCAGAATATACAAAGTGTTTGATTAGAAGCAGGGAAATTGTTATTGATGGACGACCAGAAGAAAAAATTAGGCAATTTTTTCTCTACTTTTTGCTAAATCAAAGTGGATTATTTCCAAATGAAATTGATATAAAAGTTGAATCTGATAGTCATGATATAGAATTATATAAAACTGTTGAAAATGAATATTTTAAACCATATTCTCCTCCTCTAATGATTGTGGAAGTGAAGCGAGAAGAAGAAAACTTGCGTAATCATGAGAAGCAGATTGAAAGATACCTAAAAAAATCTTGTTCAGAAATTGGTATTTTATATAATTATCATCAAATTATTGCTTATATAAAAAAAGACGCAGTATTTACGAGTAATAATCTCAATAGTCTTGAAGATATACCACCTTTAATCTTGCAAAGTTCTAATAAATTAGATAAAAATCTACTAGAATTTGAAAAAGCTGTAAATGGAAGTTTTGATAGCTTTATTTATCTTGTTAATAAGTATGGAAAATATAAACTTAATAGAATAGTTTTCAGACTTAAAGGTGAGCAGTTACCCATAGTAGGATCTTTCTTCCAATTTCAAGACAACAAGCTCTACTACCATATATATGTTCAAGATGCTAAAAAACAGCAAAACTGTGATTTACAAGATTTTGAAAAGCTAGTTTCTATTACTTATTGACAGAAATTATCCTTCCCAGTCTTGACGAGTATCGCACAGAAAATTGTCTGCGTAGGCGCAGCCCGCCGCAGGCATCGCATCGCATCATCAAATAAATAGGAGCAATGCTCTGGAAAAATTCGTAATAGTAAGTTAGTTTTTCGTAGCCCCAAATCAACTGGCCTTCGCCTCATCCCCAGATGCTTCAGCCACAGCCGCCAATCTATCTGCCGCAGCTTGCACAATTTGAGCCACTTGTCCCAGAGGCATGTGCTGGATTTGTCTCAGAATCAAACTCAAATCTGAGGTTTCTGGAATTGGCTTGCCATCTATGCAGCTGATTAACTCTTCCATTGTGTAGCCTGCTTTCGATGCGATTTGAGCCAAATTTTCTGTATCTGGCACCTTCACACCTTTTTCCCACATCTGAACAGCAGTAGCAGATACTCCCAAAAGCTTACCAAACGCTCGCTGACTCATTGAACCGCGAGCTAGTTTAATGATTTCAATCAGTTTTTGTTTGCTTTCGATCTTCACTGCTTATATAGCTAGCCAACTTTATTTACAAGTTTACTTTCAATAATACAAGTTTACTTTTATATTGACAGCCTTGTGTTTTAGTACTAAACTATATCTCTGGTTGCAGATCGGCAACTCCAGGCATCAAGCTAGTAGACTAACCCATCTATCTTTAACCAACCCAAAAAACTTAGTTTGTTACGGCGCTTGTGCTAGTAACCAGACTTTGCTGCGAAGAAATAATATCGAAGGTGCATCATGTTTCGCAAGCCACGCAAAATTAATCAATATCGCCGCAAAGGTAAAAACCTTATAGCCACTAATAAAATTAAACCAGAACAGTGGAACATATCTGAGGCAGAAACCAAAGAAGCTTTAAAAGTTAAAGGCTACGATGTTAAGCAAATCAAAAAAATCCACCTTCTGAAGCATCAAGTGTGTATTTCCTACTGGGATGCAAAAGGCAATATATGTAGCAGCTTTTTTAGCTACCGAATTTTTGCGCGTTGGCAAAAGGAAGTAGAGAAGTTAATTTATACCTGCCAAACTCTGAAGGAATGGGCGAAGCTAAATTACGTTATGAAGTACGAATTTGCCTATTACCATTATCCCAGTGAAATAGAAGATGCACTCGACACGATATTAGAAAACCACCTGTGTGTGTTAAAAGCAACAGGACAACAAGTGGTTTTACAGAATATTTAACCGCAAAAATTAGTTAGCGGCAGCAGTCGCTAACTCCGCGAGACGTTCCTGTTGGTCTAGAGATATACAAGATTGGATCAGCGTCTCTAAATCACCTTCCAAAACAGGGTTAAGAGAATAATTTTGACCTAAGCGATGATCGGTAGCGCGGTTATCTTTATAATTGTAAGTGCGAATTTTTTCCGATCGCGATCCTGTGCCAACCTGCGATCGCCGCATGGAAGTTACAACCTCTTGTTGTTCGCGTAACTTCATCTCATACAACTTCGCCCGCAGAATTTGCATCGCCCGTTCTTTATTTTGCAACTGGCTGCGTTCTTCTGTACAGAAAATGCGTATTCCCGTCGGTTTGTGCATCAAGTCGGCGGCTGTTTCCACCTTGTTGACGTTTTGCCCACCAGCACCGCCAGAACGGGCTGTAGTCATTTCAATATCTTTCGGGTCAATGTGAATTTCCACATCATCCACCTCTGGCATAATCGCCACCGTAGCTGTGGAAGTATGAACCCGTCCCCCAGATTCAGTTGCCGGCACGCGCTGCACACGATGCACTCCAGCTTCAAACTTTAACTGGCTGTAAACGTCATTACCTTTAATTTCGAGAATGACCTCTTTCCAGCCACCCATTTCTCCTCGAGATTCGCTCACTAGAGAAACTTTCCAACCTTGAGTCTGGGCATAGCGGGTGTACATCTGCATCAAATCGCCAGCCCAAATACTTGCTTCATCGCCACCTGTACCAGCGCGAATTTCCAACATGATATTCTTTTCATCATTGGGGTCGCGTGGTAGCAGTAAGACTTTCAAGCGAGTCTCTAAATATTCTATTTTTTGCTCAAGTTCCTTGACTTCCAGTGCTGCCATTTCTTGCAACTCTGGGTCACTCGCAGATTCCTTATAAACCTGACGCGCTCCGGTCAAGTCTTCTTGGGCTGTTTTCCAAATTTCGTATGTATCAACTACCTCTTCCAAAGAAGAACGAGACTTAGCAATTTCTTGATACTCATCAGGGTTGCTAGCGGTATCGGGGTCGCCAAGACGACGTGTTAATTCATTAAAGGTTTGTTCAACGGATTTGAGTTTATCCAGTAAGTATGATTCAGCCATGACGAGTGCGATCGCTCCTTAAAAAAATAACAAATTGGCTCGAGCATATAAATGAAAATCGACCCAGCTGATGCAGGGCCGTCGTTAACAGCAGAGCCAACTCGCTACTTTTTGTTTTGATCGTCGTCAGATGTTTGAGTGCTGCTCATACCGTACTTGCGGAGGAAGCGCTCTACTCGACCCTCAGTGTCAATAATCTTCTGAGTGCCAGTGTAAAAGGGGTGATTTCCAGACCAAACATCTACGTGCAATTCTGGCTTGGTAGAGCCAATGGTCATAACAACTTGACCGTTGCAGTAAACTTTAGCGTCTGGATACCACTTGGGGTGAATATCAGCTTTAGCCATTGTTCTTTTTGTGATGAATCTATATAAATTATAACTTTCAGGTTTCAATTGGGGCTAGGGATTAGGGACTGGGGACTAGGGATTGGGGACTGGGGATTGGGGACTGGGAAAGATGTAAATAAACAACGGACTTTTCCCAATACTCAATTCTCAATACCTAATCTCCAATACCCAGTACGCAGTACCCAATCGCTTAACGCTTAGAGTACTGAGGTGCTTTCCGAGCTTTATGTAAACCATATTTCTTCCGCTCTTTTGCTCTCGGATCGCGAGTCAAATAACCTTCGGTTTTCAAAGGTGGGCGGTTGTCTGGGTCGAGTTGGCACAAAGCACGAGCAACTCCCAAACGGACAGAATCAGCCTGTCCGGTCAAGCCGCCGCCTTCTGCTTTCACCAAAATGTCATATTCGTTTTCTAGTCCCAGAGTTTCCAGGGGTGCTTTGATCACTCCTAGGTAGTTGGGGTTAAATTGGAAATACAAGTTTCCATCTTTACCGTTCACAGTCAGTTGACCGGTGCCTGGAACCAAGCGTACTCTTGCTACTGCGTTCTTACGACGGCCAGTACCCCAGTATACGGCGCGACCGCTATTAGCATCTGCTACTACCATTAATTTTCTTCTCCAGGAATTGTACTAACTTGTAGTTCTTTGGGTTTTTGAGCATCATGAGGATGCGTAGGCCCAGCGTAAACTTTCAGCTTGGTGAACAACTGCTTACCGAGGCTATTTTTCGGTAGCATACCTTTAACAGCTTGTTCTAAAATTCGCTCTGGTATGCGGTCTTGCAGTTTAGCGAAAGTTTCGGTTTTCATCCCACCAGGGCGACCAGAATGGCGGCGGTAAAGCTTTTGAGTGCGCTTTTTGCCTGTGACTGCTACTTTCTCGGCATTGATAATGATTACGAAGTCACCTGTATCTAGGTGGGGTGTATATTCGGGTTTCTTTTTGCCTCTCAATACCTGGGCGACTTCGCTGGCGAGGCGACCGAGGCGTTTATCGGTGGCATCTACTATGTACCACTCACGCTCAAGGGTTGCTTGAGAAGGAAGGTATGTTTTACTCGTTGTCATTTGTCTATTTGTCCTTTGTCATTTTTAATTTGTCATTAGTCATTTGTCCTTTATCATTTGTTATTTGTCCTTTGTCAGTTGTCCTTTGTCATTCACTAATGACTAATGACCAATGACTAAGAACCAATGACTAATGACTCTTGACTAGTGACGAACTTTGGCAAGGTGTCGTACCAAATCTCTTTTGGAAAGGGAAAATCGGGATAGCCGACTCGCAACAAGCACAAGCCTTGAGGCGGTGCGGCGTATTTCACTTCTTCCCGGCGTTCTTCTTTCCAGAGTTCGGTGAAGCTAGAAAGTGTTCGTTGTCCAGAACCTACTTGTACCAGCATCCCTACCAACAGCCGTACCATGCCATACAAAAATCCATCTGCCTGTATTTCAATATGGATAAATGGCCCACTGCGACGACACTCTGCTGCTTGCACCTCTACCCAGGAATGCGATCGCTCTGAGCCTGCACGGTGAAAAGCAGCTAAGTGATGCTTTCCCAACAGAGGTTTCAAGGCAGCTTGGATTAAAGATTCATCCAGGGGTGCATAATAATAATGCCAACTGAAGGGTCTTACAAACAAGTTAAGCCGATCTTCAGTATATATTGTGTAGCGATACCGTCGATAGGCTGCACTAAAGCGAGCGTGCCAACGGTTATCGACACTAGCTGAAGCCCTGATTAATATATCTGGCGGCAGATAGCTGTTGAGGATTGTTGCCCACTTGTGAGGCGGAATTAAACCTGTAGCTTCAAAATGGGCTACTTGAGCAGCAGCGTGAACTCCTGAATCGGTTCGCCCAGCCCCATGTAATGTTACATGATGACCAAGAATAGTCGCGATCGCAATTTCGATCTCTTCTTGGACAGTCCGTTGGTTTTTTTGCCGTTGCCAGCCATGAAAATGAGTGCCCAGGTATTGGATTACCAAGGCTACTCGATGAGTTTGTGTAGGCTGGTGGCTTTCTAACATACAGATTTTGTCCTACCCTACGGGAAGCCGCCAAAGGGCGTCTATGTCATTTGTCTTTTGTCAGTTGCCCTTTGTTATTCACTAATGACCAATGACTAATGACCAATGACTAAATGACTTAAACCAATTCAATTATTGCCATTTTGGCATTATCACCCCGACGCGGTACGGTACGCATAATGCGGGTATAACCGCCCTGGCGATCGCCATATCGAGTCGGAGCTTGCTCAAATAGAGCGTGAACCAGTTGTTTGTCGAAGATATAGCCAAGGGCTTCCCGACGTGCTGACAAGGAGCCATTTTTGGCTAAGGTAATCATTTTTTCCACTTCACTTCGTAGAACTTTCGCTCTAATTAAAGTGGTGGTGATCTTACCATGACGGATCAGCTCGGTGGCGAGCGATCGCAGTAAAGCACGGCGTTGATCGGCTGGTTTACTGAGTTTTTTGACGCGACAACGGTGACGCATAATTATGCACTATGAATTATGAACGGTTTTTCTTAAGGGTGTTTAGAGCCTCTTTCCATTGGCAGGGTGATGCCCAAGCGTCGCTGCAAAGCTTCCACGACTTCTTCTGCTGACTTCTGCCCAAAGTTCTTAATTTCTAAGAGGTCTTCTTGGGTATAATCCAACAAATCTGCCACAGAGTTAACTTGTGCCCGTTTGAGACAGTTATATGCCCGCACAGAAAGTTGTAACTCTTCGATGGGTATCTGGGCAGTTGGGTCGTCTGGAATATCCGAACCTGTGTCTGTTGGTTCTAGGGAGATATCTTTCAACGGGTTGAATAAATCTACCAAGATCGCAGCGGCCGAAGATAGTGCTTCTTGCGGGGAAATACTGCCATTTGTCCAAACTTCCAACAATAGTCGGTCTTTTGGAATCAAGCCTTCCCCACGAGATTCTTCAACACTGTAGTTGACTTTTCGCACCGGCATAAATATCGAGTCGATTTGAAGAAAATCCAACGATGTGGCTTCCTCACGTCCTCGCTCTACAGTGCGATAGCCTTTGCCTTTCTCGATCCGAAATTCCATTTCCAGCTTTCCACCCTCAGCGATGGTGGCTACATACTGGGTCGGATCGATGACTTCTACTTCACTGGGCAAATCAAAATGCGCCGCAGTGATTGTTGCTGGGCCGCTAACGAGTAATCTCCCAATCTGGGGCTGCGAAGAATAGTTTTTCAGGATAACTTCCTTCATTTTCATGAGGATTTCCAGCACATCTTCCCGCACGCCCGGAACTGTGGCGAACTCATGTGAAACGCCTGCAATCCGCACTGCTGTAACTGCTGTACCTTCTAGGTTAGATAGTAAAACCCGCCGCAGTGCATTGCCAACAGTTGTTCCTTGACCGCGTTCTAGAGGTTCCAATACAAATTTACTGTAATGGTTCCGACTTTCCTCGGTATTCGACTCTACACATTCAATTTGAAACTGCGCCACGGATGAGCCTCCCTTTTTCTAAGGTGCTGCTAGCAGACAAATCAATTGCCTCCCGAATTGAATTTATGTCCTGTAGATTATAGGTATATCAAACTACTAGTATAAAATTACGGTATAGTTTGACACTCCCATTGAGCTTGCAGGCGCTAATAATATTTTGGGTAGCCCGAAGCTTAACAGCTTTCCCAAGGGGAAAATCTGACGCGCTTCTGGTTGCCCAAGCTTTGACTCAATGACAGTTTGCACGTTAGACGCTCAAGTGGTCATTGGTGGTTGTAACTTTTCGCCCTCGCTGCCCAAGTCTTAGTGTTTAAACTCGACGGCGCTTGGGTGGACGACAACCATTGTGAGGAATCGGGGTAATATCCCGAATCAGTGTAATTTCCAGTCCTGCTCCTTGAAGTGCCCGGATAGCGGTTTCTCTACCTGCTCCTGGCCCACTGACCATTACCTCAATTTGGCGCATTCCTTGATCAATAGCTCGACGGGCTGCACTTTCAGCAGCGGTTTGCGCTGCAAAGGGAGTTCCCTTTTTTGCTCCCTTAAAACCGCTAGAACCAGCACTGGCCCAGGAGATGACATCTCCATTTTGATCGGTAATGGTGACAATGCTATTGTTGAAAGTAGACTGGATGTAGGCCATCCCACTAGGCACATTCCGTTTCTGCTTCTTGCTCCCGGATTTTTTAGTTGGTTGTCTCGCCATACTTGTTTAGTTGATTTAAGGTAAAACTTGCTCGGATTAGCAAGCGTTGCAAAATTATTTCCCTGGAGCCTTCTTCTTCCCAGCCACTGTCTGCCTTCTGCCTCGACGGGTTCTGGCATTGGTGCGAGTTCTTTGGCCTCTGACTGGTAAGCCCATCCGATGACGACGGCCTCTGTAGGTACCAATGTCAACTAAGCGCTTGATGTTCAAAGACTCCAAGCGCCGCAAGTCGCCTTCAACTTGATAGTTGCTTTCTATTTCCCCTCGTAGGGCTGTTACATCGGCATCACTTAAGTCCTTAACGCGGGTGTCTGGGTTCACACCAGTTGCCGCTATAATTTCTTGAGAGCGTGATAACCCAATTCCGTAGATGTAAGTCAGACCGATCTCGACGCGCTTATCGCGTGGAAGGTCTACTCCGGCAATACGTGCCACAATGAACTCTCCCTATTGTTCTCGCAATTACTGTTGGTTGGAAAAACGTGATTAATCGCGTCTTTTCGTTTTAATGATCATCTGCGTGTTACAACTGGCTCTGTTGGTAAGAGCGTTAGCCTTGACGTTGTTTGTGCTTGGGGTTTACGCAGATCACCATGACGCGACCACGACGTTTGATCACGTTGCACTTTTCACAAATTTTCTTGACTGAGGCTCTAACTTTCATGCCTTTTATTCTTTGACTCCAAATATAAAATTATAGCATTTCTAGAGAAATTAATCAACTTAATTGACTATGAAACAGTCAAAAAAATGGTTTTATGGTAAGATTCTCTACATATAGTTACTTCTTAGGCAAGCGATAGGTAATTCTGCCTTTTGTCAAGTCGTAAGGAGTTAACTCCAGCTTGACGCGATCGCCAGGCAAAATCTTGGTATATTGACGGTTCACGGCAAGATATGCCAAGACGGAATCCCCATTGTCTAATTGAACTCGGAACTTCTGAGCATTTTTTAAGATTGAGCCATCATCCCGTTTAACTAGAAAGCTGTCACGAGGTAATAACTCTGTAACGCTGCCTTCCATTTGAATCGCTTCTGGCTTAATCAATAATTTACTTACCTCCGATGAAGATTTTAGTTGCATTTACTTCTTACGCAAGCGATAGGTGATTCTGCCTTTAGTCAAGTCGTAAGGAGTTAACTCCACCTTGACGCGATCGCCGGGCAAAATCTTGATATAATTTCGGCGAATCTTACCGGAAATGTGTGCCAGCACATTAAAGCCATTGTCCAAGTCAACGCGAAACATCGCATTGGGCAAGGACTCTGTAACCGTGCCTTCCATTTCAATCAAATCTTGTTTAGACAATTTGTTTTTTCCTCAACTCAACAATTTCGTGTTCAGTTGCAGCACTTTATCTGCAAAGAAACACATTTTAAGAAATATATCAACAGTTTATTAATATATCTTAGCTAAAATCGCTCTGCTTCTTGGTAGGGGGGAGTGGTGAGTGATAAGTGTTGAATTCCCGACTCCCATTCGGCTACGCTCACGGCAAGCCTACTACCTACTCCCCCTACTTTTCAGGAAACGATTACCTTTTGCAGTTCGCCAGTGACATCTTCTTGGGACTGATTGCCATTTACTGTTAAAAGTTTTTGGCGATCGCCATAATAATCAATTAAAGGTGCAGTTTCAGCGCGGTATACTTCTAAACGACGACGAATTACCTCTTCGGCATCATCTTTTCGTCCTCTAGCTAGCAAACGTGCGATTACAATTTCATCTGGTGCATCTAAATTGATTACCCTTTCGCCACTCTGATGTATTGCTTCCAGTAACTTCTCCAGAAAAGCTGCTTGGGTCACTTTCCGGGGAAATCCATCAAGAATCCAACCATTTTTGGCATCTGATTGACTGAGGCGCTCCTGTACCAAGTCCTGCACTAGCTGGTCGGGTACTAACTCGCCGCTATCAACATAACTTTGAGCCTTGATTCCTAAAGGAGTTTGCTCTTTCATGGCTTGTCTTAATATTTCACCAGTAGAAATATGGGGAATATTCAAGTGTTCAGCCAAGGTTTGAGCTTGTGTTCCTTTACCCGCTCCAGGTGGCCCCAAGAAGATTAGTCGCGTCACTATTATTTCACCATTCCTTCATAGCGCTGAGAGATGACATAAGTTTGGACCTGTTTGGCTGTCTCAATTGCCACACCAACTAAAATTAACAACGAGGTCGCACCTATCCCCCGGAAAGTTTTCACATTCAAAGCGCTTTCCACGGCGGTGGGAATAATAGCAACGAAGCCCAAAAATATCGCACCCAAAAAAGTGAGTCGGTTGGATACGCGTTCGATATACTCGCTAGTTGCCTTACCGGGACGAATTCCAGGAATACTAGAACCCATTTTCTTCAAGTTTTGCGCTACATCTACTGGGTTGAGAATCAACGAAGAATAGAAGTAGCTGAAGAAAATGATGGAAATCATGTAGACCAAGGCATAGACCCAGGAGCTAGAACCGCTTGGACTCAAATAAGTGTTAACTATATTCGCCAACTCGGTATTTTTAGTAAAATTGGCGATCAGCAGTGGCAAACTAAGGATGGCAGCAGCAAAAATAATTGGCATCACGCCGCCTTGATTTAGCCGCAGGGGCAGATAGCTACGCTGCTCTGCCAAAACTCGCCGACCGACTTGGCGACGAGCTGAAATAATTGGGATGCGGCGCATTCCTTCCTGCACAATCACAATACCAACAATTGTCGCTAGGAAAACTAAGATCAGCACGATTACCCGACCCACCGCTTCCCGACCGCCGACTTGTACCAAGTCGATGGTATCGCCTAAAGCTTTTGGTAATGACGCGACAATGTTGACAAAAATCAACAATGATGCTCCGTTACCAATACCACGTTCGGTAATCAGTTCTGATGTCCACATGACAAACATGGAACCAGCTGTCAGAGCGATCGCAGTTTCAGCTACAAATATGGGCCCTGGCTTTAAGGCAAATTGCTGGAGAAATAATGCCGAAAAAGCTGTACTTTGCAGAATCGCCCAACATACAGTGACATAGCGGGTAATTTGCGATATTTTCCGCCGCCCCGCTTCGCCTTCATTTTTCTGTAAATTTTCTAAAGATGGAATCGCCGCGGTGAGTAATTGGATGATAATAGACGCATTAATGAAGGGCAAAATCCCTAAAGCAAAGACTCCCAAAGTCGAAAGTCCTCGCCCGGAAAATATATCCAATAAGCCGAATATGGAATTACTGCCTGATATGGCTTCGGCAAATCTCGGTCTATCAATCCCTGGCACGGGTAAGAAGATACCCAGGCGAACCAAAATTAAAATACCGACGGTGACAAGCAGCCTACCTCTGAGGCCAGCTGCCTGTGCCATCTGCATAAAAGTTTCTTGAGCCGTTGGGGCTTTATCTCGACTGATCATAGAGTGCTACCTTTATAGTGAACCAAGCACTGGCAGCGAGTTGACTTGCATTTAAGTGCGCTGTTCCGGCTCACTCATAAGACTTCACAACTACCACCAGCTGCCTCAATTTTGCTACGAGCTGAACCTGTGAAAGCTGCCGCTTGTACCTTGAGCGGAGTGCTCAATTCCCCGTTACCTAAAATTTTCAATGGCCCTTTGACAGCAGTCAGAATACCTGCGGCTTTCAATGAGGCCAAAGTTACTTCCGTATTAGCGGGAAGGGAGGCTAGCTTCTCTACATTAATCGTAGTGTAAATCTTCTGATTAACAATCGGAAAGCCCTTCAGCTTAGGTAAGCGGCGGTACAATGGCTGTTGACCACCTTCAAAACCTGGTCGGGTACCACTACCAGAACGAGATTTTTGACCCCGCATACCTAGACCAGCACTGGCACCTTGACCGGCAGAAATACCTCTAGCTACACGCTTCTTGCGTTTCTTTGAGCCTTTTTGCGGCTTAACATCATGGAGTCTCATAAGTTATCAAGTTCTCATTTGTCGTTTGTCATTTGTCGTCTCTTACAAAGTTCCAATCGGAGGAAACCTCCGCTCGGACTTTGCGCTTTGTCATTTTTCATTTGTCCTTTGTTATTCACTAATGACTAATGAGCAATGACTAATGACTAAATTAGATGTAGAGATTTTGAATAGGAATACCGCGATCTTCAGCGACCTCAGCAAGGGTACGCAGTGTAGATAAGGCGTTAACTGCGGCTCTAGCATTATTGAGCGGATTGTTGGAGCCTAGTTGCTTGGCTAAGACGTTACGAACTCCTGCCAATTCCAACACAGTTCGCACGGCACCACCAGCAATTACCCCAGTACCAGGTGAGGCTGGACGCATAATCACTTTTGCACCGCCACCGACACCATCAATAGGATGGGGGATGGAGTTGGATTTGGTGATTGGGACATCAATGAGGTGTTTTTTGCCGTCGGCTACGCCTTTTTTGACGGCGCCAATTACATCTGAGGCTTTGCCTACTCCGACACCAACTTGACCGCGTTCGTTACCAACGACAACGATCGCTCGGAAACTGAGTTTTTTACCACCTTTGACCACTTTACTTACGCGTCGGATTTGGATAACTCGCTCTTGCCAAGTGGTTTCTTCTTTTTTGGCACGCTTTGTTCTACTTTTACGCTCTGTTGCCATAATTTATGCTCTTTTAACGTCATTTGTCAGTTGTCATTTGTCAGTTGTCATTTGTCTTTTGTCATTTGTCCAATAACTAATGACCAATGACTAATGACTAATGACTTTAGAAATCTAAACCAGCTTCGCGTGCTGCATCAGCTAGTGCTTTGACACGACCATGATATAAGTTACCACCGCGATCAAAGACTACTTTGGTGATGCCTTTTTCTAGCGATCGCACTGCGATCAACTTCCCAACTTGCACCGATGCGTCGCGGTTTGCACATGACGCTAAACTAGATTTCAACTCTGGTTCTACAGTCGATGCTGCCACGATGGTTTGATGCTGAGTATCATCAATTAACTGGGCATAAATATGCTCATTAGAACGAAATACCGCTAAACGCGGACGTTCTGGGGAGCCAATAACTTTGCCACGAACACGCCGATGACGACGGTTTTTTGATTCTCTACGAGTAAGTTTCATTTCTACTTCTTACCACCCTTACCAGTCTTACCAGCTTTCCGTCTGACCACTTCACCGGCATAGCGAATGCCTTTACCTTTATAAGGTTCTGGTGGACGAACTGCACGAATTTTTGCGGCTGTGTTACCGACGATTTCTTTGTCATAGCCGCTGACAATGACGTTAGTGGTACCTTCTACAGCAAACTGAATTCCATCTGGCGGAACAATTTGCACCGGATGGCTATAACCCATATTTAAAAGTAGGTTACGCCCTTGAAGTTGTGCCCTGTAACCAACACCTTGAATTTCCAAACGGCGCTGAAAACCTTGGGAAACTCCCTCGACCATGTTGGCAACTAAAGTCCGGCTCAAGCCGTGTAGCTGCTTTGAGGTACGAGTTTCATCCCGACGATTTACCTGTAATATTTCTCCCTCTTGAGAGACTGATACATTAGCTGTGAGAGTGCGAGAAAGTTCTCCTTTCGGGCCTTTCACCACAATCTTCGTACCATCGATCGCCACTTGAACTTTGGCGGGAATAGTAATTGGACGTTTACCAATACGAGACATGACTTTTTGTCCTTTGTTATTTGTCCTTTGCCTTTTGTCCTTTGTCTTTTGTCCTTTGTCTTTTTCTAATGACTAATGACAAATGACTAATGACCAATGACTACCAAACGTAACAAAGCACTTCGCCACCCAAGTTCTGACGCCGCGCTTCGCGGTCAGTCATAATACCACTGGATGTAGAAATAATGGCAATGCCAATGCCGCCTAGTACCCTTGGTAATTCTTTTCGATTGGAGTAAACACGCAAGCCAGGCTTACTCACTCGCTTTAAGGCGGTGATCAGAGGCTGACGGTTTTTACCCTTGTATTTCAGGGAAATCACTAGGTTGTGTTTTACCCCTTCTTCTGCTTCTTCTATTTCAGCAATAAAGCCTTCCTCCCGTAGTACTTTGGCAATACTCCGGGTCATTTTTGTAGCTGGCACTTGTGTAGTTTGATGCCGCGCCAGGTTGGCATTGCGGATGCGCGTCAGCATATCTGCAATTGTGTCGTTAGCCGCCATCGTTCCCTCTATAGATGAACTTATTGATCGCGAAAGGGCATTCCTAATTCTTTAAGTAAGGCGCGTCCCTCTTCGTCGTTTTTTGCTGTGGTGATGATGGAAATATCCATCCCACGTACTTGATCAACACTGTCGTATTCGACTTCTGGAAAAATTAGCTGTTCTCTTACACCCAGAGTGTAGTTACCGCGTCCGTCAAAGCTTTTAGGGCTAACGCCGCGAAAATCTCTAATTCTGGGTAATGACAGGCTAACTAGTCGGTCGAAAAAGGCATACATCCGTTCGGCTCTGAGAGTAACCATGATCCCCACAGGCATCCCTTGACGAATCTTAAAGCCAGCGATCGCCTTTTTCGCCCGTGTCACCACTGGTTTTTGACCTGTTACCAAGGCAATTTCGTTGATCGATGCCTCTAGTGACTTCGCATTTTGAGCTGCTTCACCCAAACCTCGGTTAATCGTAACCTTTACCAACTTCGGTACTTGATGAACGTTGGTATATTGAAACTGATTGATCAGTTTGGGGACGATTGTCTCTTGATATAAGGTTTTGAGTCTTGTTGTCGGCATAGTTTTTTTTGTCCTGATATCCCTGGGCTTGGTCAGGGAAGCTTTAATTTTTGATTTTAGATTTTGGATTAAATTTAAAATCTAAAATCTCAAGTTGGCTGATTCTTATTTATCCAGAATCTCGCCAGTTTTCTTGAGTTTTCTCACCTTTTTGCCTTCTGACGTAAAGGTGTAACCAACACGACTGGCAACGTTTTGCTTGGTGGAATAAAGCATGACGTTGGAGCTATGAATTGGGAATTCTTGGGTAATAATTCGCCCTGATTCCCCTTCTTGCTGGGGTTTGACATGTTTGGTTTTAATGTTGACACCTTTGACGATAACTTTACTCAGTTGGGGAAGTGCCTGAGTGATTTCGCCAACTTTTCCTTTATCTTTGCCAGCAATCACTTGTACGGTGTCGCCAGTTTTGACGTGCATTTTGTGGAATACTTTGGGCGTACCCTGTTTGGTTGCCATTAAAGCACCTCCGGAGCCAGAGAAACAATTTTGGTAAAGTTTTTATCGCGCAGTTCCCGAGCAACTGGGCCAAAAACCCGTGTGCCTCTGGGATTACCGTCTTTGTTGATGATCACAGCGGCGTTATCATCAAAGCGAATACTCATACCGCTGTCACGACTTACAGCTTTACGAGTCCTGACAATTACTGCTTCCACAACATCAGACTTTTTTACAGCCATATTGGGTGTAGCATCTTTGACAACTGCGATAATTTTATCGCCGATAAAACCATAACGACGGTTGCCTCCGCCTAAGATGCGGATGCACATTAGTTTGCGGGCGCCGCTATTATCTGCGACATTCAGGTAAGTTTGGGGTTGAATCACAATTATTCTCCCTTGTAATGTTGTTAGTTTCTAACAACGATGAGGTTTAAGTAGGCTTGACGTTCAGGACTTCTGTGATTTTCCAGCGCTTGGTTTTACTCAGGGGTCTAGTTTCCTGAATGCGAACGCGATCGCCTACTTTACACTTATTTTCTTCGTCGTGAACTTTATATCGTTGGGTGTTAACCACAATCTTGCCGTACTTGGGGTGAGGAGCGCGGTTTTCTATGGCCACTACCACAGTTTTTTGCATTTTATCGCTCACTACCAAGCCAACTCGTTCTTTAACTGCCATAATCTCCTACTTTTTTTCTTTAGCCGATTGACTTGCTGCCCGTTTGCGTTCTGTTTCTAGCGTCAGCAATTGGGCTAGGCGATGGCGCAATTGTCGGAACTGATGGGGCTTTTCTAGTTGTCTGGTGGCTTTTTGCAAGCGCAACTGAAATAGTTGTCTTTTGATCGCGACAATTTCATCAGAGAGTTTTTCGTCACTTAATTCTCTAGCTTCTGAAATCTTGGGAAGAGGCATAAGTTACTCCTGCTCCTGTGGTTGAGAGCGCACAATAAACTTAGTTTTGATGGGCAGTTTAAATGAAGCCAAGCGCATCGCTTCACGGGCGATTTCTTCAGTAACTCCGCCGATTTCAAACAAAATTCGCCCTGGTTTGACTACCGCTACCCAATACTCTGGATTACCTTTACCGGAACCCATCCGGGTTTCAGCAGGACGCATGGTTACAGGTTTATCAGGGAAAATCCGAATCCAGATTTGTCCACCCCGACGAATATAACGGGTCATTGCCCGACGAGAAGCCTCGATTTGACGCGAGGTAATCCAAGCAGGTTCTTGCGCTTGGAGTGCAAAATCACCGAAGTTGAGGGTACTACCACGGGTGGCTAGTCCTTCCATCCGTCCGCGCTGTTGCTTGCGGAATTTAGTTCTTCTAGGGCTTAACATGGTTTGTTACTTGTCATTTGTCATTTGTCCTACCCTACGGGAAGCCGCCAAAGGGCCTCTATGTCATTTGTCATCTGCCATTTACTAATAACTAATGACTAATGACTAATGACGATTTATCCTTCATTTGAGCGGTCTTCAAATTGCTGGCGACGACGTTGTTGTTGACGGCGACGGGGTTCACGATCGCGATCGCCACGATCGCGGGGATCGCGAGTTGCTGGTGGTAACGGAGTTTCTTCCTGTCCAGGAATAATTTCTCCTTTAAATACCCATACTTTGATACCCAAAATGCCGTAAACAGTTTTTGCCGTGCAATAAGAGTAGTCAATGTCCGCCCGTAAGGTATGTAAAGGTACTCTACCTTCACGAGTCCACTCTGTCCGGGCAATTTCTGCACCGTTGAGCCGACCGCTGACTTGGATTTTAATACCTTGAACACCAGCGCGTTGGGCACGCTGAATCGATTGCCGCACTACCCGCCGAAAGGAAACCCGACGTTCTAATTGTTGAGCAATGTATTCGGCAATGAGGTAAGCATCAGCATCAACTCGTTGCACTTCAACTACGTTGATGCGAATTTGACGATTACTGCCCAACAGCCCTTGGAGTCCGGTACGTAAGGATTCGATACCTTGTCCACCACGACCCACTACCACGCCAGGTCTAGCTGTACGTACTTCTAAGTCGATTTGGTCGGCTTTGCGCTCAATCCGTACTTCAGAAATTCCGGCGTTGTTTTGAGCCTGTCTACCTAGTTTTTGTTCTATGTATTGACGGAGTTTGTAGTCTTCTTGTAGAAGTTCTGGATAGCGGTCAGGAACAGCAAACCAACGGGATTGATGTTCATGTGTAATACCCAGGCGAAAACCAACTGGATGAATCTTCTGTCCCACGAATGCTTCCTCTAAAATTTCTTACTTTACGCAATTTCTTCGTGTAAAAAAAGCTTATTTTTCTGGGGCGGCGGCAACGGCCACAGTAATATGACACGTCGGCTTGCGAATTTGGTAAGCTCGACCTTGCGCCCTTGGTTGGAACCGCTTCAACGGCGGCCCTTGATCGGCATAAGCCTGAGTAATCACTAGTTGAGTCCGATCTAACCCAGCGTTGTGTTCGGCATTGGCAGCAGCGCTTCTGAGAACCTTCAAGATCGGATCAGTGGCGCGATAGGGCATGAATTCCAGGATGATTAACGCTTCTCGGTACGATCGCCCCCGAATTTGATCGAGTACGCGACGCACTTTGTAAGCCGAGATGCGGATAAAACGAGCGATCGCTTTTACTTCAGTAGTATCATTAGCCATAATTTTCTCCAATTTTGTCATTTGTCACTGGTCATTTGTCACTTGTCTTTAGCTAATGACTAATGACGTAATGACTAATAACTACCTACCTGCTTTTTTGTCACTTTTTCCATGACCCCTGTAGGTGCGTGTCGGGGCAAATTCACCCAACTTGTGTCCTACCATCTGTTCATTTACAAAAACTGGAACGTGTTGGCGTCCATTGTGAACAGCTATAGTGTGACCTACCATTAGGGGCAAAATTGTCGAAGCTCGTGACCAAGTTTTAATAACTTCTTTTCTGTTGTTGTCGTTGAGCTTTTCAATTTTCTTTAGGAGATGATCCGCAACGAAGGGACCTTTTTTTAGAGAACGACCCATAGTTCAATTTTGGAATTAGGATTTAGGAATTAGGATTTAGAATTTCGGATTTTGGATAATTAGGTGTCTGAATCAAGTTTCACAAATTTTCAATGTTTACAAGTAGACCCCAATCTAAAATCCAAAATCTAAAATCTAAAATTCTATGATTCACGACCACCGCGACCGCGTTTAGAAGACTTACGACGACGACGCACAATCAACTTGCTGCTAAGTTTCTTGCGATTGCGTGTCTTCGCACCCAATGTGGGTTTACCCCAAGGTGTAACAGGCCCCGATCTACCGATAGGCGCTCTACCTTCACCACCACCATGTGGGTGATCCACTGGGTTCATGACGCTACCTCTAACCTTAGGACGGCGACCTTTCCACCGATTTCGTCCGGCTTTACCTGCACTCAGGTTTCTCGCATCGGTGTTGCCGACTTGCCCAATGGTGGCGTAGCACTCACGTCGAATCAAGCGGACTTCTCCTGAAGGCAACTTCAGGGTTACGTAATTACCTTCTTTTGCCACAACTTGGGCGCTAGCACCAGCAGCACGTACAATTTGACCACCTTTACCAGGAGTGAATTCTACGTTGTGAACACTAGTACCCAAGGGAATCTTTGAGAGCGGTAAGGCATTACCATCTTCAAAGGGAGCTTCAGGGCCAGAAATAATTATTGTTCCAACTTTCAACCCGTTGGGGTGAAGGATGTACCGTTTTTCGCCATCTTGGTAATACAAAAGGGCAATTCGGGCATTGCGGTTAGGATCATATTCAATCGCTGCGACTTTAGCAGGAATATTATGTTTATCCCTTTTAAAATCGATGATCCGGTAAAGCTGTTTGTGCCCGCCACCCCGGCGACGACTAGTAATCCGCCCGTGATTATTCCGACCTTTGGCGCGATGCTTCGAGGTTGTTAAGGATTTCTCTGGCTCGGTTTTGGTAATTTCCGCAAAGTCAGAGATTGTAACTTGGCGAGTGCTGGGGGTATAAGGGCGATAAGAACGAGTACCCATATTTTTAAGTGCTGAGTGCTGTTAGCGATAGCGGGGTGTTTAGCCCGTGCTGATGAGCCAGTGCGTTGCGGAGGTTCCCTCCGTTGTAGCAACTGGCGTTGCTGAGTTTTAAGTTTTGAGTTCAGTAACTCTTAACTCCTAACTCACAACTTTTTTAGACTTCTGGGAAGAGAACTTGTCTAATCTTGTCTTCATCCCCAGGTGCGACGGTGACAATGGCTCGCTTATATTGGGGCTTATAACCAATAAATTTACCAACACGCCGCTTTTTACGCGGTGGTAGGATGGTGTTGACTTTTACAACCTTGACCTGAAATAAGTCTTCGATCGCAGCCTTGATTTCTGGCTTAGATGCCTTTGGAATTACTTCAAAGGTGTACTTATTCTGCTCCATCAAGATGGTCGCTTTCTCGGTGACAATTGGGCGACGCACTAAGTCGGCAAGATCGCGGGGGTCAAAGCTAGGCACTGTAGACCTCCTGAATTTTTTCTAGAGCTGATGCCGTAACTACAATCTTGTCAGCGTGCAGTAAATCAAAAACATTTAGCTGGTCGGCTGCAATTAGTTTTAAATTTTCAATGTTGCGGGCTGACAAATAAATGTTATCTGTATCCGCAATCTCAGACAAAATTAACAGTGACTTGCTTTCTGGCACTACTCCCCAACGGGCAAGCGCTGCCACTAATTCTTTGGTCTTCGGGCGAGATAGCTCGGTGCTAAATTCTTCTACTACGATCAAATCCTCAATGCGACCTACAAATGCTGTCCGCAGTGCTAAACGTCGCTCTTTGCGGTTCAATTTGAGGTTGAAGTCTCTGGGCTTTGGCCCAAAGATCACACCACCACCACGCCATAGTGGTGAACGAATAGACCCGGCACGAGCGCGACCAGTACCTTTTTGTCTCCAAGGTTTACGACCGCCACCTCTGACTTCAGCACGAGTTTTTGTACTGGCATTTCCTTGACGAGCATTGGTCAATTGCCGTACTAAGGCACGATGCACAATATGAGACGCTGTTTCATCCTTGGCAACGCGCAACTCGAAGGTCGTCTCACCGACCTGTTCTCCTTGCCAATTTTTAACTACGCTTTCAACCATCTTTGTTATCTGTCCTTTGTCCTTGGTCATTTGTCATTGGTCTTTTGCCATTTGTCCTTAGCCAATGACTACTGACTAATGACTTTTAACTAATGACTACCCACTATTGTTGCAGGCACAACACTTACTAATGCACCCGGTTTACCAGGAATGGCTCCCTTAATTAGCAATAAGTTGCGTTCTGGGTCAACTCGCACTATGGTCAGCTTGCGGATTGTGATGCGTTTGCCACCTAAACGCCCTGCCATCCGCTTACCTGGATAGACACGACCTGGTGTTGTACCAGCACCAATGGAACCGGGCGCTTTGTGGTTTTTAGAACCGTGTGACATGGGACCACGAGCAAAGTTGTTGCGCTTTTGGTTTCCCGCAAAGCCGCGACCGATGCTTGTGCCGACGACATCGACAATTTGACCTGCGCTAAAAATATCTGCTTTAATCTGTTGACCTAAAGCATAATCACTAGAGCTATCGGTGTGATATTCATTTAAGTGACGCAATGCTGGGGCAGATGATTTAGCCAAATGACCTAGCAGTGGTCTGTTTAGTGCCTTTGGTTTGACTTCGCCATAACCAACTTGAATGGCAAAGTAACCGTCGGTTTGTTTCGTTTTAACTTGTGTAACAGTGCATGGCCCTGCTTGAATGACAGTCACAGGAATAGCTACTCCTGCTTCGTCAAATATTTGGGTCATGCCCAGCTTGGTGCCGAGAATACCTACAGACACAGTAACTGGTTCTCCTTTCTACTTGCTGACCTTGGAATTGGACTCTAGAGGACACGCTTTGTACGCATCAGTTTAGGCTGGATTAGCCTGCGAAATTTGGAATGGCTTATTAAAATAAACCGCTCCAAATGCTTTCGGACACAACAAACCGTGTCCGTACTGCTTGGTGAATCTGTTTAGCTTCACTCACTAGATCACCAGAACAGCCACAAGTCCCTTCCCATTGGGAAGGAGTAACTTCTGGAATCAATGCAAGGCGCTACAGCTTAAAGCTGTGTGCAGCAATGCTTTCGTCCAAGCAATTGCTCTGGCACTTTCTGGAGGCAGCGCTGTCGGCGGGTTTTCCGATTTGTACACGCCCATTCAGACGGGTTCCCGGAGATTGGCTACTGCCCTGTTGCAGTTGGACTTAAGCGGTTTTTACCGCCCAGTATCCGTTAACTGAGACTGACGTAATGCCATGAAACCAACATTGCTGCTCAGTTTTTACTTCCTTAAACACCTTAAACTATTGTTTAAGATTTTGCCTGCTTTTTCAGAGGCATAGGAGTAAACTTACCCTGGAGCCTACATAAGCTCCAATGTTGACCTGAAAGCTTTCTTAGTTTACCAGTCTATGATCAATCTGAGTTAGATTATCCAATTTGGATTAAGTCATCAGCTTTTGATGCTAACACTACCTCAGAATGACAGTAAAAAGTCAACCTAATTTGCGTGTTTGGTCACAATCTAATAATATAAATTATTTATTTATGTTTGTCCAGTAGTTTATAGAGGTATTTTTGGGGAATGGGGACTGGGGAAAGCAGGGCGAGAAGAATTATAGCCAATGCCCAATGCCCAATGCCCAAAAAAATGCTTTTAATCTATCGGTTCAGGGTAAATAATAGAGATATCTAAGTGGGATAAGACGAAAATCTATGGCACTAATTACCACTGGCAACGGTTTAATCCGCGATCTGGAAAAATTTGGCGCTCTTGGAGTGTATGTACCTCTGGAAGGAGGTTATGAAGGTCGATATCAGCGCCGACTACGGGCAGCTGGCTATACCACCCTCCACATTACCGCTAAAGGACTGGGTGACGTAGCTGCATATCTCACAAGAATTCATGGAGTCAGACCTCCTCATCTTGGTAAAAAAAGCACTGGTAGCGGTGCAGCAGTAGGTCATGTGTACTATCTACCCCCAATTCTCAATTCTCATCTAGAACAGCTACCACCAAAGTCAAAGGGGCTGGTCTTGTGGATTATTGAAGGGCATATTCTTTCCAATGAGGAAGTTGAGTATTTAACGAATTTGCCTCAGTTAGAACCACGAGTGAAAGTAGTTATTGAGAGGGGTGGCGATCGCTCTTTCCGTTGGACTTCTCTAGAAAAAACTCTGTTAGCTAGCTAACAGTGATAAAAGTGAGGAGTTAAAAGTTTCAAACTCCTCACTCCTTACTCTCCATATATTGGCAATCAACGGTATTGCGCTATGTGCAACTTAAATGCTCATTAGCTGATAAGTTTTTTCGTAAATCCACGCAACCGGATTAACACTGGCTTTGCCCAATTTCCACCTAGCAAATCGTGCAGCAGAATATAAAAACAGGGGATGATAAATAGTGTCAGCATTGTTGCGATCGCCATCCCAAAGAAAACTACAATCCCTAATGGCTGCAAAAACTCAGAACCTTCGCCAATGCCCAATGCCAAAGGAAACAGTCCCAAGATAGTAGTGACTGTGGTCATGATAATTGGGCGCAAGCGTTGAGGAGCAGCTTTCATGATCGCAATTTGGCGACTACAACCAACTTCTTCCCGAATTTGGTTTGCCAGTTCTACCATGAGAATTCCCGCGTTCACCACAATTCCCACCAGCAGCACGACACCAACAATTACAGTTGCGCCAATTGCCGTTTGGGTAATGTAAAGTCCAAAAATTCCCCCAGCTAACGCCAGTGGTACGGTGAACATAATTACCAATGGGTCAATTAGCGAATTGTATTGCACCGCCATGACTACAAAGATTAAGAACGATGCCAATGCCCCCAAAGTTTTTAAAGCATCCTGAAGTTGCTGATTAGTTTCTTGAGCAGAACTAGGCACAATTGAAACGCCATCACGTAAGTCTACATCCTTGAGTACCTCGTTTACTTCTGCGATCGCTTCACCAAGACTAGCTCCCTCGCTAAGATTACCTGCGACAATAAAAGCTTGGCGCTGATTAATCCGTTGCACTTCACCAGGCGCTTGACCTTCTTGAATGTTCGCCACATCTGAAAGGCGGATTAGTTGATTGTTTTCTGTAAATAGCGGTAATTGCTCTAACTGGGAAGGACGCTGAATCGCTTCTTTATTTAGCTGCACCCGCACATCAACTAAACGATTACCGCGTTGAATTTGCGTGGGAACTGAACCTTCAATTGCTGTTTGAACTGTTGCACCAATTTGCCCGGCGGTCAACCCTAAAGCTGAAACCCGTTCCCAGTCGGGGCGAATTTGGATTTCCGGTTGCCGGGGGTCGGCATCTGGTCGAAATGTCGCTAATTTTGCCCTTTCTTGTAATGCTTGCAGCACTTGTGCCCCTGCTTGCGTTAAGTTTTCTTCATTCTCACCTTGCAGAATCACGTCAACTTCTGACCCTTGTACTGGAGAATTACTCAAGATTAAACCCCGCACCTGACCAGGATTGAGGCGCAGCAGAATTCCTGCTAAGTTGAGTTTATTAAATTCCTGAGTTACTTTTTTGACGAAAGCTTCGACATCTGTGCCTGGTTTGAGATTGATGGTGCTGCTGGCACGTAAAGGATTTTCTGTAGTATTGCTGCCAAATAAAGAACCACCCACAGTTGTGAAAGCAGACTCCGTTTCTGGTTGTTTGAGCAAAATGTCATCGACAATTTGCATAACTTTTTCAGAAGTTGCTAAAGGTGTACCGGGCGGAAACTGCGCTCTCAAGTTAGCTTGACCAGTACTGATCCGGGGTAAAATTTCTTGGGGAATTTGACCAAACATAAAGAAGCTACTGCCGCCTAAAATTAGCAAAGCAGCAGTTACTACAAAAAGCCGATAGCGTAAAACCTTAGTTAAGAAGTTACCGTATCCCCGCGTCGCGTCTTCAAATCGGTGATTAAACTGTCTAAGCAGCCAAAATTCACTGATCCGACTAGACCAGCGAATTCCCAAAAGTCGAGAAGACAGCATCGGTACTACTGTGATGGCGACGACAAGGGATGCTGCAACTGCGAAGCTAATTGTCAAAATCAGTTCATTAAATAGCAGTGCAATAAAGCCGCCAATTAAAAGGAATGGCACTACAGAAACTAAGTTGGCACCTGTAGCAGCAATTAAAGCAGATTCTACTTCTTGGGAAGCTGCGATCGCACTGTCAATAAAGAATTTGGAATTTCTCCCCGAATCCCCTTCTTGCATCTCTCTCTGATTGGGAGTCATCCCCGCTTTTTCAGAAATATTTTCTAAAATCACAACCGATGTATCAATTGCTTGACCGACTCCTAATGTCAACCCTGCTAAACTGAATACATTCAAAGTCAAGCCAAATATTTTCATTAGAGCGATCGCTGCCAGAGTACACAGCGGAATCGTCAAACTGATAATAAATGTTTGCCTGAATGATCCCAAAAATAACAACACTGCTGCTGCTGCTAACAATGCCCCAGAAATCCCCGAAAAGATGACATCATTTAAAGAATTGCGGATGAAGACAGATTCATCTGTAGTGGGACTCAAAGTCATGTCTGCTGGAATTAAACCCGATTGCCGTAATTGTTCAATTCGCCGCTTCACAGCATCTACAACTGTGATTGTGTTGGCCTCAGGCTGCTTTTGGACTGAAAATTTCACAGCAGGCTGACGGTTGAGGTAAACAAATACTCGTTGGTCTTCTGTATCGTCAATTACCTCTGCAAAGTCTCGCAAGTAGACGCGGCGAGAAGGTGCAGGGGTCGTAGTGATAGTAGTAGCAGTGGTAGTGGGAGAAGAAGAGGAAACTTCCAAAGAAAGGTTTTCAATTTCCTTGGCATTTTGGAAACGTCCGACAGTCCGAGTCAATGGCTCGGAATTTTGCCCCAGAATCCGACCTCCAGAAGTATCTTGGTTACGGGCTGTTAATTCATTTAAGACATCATTTAACCCGACACCCAAAGCTTGCAATCGGTTTAAGTCAACAAGCACCCGTACTTCTTCCTCAGCACCACCAGATACATCAACTGAGGCGACTCCTGGCACGACACTGAGTTCACGGTTTAACTCTTCATCAGCAAATACGCGTAAATCTTTACCTGGCAACGAAGCAGAGGTCAGCGCCAATTCATAAACTGGCAATTGAGAGGGATCGACTTTAAATAAGCGCGGCTCCTCTATCGTATCCGGCAGTTGTCCTCGACCTCGGTTAAAAGCAGCAGTAGCATCGTTTAGGGCTTGGTCAATATCGCCCCCTGGTTGGAAGTATAAATCGAGGCTTACCTGTCCCTCACGAGTGCGGGAAAAAACTTGTACTACATTCTCGGTTGCCGATAAAGCTTCTTCTAAGGGTCTAGTGATTTCATCTACTGCTACTTCTGGTGAAATACCAGGGGCTTCTAGCCGAACCCCAATTCGGGGATAGGTAATAGAAGGTAGGAGATCGACTTGGATCGTTGTGAGAAAAAATACCCCGATGACAATTACTGCCACGGTGAGCATGAGTGTGCCAATGTGTTGACGAATAGCGATCGCACTAAGGCTAAATCCGCCATTGCCATTGTTATTGTTTGCCTGTTGCATGATACTAAGTGATAAGTGCTAAGTGCTGACTACTGAGTACTTTTTTCATTCGTATGGTGGTTATTGCTCACCCTACTATTGCTTTTCTGAAAGAATTGAAAGACCTACAGTGTCACCTTCTTTTAACGGCTTACCACTACGAACAACATAGCGCTCTCCCGCTTGTAAACCGGATAAAATTTCCACTCTCCCATCAGCCCTTTTTCCTAAGGTGACAGCACGTGTCGCTACTTTCGTCTTACCATCTGTGTCTTTCACCACAAATAGCGTCCCCGATGGGTTTTCTTGCTCTTTTCCTCTTCCCTTTGCTGCCCCTGCTTGTTTTTGAATAGCTGTTTGCGGCACTACTACCCGCTGTTGAGTCTGATTTTCAAAGTTGACTCGCGCCAGTAGTCCGCTGCCAATCTTGCCTTGATTGTTGGGAATCACTACTTCTACAGGTATCAAGCGAGCTGTGGCATCGGCAGCTGGGGAAATGCGCCTAACTCTACCAATTAATGCTTCTTTAGGGAAGGCATCTAAGCGGACTTGTACAGACTGTCCAACCTGAATTTGTGACAGTTCTAATTCGGAAATTGCAAGGGCGACTTTGACACGGTTAAAGTCGCCAATTTTCAAGACTTCGCTACCTGCTTGCAAAAGGTTGCCTGGTTCTGTCACCTTTTCTGTGACTACGCCAGTGATGGGGGATGTGAGTCGAGCGTAAGACCTGCGCTCTTTGGTTTGAGCAACCAAAGCCTGTTGAGCAAGTACTCTACCTTGAGCAGCTGCGACGGCTTGCTGTTCTGTACGAACCTGTTCTTGGGCTGCCCGCAGTGACTGAGCAGCTGTTTTTGCCTGGGTACGTGCTTGCTGGGCAGTTTGTTCAGCGATCGCTCCGGCTTTGAATAGATTTTGTTGCCGTTGTGAGTCTGCTTGAGCTTGTACTACTTCTAGCCGCGCCCGTTCTACGTCTGCACGGGCATTGCTTACCTGATTTGTTGCCCTAGCTACTTCTGATTTGAGGGCTGCTAGCTCTGCTTCTGTTTGCTTTAATTCGGTCGAAAGTATGGCATCATCTAACCGCCCGACGTTTTGCCCAAGCTTCACCGTATCGCCCACATCTAAGTTCAAAGCCAACAACCGCGCTTCTATCTGTGATCGCACTGATACAATCCGAAAGGGTGTTGTATTACCTATATATTCTGGTTGTTTTTGTAGCAAGTCAGTTCGAGCGATCGCTACATCTACAGCCGTTGCATTAACACGTTGCCCACTACCATGACTCTGAGATTGTGCATCAGCCGGTTCTTCCTTGGGTAGCCCTCCACAATTCGCTGTCAGCAGTCCTATGCCCAGCAAACAGGGAATCAATAATATGGATGCAAAAGGGGAAGAGACTTTTGTGTCAACGCTACTTTTTGTGTCTGCAACAGCCACATCAGTCTTCACAACTGAATCTAACTGGGTATTAATTACCTGGTTAGCGGCTGCGAAAGGTGAGATTTTCGCCTGCTTGTGCGGCTTATTTCTGTCCAAAATCATTTATTTTTCTCCTATTTGGGGAGCTTTTGGGGTTAAACAGCCGTGCATTACCAAGTAATTTTGAGACGTTGTGACTAGTGAAATGCGGCGAGAGTCAATTAGCTATACTTCTTGCAGAATTTTGTATCAAAAATTACTTTTTATTCCGAAAAATTCCCACCACTTTAACTGATTACATTGAGTCGGCAGCTTTTTAGCTGACGATGCAATTCTTAACTCAGTATAAATATTTTTAAATTTCTTGCAATCTGCCCTTAGTAGAAGACTTGCGTTTACTGAAAATACGGGAATTTTACGCCTCTACTTCTAAAATGGGCAGTATTAAATCACTATATTTAGGCTGACATAGCCAGATTTACGATAGCAAAATGCCTAGTAATTTTTACGCTTGATCCAATATATTAAGAATAGTAAACATAAATTGCTTTTTTTGACGCTGTAACATCTCGACTAAGCACTTGCATAGACAGCAAAGAAAAGGGCGATATATATTACAGCCACCAATATTAGGTCAGGAAAGTTACAAGTGACATCATTGCTAAAAATTGCACAAACCGCTGACGAATCCGAGATTTCCGAATTTTTCCAGGAATCAGCGGGTAAGTGGCGATCGCAACGACGCTACTATACTCTCCCAGAGGGAGAAACTAAGGAGATGGAGAGTATGGTTACGATCAATTTTCTAGAGCAGGATTGTGATGAATTGCAAAAGCTAGCTCAGATGCACAATTTGTCTGATACAGGTAGTTTGATCTGTGGTGCAGCAGTTACATGGGAAAGTACCGATGTGCTGAAGGCAAGGAAAGAGTCGCAAGGTTCAACATTATTTGGGGCTGTGGGAAACATTTTGTATCGCGATCGCGGTTTTGCCATATCCAAACCAGTCACCGCCCACTATTACTTCTCCAACCCTAAAACACTGTGTTTGCGAACTGAGTACAACGGTTCAATGTTTGAAGAAGAGTTAAAACTAATTGGCAGCAAATACCGCACCAGACAAACAATTATCTCCCGTGCTGGTGAGCAGTTGATGATTGGTCAATATTTAGAAAAGAGAGTGGATTAGTTTATCGGGTGGGTGCGGTTCACTATCGCCTCACCCATTTTGGGATTAGCTAGCACCTAGCTACCATCTGCAAATATAACTTTTTATAACAGTTTTTCAAACTTTTACCCAGAAAGTTAGTTGCTATGTCATCATGGAAAGTGAAATGAGAATTAATTCGGCGACAGTGTTTGTTTTTAGTATTGACAGGCTTTTCCCTTTTGGTATTACAGACTTCTCTCCGAAATCTAAATCTCTACAAACTTATGATTTTGGAGACATTTAATGTCAATTTACGTAGGTAACCTCTCCTATGATGTTACACAAGATGCGCTGAGTGCTGTATTTGCAGAATATGGTACTGTAAAGCGTGTTCAACTACCCACTGACCGTGAAACAGGTCGTTTACGCGGATTTGCTTTCGTGGAAATGAATTCAGAAGATGAAGAAACAAAAGCCATTGAAGCCCTTGATGGTGCTGAATGGCTTGGTCGTGACCTTAAAGTGAATAAGGCCAAGCCCAGAGAAGACAGAGGTGGTGGTTCTTTCGGTGGTGGTAATCGTGGTGGTGGCGGCGGCTATAACCGTAACAACCGCTACTAAGCTAAATAGACGAAAGCAACCTAATTTAATCTAGAAAAGGCTCAGGCAGCAATGCTTGAGCCTTTTCTATGCAAAACTTTGATTCTAAATAATTTCGGGCAGTTACTTATCATACCGCACATATCATTCTCTAACCAGAGTGCCCTGATGAAAGATCATTTTCCATCGATCATTGTTCAATTTCCAGATGCAACTTAGCAGCAAATGAACAGGCTGTTCGCCAGATATATGCCTGACTATACGATAATTTACTAAAACTAACGATCGCTCTCAACTACTTCTATTTTGCGATCGCCTCATAGACGATCCTTCGGCAACTTAATGCTGAATATTTGTCTTCTAAATCTGAAGACATCTCTGGGTAATGGATAGGAGCAAGTTGAGAGGGACAAACATTGAAAAAACCTCGCTGCTGACTTTGAGGAAAGGTTACGAAAGTTCAACAGACTTTATTATGCCGGATATATAAGGATCTGAGTCGCATTGCCAGCAAGCATTCAAAAATCTAATCAGTATTATTACGCAGAAAAACTTCGCTTTATAACGTAAAAAAAAGTACTAATTTTATACATTTTGACTGCTATTTTACGGTGTCTTTACCCAAACATTGAGAACTAAAACTTATATTTGAGAGGTCTAGAAACACTCATACATCGGTGAACATGAAAAATATTAGCAAACTAGCTGTTGTAACTATTGGATCTGTAGCTCTATCTTTGGGTATTGTGGGAAATGCACAAGAAGCTCATGCTACAGGCTTAATTAATGGTGGTTTTGAACAGCTTGTTGTCTCTAGTGACCGATCATGGGACTCGATCGACGAATCTCTTATTGCTGGGTGGGAGACTACAGCTACAGATAATAAAATTGAAATTCAAACTCCTAGACTGTTCCATACTGGAGCATTAGGCACAGATCAATATGCTGAACTCAATGCTAATCAAGTATCTAGCTTATATCAAGATGTAGAGACTACAGCTGGTTCAACTATGTTTTGGCGATTTTTCCATGAAGGTCGTGAAGGTATAGATACAATGCGCTTGTCTATTATTGACCTTGCGACTAATTCCACTCTCTTCAGCCAACTATATAGTACTGGCAACACAGCTTGGGTAGAGTATCAGGGCGCAACTGTTGCGACTGGTGGTACAACACGCTGGCAGTTTGACTCAGTATCTGCTGCTGGTGGTAATCCCTCAATAGGAAACTTTTTGGATGAAGTTTACTTTGCAGAAAAACCGCCAGAAGGTTTCCAAACAGTTCCTGAACCTGCTTCTGTACTTGGTCTTTTAGCAATAGGTGCATTCGGTATTGTTTCCACCCGGAAGCGTAAACAGTTAAATCTTGGGAATTAACGACTGTTTGTAACAAGGTTTTTGAGTTCTACTGACTTTCTTTATGCTCATTAATCCAAGTGAAAGGTCTACAAAAAGTTCCTTTCGTGGCACTTGAACACTACTTGGCATAAGAGGTATGGTAGAACCATTTTTTTTAGTATTATATTTTGATTTAATATCAAATCTTAACTTTGATTTTTATACGATCGCACCCTTGAGCAAGTTAATTAAAAAAACCCGCTGATTGGTAAGGATTCCAGCGGGGTTAAATAATACAATTATTTTTTCAGAGAAACCAACACTAAACTTTATTACAGAGCTACTAGAAACTTTTGCTAGTAATAGTAACTATTTATAAGCTTTATGAGTTAGGTTTTTAGCATGATGTCTGTGATGTCTACTGTGATGAACTTTACCAGCTTTTACGCCAGCATGATGGATAGTATTAGCTTGAGCTTGAGATGCAAAAACGGTTACAGGGGCAGCAAAGACTAGAGCCAAAAGTAAAGCTTTAGCGAACTTATTCACTTGAGAATCCTCATCAGGTAATCAACAATCTAACTATCCAATAGGCGTATGTCATAAGTTTGTAATTGATATGAATCTTTCATGTCTATTTTTACATCCGTAAACTATATAGCAATCCTGAATCAAACGCGCAGAAACAAGATCCCCAACTTCTTTAAAAAGTCGGGGATCTGCGGTTTGCAATTCCCACAAATCAAATAGGATTGCTATAGGACTTACAGGGAATACTTGGCTAAAAAATATTTCCTGGCATTTCCAGAGTAAATGTACCATTTTTTACATTATCTCAATAATTGCTATTTGGCTATGATGTCTGTATTAATTTTGATTAAGAAATGCTGAGAGTCATCAATTCTTCTGCTATGTCAAAGTTCGCTGTGACATTTTGCACATCATCCAAGCCTTCTAGAGTATCAATTAACTTGAAAAGCGATCGCGCCTGATCCAGATCGGTAACTTCTACACTATTACTCGGAATCCAGCGCAATTCGGCATCAATTACCTTAATGCCTTGCTCTTTGAGTGTTTGGCTAAGGGTTTCTAAATTTGCAATATCAGTAAATACCTCAGCCATCTCATCTTCAGTCATTTCATAAGACTGGGCACCGCCAGCGAGGGATGCTTCTAAAAGCTGTTCTTCGTCAAGCACACCCTGCACGACACAAACGCCTTTTTGGTGAAACATCCAGCTAACGCAACCTGTTTCACCAAGATTGCCACCATTTTTACTAAAAGCTACACGCAAGTCAGCAGCAGTGCGATTGCGATTATCTGTGAGGGCTTCGATTAAAATCGCTACACCACCAGGGCCGTAACCTTCGTAGCGAATCGCTTCAAAGGTAGCATTATCCCCGCCAAAAGTGCCTGCACCTTTAGCGATCGCTCGTTCAATATTATCATTGGGGATACTCGCGGCCTTTGCCTTGTCAATTGCCGTGCGAAGTTGAAAATTCAGCGCCGGATCTGGGACGCCACTTCTAGCCGCAACGATAATCGCCCGCGATAACTGAGTAAAAGTTTTTCCCTTTTTTGCATCTACTATTGCCTTCTGGCGCTTAATATTTGCCCATTTACTATGTCCTGCCATAATTTGAAATTATCAAAACTCTATTCAAGATTAGGATATACCTAGTTTTTGCTCCGATGCAAAGGTGCATTTGGTAAAAGGGAGTGGGGAGTGGGGGAGATCAGGGAGAAGAACCAATGCCCCATACCCAATGCCCAATTTAATGAATATTATGCATGATTTTTTTCCCCTCTTCGCCATGCAAAGCGAAAAATCAAGAAAGTGTCAGACTACTTTAGGAGCTTGCTGCTTGTACTATTGGTGGGCATACTAGCTTTAGTTGGATGTCAAAGTATCTTACCTGGTATTAAGGAAGATAAAGTAATTCATTTAACTCTTTGGCAAGGTGTAAATCCGCCGCCAAATCGGGATGTGCTGTGGTGTAAGTTCAATTACTTGAAAAGCGCTGTCAGGTGCGAAGTTCACCGCCGTAGCATCGCATCCCGTTTAAATCACAAAAGGTTCAAGTTCACTGTTATACCACTCTTCTTTAACCCGTTCAGTAATCAGCGGTCTGATGATAAACTTGGGCGGGCGACCATCCAGAACATCAATCCGCACGCATGAGTAAGGCAATCGGTTCTGGAAATTGTAGTCATGACGACCCACAAAAAGCATTGAATCTGCAACTTTCCGAATGGGTTTACCTGCAATCTCAGCAAAAGTCTCCATCAATTCAGTTCCCTCTCGCCGTTGATAACGGGGACGATGACCGCTACCACCAGAGATAATACAGTTAATGTGCGAGTCTGCAAATCCGGTATCAGTTGTGCAAAGATGCTCCAAACAGTGAGCGTGACCATTTAAAATCAAATCGACTATGGGACGTTCTTTAATTAGAGAACCAAGAGTTTCTGCCACTTGTTCAAACACCCAGCGCAAGCGATGGCGAACCGCCAAGGTTTGTGCCTGATTCCACTTGGTAGCTTCTGTGACGTAGGGGGGATGGTGGAAAAAGATTACACGTCCCCGCACTTCAGAGGTGTTCCAAGATTCGATTAGTCTGCTTCGCAACCATTCAAGTTGTTCAAAGTCGATCGCAGGCATTTTCTCAGATGCTAGTTGTTTTTCAATGTCAATTTTGATCTCGTTGATTTGATCTAGTTTGGCATTAAGGTCATCGAGTTGTTCCGCTTCGGTGGGTTTATCTGGGTTAAGTCCATCGCATATTTTTAAAATCTGCAATTCTTCTCGATCTATCTCATCGCGACGCTTTTGCAATTCCCGACGGTAAATTTCTCCCTCTTGAGTTGCAGGTAAGGGTGATGGTGTATTAAACGTGTTAGAATCCAGTGCGAAAAAGTCAATCCCGCCGTAACGAAAGGTGTAATAGCGATTGGGTAAGCGGGTAAAGTGTCCAGGTTCATAACGCAAACAGCGCCCTGTATCGGTCTTAGCAGTGTAGTGCCGATCTAAATGACGTTCTAACTCTTGTGGGGAAGCGATCGCCTGAGTGTAGTCCATAAATGCCCGTGCATAAGCATTACCTTGATATGATCCATGCCAGCCAATCTCAATATCTTTGTAGCGGAACAGGCGGCGTAGTGACGATGTTGTGCCAGTAACTAAACGGTACATCAATGGCACATCGTAATAATCATGATTACCAAGTACTGGCAAGAACGGCAAATTAAACACCATACGGTCATAGGGAATGTCTTTCGGGTTGTCGCCACCGACAAGAAATTCCCGGTAAGGTTCAATAAAGTTTGTTGAATAATATTCTTGGGAACCAACCACATAGATTACATCACCGGTGTGCAAGACAAAACTGCAATCATCCCGGTGAGGAAGCATCAATTCGGCAACTTTTCGTTGAGGGTGGGTTCGATAATGGGATTGGGTACCGGAATCACCGATAACCATAAACGAAAATTCTGGATTATCTTTCCTGCCATCATCTATAACCATGCAGGTTTGGTCAATTCTCCGTTGCACAAAACTTGGATGCATCCACCGCACCCGTTCCTTCATCTTGTGAATTTTTACAGGAATCGGTGGATCGGAAATCAATTTCATGGCTGATAACTCTTGAATGCCTAACGCACATACCGATTGTAACGAAATAATAAGGATTGGGGAGTGAAGAAGGGAATAGGGTAAAGGTTACAGATTATTCCCTGTCACCTCTCCCCTAATCCCAATCCCCAATCCTTAAGGCAAATTTTCTCGCAATAATGCTCGAAAACCTGCTTGTTGAAAATGCTCATCAGCAGTCAGTGCTTCGGTGATTCCGCTATATTCCATCACAATAAAAGATACGCAATCGATAAATCCCCATTCTTTCTCTGTTCGTTCCCGATATAGCTCGAAAGCACGTTCGTAGAGTTCCTGGGAAAGGGGGACAATTTCTACTTTGGAGTCTGCTGCTAGAGAATTTAATAATATAATTGCCGCCTGACGATAAGGTTGTTGGGATAAGGCATTGCCAATTTCCAACATCACCGCCTGTGTTGTCACCAAACGAGTTTCTGCTGCTTGTAACATTTTAGCCAGATATAAGGCTCGGTCATGCAAGCGATCGCTCGGTGCAGATAAGGCTATAACAAATGATGTATCAAGAAAGACTTCAGAATGCATGTAAAGTTTACTTACTGTACAAATATTTATCTATATTGGTAGACCAGTCAGGCGGCCCTTCCAGATTGAGCGATCGCGCCGTTTGCAGAAATGATACCGTTTCATGTTCACTTGGCGGTAAAATTTCAATACTGATTCGCACGCGGGTATTGATTGGCAATGCGATCGCTTCAGATGGATAGAACACTTTGCCATTAAACACAGCTGTGATTTTTTCTACCATTTTCCTCAAAAATTGCTTCTAGTCTATCCTAAGCTGGTTGTGGTGATACGGGTAGGGTAGACAACGCTATAAGTAGTGAAGATACGTATACTTGTCTTACAAATTATCTCGATTTTTCAAAATTGTCTAAACCACCAACTGAATTACACCCCACTGTCCATTTGTCAACCAAGAAGAATCAGATTTTGCGACTTCCTCAATAACTTCTGGTTTTAAACCGACTGCTACTTCTGACTTCAGGGTGCGTAGAGCTACCATTGGCACGGGTAAGTAGCAGACTATATCTGCAATGTTGGTGGTAAGTTCCCAGTGGCCATCGCCTAATAATCGGCGATAATTTGCATCTCCTTTGACTACAACCAAACTGGCATTAGCTAACTCATTTTTAAGGGAATTGGGTATTTCCCAAAAGGCTAAAGGCGATGTCCAAAAGTAATCTTCAGATAGTACCAAACACCCTGATGCAATATTTTCTTGCAATCTTTTAGCAAAGGATGTAACTTGTTGATTTCCAGTAGCGGCTAAAAACTTTGTTGTGTAATGTACATCCTTAATCATGGCATCAGATACAAAAGTTGGATGTGGTTTTAAGTGTAGATAAACCTGATTAACCAGTCGGCTAGTTAATAGAAAATCTACTAAACATAAATCACAAACAAGTTCAAAACCAGCATTATCTAAAATAAAATCAATTCGTCCTCCCTGAGAACTGGTTAACAATTCTGTAACTTGGGAGGAATCATTTACTAAGATGTGAGCTAATTGGGTTTGAATATCAAAACGACTCCGGTCACTATCGAATGCTGACCATAAACTCAAGTCTACTCGATTTCCCCATAAAGCAAAATATAACAATGCTATTAAAGCCGTTTGGTCTGATTCTTCCCCTAGTTGGGAATTATCTAACCAATTGTTAGCCTGACTACACAGCAGAATAATCGAATCCAGAGATGCTTCCAAACCTTGAGACTTTTGTAACTCAAATGGATCGACATCTTGCCATATACCAGGGCGAAAATAATTGGTAATTTCCAGAATTAACCGAAAAAAATAAGTTTCGGCAAAAAACCAGGGAACATCTACCCAACGTTGATCTTTGTAGAATTCTAAATATGTATTCCAGGCGGAAAAATCTACACCAGTATCATTTAAAAGAGGTCGCACATATCCTGTTGGTAATTCTGTAGCCAACGTCTCTAAGCTGGTATTAATCTCAGATGAGAAATTATTTTCTGTGATAACTCGGCGAGCGATCGCAGGCATTCGTTGAGTAACTGTAAACTCAGTAAAAGAACCGACTTCTGACCCCAAAAGAGACGGTGGTATGGGTAATTTGGGGATGTGGGATATATTCACCACAAACTTTTTTTCTCCTCATATTTTTAGTTATTCTAACGCCGTGTGCGACTTTGTTTCAAACCTAATCAACTCAAAAGCGGGATAAATTGACCAATAGCTGCAAACAAGGTATTTCCGAAAATCAGAAAATCTCTTTAGGAAGCTGGAATTAGATTTGTCTATTTTCAAATACTTATCAGACTGGGCTTTCACCTCAACTTGACATGAATGATCCCCGCGACGCAGTGGCTTTTAAAGGGAGAAGATTGGGTTGACTCACCAGTTACACTCCAATTTTTGTAACGATTTGAATACTTTCAGTACAACTTATAAAAATGACCGATACTCAGCCATGATTCCTAGTAGAATTTCAGAGTAAATAACTAGGTAAATACTAGTTAATTAATTCGTGAGGAAAAAATAAAAAATATGAAGTTTATAAAAGCATTTTTTGCTGCGGTTGCATTAATTACCGCTTCAGTTGGGCCTGCCTTTGCTGATACTACCAGTGTTCAAATTACAGGTGCAATCTATGGTGGTAACGGTTGCCCTGATAACTCAGCCTCGGTTTTTGTTAGCCCTGATGGTCAAGAGCTAACCATTCTATTTGACAAGTTTATAGCCCTAGCTAACAGCCAAGCAGAAAGCCGTAAAAGCTGTAATTTGAGCATTGGTATCCAATTACCTCAAGGCTTTCAAGTTTCCCTTTACGATGCTGATTATCGGGGCTATGTTGCTGCCGCAACCACTGGGACGTTACGAGCAGAGTACTTTTTCGCTGGGAGTCGCGGCCCGGTTTTTACTCGGAGTTTGATGGGCGGAACTGACTATTTCGTTCGAGATAGCTTGGCGACCGTAGCTAATGTTTGGTCAGCCTGTGGCGATAGTGTAAATATGCGGGTGAATGCTTCGATGCGTGCCACTGGTGCCGGGATGGCCACCGTTGACTCCTTTGATCTTGCTAACCGTGGCTTAATTTATCACCTCAGATATCGCCGCTGCGTTTAACTAATTACTAATTCGCGATTTTCAGATGTTTTACTACACCAATTAGTAGAATGCTAAATAAACAACGCTGTAGAAGCACATCAACACTGTACTTCTACAGCGTGATTTAAATAGATTCGGCTTTTATTTAATACCCATTATCAAAAAGACAATCTTTACGATAGAAGTTTATGCTTTTAATTTTCAAGATAAATTTACTACAAATAAGCTAATAGTGTCAAAATGTTATGTGTATAGTTTATTTACAAAGTCATTTATGCCAAAAGCAATTTGGAATGGAGCAGTTTTAGCCGAGAGTGATAATACTGTACTTGTGGAAGGCAACCATTATTTCCCTATTGACACCATTCACAAACAGTACTTTACTGAAAGTAACACCCACACTACTTGTCCTTGGAAAGGTGTCGCCAGTTACTACAGTATCGACGTTGATGGGCAAATCAATAAAGATGCCGCTTGGTACTATCCCAGCGCTAAGGAGAAAGCTAAGAACATTGAAGGCTATGTCGCCTTCTGGAAGGGTGTAAAAGTCGAGGCTTAATAAAGGTTCCTAGAAGTATTTTAGTTTCAGGTAATTGATATTACGTTCGACTAATTGCTCATTAAATAATTAGCCCGCCTGCGCGGGCTAATTATTTAAACTATTTTATTTACGAATTTATTTGAATAAGTAATTATACCTTTGCCTTGCGAAATGCTACTTGCTTTCTCTTCGCCAGCCAAGCCAGACTACCAGCAAGTATAGTACCAGCGATCGCACTTGGTTCGGGTACTGTTGTCAGTAAAAGGGTACCAGATGTAATAGTAATGTTGCCTCCTGCTCCTGAATCATTGCTACCAGCGTTAATTTGTCCAGAATTGCCCTTGACGACGCTGATAGGAGTCGTTACCTGACTACCACTTATTAGGACAATGCTATCGGCTGTAACAGTTATACTGCCTGCTGCTTCTGAATTATTCATACCATCGTTAATATCCAGCCTACCAGTAGAGATAGTTAAAGTGCCGCTAGAGCTAGTTAAATTGCCGCCAATGGTGGTACTACTGAGAGCCGTTACATTACTATCATTGATTCCCGTTAGTTCACCATTGATCGCCAAACGCTCGCTGCTGATAGTGCTATTGATAAGTGTTAGGTTACTATCTATATTCACATTGTCGCCGCTGATGGTGCTATTGATAAACGTTACGTTACTAGAATTGTAAGCATTGATATTACCAGCGATCGCTAGCCCAGAAAATGTAACATTCGCACCGCTAATATCAAACACAGGGAATTGATTATTGCCACTGATGGTAAGTAAGTTAGCACCTGGCCCATTGATAGTAAGATTTTTAGCGTAGGCGTAGCCCGCCGCAGGCATCGCAAGTGCCCCACTGGTCAAGGTAATTGTACTAGGATTATTTCCCAATAAGAACTCTACCACGTCATTGTTACTTGCAATGTTGATAGTATCTCGCAATGAGCCAACGCCACTATCATTGAGATTGTTAACCGTCAACGTCGCAGCTTGGGCTGATTCCACTTGCATTATCACCCAACCCAAAGCGACGGCTATGGAAATAGCTTCAGCAACAGCCTTTTTTCTATTGTTTTTTGCCACCTAAAACTCCTCGGATTAATTTGTCAAAATTAAAAAGTTCTGAGATATTAGTCTTATATTATGTCGGATTGATTACTTATTAAACCCGCAGAACCCCAAAGACCCAAAACTCTCCTTTGTCTCCCCTCCTCGCTTGCTCTTAGGGGTTGGGGGTGGGGTTCTTTATTATGGGTAATTTGGCAAACACGATCTGACATTTTCTAACTGAATATTAATTATCTTTATCAACTAACTTTTGTTGGTTTTAGCCATGTAAAAACCTGCGTAACTGTTAAATTAAGTTGCAAAAATTCAGGTACAGGCAATACTTCATCTCCAGTCATCTCTATAGGTTGCTGTCCTGGCAAAAATACTAATACTAAGCGTTCATCTGGATCGATCAACCACCCTAATCGAGTACCATGTTTTAGACAGTGAAGAATATTTATAATTACCTTGGTTGTATTCTGTTCTGGTGAAAGAATTTCAATTGTCCAATCAGGATAAATTCCAAAGGTATTTTCAATTTCCCCATTAGCATCAAAAGGAATCCGTTCCCAAGCAAATACACTCACGTCTGGGAGAATCGAACGTCCGCCAAAAGTACAGCGTAATTCTGGAAAAGCCAAGGCAATTTCTTGTTCTTCAGCAACTTGGCTAATTGCGTTACAAAGTTTTAGTTGTAGGCGGGAATGTTTGCCTTGTGGCATTGGTTTCTGGTAGATACGACCATCGATAAATTCACTAGCAGGTTCTGTTTCTGGCAGTTTGAGGAACTCTGCTAAGGAGATTGATTTGTGCAGCGTACTTGTCATAGCTGTGCAAATGCCATATTTGATTGGAATCTTAGCATTTTCTGCCCTGGGATTTTAGGGAGTGAGCCTAAACTCCAGTGATGTTGCTTACCTGAAAATAGCTGTAAGCTGTGGTTAAGACTTGTATTGATAAATTTTGCTTAAGTTGTAGTAACGATCGCATAAGCTTTGCCAGAGATAAGCATTTTGAACCAAACAAGTTGTGTTGTTAACGAACGGACAAGTTTTCCTTACCAACGGATAAGCTGCATGGCGAATTGAAGAAATTGAAGTTCCTCTAAGCTACAAATGAGTATTCATTTATAAGTAATGCTTAATTTATTAGCTTAAATTTTAAGTATTTATTATGAATGCGACAGCATTTGTTATAAATGAGTAGACAATTGCTGTAAATGAGTAGACATTTATAAGTAATGCTTAATTTATTAGCTTAAATTTTAAGCATTTGTTATGAATTAGTAGACAATTGCTACAAATGAGTAGACATTTATAAGTAATGCTTAATTTATTAGCTTAAATTTTAAGCATTTGTTATGAATGAGACAGCGATCGCTACAAATGAGTAGCCGATCGCAGCAAATGAGTATCCATTTATAATAAATGCTTAAGCTGTTGTTGCTAACAGACAAACATTGGTAACGTCCGCGTCTGTCTTTGTAACAAATGGGCAAGCTGCCGTTACCATGAGAACTTCATTTGTAACCTCGCTGGTGCAAAAGTAGTTAAATTATTCTTGTGAAGAGGATTTTCTTTAAGTTTCGCATTACACGAGTAGCAAGATTACGCTGATGCCAAGCTTGATAGAAATCGGGATAAGGCATATTCTGGGCGCATTTCCAGACTAAATCGTAGTACTGATAATTCAATTGCCAATAACCACTTAAAGTTTTGACTACTGCAAAGCGATGGTTATTGTCTTGTATGATTTTCTCTAAACTTGATGCTGCCTGCCTACGGGTATTGTCATCCACAGTTGTTGATTGCAACAGTTGCACTAAGGCAGCGATCGCAATTTCATTGCCAGTGCCGATTTCACCTAAGCTTGATGCTGCCTGCCTACGGGTATTGTCATCCACAGTTGTTGATTGCAGCAGTTGCACCAAGGCGGCGATCGCAATTTCATTGCCTGGGTAGATTTTCCCTAAGCTATCTGCTGCCTGCCTACGGGTGAAGTCATCCACAGTCGCAGTTTCATTGCCAATGCCGATTTGCCTTAAGCTTGATGCTGCCTGCCAACGGGTGAAGTCATCCACAGTTGTTGATTGCAACAGTTCCACCAAGGCAGCGATCGCAGTTTCATTACCAGTGCCGATTTGCCCTAAGCTATCTGCTGCCTGCCTACGGGTATTGTCATCCACAGTTGTTGATTGCAACAGTTCCACCAAGGCAGCGATCACAGTTTCATTGCCAGTGCCGATTTGCCCTAAGCTAGATGCTGCCTGCCAACGGGTGAAGTCATCTACAGATGTTGATTGCAGCGGTTGTACTAAGGTAGCGATTGCAATTTTATTGCCTGGGTCGATTTTCCCTAAGCTAGATGCTGCCTGCATACGGGTGAAGTCATCCACATTAGTTGATTGCACCAGTTGCACCAAGGTTGTGATCGCAATTTCATTGCCTGGGTTGATTTTCCCTAAGCTTTCTGCCGCCTCCCTATAGGTGTTGTCATACGCATCTTTTGATTGCAGTAGTTGCACCAAGGTAGCGATCGCAATTTCATTGTCTGGGTCGATTTTCTCTAAGCTAGATGCTGCCTGCCTATGGGTGTCGTCATACACACCTTTTGATTGCAGCAGTTGCACCAAGGTAGCGATCGCAATTTCATTGCCTGTGCCAATTTCCCCTAAGCTAGATGCTGCCTGTGAACGGGTGTAGTTATCCACATTAGTTGATTGCAGCAGTTGCACCAAGGCCGCGATCGCTTTTTTACGGTCTGTCTGTTGCAGTATTGACTTAACTTCGTCTGTAAATCTATAGGAGAGTTGTTGTATCCACTCTTGTTGTATGGTATCAAAATAACCAAAGCCCCACTTAACAATTTGCTTAACTATTTCATCTGCTTTAGAACAATCATTAAACTCAGCAATTCCCACAGATGCTAAAGAATAAGCGTGATATTCATAAAATCCTTTATCTGAAGCGTGATATTCATAAAATCCTACATCTTTCCTATTCCACTGACTACATCCATCTTTAAAATTAACTAAAGCATCAATAAACTCTTGCTTTTGCTGTTTGAGGTTTTCTTCTTCTCGCCCTAACCAAAGTAATATTGTTTGCTTCCATTGCGGTTCAAAGATGCGATAAGTTCCTTGACTGGGATTGTTGGGAAAATGGTTGAGAAAGAAATGCCAGTCATCAATTGCTTTAGCCGCAAAGTACTCTTGAAACGAGGCATGAAAGAAAGCGTAAACAGGTTTTCTATTTGCATCTATCCCTACACAGTTTAGCCAGCCGCGATTTAGTGCCAATTTCAAAAGCGAATTGTCATCATCAACATCACCCAAAAACTGACTAACAAAATCCTGCCGTAAGCGAAAACGGGTTGCTTCTGTGTCTATTGCTGCTTTAGCCAATTCCCCCAATTTGATATTGAGTTGCTGACGCTGGTGAGAGTTTGTAGCAAATTCCTCTTTTTTCCACTTGTAGAAGTCATCAACAAATTGCTGATAGAGTCCGGCTTGAGTATCCGGTAATTTGCCATCTCCTGATTGCCAATTCAAGCACAGCAGCGTCAACCGCAGAGGATTTTTCACTAAATCCTGAATCCGTTCTTTACCTGATTCTTTCAACGCAGTACATAACTGCTTCCCAGTTTCGGGAATAGCAGTGAACCATTTGTCAATAAATCTCTCTACCTGTTGTGGATAAGAAAAATCTAAACTGCGATAAGTATCAAAATCATCAAGTGCATTAATGCTACCATCCCACAGATTAACCCGACAGGTCAGCACAATTCGCGCTTGAGAAATAAACCCTGCTTCACGGAATTGTCGGGCAATTTCTGTTAGAGGATTAGATGCGGACATTTCATCTAACCCATCTAGCAGCAACCACACATTATTTTGATTAAATAAAGCAACAAAATCATCCTTAAGTTGCTTAGTGGCTTCAGCTTTACCTGTTTTCTCAGCCACCTGAGTTAACCAACTCTCTAACAGATAAGATTTTAGTTCCTTCTCTCGCAAATCTGCTAAAGATACCCAAATCACAATGGACTGGTGAATCTCACGAGATACCCAATCAGCAATCTGCTGTAACAGTGTTGTCTTTCCTGCTCCTGGTTCGCCAATAATTGCGATTCGCTTACCTTGACTTTTAGGCGTGTTCTTCTGTTTGAGAAGTTGTTCAAGAAAAGCATCATGCTCAAATGTTTTGGTGATTTCTGTCTCCTTGTACAGTTCTGAACCCTGTTCTGGAGAAATATCACCTTGAGGCTTGGATGGTTTTTTGCGCTCAACTAATCCCAGTGGTACGTAAACATCATCAACTTGCAGGGTGACTCCCTCAGTTGATGTCAAAGGATTTGTAGTCAGCGATCGCCGTTCTATCAATATTTCACGACAGACTTCACGCCAGCGATCGGGAGTTAACTTTGTCCCATCCTCCCCTTGAGACGGCTGTAGTCAGTTAAACGTGACTGGGCCGCTAAATTGATTGCCTTGGAAGAGATTCTTAATCTCATCTGCTAACTTTGCATTGTTGACAACTGACGGGTGCGAGTTGATTTGTTCTAATAATTTTACTAATTTTTGAATTTCCTTAGCATTCTCAGACTGGTCATTGTTGACTGCTGCTTCCACTTCCACAACAGCTTGAGCAATTTCTGGGTCTGCGTCTGCTGCTGCTTTCAGTTCCAGCACAGCTTGACCATAATCTAATCGCTGCGGTTCATTTCCCTCAACAGCACTGGTGAGTAATGGTGATTTATTCTTCTGGCGGAGTAATCCGATTAACTTACCACCTAGTGTCCATGTAGCATCACCAATGTTTTCGCCGATTTTCTCCTGTGCTTTAGTCCAAAGTGTAGTTGCGATCGCAGTAGCAACAGCCGTCAGCGTTACAGTTACCATAAATTCACTATAGATAAGTGTAAGTAAGTAGGTGAGAATAAATCAAAGTAAATTAAGTAATGTAAAAAATCTTGAGATGAGTTCGTAGTGTACCCCTTTGGGGAAGCAAGCTACGCGTAGCGTCTCGTAGAGAGGGCTACCCTGCGGGAACGCTTCGCGAACAGCCCTCAAATTAGGACTAAAGTCCTTACTACAAACCTTGAATTATTCACGCTGCTCTACTTATGTCAGTAATTACTTCAAGCGTGACAAATACCATTTCGCAAAAGCTTGGTGATTATTGCCAAGATAACTCAGTATATCACGCAATTAATTAGCAATTATCCAGCTTGCTTCTTAGAGGATGTTTTAAAAGTTCTCTGGTGGGTAGCAAAACGTTTTAGATCCCCCTAAATCCCCCGATAAATTGGGGGACTTTGATTCCGGTTCCCCACTTTTTAAGGGGGGTTAGGGGGGATCTAGAAGTGCCTAAAATTACAGCCGAACACTTTTAAAACATCCTCTTAGTTGTAAGGAAGTAGCAAATAGCAAAAATTGTTAATCCACCCGATTGTGGAGAGTGCGATCGCTGAATTCATACTACTCCTCTGTGCGCGGACTAACGAAAAAGTCAAATTTTTAACCCACGGAGGTGGGTTTTGTTTGTGTAGCCGCGACTTCTAGTCGCCAAGGCACTAACGCACCCTACGAAAATATCTGAAACCCGATTATGAGTTATCAATTTTTAATTAGACGCTACCTTTTCGGCTACAGGATGAATTATTTCCTCCAGGGTTTGGAGTAACTCTTGCTCGTTATAAGGTTTAGAAAAGTAAGCTCGCGCCCCCAATTGCATAGCCAATTGTCGATGTTTAATGCTGCTGCGAGAAGTCAGCATCGCAACTGGAATATTTTTTGTATCAACATCTGAATTTACCTTACCTAAAAAGCCATAACCATCAAGGCGAGGCATTTCAATATCACAAATTACTGCCTCAACCCTCAATCCACTATGGAGTTTTTCTAAGGCATCTTGACCATCTTTAGCTTGCTCTACTTGATACCCTCCTTTTTCAAGAGTCAGGGCTAAGAAGCGGCGAACATTAATCGAGTCATCTACGATTAAAATTGTGCCTTTTTGTTTAATAGATGCGGCTGATATTTTCTCTTCATCAAATATAAGGAACGGTGTTTTTAACCTTGCCGATGGTAATTGAGTACCTCTCGGTGTCTTCCGATTAGTAGCAATCCAATACAGTAACTCATTAACATTAACTAGTGGCACTACTCGACCGTCACCGAGAATTGTACAGTTGCTGAAGCCTTCAGGTAAAGGTATATTTCCCTCGACTTGACGGATAGCAACTTCTTGTTCACCCCAACAACGGTCTATTTGGATTGCTACCGGCTGATTATTACCTTTGACTACTAATACACTGTTAGTATTAATAGCTGCCGGAATTTCCAACTCTGGGCTATCGTAGCGTAGGCAATTAAACTCTAAATAACGAGTTAAGCGAATCAGTGGCAGCATAGTTCCTTGCCAATTTAAAACTTCGCTACCAGCCATTTGGAAAACTCGCTCGTCTTGGAGTAAAGATATTTCTGAAATCACATCTGTGGGAAATGCTAATAGAATCTTGTTGATTTCTACTAGCAGAACTCGCGCAACAGAAAGTGTAAACGGTACTGAGAGGGTGAAGGTAGTACCAACTCCTGGTTCCGTATCAACTTTGACATCTCCTCGAATTAGTTTGAGGTTGTTGCGAACCACATCCATACCGACACCGCGACCAGATAATGCTGTCACTTGCTCGGAGGTGGTAAAACCTGGTTCAAAAATTAGTGATAACAGTTCTTCATCACTAGCATTAGCAAGTAGAGAAGCATCCAATCCCATAGCTAGGGCGCGGGTGCGAATTTTTTCCAGAGAAATGCCCCAACCATCATCACGGATAGTAATGAGTGTGCGATTACTGCGGTGAGTAGCTGTAATTTCAATTAATCCTTGTTCTGGTTTACCCAGAAGGCGGCGAGTGGTAGAGTCTTCGATACCGTGATCGAAGGCATTCCTTAACAGGTGCATTAAAGGTTCGTTTAAAGCTTCTAAAATGCTGCGTTCAATTAAAGTGTTGCCACCTTCAATTTTTAACTGGACATTTTTTCCATACTCCACATTTAAATCGCGTAAAGCTCTGGGAAAACGTTCGATTAAATCGGACAGCGGCCGCATTCGGATGTGATTTAGCTTTGTCTGTAACTGTTTCGATGTTTTGTTTAGTTTCCGAGCAATATGGTCTGTATCATCTACACTAAGTTGCACATCAGTTGTGACTTCCTGTACCTGAACAATGGTTTCCATCACTTCCTGCGATCGCAGGTTTAATTCGTTATAGCGATCCATTTCTAAGGCATCAAATTCCCTGTCTGTACCTTGTATTTGGTGGCCATTTTCAGCTTGTAGCCGCCCCCCATTAGACATGGTAGCTTGAGTGGAAATTTTGTCGTAGACTATACGTAATTCCTGGTTTTCTCGGTCGAGAACTTGGACTCGTTGGTTGAGGTTACGAACGAGTTTGCGTAATCTTTCTAGTTGGGAGTTTAACCCATTACGTTGAACAATCAGTTCGCCAAATAAATCATTAATTTGCTCTAGTTGTTTGCTAGGAACTCGGACGCTATTTTCATGAATTTCCCGATCTTTAGCAACTGCAACCGGCTCTCCTTTGCTTTCGCCAAATCTAGCATCTGGAGGATTATCTTCTCTATTAAATATAGTATTTTGCTCTGTGACATTGACAGCATTTACATCATCGGCAAATTCTGCATCCACAAATGTAAATTTGGCTGCAATACCTGCGGTGGGCTGTGCCAACGCTTCATCTTTAGTCCAAGTTTCTGGAGTTATCTCTGCTTGCCAAACAGCTGTTGAGACTATTGCTGTGTCGAGGGTATCTGTGGGCAGAAGCTGTGGTATTACTTCTGCTGGTAATAGTGGCTGGGATTGCGTATAACTACCCAAGTCAATTTCTGTAGGCAAGTTATCTAGCTGATTTGTCAGCACCAAAGCTTGCGATCGCCGCCATGCTTGCAATGCTAACTGGGCAATTTCGGGAATGCGTTCGCTGCTAACAGTTTCCAAGTGCTGCGTTACTGACTCACAAAGCTTGGTAAAAGCTGGCAACTGGAGCATTTCCCCCAAACCGCCCAATTCAGCAGCCATGATCACAACTTCTTCATGCAATCCGGGCTGTTCGCTATTTGCCAATATAGATTCTAGACGCTGCAAACACTCTTCTACTTCTGTTGCAAATAGCAAGGGAATAACGTCTTGTCCATCCTCTGGGGATAGCATGGTTGAGGCATCTTCTGGGGTGGGGTCGCCCAAGCGATCGTGCAACTCATCAAAAATTGGGTAACAAAAGGTTGCTAACCACTGATCTTCGACAACATTTCCTTCTGCCAGCAATTCTACAATCTGACGCAGCCAGTCAACTCCAGATAGCAATAAACTTTGCAACTGAGTATCAATTTCTAGAGAATTTTTTTTAGTTTTTAAAACTTTAAAAGAATCTTCCAAACGGTGAGATAAATCACTTAGCGATCTAAATCCCATCATCCCCGCGCCACCTTTAATAGAATGAGTGGCCCGGAGTGCAGCATTGATTTTATCCAAATCGATGCGGTTAGTAGTATCGATTTCTAACAATACCCCTTCTAAGGTATTTAAGTAATCTGTTGCTTCTTCCAGAAACTGCATCTGGATTTCTAGTTCTTTATCTTGTAGCATGGTTTTTGTTAATAGTCATTTGTCATTTGTCATTTGTGAGCCAACTGCGGTCTTGGGGTTTCCCCAAGTGAAGCACGTGGCGTCATTTGTCAGTAGTAAGTGGTAAAAAACAACTGACAGATGACCACTAACTAACTTTGAAAGTCTCCACAGTCTCTTGCAACTGCTGAGAAATCTCTACAGTTTGTTGCAGAGATTCAGAAACTTGGCGAGAAGAATCGCTGGTGCGTTGTGATACAGCAGCAATATCTTTCATCAATTGGCTAACACTTTGCGATGTTTCTACCTGAGATGCAGTTGCAGTGGAAATTGACTGCACTAAGAAGTCAATTTGACGCGATACATCCAAAATTTCGCTTAGACTTTGTTTAGCCTCCTCGACAATGCGGGTACCTTCCACCACTTGGGTAGTGCCTATTTCCATTGCTTGCACTACTTCACTGGTTTCTCGTTGGATATTTTCAACAATTTGTTCAATTTCTTGGGTTGCTGCGGCACTCCGAACTGCTAGTTCACCGACTTCTTCAGCCACGACGGCAAAACCTTGTCCTTCTTCACCTGCACGCGCTGCTTCAATGCCGGCGTTAATGGCAAGCAAGTTGGTTTGGATGGCGATTTGATTAATCAAGGACACCACGCGAGAAATTTGTTGCGAAGACTCTCCCAAACGTTTCACTTTTTTAGCAGTTTCACCAACGGTTTCCCGCAAAGACAGGATATTTTGTACAGTCAAATCCATCGCGTGTCCACTCTTAGTGGCGGTGTGAGCAGCATGGTTGGCAACGAAGGCAGCTTTTTCAGCACTTTCGGCTACGGCTTGCATAGATTGAGTCATTTGGTCAACAGCATCGAGGGTGCGGTTGATTTCAGCAGCTTGTGTGAGTGCTTCCTCAGCTAGGTGGCGGATGGCTCCTTCGTTAGAGCCGATGGCAGTATTCACCTGGGTAGCAGTTTGTTTAACTTGGGTAACAATATCCCGGAGGCTTTCCACAATGGAGTTGAAAAAGTCGGCAACAGTGCCTATTTCCCCAGCAGTCACGTCTGCACGCACTGTTAAGTCGCCTCTGGCTGCACCTTCTATATCGTTGAGCAGTTCTAAAAGTTGCTGTTGCAGTGTTTCTTTTTCTTGCCGTTCTTCATCTGACCCGGTTACAACAACATTTCTGGCTTGTTCTACCTGTTCTAATAACTTGGCTTGTTCTAAGGCATAGCCGACTTGAGTTGCTATCTGTTGAAACAAGTCAATTTCCGGCTGTTGCCAAACACGAGGAGTTTCGCAATGATGAGCAATTAAGAAGCCTAAAAGTTGTTCTTGGGCAAGAATCGGTACAAGCAAGTTACCTTTGACAGCAAATTTTTCCAAAAGTTGGATGTAACTGTCGGCATTTTTCAGGCTTTGGTCTTGATGAATATTGGCGACTGCTTGCACCTCTCCATCGTGATAAGTTTCTAGATAACGTTCCCGAAAATAGGGGTCGTCAATTTGCACTCCTAGCATTTCCGGCCAATTACCAGTTACCGATTCAGCAACGACAACGCCATCCAAAGTATCTGGATTCAGACTATAAATGATTACCCGGTCTGTTTTTAGCGCTCGGTGAACTTCCTTCACTGCTGCGTGATAAATATCTTCAGTTTTAAGAATTCTCCGAATCCGTAGGGTAATATCTGCTAGTAATTTTGCCCCTTGAACGTCGAGTTCTTGTTCTTTAACTAAGACCTGCAATTGTTCAGCCATAAGGTTGATATTTGCACTCAATAACCCTAATTCGTCTTCTCTTTCAATTTCCAGACGGGTATTGAATTTACCTTGACCTAGCTTCGCTAATGCCGCAGTCGCATTAAGAATTGGCTGTGTAGTCAGTTTAGCTAACCGAGATGCGATCGCACCGACAATAAATGCTGTCAGTGCTGTACCGATGGCTATAGTCCACAACAATTGTCTTTGCGGTTCAAATACAGTTGCTGTGTCTGTAGATAAAAGTACCTGCCAGTTTAAATCAGGTAAGCCATCTAGCGTACTAGCTGGTACGTAGCTGACTAGTTCTTGTTTTTTGTGAGTTTTGGGAACTTCTATAAAACTATTTACCTTATTGGCTGTAAGCAGTTTCGGTAAATTAGAATACTCTGCCTTGGCCTCTTTCCCCAATAATTCCTTGTGTGGACTCAAGAAAACTGTTCCCGAAGCATCGAGCAAATGGTATTCTTGTCCATTCGCTACGTAGTTTTTGATCACTTCCTCTAAAGATTTTACGGGCATACGTGCTTCTACCACGCCAATAGTTTGCCCCGTCCTTGTCTCTTTCACAGGTGCAGCTAGATAAATACTCACTACACCAGTATTTTTTGCTGCTTCCGGTTTGCTGATTACAGGGGTATCTTTTTGCAAAGCGTCTTGAAAATAGGTACGGTCTTTTTGATTTTCCAGGGGTTCGCCTGTGGACTGCACAATCAAGTTACCTTGGCGATCAAAAACGGCAATACTGTCATAAGCTTTGTAGGCTTCGACAACACGATCTAGAACTGCTTGCTTTTCTTGAGTACTGATATTGACACCAGCTTGGGAACTTGTCAAAAATAGCAAGCTTGATATTACCTGAATATCTCCGTAGCGTCCCAGCATAAAACGGTTAACTTTATCACTTAAGCCAGCGGCTTCGGCTTGTTGAGATTGGGTAATTTGCTTAGTAATAGATTTGTTGGCAAAACCAAAAGCGATCGCGCCTATTCCCAATACTGGTATTGTACCGATTGCGATCGCTAAAATAGTCGCTTTCTTAACCAATCCCAGCCTTGTAAAATAGGCAATACCCTGATTCCAAGAAGAATTATTAGCAGTTTCAGTAGTCCGTTTACTTGGTAGCTTTACTACAGTCCCAATAGCTTTTTGGGACGAAATCAATGATGCTCGATTTTGAGCGCCATTACCTTGATTCGTGTTGGTTTTATTAAACATAAAATTACTTCTCCTAAGTATGTGAATAAGAACACTAAAAATCTTTTTTTAGTAGTACACCCTAATCACTGCGGAGAATAGAAGACTGCACAATCGCCTGTGCATCTAATACTAGTAATATTTCTTCTAGTTGCACAACGCACCCACATAAATAAGGAACTAAACTGGATGCCACTTGTCCTATAGGAGAATGAATATCATCAACTATAAACTTAGTTGTACCTTTTATTTCTTGCACAACTAAGCCCAACACCAATGATTCCACTCGGATAACGATTACATTGTACTGTCGCAGTCGATAATCTAGAGATTCTAAATTGAGCATTCTTGGCAAATCAACTACCCAAATTATCCGACTCCGCCAATTCATCAATCCTAATATGCAGGACGGCATATTGGGCATTGACGTAATAGATTCAACAGGCACAATAATTGCTTCTTGTGTATGTCTCATTGATAAAACAGCAGTAGTTTGTTGATTTAGATGAAACTTCAGATAACCATCTACTAAGTTATTTGGGGTTGGTTTTGGAGAAAGAGTAATGTTTGTACTAGTCATTGATTCAAATTACCACTGATTTAATAGTACGTAGGAGATGTTCGCGGGTGTAAGGTTTAGTTATGTAAGCATCTGCACCTTGTCGCATCGCCCACAAACGGTCAATTTCTTGATTTTTAGAACTACAAATTACAATCGGCACTTTTGCAGTAATCGGATTTCTTCTCAGAGAACGACACAATTCAAATCCACTCATTTCTGGCATGACTACATCAGTAACGATCGCATCTGGTTTTTCTAACACAGCTTTTTCTAAACCCTCTTTTGCACCACTTGCTTTAATTACGTTATAACCACTTTCTTTGAGATAATGGCTCATTAATTCCAATTCACTGGGAGAATCTTCTACAATCAAAATTGTGCCAAGTAAAGTCAGGCTCACTATTAAATCTCCTAATAAAATAAATTAAACATATTTTCTTATTTTTATTTACCTTGTTGAAATCAACCAAGATGCTTAAAAACCATTTTTAGCAATTCTGATTGTGTAAAAGGCTTGGTCAAATATCCTGATGATCTGACCATTTTAGCCTTTGCCCTGTCGATAAATCCTGTTCTACCAGTCACCATAATGATTGGTGTATTTTTAAAAGTTGAATGTTTACGTAATAACGAACATAGCTCGTAGCCATCTAAGCTTGGCATTTCAACATCTAGCAAAATCAGATCGGGCTTACTCCGCAGAATTTGCATTAAAGCTTTTACCGGATCATTGATCATCACAACTGAAAATGTGTTTTCATCCAAAAAGTGTTTAATGGAATTCAAAACCGTTTGGCTATCATCAATGCAGGCAATTGTATATAGTTTTTTGCCAACGGGTGGCTGACTAATTTTATTATTCTCAGGAATATCAAAATTGATTGGTATCGGCAATTTTTGCCCAAGTTTTATTTGCAGTTGTGCCTGAACTTGAGACGGTTGTGTTGTAGACAAAACTTGGGAACCCCCACCAGCCGGAATTGATGACTGGATATTTTGCCGATTTCGTAACTGCTTTTGACAGTGTTCAACAAGTAACCGTAAATCCAGACGACAGAACTTTGGTAGTTCATCCAAAGAGCTTTCTGGACTGAATTCATAACTACCTTCTTTTAAACACAGAAATGATTCCATTACTTCTTTTGCCAATTCGTCTATCAGGCTTCCTGCTTGCACAGAGGTAATATAGTCCTGATTTACTAACCAACAAATAGCTTGGTAATCCGCATTTGGTATTGATTGATGTTCATTCTTCGTCTCAAACATCAGCCGCATCTGCACACGAGTGGCGCTGTTGAGAGCAGGAATTTGCTGACTCAAACGCCGCAGGTGACTGTCAAGGCGCTCAAATAGTTTATCTGAATAGGAGGCATAAGTAAGTTTACCGTCCTCTAGATAGATTGACCAAGAAACTATCCCGGTAAATACGCTTAAGCAACCTGTAGCACGCCGACTAGTTAATTGTGCCAACAGAGATAGCGGATGTAGTTTCTGGAACAACCTGTAGCTACCTATAGGAGTTGTGCTCATTTTCCTTTTACTTCAGCTAAATTCGATACGTGTAAGCTAAATTCGTGCAGAGTTATTCCACGATTAAAATCAAGTAAAAAGCATCAAACTTTTGTATTTTAAAATACATTAGTTTACATCTAGCTTTGTGGTGAAACTCAACGAGAGTAGCGTTATTTTCAGATGAGCAAATCTTAGTAAATTCGCAAATTGTGATTAATTTACTTAGTGTTACTGAGATTTTTAAACATCTTTCGAGAAATAAGACATAAAAATGTCAAGACTAGATGAAGCCACTTTCCATTGAGTAACCCCAATCTGACCACAGGAATAATACTGATTTTGTTGACGGTAATATCTTTTAACTTATGTATTTACACTTAAGCAAAGTCTAGTTTTTAAACAAGTAAGAACTCTCTAAAGCCACTTTGTATCGAGTAACTTCAACTTGACCACAGCAATAATACTGATTTATTAACAATAATAAATTTATTTTTTAATATTCACACTTAAAAACGTAGATTAAACACAATGGAAAACTTATCTTTTGTAGCGCCCCGAAAGCACTCGAATGGTGCTTTCGGGATTTAACAACCTACGATTTTCGTAGGTTGTTAAATCCACTAGGACTTATGCACTTGACACATTGAGCATCGGAGAACAGACTTTTTAAGCTAAAAGTCTTGCCCTGCCTCATTCCCCGGCTCTGCCCATCACAAACAACTTTTCAAATATCCTCTTATATTTGAAGCTATGCTGACTAAACATATTTTTAGGCAATATTTAAATAGGCTGGTAACTATCCTTGAAGTTTTAACTCAAGTACCAGCCTAGATAAGGCAGTTTAATTGATTAAAAGTGCGGATAAAAGGACTTGAACCTTCACTCCTTTCGGAACTAGAACCTAAATCTAGCGCGTCTGCCAATTTCGCCATATCCGCATCAGTTTATAATCATACCATAAGAAATTATTTTTGGGAATAGGGAATAGGGGAACCAGGGCAGGAGAAGAATAACGATGCCCAATGCCCCATTCCCCATTCCCCATGCCCTATTACATGACTGCAACACGAGGCAGACGATGCTTGAATCCACAGAGAATTTCCCAGGAAATAGTGTTTAATTGTTCTGCCCAATCGTCGGCTGAAATTTGTTCTTTTCCCTGTTCCCCTAGTAAGGTGACTACTTCTCCTTCTTGGATATTGGGTATGGCACTCACATCCAGCATCAACTGATCCATTGTAATTGTCCCGATTTGCGACACCCTCTGACCGCGAATTAACGCTTGCATTTTGTTGGAAAGACTGCGAGGAACACCGTCAGCATAGCCAATTCCCACGACGGCGAGGCGAAGTTCACGTGGGGCAATAAATTGATGGCCGTAACTAACAGCTGTTCCTGCGGCAATTGTTTTGACTTGGGTAACTCGTGCCTTAAGTTGCAAAACGGGCTTGAGATCGATCGCATTTTGTAAATGCGGTGCTGGATACAGTCCGTAAACAGCTAAACCTACACGCACCATATCGTAGTGCAATGTCGGATTTGTGAGTGCAGCAGCTGAGTTTGCCAAGTGCAAACAGGGTACTTGAATTCCCATTGCTTTGATTTGAGCGATCGCTGACTCAAATCGTTTATGCTGTTCTTCCATTGCCGTTGTATCAGGACTATCTGCTGTTGCCAGATGAGAATAAATACTAGCAATGTCAAGATGTGGTAAGCGCTGTACTAATTGCACAAATTCACCAGCTTGCTGCCAATTAGTTCCCAATCTGGACATCCCCGTATCTAATTTGATGTGTACGGGCACTGGAGAACCATGATTCATCGATTCTAGGGTGTCAGAAAATACTAAAGCTTGTTTAGGACTACAGAGTGTGGGCTGAAGTTTCCAATGTGCGATCGCATGAATCTGCTCTAGTGTATGAGTTGCCCCTAAAATCAAAATGGGCGCTTGAATCCCGCCTTCTCGCAATTGAATAGCTTCTGGAACTGTAGCCACTCCCAGCCAACTAGCTCCCGATTGGATGGCAATTTGAGCGACTGTTACTGCTCCATGTCCATAGGCATCAGCTTTTACTACTGCCATCAACTGGGTACGCGGCGATAAAAACTGCACCAATTGCTGTACGTTGTACGACAACGCCCCTAAATCAATTTCTACCCAAGCTCGTTGCGAAAACCACGCGTAGGTGTCGCACTGCTGATTAGGAACTACACCGGGGATTTGTTTGCGACTTAACATTTGTACTGACTCCTATCCCGCCACGGTTAAACTTTCAAGTTATCTATCTATACACGCTCCTAAAAGCGAGATCAGATTAAATAGGAAGTTTAACCTTCAGATTGGAATTGATACAAGATGTTGCGGCGCTAAAGTAAAAGTTAAGAGTTATGAATTAGAAGTAAATCTTACGGCTCAACTTTTCATTCCGTTCTTCTCTACGAGACGCTGCGTGATTGCGTTAGCCTACGTAAGCTTCTTTGCCTCATGTCGCAACTTTTACTTACTCACTTCTAATTCCTCACTCCTAACTCTTTACTCATAACTTAATTTCCAAATTATCCCGAAAGTATAATTTCTTCTCATCTCCCTTGCAGGGTGTATTTGTGTTAATATATTGTAAAACTCATACCCTGAGCGCAAATAATGGGGAAGGTTTTAGTCTTAAACGCCTCTTACGAACCTCTCAATATAACGAGTTGGCGTCGTGCTGTAGTTCTTTTAATCAAGGGCAAAGCAGAACGCGTGGAACACAACGGTAAATTTCTGTACACGGATTTCCCGTTGCCGACCGTGATCCGGTTGCGTCATTATGTACGCGTTCCTTATAAAGAAATTCCTCTGACTCGCCGAAATATATTGCACCGTGATGGTCATGCCTGTCAATACTGTGGTTACACAGGGGATGAGTTGACACTAGACCATGTAATACCGCGATCGCGCGGCGGAGGCGATACTTGGGAGAATATTGTTACCGCTTGTGTCCGTTGCAATGTCAAAAAAGGCAGTCGGACTCCCCACGAAGCTCACATGCCTTTGCGTCATCCCCCCCGCCAACCTTATAGCAGTCTCTATTTCGAGGTCAGCAAACATCTTAAGAGTGGACTCCACACAGAGTGGCAAAAGTATGTTATAGGTCTTTGAGCAAAAAATCAGAGGAGCAAAGGAGAAAGAAGAAATACCCTCTTTCTTTGGGACATAGCCAATAACTTTAGTTATGGAGTATTGAAAAATTGGCGGTTATATGGCTTGCAACGAAAGCGCAATGCGTCAACGCTCAAGCCTTTAAATTTCTTGTATGTATATAGAGTTTCCCCTTTGCTCTTTATTCCCCCTGTTTTTGCCCTTTTCCATTGGACTTTACGCTAAATTTTCCGAATTTTCAAAGGGGATACGAAACACGCGTTGTTCATCAAAAATAATTGTTAATTGCTCAATAGTCACAATAATGAGAATATTAAGCATAAGAATATTTCAAATATCAAGGACTATTCCTAAAGTATAAGATAGAAAGTATACCCTAAGTCAGATAAAAAATCCCCCTGATTAAATTTACGAAACAAAAAAACTCCTAAAACATATTTATGCTGCCAGATACAGCCCGATATAAATTTCCTTGCTGTATGCCCTTTAGTGGAAGTTAGTTGATTGTTAAGCGCTGTTACTGACAAGAAATATACTTAGATGTATAGTGCAATCTCTGGAAATTTTTGCGAAGATCAGAATAATGTGGCTAAATTCAGTGAATTGCTGATCGTAGTATTTCTGAATTAAAGGAGCCTCACACTTTAAAAAAAGTTCCCTATGTACTTGAATTCGCCCGTTACTCAGTTTGAGAGTTTGTCATTGACCACAGAGCCAAACCCAGAGGAACCTGAAATCGAGAAAGCGCCAGTGGAAGTTGCATTTAAAAGCCCGTCATTACCGCCATCGGTAGGTGATGGGGCTATATATCTCAGTCACCGTGGTAATTCTCTGGCGCAACAAAAGTCAGAAGAACTGCAAAAAACCCTTCTGGCACACAGACACGATCGCCAACTGGTAATTCTGCAAGATTTTCCTGACCCTGATGCCCTTTCCTGCGCCTGGGCTTACCAGTTAATTGCCCAGCAATATGATATCAAATGTGAAATCATTTATGCTGGCGCATTGAGCCATCAAGAAAATATTGCCTTGGTAAGGCTGACTAATTTACCTATCCAACGCTGGACAACGCAAACCTTGAAAACTAAAGATTTGTCATCTTATCAAGGTTTTGTATTAATTGATAACCAGGGAACCACTTCACAACTACTGTCAGGGGTGCAGCACGCTGGAATTCCCCTAGTGGTACTCATCGACCATCACAGTATACAAGGTGATCTCCACTCAGAGTTTGAGGATATCCGTCCTTATGTAAGAGCGACGGCAACAATTTTTACTCAATACCTCCAAACGGGATTATTGGCATTAGATAGCAGCATAAATCAACACGTCAAATGTGCTACTGCCTTGATGCACGGCTTGCGATCGGATACAAATCGGCTCATGCAAGCGCAAGAAGAAGATTTTATGGCAGCGGCGTATTTAAGCCGATTTTATGACGCCCAACTGCTGAATGCTATTTTACAGGCGAACCGTTCCAAGCGGGTAATGGATGTGATCGAGCGATCGCTAAAAAATCGCATCGTCCAAAATAACTTTTCCATTGCCGGTGTTGGTTACTTACGCTACGAAGACCGCGATGCCATCCCCCAAGCGGCTGATTTTCTCGTCACCGAAGAAAACGTTCACACCGCCGTAGTTTACGGCATTGTTCACGATGAAGACGAAGAACTGGAAATAGTCATTGGTTCCCTGAGAACTAGCAAACTGACCCTTGACCCCGATGAATTTATCAAAGAAGCCTTTGGACAAGATAGTGCAGGGCGCTTTTTCGGCGGTGGAAGGACAAGCGCAGGTGGCTTTGAAATCCCGATGGGCTTCTTATCTGGCAGTAACGAAAATTCCGCTTATGCGAAAATGAAATGGGAAGTATTCGACGCTCAAATTAAGCAAAAACTGCTGAGGTTGGTTAATCCTAGAGATAATCCGATTCAGTCGGAGTAGAGGGAACTTAAGGAGATGCGGAGAACTCCTAACTAATGCAGCAGTCAAAGTGTTTGTTCAGATAGCATCCCTTCCCGATTTTTGATAAAAGTCGGGAATTTGGGTTTTATGACGAATGCTGAACTAAATCAAAGTTAACTTGCGCCTACCTATTTATTTGTGAAGAAGGAGCGCCATGAAGTCTATAAAACTCCAAATCTTACAAACTCTGTATGAGCAAGATTATTGTGCTTGGGTAGAGCAGATAGCAGAGCTTTTGCGATGTCTACGACGGGCTACGCCTACGCACCACTGGGACACGCTGGATTTAGAACACTTAATTGAGGAAGTGGTGGACTTGGGTAAGAGTCAATAACGGGCGTTGCAAAGTGCGTTGCGGTTAGTCTTATCGCATTTGTGGAAGTGGGAGTATCAACCAGAACATCGTAGTCACAGTTGGCAAGTGACCATTACCAGTGAGCGACTGAATATAGATGAATTGCTGCAAGAAAGTCCTAGCTTGCGGCGTTTTTTAAATGATGCCGAGTGGATAAATACTACCTATCAGCGATCGCGGCGAGAGGCAATGGTGGAAACAAGTTTATCAGAGGATGACTTTGCGATCGCTTGTCCGTTTTCTGTAGATGAGATTTTAGACTTAGACTTTTATCCTAACGTTGAGGAATAGCTATGCATAAATTTTGTATAAGTGTAGATATGCCCAATATGATGAGGAGCCATCTGTGAAAATTGCTGTAAGTTTGTTAACTAATTATCAAGATATGCACTTGGAATGCGAATAATACTTTTTGAATTTATCATTCCCAGACGCCCTGTTTCGTTACAGACAAAGAAAAGAGAAAATCTTCAGGCATGGAAGAATTTTGTGCGCGTTGAAGCCCAAAAGGTTTGGAAAGATAGCAGTCCCATTACAAAAGGCGATCTACAGTTAACGCTAGTTTATCTTTGTGATGAGTATCCGGCTGACATCGATAACATTATCAAGCCAATTCAGGATGCACTTGTAGACTTAGTTTTTGAAGATGATAGTTTAGTATCAGATGTAGATAGTCATCGTCGGTTTCTGTCTGATCCAATTGAAATTAAAAGTCTACCTTCCTTATTACAGCGTGCTGTTATTATAGGTAAAGAGTGTGTTTATGTAAAAGTGAGTGAATCTCAACCACTGGAAAAATACTTATGATTAATAATACTAAAACTCTATATAATCAAAAGGTAAAATCTCTGTCAGAGAAGTACGAAAGTCAAGGATTTCGTGTTTTAACTGAACCCAAAACAGATGAATTACCATTCGATTTGGGTAACTACCAGCCAGATATGATTGCTATTAAAGATGGCTCAGGTTTGGTAATTGAAATAAAAACCAGCCTCAGCCGAGTGTCAGTTGATCGTTTACAGGCTTTAGCAGAGGAAGTGAGTAAACATCCAGGCTGGCGTTTTTTATTGATCACGCTCGAAGACATAAAAGCTCAGTCATTACCTGGAACACCCGAACAGCTCCCTTCATGGCAAGAGCTAACGGATCGCTTTCTCCAAGCGCATAAGCTTATTGAAAATGATGAAATTGAGCCTGCTTTTCTTTTTATGTGGAGTATTTTTGAGGGGGCTTTAAGAAAGAGAGCAATCGATGTGTCAATTCCTATTGAACGTTTCCCAGCCATAGGATTACTAAGACATCTGTACTCCTTGGGAGAGTTATCAATCTCTCAATTTGACCTTGCTCAAGCTTGTTTTGAAGTTTGGAATCGTCTTACTCACGGATATATTGAAAACCTAAATTTGCCAGTTGTACATAATTTTGACAATTTGGTTCGTGAATTATTAGCAAAATGGACACTCGAACTCGCTATTAGTCAACTTTCATCAGAGGATATAGCTGCTTTTCGTGCCTGGTTTGGGGAATTCGATGCAGCATCCTTGGATAAACAACAAGAATTAATGACAGATTTAAATAATAAGAAAAGCCTTCTTTTCGCACTAGAATTAAATGGATATTTAAGAAATGAGAAACTAAAGAAGGAATTAAACGTAAACGACGAACAGGTTATAAACGTCGAATCCGCTGTTAGTCTACTTTCACCAGAGGATCTCGCCGCATTTCGTACCTGGTTTGCAGAATTCGATGCAGCAGCTTGGGATAAACAGATTGAAAAAGATGTGGCTCAAGGTCGGTTAGATGGATTGGCACAGAAAGCACTCAAACATCTGCGAGAAGGGCGTTGTACTGATCTGTGAAACATCGAGCAACCCCAGATTTTTGGTATTACTATCGCCAGTTGCCAATTGATATCCAAGAGCTTGCTAATCGATGTTACGAGTTTCTTCGGGAAGATCCCAAATATCCATCATTGCATTTCAAAAAAGTCGGTCAGTTTTGGTCAGTGCGTATTGGTATATATTATCGGGCGCTTGCTGTAAAAGAAGATGATAATTTTGTATGGTTTTGGATTGGATCACATCCAGAGTATGACAGATTGCTAAGTGGTAAATAGCGTTATAACAGTAGTTCTGCTTTAAAAGAGGCATAAAATGACACAGAAAGAATTGTTAAATGAGTTTTTATCCCTTCCTGCTGAAGCACAGCATCAAGTAATCGACTTTATTGCTTTTTTGCGACAAAGATATCCAGTAATTGAACCTGCCTTCCAGTCACCAGATTTTGACTTGATAAATGATAGCTTTATTGGGATGTGGAGCGTAGGCGTAGCCCGTCGTAGACATCGCCAAGATTTAGCTGATAGCACTGCTTGGGTGCGTGGTGTTCGAGAAAATGAGTGGTCAAAGTCACATGACTAACTCAACCATCGTTGATACTGATATTCTAATTGATACAGGTCGCGGTGTTCTTGAAGCGGTAAAGTGTTTGCAAAATCTGAAAGCGAGTTCTGGCTAGGCAATTAGCATAATCACACAAATGGAACTAATGGTTGGTTGTGCTAACAAAACAGAGCTACAAACACTAGAAAATTTCCTCAAGCATTTTTACATCATTAAGATTGACCCGGCTGTGTCTGACACAGCAGTTGATTTATTGCGGTCTTATCGCCTCAGTCATGGCTTACTCATTGCCGATAGTCTCATTGCAGCTACAGCAATAGTGGAGAATTACCCGTTTATCACAAAAAACCAACGGGATTACAGATTTATTCAAGGTTTAAACCTATTGCCATATCCATAACACTTACTTAGAATGTCTAACGCCGCACTGTACCGGACAGATGGCAGATCAACGAATACGTAATAATGATTAAGATTAGGATAGGTTAAGTCACACCACACGTAACTCCTAAGTCAGCACAGGCTACGCTAATAAAATTAAAAATATGGAACTATATTTAATTCGTCATGGCATCGCCGAAGAACAGGGATTAGGCATCAAGGATGAGGAACGCAGCCTAACCAAAGAAGGAAGGCAAAAAACTGAGAAAGTTGCCCAAAAACTTGTTAAATTAGGTTTAAACTTTGATTTGATTCTCACCAGCCCCTTAGTGCGTGCCCGCCAAACGGCTGAAATCCTGATAGCAGAAAAACTAAGCTCCCAATTAGAAGAATCTAGTTACCTCGCGCCCGATGGTGAAATTTCTAGTTGGCTCAAAGACTGGTTAGAACCAAGAAATTATTCCCAAAATACCCAACTGGCGCTGGTTGGACATGAACCTGGTTTGAGCAATTGGGCAGAAGTTCTCTTATGGGGAGAAGTCAAAGCAAGCTTAGTCTTGAAAAAAGCAGGTATGATTGGGATAAAACTACCAGAAACAGGTTCTCCTTTGGGTCGTAGTCAGATGTTTTGGTTGACACCACCCAAGTACCTGCTATAACAGTTTTTCAACATTTTCGATTGTTGTTAGAACGGCTACTGTTATGGCGACAATAAATTTCTGGTAAGTTAGCTTGATCAGATATTTCACAAAGCGAATGGTGGTGCCATGATGGTGTGCGAATACAAGCCTGGTTTAGAAGGCATTCCCGCCGCCCAATCAAGTATCAGCTATGTTGATGGGCAAAAGGGAATATTAGAATATCGTGGCATTCGGATTGAGGAATTAGCAGAAAAAAGTACATTCTTGGAAACTGCTTATCTCTTAATCTGGGGTAAACTGCCAAGCAAGGAAGAACTGGAAACATTTGAGCATGAAGTTCGTTACCACCGGCGGATAAAATACCGGATTCGGGACATGATGAAATGCTTTCCAGAAAGCGGCCACCCAATGGATGCCTTGCAAGCTTCTGCTGCTGCTTTAGGCTTGTTTTATTCGCTCCGCGATTTACATAATCCTGTCTACATTCGAGATTCGGTGGTGCGCCTGATAGCAACCATTCCCACAATGGTGGCGGCGTTCCAACTGATGCGAAAAGGCAATGATCCGGTGCGTCCCCGTGATGACTTAGACTATTCCGCCAACTTTCTATACATGCTCGATGAGCGAGAACCCGATCCTCTGATGGCGCGGATTTTTGATATCTGCTTGATACTTCAGGTCGAGCATACAATGAATGCTTCTACTTTCAGTGCCAGGGTGACAGCTTCCACCTTAACCGATCCTTATGCTGTGGTTGCTAGTGCCGTGGGAACTTTGGGTGGGCCTCTGCATGGTGGAGCCAATGAAGAAGTAATTCAGATGTTGGAAAAAATTGGCTCTGTAGAAAACGTCCGTCCCTACATAGAGGACTGTCTGCAAAGTAAATCTAAGATTATGGGCTTTGGACATCGTGTGTATAAAGTTAAAGACCCACGAGCCACAATTTTACAAGGACTAGCAGAGCAACTGTTTGAGAAGTTTGGCCATGACAAGTTCTATGATATTGCTCAAGAAATGGAACGAGTGGTAGAGGAAAAACTCGGTAGCAAAGGGATTTATCCCAATATTGACTTTTATTCCGGTTTGGTGTATAGAAAGATGGGCATTCCTACAGACTTGTTTACGCCAATATTTGCGATCGCTCGCGTTGCCGGTTGGTTAGCCCACTGGAAAGAACAACTAGCAGAAAACCGGATTTTCCGTCCTACCCAGGTTTACAACGGTCTGCACGAAGTTACTTATACCCCCATTGACCAACGGTAAATGGGCATTGGGCAATTCAATTTTGGATTTTGGTGAAGCAGCGCAGTCTTGGGGAGCCAGTGCGTTGGGCGGCTCCGGCGACTTGTACCCCTGCGGGGAAGCAAGCTACGCGCAGCGTCTCCCCTTCTCCCAAAGGGAGAGGCTAGCGCCAAGGGAGAAGGGATTGACAATTTTGGATTAAATTTCAATTCTTTAATCCAAAATCTAAAATCTAAAATCTAAAATTCTTACTCACCCTAGTCCCTGCGTCTCCTCAATAGCCAATCTCAATGCCAACCATAAGTAGAAGTTCTCATCTCGCTTCAGGGTGCTCAAACCATCCAACGATATACTAGGCATGGGAATTAGCGACAAATCTTCAATCAAGCGTCATCTGGGCAAAAATTAAAAATGGGTGAGTTTACAGGTATTAATTCAACTAATAGTTGTAACTCACCATGACTCGATGTCTTAAAGAGCGGAAACATGAATTCAGGAATTGACCTCCAAGGAACTTTTATTGAATCCCTCCGGGATTTAGGTATACCAGCAGGAACAGCCAAAGCGATTTGGATGCCGCTGCCAATGATACTGATGCTGATTGGGGCAACAGTGGGGGTATTAGTTGCTACTTGGCTAGAACGGAAAATTTCCGCCTCCGCACAGCAGCGAATTGGGCCAGAATACCAGGGGCCTTTTGGGTTGCTGGTGCCTGTAGCGGATGGTCTGAAGCTGGTATTTAAAGAAGATATAGTACCAGCCAAGTCTGACCCTTGGCTGTTTACTCTGGGGCCGATTATTGTGGTAATTCCGGTGTTTCTGTCGTTCCTGATTGTGCCTTTTGGACAGAATATCGTAATTAGCAATGTGGGCATGGGCGTATTCTTGTGGATTGCCTTGTCAAGCATTCAACCCATTGGTTTATTGATGGCTGGCTATGCATCTAATAACAAATACTCCCTCTTAGGGGGCCTGCGGGCAGCAGCGCAATCTATTAGCTATGAAATTCCTTTGGCGCTGGCGGTGTTAGCGATCGCTATGATGTCTAACAGCCTCAGCACCGTTGATATTGTCAATCAACAGTCTGGCTACGGCATTTTGGGCTGGAACATTTGGCGACAACCAATCGGTTTCCTGATCTTTTGGATCGCCGCCCTAGCTGAATGCGAACGATTACCCTTTGACTTACCCGAAGCGGAAGAAGAAATCGTCGCAGGCTATCAGACTGAATACTCAGGGATGAAATTCGGTCTGTTCTACCTGGGTTCCTACGTTAACTTGATCCTTTCTTCCTTACTAGTAGCAATTCTCTACCTGGGCGGTTGGGACTTTCCTATTCCCCTCAACCTCATCGCTGGTTGGGTGGGAGTCAGTGAATTAAATCCCGTGTTCCAGATAGTAACTGCGGCTTTGGGTATCATTATGACCGTGTTCAAAGCCTATTTACTAGTGTTTGTCGCCATCCTGTTGCGCTGGACAGTGCCACGGGTACGGATTGACCAACTGTTAGATTTAGGATGGAAGTTTTTGTTGCCAGTTGGTTTGGTTAATCTGCTATTAACCGCCGCCCTGAAACTAGCCTTTCCCTTCGCCTTCGGCGGGTAAAGCAATTTTAGATTTTAGATTTTAGATTTTGGTGAGGCAGCGCGGTCTTGGGGGTTTCCCCCATGAGTGACTGCCGAACCCGGAGGGATTAAGTCTGAAATCTAAAATCCAAAATTGAAAATTGAAAATTGAAAAGAGAGAGACACAAAATGCTAAAGTTCCTAAAACAAGTTGGTGATTACGCCAAAGAAACGGTACAAGCTGCGCGTTACATTGGTCAGGGGCTTTCTGTAACCTTCGATCACATGCGGCGGCGTCCAATTACCGTACAGTACCCTTACGAGAAACTGATTCTTGGCGAACGGTTTCGCGGTAGAATTCACTTTGAATTTGATAAGTGCATCGCCTGCGAAGTTTGTGTTCGCGTTTGTCCGATTAACCTGCCTGTAGTAGATTGGGAATACGACAAAGCCAGCAAAAAGAAAAAACTCAACCACTACAGTATTGACTTTGGAGTTTGTATCTTTTGCGGTAACTGTGTGGAATTTTGCCCAACTAACTGTCTATCCATGACAGAAGAATATGAGCTTGCCACTTACGATCGCCATGAATTGAACTATGACAGTGTGGCGCTGGGTCGTCTGCCCTATAAGGTAACAGATGATCCAATGGTTACACCACTGCGCGAATTAGTTTACCTACCCAAGGGCGTCCTCGAACCACATGGACTGCCCGCAGATGCGCCACGTGCAGGTGCGCGTCCAGAAGACCTGGTAGAACAAACAGAAAAATAAATGTCAACCAATTTTAAATTTTGGATTTTGGATTTTGGATTGAAAGAAAAATCCAAAATTGGCAATCTAAAATCCAAAATTGATCGACCAATGACCAACGACCATGCAAATTTGTGATTTGTGATTTTGGATTAAAACAAAAATCTAAAATCTAAAATCTAAAATCCAAAATTGATTGACTAAGGACAAAAAACAGTGAATCTAGCAGAAGGAGTACAGTTAGTATCACTTGGCATACTGAGCGTGATGATGATTGGGGCAGCCATTGGTGTGGTGCTGTTCTCTAACATCGTCTATTCTGCCTTTATGTTGGGGGGCGTGTTCATCAGCATAGCGGGAATCTACCTGTTGCTAAATGCTGATTTTGTTGCAGCTGCACAAATACTAATTTACGTTGGGGCGGTTAACGTGTTGATTTTGTTTGCCATTATGTTGGTGAACAAACGAGAGGATTTTGTCTCATTACCCAACTCTTGGGTGCGGAAAGTACTAACAGGTATAGTTAGTGTAGGATTGTTTGGTCTTTTAAGTACAATGGTACTGGCTACTCCTTGGGCCTACTCAACTGCTCCTGTGGTGGGTGGTGAAAGTTCTATAGTTTTGATTGGAGAGCATTTCTTCACTGACTTTTTACTACCTTTTGAACTGGCTTCCATTTTGCTGCTAATAGCGATGGTAGGAGCAATTATTTTGGCACGTCGCGAGTATTTGCCAGACCCACTGACGCCATCCGATCTGCGGCAAACTGTTTTGACTTTGCAAGAACGCCCCAGAGAACTAGTATCAACAACCAGCGAAACAAAAGAGTAATATTTGCGACCTGATTCGTAGATAAATAGCCAGTTTTTGCAGTAGGGATATTCAGATTCATGCAACTCCAGTACTTTTTATTACTAGCAGCAGCTTTATTTTGTATCGGCATCTACGGTTTAATTACCAGCCGCAACGCTGTGCGGGTGCTGATGTCAATTGAGTTATTGCTCAATGCTGTTAATCTGAATTTAATGGCATTTTCCAACTTCCTCGACTCAACATTAATTAAGGGTCAGGTTTTCACAGTATTTGTGATTACCGTGGCCGCAGCCGAGGCGGCGGTGGGTTTAGCGATCGTGCTGGCCATTTATCGCAACCGCGATACCGTCGATATGGAGCAGTTTAATCTCCTGAAGTGGTAATTGTGCGTGCAACTCAAGCAGGTAATCATTGCTTATAAAGCGCGGGATGCCCGGAGTAAAGAATGGGCAGAAATCTGTGCGAAACAACTAGAAAGTCGCCAGTGCCAAGTGTTGATGGGGCCTAGCGGGCCGAAAGACAACCCCTATCCAGTCTTTTTGGCTTCGGCGGGTCAACCAATCGATCTCGCTTTGGTACTCGGTGGCGATGGTACTGTTTTAACTGGTGCCAGACATTTAGCCCCAGCTGGTATCCCAATTCTGGGAGTGAATGTAGGAGGCCATCTGGGGTTTTTAACTGAGTCAGTGGAAGAGTTTCAGGATACAGAGAAAGTTTGGGATCGGCTGTTTGAGGATCGTTATGCTATCCAACGACGGATGATGTTGCAAGCTGCGGTGTATGAAGGTCATGGATCTAATTTGGAACCAGTGAGCGAACATTACCTGGCTTTGAATGAATTCTGTGTCAAACCCGCCTCCGCTGACCGAATGATCACCTCAATTCTAGAAATGGAAATTGACGGTGAAGTAGTCGATCAATACGTTGGGGATGGGTTGATTATTTCTACTCCCACAGGTTCTACTGGTTACACTGTTTCTGCTAATGGGCCAATTATGCATGATGGTATGGAGGCGCTTACCATCACTCCCATTTGTGCAATGAGCCTTTCTAGTCGCCCCCTCGTTTTACCCCCTGGTTCTGTGGTGAGTATTTGGCCTTTGGGGGATTACGATTTGAGTACCAAGCTGTGGACAGATGGGGTTTTGGGAACTTCAATTTGGCCCGGACACCGCGTTGATGTGCGGATGGCAGAGTGTCGGGCTAAATTTATTATTTTGCGCGAGAACAATTCCTACTATCAGACGCTACGGGAGAAGTTGCTGTGGGCAGGTACAAGGGTTCACTACAGCAATAATCACCGTAATTAATTAAGTATTTTAGAGTGCATTTACCGCAGATTGCGATGTCTACGACGGGCTGTTCGCCTACGCAACGAAAACACCGCAGGCATCGCAACTAAAATTATCCCAGCCCCTAGATTCATCTGGGGGCTTTTTAGTAGGGGGGAGAATATACATAATGTATTGGCTAGAGTTTAGTTATTAAAATTTGGGGTTGATGGGTGTGGGAAGAATGACGTAGACGCGCAGAGGATATGAAGGAAGAGGAAAGGCGATCGCATCAAGCTTGGGTTTTACCTTTCCCCTTGTCCCCTTTATCTCAATTCAGTCCCAGTTCTTCCTTCAACGCCTCCGGTATATTAACTGCTGTCTCTAATCCCCGCACACCTTCCCACTGCTGCTTTTTACCCCAGATCATCTCTTCTAGATTGGCGTCGCTAAGGTCTGCACCACCCAGAATGGCGTAACTTAGGTTGCTATGGCTGAGATCCGCACCGTTGAGGATAGCACCACTGAGATTACTGCCACTGAGGTTAGCACTGTTAAGGTTGGCATAGCTAAAGTCTGTGCCAAACAGGATCGCGTCAGTCAGGTCAGCACCACTGAGGTCAGCGTCGTTGAGAATCACGCCGCTGAGGTCGGCTTCGTTGAGAATCACCCGACTCAGGTCTACGCCACTGAGGTCGGCACCTAAGAACATTGCACCGTTAAGTCTGGCATTGTTAAGTTTGGCACCGTTAAGTTTGGCATAGCTGAGGTCTGCGGCAACAAGGATAGCATCGCTGAGGTTGGTACTGAAAAGAATTGTGTCACTGAGGTTAGTACCGTTGAGGATGGCGTGACTCAAATCAGCACCACTGAGGTCGGCGCGGCAAAGGTCGGCATGGCTAAGGCTGACCCGACTGAGGTTGGCTTCACTCAGATTCGCACCGAAAAGGATGGCATTACTTAAGTCAGCATGGCTGAGGTTGGTGCTGCTAAGGTCGGCGCGGTTGAGGTCAGCGCGGCTGAGGTCGGCGCGGCTAAGGTTGGTATTGCTAAGATCGGCGCGGTTGAGGTCGGCGTGGCTAAGGTTGGCACAGCTAAGGTTAGCACCGCTGAGGTTGGTGCTACTGAGGTCGGCACCGCTGAGGTTAACACCTGTGAGGTTGGCACCGCTGAGGTTGGCATCGCCGAGGTTGGCACCACTAAGGTTGGCACCGCTGAAGTTTACGCCAGTTAAGTTGGCATCTCCGAGATAAGCAAGGCTGAGGTCAGCACCGCTAAAATCTGCCCCGGTAAGGTTGGCATCGCCCAGGTAAGCACCCCGAAAGTTGCCGCCTTTGAGGAATTCCCCAACTATACTGCTAAAGTTGCCAATTTCTAGGGCATCGCTATAGTTGATGATCCGCAGCAGTTGGGATGTGAAAAAATTGTCTGTGTCCGGTTGGGCAGATGGATAGAAGGTGATTTTTTGTTTGAGTTCATCTTGCTCTTGAGCGTAGCGGTGTAACTCTAATAGTAAAATCAGTACGTTCAGCCCTGTATATATGTCTACCTGTCTCAACCCAAGAGCAATATTTTGTGCCGCTAGCTTTAACCTTGTTTTTTGAGGCAGGTTATCATCTGGTGTCCCATCGATAAATTCTCCCTGACACCAGCGACGATAAAAATCTTCTAGCCGCCAGAAAAGCAATTCTGGGCGAATTTTTTTAGCAGTCACAACCAATTCCATTAGTTGGTTGACTATTTCAGGTTTCAGGGCACCATTACCCAATAAATCATAAATCTCTTCATGCATCTGGCGATCGCATACTTTAAAGCAAAACCCAGAGGGTAAAGTGCCCAATGTGCGATCGTCTATCTGACAAGTCAAACCGCTCTTTGGTATTGTCCATTTTTCTAAGCTTTTTTGCAGTCTTGGAGAGTATAAATATTCCGGCAAATTATCTTGAGCAAATTTAACGCTTTTGTCTGGTTCTTTAATACTTTTTCTTAGAGGTAAAACTGCTTCAGTTTCTAGCGATGTGGTCTTTGGCATCTCTTGCAACCTTGTACCCCTGACATAATTTCTCAGCAGCTGCCAGACTTGAGATAAATATGTTGACATTTTTGTGTCCGTTGTTACATTTAAATTACTGTTTTTGATAATCCTGAATTAAAAATTTTTCTATGGTAGTTTGCTTTTTATTCCCAACAATCAATAGTATAAATAAATACTATATTAAAAAAATCATCAGTTGGCGATGTCTACGGTGGGCTACTTCTGGTGAATTTGCCAACGGCGTTCCTGGATGGCGGCTTAAGGCTCACCTCTAGTAGCCTTAAGCTTCTTCTCATGATGTAAATAAAGTGTTAGTTTAAAAATTCTTTCAAAAATCAAGTAATTTCCATGCTTTGACTAATTTGTTATACTTTTTTTCCAAGAAATTTACTAGTCTGATGTAAAAATAATATTTACCATTTTTTGGAGACACAATTGTTAGGAAAAATCCTACACTAAAACAGCCCAACAAAGCTGAAAAATGGTAAATAAAATTTCAGTCAAAAGTTTGCGGGCAAGCTGTATAGCTTTGCAAAAGTTAAAAATTAACTAGGGATAGTTATCAGGGAATGAATGCGATGAACAGATTGACCTTTTATATGATTTTGTTACATAGTTTGTTTTTAGGAATAGCAACGGCTAGCGCTAAGTCACCGTTTGTTAACAGAGTTGATACAGAGTTGTCAGCCAACCATAAGGTTGTAGAAGGCGTAGTTACAGCTAGAAGTGGAGAGAAATCCAATAGTCAGTTAACGACAGAAACTTCTGCAACTAAAATATCAGCCTTATCGCTAAATAATATCAATATTCCTCAGAAACAGAAGCTACCATCAGGCCAAGTTTGGGTAGTTAATCAAAATAAACATGCACAGCCTCAACCGTTCATTTGGATAGTAAAAAACCTGAAAAAAGCAGGTCAGCAACCATTTTTGCAAGTTGCCAAACCCCCAGAAAAACCCAATGCAAAGCCTAGTCCGACTGCGAAACCAGCAACAAAGGATGATTTAGAGCCATTTAACGAAGTAATCAAAGACACCCAAAAGTCAGGGGGATTATTCACCCTTTATCGCAATAAAGAAAAGAATAAGATTTATCTAGAAATTAAGCCAGAGCAACTTAATAAAAATTACCTAGCTACGGCAACCCTGGAATCGGGCATTGGCGAACAGGGTATTTACAGTGGTATGCCTCTGCAAGATTTTTTGTTTTATTTCCAACGGGTGGATGATAAACTACACTTTGTCATCCGTAATGTGAATTTTCGCACTCGTGAGGGAGATCCCCAGGTGCGATCGCTGAGGCGATCGTTTAGTGACTCTGTTCTCTACAGCATTTCCATTAAAAGCATTCATCCAGAACGCAAAACTCTTCTGATTGACTTGGGAGATTTGTTACTCACAGACTTAGCTGGATTATCTGTAAGTTTAGGAGTCCCAGGAAGCACAGACCAGTCCTATTTTGGTACTGCTAAAGCCTTTCCCCAAAACTTAGAAGTCGAGTCAGTTTTGAATTTCTCTGGTAGCGTTGACCACGACAGTGAAATGGCAAGCTTTGCGTCGCTAGCTGACAACCGTGGCTTTACCCTGCGCGTCCACTACAGTTTCTCCCAACTACCCGATCAAGATTATCGACCGCGCTTTGCTGACGATCGCATCGGCTATTTCATCACCGCCTACCAAGATTTATCCAAAGATGACGATCGCGGCGATTCTTTTGTCCGCTACATAAATCGCTGGCATTTAGAAAAACAAGACCCGAAAGCAGTCATTTCTCGTCCTAAAAAACCGATTGTCTTCTGGATTGATAACGCTGTGCCATTAGAGTACCGCGATGCGATGAAAGAAGGTGCCCTAATGTGGAACAAAGCCTTTCTCAAAGCCGGATTCAAGGATGCAATTGAAGTTCGCCAAATGCCAGATGATGCCACCTGGGACCCGGCAGATATTCGTTACAACACGATTCGCTGGATTAACACAGTAGATGGATACTTTGCAATGGGGCCATCCCGTGTTAACCCATTGACAGGGGAAATTTTGGATGCAGACATTCTCGTAGATGCTAGCTTTGTGCGGGCACTCAAGAATGATTATCGCAAAATCGTCCAACCCAGCCAAACCGAAAACCGGACTACTTTATCAGCTTTGATGCAAAATCGTCTACTTTGCGCCAATGGTTTAGATGCGAAAAACAATGGTGTGCCCCAGAAGATGCAAGGGCAACAGGGGTTGTTGAGTCGTTTATCAAAAATGGCAGGCGAGTACGATTTATGCTATGGGATGGAAGCTGCTAACCAGTTTGCCTTTGGTTCACTGGCGATGTCACTGTTGCCTGATAGTATGGCCACTCCAGACCAGGTAAAAGAATATATCAATCAATATTTACGTTTAATCATCGCTCACGAAGTTGGACATACTCTTGGTTTACGTCATAACTTCCGTGGTAGTACACTGCTAGCACCAGAGGAGATGAATAATACAGAAATTACCAAAACTAAAGGTCTGACAACTTCTGTAATGGACTATATTCCCCCAAATATTGCCCCTCAAGGTACAAAACAAGGAGATTATTTTCCTAGTATGGTGGGGCCTTATGATGAATGGGCAATTAAGTACGGCTACACAACAATTAAGACATCAACTCCTCTAGCAGAAAAGCCAATTTTGGAAGAAATTGCTGCACAATCCTACAAGCCAGAATTGAGTTATTCTACAGATGAAGATGTGTATGACCTTGACCCAACTGCTGATGCTTGGGATAACAGCGGCAATGTGCTGCTTTATTCTCAGTGGCAATTGAATAATTCGCGAGTGATGTGGGAACGTCTCGATAAGCGTTACCCAATAGCTGGCGATAGTTACAGCGATGTGAGCGAACGTTTTAGCACAGTATTGGGTAACTTTTTCCAGCAAATATATTACACCACAAAATATATTGGGGGACAGTCTTTTTATCGCATTCACCCTAGCGAACTCCCTTCCGAGAACCCTTCTGGAGTCCGCCAACACCGTTTACCATTTGAACCAGTACCAGTTGAAGAACAACGCCAAGCTTTAGAAACGCTGCAAAAATATGTATTTGCAGAAGATGCCCTAAGTTTTTCACCAGAATTACTGAATAAATTAGCACCTTCCCGTTGGCGACATTGGGGTAGTTCTCCGCAAGTTGGTCGTTTGGATTTTCCAATTCATGACTTGGTGCTACTCATGCAGAGTTCTGTGTTGCGAGATTTACTCTCAGGCGATCGCCTCTCTCGCCTCAAGGATATTGAACTCAAAACTCCTGAAGGAAAATCACTGACTCTTCCTGAACTATTTGACACTTTGCAATCAGGTATTTGGACGGAAGTCATCAAACCAAAAGCTAAACCGATGAAGATTGGCAGTTTGCGGCGAGGCTTGCAGCGGGAATACCTGGACATTTTGACCAGTATGGTATTGCGGAAAGAACATGTTCCAGAAGATGCTCGGACTCTAGCTTGGTATAAACTCAAACAGCTTGATGAGAAACTTAAGGGTGTTAATTCCGAGGATGAATACACCAAAGCGCACTTATTAGAAACGCGCGATCGCATCGAGAAAGTCTTAAACGCCCCATTGCAAACGAATTAAAAAGTTCTTGTCCCACGGCTTGGCAATGTTGCACAATGTACAAGGTTTTCTGGATTAAAATGTATAAAAAACTTAAAATGAGGCAGCAGATGAGAATTTTCCTGCTGCTACCTCTGCTTTCTCCTAACTACTCAACGCCTTTAAGAAGCGTTGCAAACTCTTAAACACACTGGGCTTTCTCGCAGGTGTCGCGTCTGTTGTTGTTTGCGGTTGTCCTTTTAAAACAATCAGATCCAACTCATCACCCGCTGGTTTTGTGGGTAATTCGGCAATTCTTTGATATTCGCCGCTGGTTTCCAGCCAAACTTCCCACTGTCCTGGGTAGCAGCGACGAATGGCACTTTGATCGTCTATTGGGCGCAGGTAATAGGCAGATTCAATAGTATTGGTGAAACGCTCACGAGTTTTTCTTGCTGCATAACCAATGCCCACAACCCCAGAATCTTCTAAACGGGGATTTAACAAAACTAAAGGGCGATCGCCTATTACTTCACACAGCTTTTCCAACTGCGGCACTTCTACCGATGTAGGGGCAATGAATAAGAAAATTTCATCCTCTGGCTGAATTTTTGTCTGCAAGGAAGCAGCCCTACCCGTACCAATATCCAAAATTTGAAATGGTGCATCTGCCCAATTACGACGGGCTAGGGCCGCAGCCCCAGCGTCAGCAAAGAAAATCTTCAAACGGGAATCATAATCTGTAAACACGGGCAAAAATTGTTCTGCCACCGGCATAAACTTTAGTTCTGGGAACAGGAACTCAACTTGCAAGCGAGTACAGCCATCTGCAAGGGCATTTTGGACGGCTACACGAGATTGGGCGATCGCATCTTCTAGACTATTTGGAAGTTCACTCATAATCTGCATGGTTTTGTAGTGTCTACTCCCATTGTTTCAGTATTGGCTCTTAATTAGGACTTACGCAGACGAGATCGCTCAATCCCCTTAAAACTAGGGCTGTTTCATTCGATCTCTGAGGAATTTTGTCAACAACATGGGTAAGAAATTTGCTATATCGCCATTATGCGATCGCCTCGACCAGTTGAAAAAAATATTTTATCCCAGTATGGTGTCTTGTTTTTTATAACTTTAGTTATATCTCTATTGATTATTAATCGTGTTCAGCTTGAGTATTCTCCTATATAAATCCTCAAATATCTCTATTGAACTCAGTCGCCAGCAGGAGGATAGTTAACGCAATATTTTTTACAGTAGTAAATAAACATTGTAAGCAACTTAGGAACAGCGTATGCCTATTCACAAACTTGAACATTTTGACCAAAATTATCGAGAAACCTTTGGCGGAGACGACGTTAAAGCGCTGGATGTTTATACTGAGGGAGGAGATAGAGTTGGCTCAGTTGCTGATGTTTTAGTTGATGACGATGGTCATTTTCGTTATTTAATTATTGATATAAGTTTAGATTTTGTTAGCAAGAAAATATTACTACCAATTGGTCTTTCCCGGATTAATTATCCAGAAAGACGCATCTATGTTGATGGTTTAAGCAGACAGCAATTAGAAAATTTACCCGATCACACAGAAGATGCGATCGTTGATCGTGATTACGAAGAAAATGTACGTAGTGTATTTCGTTCTCCAACCAGCGATCTGACTTATGATCGCGATACATACAATTACCAAAAAGATCCAGATTTATATGGGTTGAATGAGCAATCTCATCAAACTTTTAAACTCTATGAAGAACGATTAATTGCCAACAAACACCGCATCAAAACCGGAGAAGTAACGGTTGGTAAGCATATTGAAACAGAAACTGTACACGTTACAGTACCTATTCAAAAAGAACGAGTTCTGATTGAGCGAGTTACACCAACAGAAGCAGGAAAGGTTGTAGATCCCAATGAACTTAAGTTTCAAGAAGGGGAAGTAGTACGCATAGAAGTGTACGAAGAAACGCCTGAGATACATAAAGAAGCATTTGTGCGTGAAGAAGTTCGGGTCAAGAAAGTAGTAGAACGGGACACTGTGGAAGCACAAGACACCATTCGGCGAGAAGAATTAGATGTTGATACTACGGGTAATTTACATCTGCAAGAAGATGGTATCACCACAGATGAAGCTATTTAATTAGCTGGCTGATAAATTTGTTTAGTAGATTATCTGAAATAATCATCCAGGCAAAGTTAATTTTTATCTCTGCCTGTGTTTTTTTATTCAACAACCAGATTCCCGACTTATTAGACAAGTCCGGAATCTGGTTGTTGAATAAATTTACATCTTGACAAACCATGTAAAGATACAAAATTTGGCGAATCCCATACACCAAGGCTAGACATATTTTTACAAAATCAAGTCAGATGCTGCCAATTTAGCCTCTCTAGTTAGCCATATTGCTCAAAAATATCTATAACTTTCGATTATTTCACTCTGGAAATAATTCCTTCGGCAGAAGGATGTACAAAAATAAATAAATGTCTAGTTTAGTTATTAAGAGATGACAAAAAAATATTTGAGGTTAATAGATAATGGTTCTTTACAAATTAGAAGATTTTGAGCCTAACTATCAAGAGAGTTTTGATGGCCATGACATTAAGGGGTTGGGTGTCTATACACAGGGAACTGATGAAAAAATTGGTACTATCAGCGATGTTTTAGTTGATGAGGAAGGTCATTTTCGCTATCTAGTCGTTGACTTAGGCTTCTGGATTTTTGGTAAAAAAGTATTACTACCACTGGGTCGTGCCCGTATTGACTATAACATTGATCGTGTATATACAATTGGCTTGACTAGAGAGCAAGCTGAAGATTTGCCTGAGTTCAATGAACGTCAAACCCTGGATTACGACTATGAAGAACGGGTGCGTGGGGTATATCGCCAACCCACAGACTACAACCCTCCTGTAGAAGCTTCAATGCCATTAGTAGATCCTTTGGCATCATTAGACCCTTTAGGAGCACCTGTAGCACCAGCACCATTGGGTACAACTCCCACTTACGCCCGTGATAGCTACACTTACGAAAATGAGCCTTCTTTATTCGGGTTAAATGAGCAAGATCATCAAACTCTGAGATTGTATGAAGAACGGCTGATTGCCAGTAAACGACGCCAAAAAACTGGAGAAGTAACAATTGGCAAGCGTGTTGAGACTGATACTGCACGCGTTGCAGTGCCAGTAGAAAGAGAAAGAGTTGTGATTGAACGTGTAACTCCAGCAGATGCGGGTAAGGCTGTTTCTGGGCGCGAAGCAGACTTCCGTGAAGGTGAAGTTGCTCGCATAGAAATCCATGAAGAAACTGCTGATGTTCGCAAAGAAGCATTTTTGCGTGAAGAAGTAAGAGTTAGAAAAGTGGTCGAACAAGACACAGTTGAAACTCAAGAAACCGTGCGTCGTGAAGAGTTAGATGTGAATTCTAGTAATCTTCCGATTGAAGAACGCTAACTAAACATAGTTATTAGCTAGTAACTAATGACTAATAATTAATTCTACACAGTGCAGGTGAGGCTGTTGAATTAGCTTTACCTGTGCTTGTAATAGCTGATACCACTTGGGATTTTTGATTGCAAATATTGCTCTGGATATGAGTTGGATAAATGCAGCGATCGCCAACATTTTCTCAATGGTATCCAGATGATTAATACATTTAATTTAGCTAAGTAGAAAGCAGTTAGTAAATTTTGCAGATGAATAGCCAACAGATGGCAAAAAATATTGTCCAGGCAAACGGTAACTCTCGCACTAGCTCGTCTCTGGCAGATTTAAGAAAGAAGGTGAACAACTTTGCTGTGTTTGATAAGCAAGGTCAGCTAGTAGGAGTAGTTTATGATTTAATTGTGGATGCTAATCGTCGGCTAAACTTAGTTATATCTAACCAGGCAAATCAACAAACTATAGAATATGGTCAGCAGTTAGCTGATAAACATCCTTCTTTATTTAGGTTGCAGAGCCAGAGAATAAAACAAATAGACAAGCCGACTAAATCTGTTTTCATAGACTTAAACAAATCAGAAATTGAGTATATGCCTGAATATTTAGAAGCAGAAACACCAGGCGATAGCAACTCAACTGAGCAACTAGCTAATAATCAAATTACAAATAACCCAGTTGAGCCAGTAAATTTAGAACAGGTTCCTGAAGAACAGATTATTCGTCTACTAGAAGAACGACTAGTTGTTGAAAGCAGTAAGCGTAAAGTTGGTGAGGTAATTGTTCGCAAAGTAATCGAAACCCGGATGGTGCAAGTTCCTGTCCGGCGTGAAAAGCTGATTGTGGAACAAATTAGCCCAGAACACAAACAACTCGCAGAAATTGATTTAGGACAAGGGGAAATTACTGGCGTTGACTTGTCTGAAGTAGAAAGACTTGAAGTTACACATTTTGACAACGGTTTAACGGTAAGCGGCGAATTTAGCTCGCCTAAAATTGCTAATTTATTGTTGAATGCGATCGCACTAGAGCGAAATCACGGCTGTAAGCAGGTGCGTGTTACCATTGCTGTTGAAGATGAGTCACACCAGAAAAAATACCAGGAGTGGTTTGACCGCTGCTCTAAAGGTCAATCACTAAAACCAGAAAAATAAGTTTCTAGCAGATAAATAAGTAGGGTGGGCATTGCACACCCTATTTTTTTGCTTATTTACAGCAGTTTTCATTTATTTGAACCCTATCTGTGGTATAGGCACAGCATTGCACATTGGTGTCAACTTCAGCTGAAATCTTCTGACTGGATAAGTTTTTCCCTCACCCCCAGCCCCTCTGCCAATTTTGGGAGAGGGGCTGGGGGTGAGGGGATGAGGGCAATATCTTAAGTTATAGTTGACACCAATGAGCATTGCACTGCCCTTACTAGTCTATTTACTTAATTTACAATACTAAGCAGTTGCCGTTCTTTTGGCTGCTTGCAATGAAATTTCGACTGAAGAGACTTTCACCCAAGAAACGACAGCAGCGTCTGATCCCACCTATTCAGATTCATGTTCAAGATGGAAAATTTGAGATTATAGGTATGGGTGTATGGCATTCCTACTGGCGCGATCCCTATCATCTGCTGCTAACGATTCCCTGGATTGGCTTTCTGCTCCTGATTTGTACTGTCTATCTAACTATTAATGCTCTATTTGCACTAGCTTACTTGATAGGAGGAGATTGTATTGCCAACGCCCAACCTGGCTCTTTTTTAGATGTATTTTTCTTTAGCGTGCAAACCCTAGCATCTATCGGCTATGGGGCAATGTATCCTAAAACAACTTACGCCAACATTATTGTCACTATTGAAGCGATGATCGGTTTGGTGGGAATTGCTGTGATGACAGGGCTAGCGTTTGCTCGATTCTCTCGACCTACAGCCCGTGTACTGTTTAGCCGTGTTGCTGTCATTACAGCTCATAATGCGATGCCGACTCTGATATTTCGCAGCGCTAATAAGCGTCGCAATACGATTCTGGAGGCGCAGATGCGAGTCTACTTGATGCGCGACGAAGTAACCCTAGAAGGACAGTTCATCCGTCGGTTCCACGATCTCAAACTACTGAGGAACCAAACACCTAGCTTCACCTTAAGCTGGTCAGTGATGCATGTCATTGATGAGTTTAGTCCTTTATATGGGATGACACCAGAATCGTTAACCCAGACAAATACTATGCTAATTGTCTCTTTGAGTGGCATTGATGAAACGGTTGCCCAGGTCGTCCATGCGCGTCATCACTATAGTGCTAATGAGATTTTGTGGAACAATCAATTTGTTGATATCTTTCACCACACACCCGATGGACATCGCTACATTGATTACAACCGCTTCCACGATGTTTTACCTTTAGATTAAAGGGGTTAAATTCCTGAAAGTTACTCGGAAGGCTCATTGAGTGGTGGTTGCAAGGGTTTAATGACCACTCGACCATTTTCAACTACAGTGCAACTTTTAACCATACTCTTGCTGTGGTTAACTGGCACATCCTGACACTGGTTTTGGTGGGAGATATTTTGCTCTTGTTGTTGGTTGAGGACGACAACATAACAGGCGCAGGAGGCAAAGGACATATAACTTAATTTTGATCTCTATATCTATTATCGCGCTACTGATGCTGTTTGGCTGAAAAATTTGCTACCCATGTATTTTGATCATTCAAACTCCCGTCAAATTTCTGGTAAGTACTTGCTTTCTTGTGCTTGTAGCCTGTTTGAATATATCTAAACCAATTAAACAGGAAAGCGGTTGATCCCGCCCCGCTTTCCTGACTACCCAAACAAGTTTAGCCGGGCTAGATAGTGGGTTTTTCTAATGAAAAAATTTTTGAGATATCTGGGTTTAGGTTTGCTATCTACGTTCTTGACTGCTACTCCCGGATTGGGGGCTGAACGCATTAGCTTTTTTTATCCTCCCTTCGGCGAATTTTCCTTATCGGTGGACTCGCTGGAAACCTTTGCGAAAGATGGCAAAATCGATCAAGATTTTTCATTTTATGCTAGTCGTGCGACTCCTGAACAACTCGCTCAACTGCGGGATCTACTCCAGCAGCGGTTTAATGTCACTCCTACACTACTATCTCAAGTGACCTACTCACCTATAGGCGAGCAGATGGTGCAACAACTAGGAAAATTACTTCTCACTGAGTCTCGAAAGAATGGTTTTTATGCCATACGTGCCTCTTTGATTTTGGCTGCTGCCGATCGAGAGGGTTTAACGGTTGTGAATTTGCTGCGGAAATTTCCTAGCAATACTATACGGGTAAATTTCACAGAGGGGTTAAGGATAGTCGATGACTTGTCGCAATTGATCAAAAAAAAGGATGAAGTTTTTGCCTCTCTTCAAAAAGAAGCGATCGCTCAAGCAGCCACTTCAAACATTGATTTCTCCCAAAAACCAGATTTGCGATCGCCAGGAAAATTCAGCTGGCAGAAAAAAACCTTCGACCTAAATGACATTTCTCGCTCACGCCGTTTACCTGTGGATATCTATCTGCCAAAAGCAGATCCACAAAGCACTGGAGAATTACTCTCGCCTCCCTTTCCCCTGATTGTAATTTCTCATGGCATCGCCTCAGACCGCTCTACCTTTGTCTACCTGGCTGAACATCTAGCATCATACGGTTTTGCTGTTGCTGTACTAGAACACCCTGGTAGTAATGCCCAACGCTTTCAGCAATACTTTGCAGGTTTGGCAGCGCCGCCAGATGCAGCAGAATTTATCAATCGACCTTTGGATATTAAATATCTACTCGATGAACTCCAGCGTCTCGAAAAGTCTGATCCCACTCTCCAGGGAAAACTCAATTTTCAGCAAGTTGGGGCGATCGGTCAGTCTTTTGGCGGTTATACTGTTTTGACTTTAGCAGGAGCCAAGATTAACTTTGAGCAACTGCGTCAAGACTGTGATCCCAATAATTCATCCTTTAATTTGTCGCTCTTTTTGCAGTGTCAAGCAAGTGAGTTACCCCCAAAGGATTACGAACTCAAAGACGATCGCATCAAGGTGATCATTGCGATTAATCCGATTGACAGCTCAGTTTTGGGTCAGGGGGGAATCAGTCAAATTAAAATTCCCATCATGCTGGTAGCAGGTAGTCAAGATATTTTCGCCCCACCCGTGTTTGAGCAAATTCGCCCCTTTACCTGGCTTTCTGACTCCAATAAGTACCTGGCTTTGATCGAAAACGCCACCCACTTTTCAGCGATCGCCGAACCTACTCCTCAAAACGATGTCTTACCTGTGCCACCTGCCTTGCTGGGCCCCGATCGCGCTCCTGTTTATTCCTATCTCAACGCCCTCAGCGTCGCTTTTTTAGAAACCCATCTCCTCAACCGCCCTGAATACCGTTCTTATTTGCAGCCTTCCTATGCCACATTTATCAGCAAAGAGCCACTTAATCTCAGTCTTTTACAGTCGTTGTCGGTAGCTCAGTTCAATCAAGTTTGGAGTGGGTCAACTCCCCAGTCAAGCAAACCATCAAATCCTCAACCTATCCCTACCCCCCGTTAGTTTGAGAAAATAGAATAAATAATTTCCACCAATATCCATCCCAATACTGCGTAGGTTTTGCCTAAAAAATAGAAATCTGTAGGTTGGGTTGCGTTCCTCAACCCAACATTTTGCTCTGTTGTTGGGTTGAGCAATAGCAAAACCCAACCTAATTGATAAGCTAAACCACATCTAGTTTGCATATCTAAAATTTATATAACTCTTGTGGGGTGGGCATCTTGCCCGCTCTAATTATGCAAGTTAAATGTGGAACAGCTTATCCATCCTTGCTCGGAGTAAGTCAATTTAAGCGTGGAGTTACTACTTACGTAAATACACTGAGTGCAGCTTTCGGCAGAATCATCAATTAGAAATCATATTGATTTATAGTTCAGATCCCCGACTTCTTAGAGAAGTCGGGGATCTTATTGTTCGCGAACGATTGAAGTTTGCTATAGACAAAGCAAGTCTCAAGCATTACTTTGATGAACTCAAAGCTAAACCTAAATAAACTCCTATTTGTCCTAAAGTTTTGGCAGATAATTCCAGACAACGATCTAATCCTCTTTGATTATTTTCAATAAATAAAAGCCATCAACCTTTATTTTCAAAAAACAGTAAATGTACTGTTGCAATTTTGTGAGTTGTTAGAAATTCTAAGTATTGCAACCATAAGCCAAAACGCTATATGTCTTTTTTGTTTCTAAGCTATGAATTAGATATCACAATTTCCTAAAACAGGGCTATTTGTCAGGAAAGTGAGATATTTATACTGAGGGATTCATAAAAACTTATTTAATAAAATATTTTGTATATATATACTTGTCATTAACAAGTATTAAGAAATACTTATTAAAGAATATTGCAATACCTTGATTTAATTGCTAACGTGTGTATGACAACGATGCTGATGAACGCTCGGATCTAGGAGAAATAAAATCTATGAGCTATACCCATTCAGCCAAGTGTGTTAGGCTTTGACGGGTTAAAAACGAGAAATTTCTGCCTCATATAGACAACTATGAGGGATTGCAGATTAACCAAGAAATATCTCGTTGCTAAAGGCTTAGTTTCAGTTTGATTTCAATTGCGATTGATTATTTGTCTTACCTTGTGCAGACAAGCGAGTAGCTCTTAATTGTATGTATCGGCAATAACGAAGAGTTTAGTAAGACTTAAATTTTGGAGGATAAAACCAATGGAGATTCAAGGTAAAGTAGCCCTAATTACAGGGGCTTCGCGTGGGATTGGACGAGCGATCGCCCTCGAATTAGCGCAACAAGGCATCAAGCGGATGATATTGGTAGCACGCGATCGCCGCAAGTTAGTGGAGGTAGCCAAGGAAATCGAAGCTATGGGTACAGAAGCTGTGATCGTGGCTTTAGATTTGACTCAAACAATTGAAGTAAATATCGCTGTTGCCCAACTATGGCGCAATTACGGACAGATTCATCTGCTGGTTAATTGTGCGGGAGTTGCATACCAAAGTTCATTTTTGCAATCTAAAATGCCCCAAGTTCAAGAAGAACTCTCTGTGAACTTGTTAGGAATGTACAACCTCACTAGTCTGATCGCTCGACGTATGGCCAGCCAAAGACAAGGGACAATTGTCAATGTATCGAGCCTGATGGGGAAAGTTGCAGCACCAACGATGGCGACATACTCAGCAACCAAGTTTGCCATCTTAGGATTTACCCAAGCCTTACGCCAAGAATTAGCTGAACACAATATTCGCGTCATTGCATTATTGCCTTCCCTGACAGACACAGACATGGTGCGCGACTTAAAATTATTTCGCTGGGTGATCCCCATGACTCCCCAGCAAGTGGCTAAAGCACTCGTCACCGGAATGCAGAATGATTCATCAGAAATTTTAGTCGGATGGCAAAGTCATTTAGCCGTGTTGTGTCAACGCCTCGCCCCTTGGTTGTTAGAGCTAATTTTACGAATAGCAACACCGCCAGCACCAAGCAGACAACGGCTGATTGAAAAACTTATCCCTTCGCGTAGCGTCTCGTAGAGAAGGGGGGACGCCGAGAGCGATCGGTGACTCAACACTCAGCATTCCTGAACAAACTTGTCCGAAATCTTCAGTCGTTTGGCTTTACCCTTGTGCAACAAAGTAACGCTCACAGTGCCAAGAAATGCTAATAAGCTGAAAGTAGAAGTAGACTCAGGAACAGACTTGGAATTCTCAATTTTGATAACTTGTCCAAGTCCAGGGCGATCGCCTCGGTTTGTCACGTAGATAGCACCATCAGCACCAATAGTCAAAGCAGTAGGAGACTCTAATCCATTGCCACTAAGAATAGTTGTGCGAGTCCCATCCCTCGCTATTTTAATTACAGAACCATCTAAATTACCTTTCCAGAGTGACTGATTAGCGTACTGCAAAGCATATAAATTACCCTCAGTATCAAAAGCCAAGTCAGTAAGTTGGGTAAAGCCATCGGTATAAACTGTTGGTTGACCATCAGCACCAACTCGATAGATTTTTGCTTCACCTTCTGGAAAGGGAAAACCAGTTAATTGGCTAATATAATAAGCGCCATCTGGGCCTTTGGCGATATTTGTGGGTACTGCTTGGATTTCAAATGGCGATGACGATGCACCAGAGGGAAAAACTGGATTAGTTAATGTCTGCCGAGGAATTGTAGCGATCGCCTTTAAATTACTTCCATCAGTACCTACGCTGAGTAACTCATTAGCACCAGTATCAACTGCAACAATATTATTTCCATCTAAAAGAAGAGAGAAAGGATTGCTAATTAGATCGCCTCGATCGGGATTATTTGCAAGTTCATAATTAGCTAAATCAGCAACACTAGTCCAGGAATTTGTATTGAAATTAGCAGTGATGATTTTTCCTAAGTCAGTGTTACCTAATGTGGCGCGAAATGTGGGATCAGAAGCATACCCAATTGCAATATAAGGTTTGCCACTGGCATCAAATTTTATATCATGAGGCCCAGCAGTATCAGTACCATCTGGTAATGCTAAAGAAGGAAGTCCTGTAAGTACACGTTCTTGCGTACCATTTCTAATTTTTGTCACTGCACCAGTTGTGCCATAACATAAAGATTGACCTTCGGCACTCGGTGAAGGAACACAAGCTCCATCTCCGCCTGTTCCTGCTTCTGTGACGTAGAGACTTCCATCAGGAGCAAAAGTTAGACCCCGTGGACTATTAAGACCATCGGCAATTACCGAAAATGATGCCGCCTCTGCTGCTTTCATTCCCGAAAAAGCAGCAATACAAACACTCAAAAATGTAATTCCAAATTGCTTTAGTTTCATTAGACCTGTCCTAAAATTAAATTTGCGTAAAGCATAGAAAAGAAAATTTTATCTTGATAAATACTAATATTTACTGTGTATAGTTTCTGTGGATTTTACAGGATGTCTGAAAAGTTTTTTTGTATACATCTAAGCCTTGGAGATCCCCCTAAATCCCCCTTCAAAAGGGGGACTTTAAGACTCTTATTCCCCCCTTTTTTAAGGGGAGCCAGCGCGGTCTTGGGGTCTCCCCAAGTGGAGCGACTGGCGTGGGTTAGGGGGGATCAAGAAATATTTGATACTTCTCAGACATCCTCTTACAGCTTATTTAAAAGAGGGAAACAGATTCAAACCCAGAAACCTAGATGAAATGTAAATTTATTAATTTCGAGTTGTATCATACCATTTCCAAAAATCTTTGCAACATAATAAATTGGCTGTAGGGGCGTACAGATGTACGGCTATAGCAACAAAATTAAATAGGATTGCTGTATATTTTCCAACATTTTTTATATAAGTGTGATATCCCAACTGTTGAACTACAGAGATATTGCGGGAGTACAAGGCGATCGCAGTTTGCATCAATACATAAAGTTGCAGATCATAAATTGCTGTGCGATCGCATAATTAGACATACCTTGTTTCGGAGCAACCAGAAATGCTTTCCTTCCCCACAACTCTGACTCCTTTGCCCGAAATCATTGATGGCTTGCCGAATATTTCTGGTTGGGAAACAGAGGTTCTCTCTGTAGTTAACCACGATCAACCAGTATTTTTACCAACAACGAATCTGCGCTTAGAAGACGTAAATGCTGTGTTTGCGATCGCCTTACACATGCACCAGCCAACTATACCTGCTGGAAATGGCGGCACACTGATCAGCAATCTGCAATATATGTTTGAACATCCCCATGAAGGGGATAACCACAATGCAGATCCTTTTGCCCATTGTTACAGCCGTATGGGTGACTTGATCCCCGAATTGGTAAATCAAGGTTGCAATCCGCGTGTGATGTTGGATTACTCTGGTAATCTTCTGTGGGGACTGCGGCAAATGGGACGCGGTGATGTTCTGGATAATCTCAAACGGATCACTTGCGATCGCACCTACCAACCTTATGTAGAATGGCTGGGTACAATGTGGGGTCATGCAGTTATTCCTTCCACACCCATAGCAGATATTAAATTACATATCGTTGCATGGCAACATCACTTTGCGGCAATTTTTGGCTGGGAAGCACTAGCGCGAGTTAAAGGATTTTCGCCCCCAGAAATGCACCTACCAAATCACCCTGATGCTCTCTTTGAATTTGTGAAAGCGCTGAAAGAATGTGGATATCGCTGGCTACTTGTTCAAGAACATTCTGTAGAAACTCTTACGGGTCAATCTCTCACTCATAAACATTTACCACATCGTCTAATTGCCCGTAATTCTCAAGGCGAAACCATTAGCATTACAGCTTTAATTAAAACCCAAGGTTCGGATACTAAATTAGTTGCTCAAATGCAGCCTTATTACGAAGCTAAAACATTATCCAAACAACAAATTGGGAGTGTATTTGTACCACCAATAGTTAGCCAAATTGGTGATGGTGAAAATGGCGGCGTGATGATGAATGAATTTCCTAGCGCTTTTAAACAAGCTTGGTGGGATATGGTCAATAATGGCGGAGGAAAATCAGGTGTTGTTGGGGTGTGTGGTACAGAATATTTAGAATTAATCGAAGCTGCTGGATGCAAATCTGAAGATTATCCAACTTGTCAACCAGTGGGACAACATCAAATTTGGGAGCGAGTTTCACCAGAAAATAATCAACCGGAAGCTGTAGAGAATGCTATTCAAGAATTAAAGCAAATAAACTCTAATTTTCATCTGGATGGAGCCTCATGGACAAATCATATCAGTTGGGTAAAAGGATATGAAAATGTATTGTCTCCGATGTATCAATTAAGTAGTTTATTCCATCAGAAGTTTGATCCATTGCTGCAAACTGACTCAGCAGAAGCGATCACGAAACAGTCTCAATACCGTAACATTCTTCTACATAACCTTTTGCTGCAAACCAGTTGTTTTCGTTATTGGGGACAAGGTGCTTGGACTGATCACGCACGGGAAATTTACCAACGTGGCGAAAACTTAGTGTAAGCAAATTCTTTACCGTAGACTATTTTCACAATATGACGATGCCATTTTGGCTTGGAATTAATTATCCTACCAAGCCTTAATCATTTCTATTAGTATGTTAAAAAAAGGATTATTTATAATTTGTTTAATCATCTCTATACTACCTGCTTGTAGGGTATTCATAAGCTTTTCCCTCATTCCCGGCGGGACAGAACTTATCAAAAAATTATGTTGTTCTTCTTCTGTAGCCCCAGGATTTTTCTGCTTTAAATCTCTAAGTAATTGCTGAATTTTTCCTACTGCTATTTTTATTTGCAAAAGCTGAGTAAACTCTTCTGATTTAAAATCCCTATTACTGGGTATGCGACTTTGATTGTTACTCCTCAAGTAAACATATTGACAATCAATATTATCTACTATTGTGCCGCTATTAATATTCCAGTTTTCTAAACAAGCACCTGTAAACACAGCTTCAGCGAAGTTTGTTCTTAGTGCTTGAGTTGCACTAAGATTAGCCTTATTCAGATTTGCTTTATAGAATATAGCTTGGTTGAGTTTTGCACCATAGAATATAGCTTGACTGAGGTTTGCATAACTTAATGTAGCTTCACTAAGGTTTGTAAAACTTAACTCAGATTCACTAAGGTTTGCATTACAGAGTATGCTTTCCTGGAGATTTGCACTCCAGAAGTTAGCATAAGTTAGTGTAGCTCTAGTAAGGTCAGCTTCTTGGAGATTAGCAAACCTGAAGCTAGCATTCCACAAATCAGCTTCTTGGAGATTAGCCCTCGTAAGGTTAGCATTATCCAGGCGGGCCATCCTTAAGTTAGCTTGCGTGAGATTAGCTCTACTAAGGTTAGCTGAGTTTATGAAACTAGGAAAAATAAAGTTTGTTTGCGTGAAAAAACTAGCAAAACAAAGTATAGCCTGAGTAAGGTCAGCTCTTTCGAGATTAGCTCTTGAGAGTCTTACTCCTGTGAGATTAGCTCCTCTAAGATTTGATCCACTGAGATCAAATCTCCTAAGATCCTCTGGAATCCCTGGCGGAACCCTCGTAATACAAGCCCCTTCGAGATCAGGTAATTCATGTGGGTTTTGTTGTCTCCACTGATTCCACCTGTTCGCACCTTCCCATAGCCTTCTCAAGTGTTCGGGATTCGTCATTTAAATTCCTTTTATACCTTTTATCTGTATAGAATATTCACTCCAAATAATGCTTAAAACAGTGCGATATGAAACAAATTTATGTTTTTTAATATGTACATATCAAACTAGTACATCAAAAGATGTTTATGAAAGTATTCAACATTATCCGATTCCACCTAACCCTCCTTAAATAAGAGTAAGCAGTTCTTATTATGAAGATAATTTTAGGAAAACATTGAACCGATCGCTGTATCAATAAAAGTTTTTCAGATATTCTCTAAATGCTACGATTATGTCTTGATTAACCAGAAGTGATCACACCGTGATTTTTTGTTATGGATATTTGTACACGTAAATAAATTATCTGCGTTCATCTGCAATTGCTGCGGCTTGATTTAAGAAATATTGCTACACCAGAGGTAACAATATTTCAAATTTTGTACCTATATCAATCTGTGAATGAAAATTCAGTTTCCCGCCATGTCTCACAGTAATAATTCGATAACTTACTGCTAAACCAGTATTTTTACCATTCTTTGTTTCCAGAGAAAAAGACTCCATAATTTGCTGTTTTAATTCTTCAGACATTCCAGAGCCATTGTCAGCAATGCGAATTAAAACCCAGCGAGAATCTGGTGCATCTGGGTTGCTTGCTTCTTGTGATATAACTTCTGTGGTAATCTCAATTCGGGGTTTTTGAACAGTCTTTGTCTCTTCTAAATGTAACTGCTGTCGCACTGCTTCATTGAGTAAAGTATCCACAACTTCACTTAAGATATTCATCAAAACCTGGTTTAGCTGCCCCATAAAGCAATATACTGGGGGCAATTGACCGTAGTATTTGACGATTTCAATTTCTCCCTGAAGACGGCTATTAATTAATAAAATAATACTATCTATACAGGCGTGTAAATCTACTGGTTTTGGATAAAGTTCATCGATATGACAGAAGTTTTGCAAGCTAGTAACGAGTTTTTTTAATCTTTCTGCTCCCGTGCGAATACTCGCAAGCGATCGCGACAAATCTTGTTCTAGAAAATCAAATTCAATATCTTCTTTAATTTGATTAATTGCCTGAGAAACTGATGGTAACTCTTGATTGTAAGCCGCTATTAATTTGAGTAAATCTTGACTGTAGTTTGAAACATAAATTATGTTACCCCAAATAAAACCCACTGGGTCTAAAATTTCGTGGGCTACGCCGTCTACTAAACGCCCCAAATTTGCCATTTTATCATTTTGAATCATTTGGGCTTGACTGCGTTCATAGCGGATCAGATTGTCGATTCCCCGAATTTGCCAAGAAATAATATTCAATTCTTGGACATCTAACAATCTATAAGCACCAGATTCGGTTTGTACTACAATTGGTTCTGCTAATAATTCTGGCGATCGCTTTAAGCTAAGTTGCATTGTTGTTAAAATCGATGTTGTATCAGCAACCAGCAACATCGGTGTCCGCGCATAGCTGTAGAGAACAGCTAATGGTTGCTGAACAAATAACTCTTGTCCGAATGGGCGAATCAAAAATTCCAGCAGTCGCCGCCGCGAAATCATCCCAATAAACTGTCCCTGTTCTACTAAAATTACTCCTGGTAGCAGCGGATATTTTTCCAAAAAACTAGCCACTTCCATACCGGTGTGGTTGATTTCCACCGAGAAGTTATACATTGGTAGTTCTTGGAGAGTTGAATCTAAACTAAGATCGCGATCGCTACCAAGAGACAAAAATGGCGGTGAGATTTGGCAACTGAATTCTTCTGGCACTAGACACCCTGATTTTTTCAAAGACAGGTAAAGAATAAGTTAATATTTTACATTCTGCCACCCTCAAAATCCGGTTTTAGTTTAGGTATCTAATAAAATTAGTGGTCTGTCAAGCTGAAAATCTTTCTCAGGCGACTGGAAGTAATTGGCGGGCAATTTATAATCTGGGTGGAGAATATTCAGAAAGCGATCGCAAGCTACACTAAAAACAACCTTTACAAAGAGTGCAAAGGTAGCGTTATGACCTCTGTAACCAATCCACCCAACGCCCTCACTTCTTTCCCCGATCATACTCAGCTTCCTGACTCTGATGGCACGTTTGTGTTCGCGGAGCGTGCCGAACAGGAATCCCAAAGAGCAGAGCAGGAATCCCAAAGAGCCGATCGCCTAGCTGCCCAATTGCGATCGCTCGGTATTGAACCAGAAACCTAATATTTTCTCTAAATTACGAATTATTAATTAAACAAGGGCTGGTGTAAAAGAGTCATCTGTGGCTTAATTTGTTTAGACACAAATTTTACTGCTATCAGGGTAATCACGATGACAAATAGACCTCCTTCCGAACCGGAGTCATCCCAAAGAACTGCCCTTGGCTTTGATGAATTTATAGCCATTCTGGTTGCCTTCACCACTATCGGAGCGATTCTTTTTTGGTCATTGTCCCGCAGGGATTCTAGCTGGAATTTAAACGGGCTGCTGTCGCCTTCCTCCACTCCATCTTCTAGTATTCAACCAAATCAAGTATTGCCCTCTCCTGCTGCCAAGCTAGAACCTTATGCAGTCCCCAACAACGTTTTACCTGATTCTTCACCTGAGGCTGTTGTTGAACCCACGACACGTTCATTTCCCACTAATAGCGCAACTCCTTACCGCGCAATGTTGCCATCGGTTCTGGTAATCCCTACTCAATCTCCACAAGCACAAACACCTGTATCCTCTCCAACAGAAGTTGAATCATCAATTAAATCATCAGCGTTGCCTTTAGTAACTCCGGCAAGACCAAAATCAATCATTCCGCCGCCCATTGCATTTAACGATGTGCCAGATAACTTTTGGGGTCGGCGTTTTATAGATGTTCTTTCTGCCCGTGGGATTCTCAAAGGGTTTCCTGATTATTCTTTTAGACCAAATCAGCCTGTAAACCGCGCCGAATTTGCTGCCATAGTACAACAAGCCTTTGACCAAGAACCGTCTAAGACTGCGATCGCATTTCAAGATGTACCAACAAAATTCTGGGCAACTCCAGCAATTGACCAAGCCATCACTGCCGGATTTCTCAAAGGCTACCCGAAAAAAACCTTCAAACCACAACAAAATATTTCACGAGTGCAAGTTTTAGTAGCCCTTGTCAGTGGCTTGAATTTGAAAGCACCCACTTCCCCCAATCAGATTATCAGTGTCTATAAAGATGCTAAGGACATTCCACCTTATGCTATTGGCAAAATCGCCGCTGCTACAACCAATGGTCTAGTAGTTAACTATCCAAATCCCCAAGTCCTTGATCCCAACAAAGTAGCTAGTCGGGCGGAAGTGGCGGCGATGATTCATCAAGCTTTAGTAAAACGGGGCAAATTGGAGGCAATTACATCTCCTAATATAGTGCGAACGCCCAAAATATCTCCAGGAGTTTCGCAGACTCCAAAAGCGAACCCAAAGGGTAAATTGCCCACCGGCAGTTCGCCTCAACAATAATTCGTAATTCCTAATTAAACCAAGGGTCAGAAGGAGCGAGTTCTATACGAAGTGTTAGTGAACTTCGTAGGGAATTTTGAGAGAAGTCTGAACGCCGTAATTTGACGTTCAGATTTAGGTGATTTGGAATTAGAGCGTACTTCTACACAGGAGCAAGCTACGCGTACCGTCTGTCTGCGACACGCTGTTCGCGTTCGTAGAGAAGCGATAATTAGATATTAAGCTTCTGGAATTTGTTTACCGACAACTTGTGATTTAAGAGTGGTGATTTCACTAGTTAACTCTTTCCTGGTTGAGGCTTTGAGTAAATAGCGGTAAACAAACCAGGCAGAGTAACCAATACCGATCAACTCAAAAGTAGGTGCTACTAAGGGGATATCATTCAAAGCATCTAATATTGCCAAGAGTACTTTAACCCCAACAATTGATCCTACAATTAAACCAACTGTTACCAGGGGTTGCTTATATTGATTAAAGAAGCTTCCCAGATAATCTGGTAATGTTGCTAAAAAGGTAGAAATTTGCTCCCCGTATTTTAGCCATTCGTCTTGAGACTGCGCCGGAGGCTGAAGTTTGGTGATGGTTCCCGTTTGAGTGTTGATCTCTGCCACTGTAGTATCTTTGGATGCGGTTTCGGTAAATTCTTGTTCTGGCATTTTCACTCCTATTAATTTGACAGTTGAGTTTTTCTAATCTGGATAATTACAACCAAAAGGTTGTTGATTAGGTAATCCACTTGTGCATCAGTTCAATTGGATGAAGGGCACAAAAGGGTTTTAGTGTCCTATAACCATAATTGACCCGTACTATCTACTGCATCAACTACAAGGTAGACAGTCAGTAGGAGGATAGAACTCAGAAGGCAGCAGGATGTATTATAATCAACTTCCTGAGTTCTATTTTTTGGAATCAACTGGAATCCTCAGGTTGTGATTATCCCATTCCGTGTCATTTGCTTATAATCGTACTAAATCTAAGTACAAATCAGGCAAAAATCAGTCTACCTCTCATTTATATAAGCCTAGAAGCCGATTTTATCCGATATTAAAGCTATCTTAAGCCGCGTTCGTCAATTAACCCATTCGTAGTGATATTAATACGTAATAAAAGTTTTTGTGTCTTCACATAGACTAGACTTTTAACCTATTTTATGATATATGTGCCTGGGATGACGGAGATGAGGGGACAAGGGGAGAATAACCCATAGCCAATCCCCAATCCCCAATCCCCATTACCCAATCCCCATTACCCAATCCCCATTACCCAATCCCCATTACCCCTTATCCCCAGAGGGGCCCCACCTGACCCATTGGTGTCAACTTAAGCTGAAACTCCTTTAAAACCTCGTTTCTAGCCTCTGGCTAGAAATGCTGCTCCTGGCGGCTCTGCCGCCAGTAAGAGAGGCGGAGCCTCAAGGACGAGCATTCCCAGTCGGAGACTGGGAACGAGGGAATCCCCATTACCCCTTATCCCCAGAGGGGCCCCACCTGACCCAATCCCTAACAAGTGTCAAACCTTTTGTTTTTTTCCTGATTGTATTAATTTTATAAGGAAGCAGTAAGGTAGAGTAGTGGCGTAGGTGATTGCAAGAACTCATTGCTTGCTATCAACCGGATATTGAGGAAAGTAGTGTGGTTAAGGAGAAGACGCTCTCAGGCGGGTCTTTGGTGCAGGAAAGTATATCGTTGCTGCTGAAAAAAGTAAATTCTGTTTACCTTAGTAATTATACTTAGTAATGTTACTATAAAAATTACTCGTCAGTATAAGGTTATGCTAATTATCTAGTAAGCAATGATTTGCTCTTGCGATAAAAGAAGATAATGTAGATGTTAATGAATAATTAAAGTATTTTCACAAGCTAGACTAATTTGATTATTTTTGCGGGAAGGTAAGGAGGTTTGAGAAATGCCTTCCTCAAAAGCCAACCCCTATCTACAGCAGTTCAGAAAGCAAAAAAGTGTCAGCCGAAGAGTCATCGACAGACGAACTCCCAACTATAGAATTTCCTTCACGAGGGAAACTCAAAGCTAGTTCTTGGCGTATCCATCAAAAAATTGGCTATGGGTACTTTGTAGCTATCGGAATTGGCTTTTTTGGCTCACTAACTGGGTTAGTGATCGCTAATTACTACCGGGGAAGGGAAGTTAGACAATTCAATCAAGCTTATGAACAAGGGCAACTACTGAGTAATTATAAAGATGCTGTAGTCGGGGCGCAATTACATAGTTCTAACCTAGTTGCTGTATTAGAAAATTCACAACAACTGCAAAGTAAAAAAGCTGATTTTCTGAAGAATGTTGAAAAAGCCAAGCAACTAGAGTCAAAAATTGGCGGATTTCTCGACAGTAAACCTAAAAGACTAGCAGCAACAAGTTCGACTTTACAGACGTTATTGCTGGATTACAAAATTAATTTAAAAGCTTACGTTGACCAAATCGAGGTCGTCTTACAGAAAATTGACTCCAAAAAAGTGCAGCCTCAGCAGATTTCCTCTGCCCGATCGCAGTTATTAATAATTATGCGTGGTGAAACAGCCATGCGGCTAGACCAGCTTTCTCAAAGCTTGACTAACATCCTGCAAACTGCCCAAGAGCAAGAACAAGAAAGGCAAAAAGCCGTTGAGGAAGCAAAAATAGTTGAGCGATTGATTGTGATCGCGAGTATGCTGGTTTCGGTAGCGATCGCAGCTATTGTAGCTTGGCGTACCAGTCGAGCGATCGCTGAACCAGTGATCACTGTAACCCAAGTAGCTGAACAAGTTGCAAGAAAATCTAATTTCGATTTGCGAGCGCCCGTCACCACTGAAGATGAAATTGGCCTACTCGCTAAATCTCTAAATCGTCTGATTGAGCGAGTATCTGAGCGAACAAAAGAACTACAACAAGCTAAAGAATTAGCCGAAGCTGCTAGCAAGGCAAAAAGCGTATTTTTGGCCAATGTCAGCCACGAATTACGCACACCATTAAATGCTGTCATTGGTTTAAGCCAACTACTAGAAGACGACGCTACCGATCTTGGTTTATCGGCAGACTTTATCACAGACTTAGAAACAATTAACTCTGCTGGTAAGCATCTGCTGCACTTGATTAACGAAATCCTCGACTTGTCAAAAATTGAAGCAGGGAAAATGACCCTCTATCCAGAGACATTCGAGATTGCGACGCTGATTCATAACGTTGTTCTCACAGTCAAACCAGCTATCGAAAAAAATGCCAATGTTTTAGAAGTGGATTTTGATGAGCAACTTGGCACTATGTACGCCGATCAGACTAGGATGCGGCAGGTGTTGTTAAACTTACTCAGTAACGCCAGTAAATTCACTACAAACGGCAAGGTGACGCTGACAGTCAACAGAGAAAAGGATGAATTTCGACCGGAGACTCCTTTAGGCAGCATTACTTTTACCGTTACCGACACAGGTATAGGTATGTCTCACCGTCAACAGCAGCAGTTGTTTCAACCTTTTACACAAGGTGATACCTCGACTACGAAAAAGTATGGAGGTACAGGACTGGGGTTGGCAATTAGCCGCCACTTTTGCCAGATGATGGGTGGTGAAATTATTGTCAAAAGTCAGCCAGGAGTTGGCTCTACTTTCACTATTCGTCTGCCAATGACTGTGCAGGATTGAATGGGGCATTGGGCATTGGGCATTGGTTATTCCCCTCATCTCCCTCATCTTCCCCTGCCCCCCTGCTTCCCCTGCTCCCCCTAGCGAATTAAGTAATAATAGTCACCCTACCTGTATCTAAATCGTAACGACCCCCGACAATTTTCAATTTGCCGGACTCCACCTGCTTAGTTAAAAGCTTTGATCGCTTCAACCGTTCAATTTGATATTGCACATTTGCCACCACAGCATTTTCAACTGCATCACCCGGCTGATCCTTGACCTTTTTCAGGGCTGGCTTAATTGCCTTAACAAAAGTACTAATATCACCAGGTAATGATTCCTTTTGGACAGCTGCGGTTACTGCGCCACAACGCTCATGACCCATCACCATCAGCAGCGGAGAACCTAATAAGACAACCGCATATTCAATACTGCCGATCGCTTCATGGGTGGCAATATTTCCGGCAATCCGAACATCAAAGATGTCCCCAATGCCCTGATCAAAAACAATTTCTGCGGGGACTCGTGAATCCGCACAACTCAGAATAGTTGCAAATGGATGTTGAGCTTGAGCAACTTCCTGCAACCGCAGCGCTGTTTGATCGGGGTATTGGGGACGATGATCAATAAACCGCTGATTCCCCTCCATCAGCTTTTGTAAGGCTGCATCGGGATTGAGGGATTCAGGGGAGGTTGAGGGTATTTCGGCAGCTTGAGCCTGTTCAACCTGCCAGAGTAGATCGCTGGCAGTTAGCATCATTCCAAATGCCCCCATCATTCCTAACTTCAAAAAGTCACGACGTTCCATGAAATGCTTCATTGAATTTATAACTCTCTTAAATCGACGCGACACATCTTACAGAGCGAATCTCCATCACATCGGAAACGTAGCAAGTACCTCCGAACTTATTAAGCAGTGGTCTGATATTTTCGACAACACGCTTGAGTTGGTCTGGCATACAAAACGCGAGGATGTAAACATTATCAAGCATGGTCATGTCTAAATCTTCTGTCGTTCCTCGTAATCCTTTACCAACAACATTTCTAATGACGGCATGGCTATGTACACCCGACTTGTCTAAACTATCTAAAATTTTGGCAAGCTCAAAGGAGTTGGCGATAATTTCTATCTTTTTAACTACGTGCATATTATTACCTCCAAAATAGGTTAATTCCGTAGAGATATAGCGGAATTCCCACAATAATATTGAACGGAAATGTGACTGCTAGAGCGGTAGAAACATACAGGCTGGGATTTGCTTCGGGAACAGTCATCCGCATCGCCGCCGGGACAGCAATGTAAGAAGCACTGGCACACAAGACAGCGAATAACAGCGAATTTCCTTGAGGCATACCGATGAATTTGGCAATCACCAACCCAATGCCTGCATTGAGTATTGGAATTAGTATGGCAAATAAAACCAGGAAAACTCCGGTTTTTTGCAAGTCTTTAATTCTTCTAGCAGCGACTAGTCCCATATCCAGTAAAAAGAAGGTGAGAATGCCATAAAACAACCCTTGAGCAAAGGGTTCTAATACGTGCCAACCACGTTGTCCTGTCAAGACGCCGATCAAGAGGCTACCGACTAGTAGAAAAACTGAACTATTAAGAAATGCTTCTTGCAAAACTTCCGACCAAGCAAACTCTCGCTTCTCATTAATTGTGAATATATTCACCAAGATCAAACCTACAATGATCGCTGGAGATTCCATCAGGGCAAGAGCTGCTACCATGTAGCCATCATACTGAATACCAAGCTCACTGAGAAAAGCGCCAGCAGTGATGAAAGTGACGGCACTGATAGAACCGTAGGTTGCTGCGATCGCCGCAGCATCGTAAGTATCCAATTTCAACTTTAGGATAAAAAAGGTGTAAATTGGAACAAAACAAGCCATCAACATTGCTGCCAGGAGCGTTAGAATTACTTCCTGATTCAGTCCGCTTTTGATTAGTTCTACCCCTCCTTTAAAACCAATAGCAAACAGCAGATACAACGAAAGGAGTTTCGGCACTGGTGGGGGAATTTCTAGATCAGACTTGACAAAAACAGCAGTCATGCCTAAAAAGAAAAACAGGATTGGCGGATTCAAAATGTTGGATACAATTAAGCTAAAATCCATATCCACTCCTCTTTATACTGGCGAAACCTGCAATTAAAGAAATTTTTCATCTTTAAAAATTTAACGGTTCAATGATGATGTATCGTCTATTGCTACCCAATGTCAATTGCGTACTCAAGGAGTGAATAGTCTTATTGGTGACTATACTCTCAGTTAGGTATTACAGCGTTTTTCAAGCAAATAAACCACGGGCTAGGAAACATTGCTGTATCCCTACGAAAATTTGTAGTTCAATTAACTGAAAATAGCTGTAAGCTCTGTTGACAACAGAACAAGTTAGAGCTTGCCCAGTATTTTTATGATGTTTGATTCCCCGTCGCTGATTTTACGACACAACGCGCAGGAATAACTCATGGCTAACTTATCTACATAGAAAAATTAACGTATTGTAGTGGGAATCCATGAATTCCCCCTACATAACTTCTATGTTTTTTCTGGTACAATATTTGTGGTAAGCTTTACCCACATTGGTGTCTGATAAGCCTGTAAAATTTGTAGGGTACAAGGTAAGAAATTCATAGTCTGCGGTAGGGCATTCCGTGGACTCAAAACAAAGCTCAACGCCTCCTAAGCAATAGCTGGATTGGTTGAGAAGCCCATAATCTATGCTTGCATACAGTATGGGAGTATGTCACGATGTTGTAACCTGGGCAATAGCGGCTCTCTATTGATGTGACGCCAGGCGTTCGCTTTTTCACATCCATGACTACAACCCTCGACTTTCTCAGTCATCTTAACCCTAGTCAACGTCAAGCTGTCGAACACTACTGCGGCCCGTTGCTAGTTGTTGCTGGCGCAGGTTCCGGTAAAACACGAGCGCTGACTTATCGTATTGCGAATCTAATTCTGAAACACCGCGTTCATCCAGAAAATATTCTGGCGGTTACTTTTACCAACAAAGCCGCACGGGAGATGAAAGACCGGATTCAACGGCTGTTTGCGGAACAACTAGCAATGAAACAACACGGTCAGCGTTTTGATTTGTTGACAGAATACCAACAAACGCAATTGCGATCGCAAGTTTACAAAGATACTATCAAAGACTTATGGTGTGGCACTTTCCATAGTCTATTTTCTCGCATCCTCCGCTTTGATATTGAAAAATATGTAGACGAAAAAGGACGCAAGTGGAATCGTAATTTCTCTATCTTTGATGAATCAGATGTAATAAGTCTGATCAAAGAAATCGTTAATAAAGAGCTAAATTTAGACGATAAGAAGTTTGACGCCCGCTCTGTCCGCTACGCTATTAGTAATGCTAAAAACCAAGGCTTATCACCGCAAGAATTTGAGCAAGAACAACCCAATTATCGCGGACGGGTGATTGCCCAAGTTTACAATTTATATCAAGATAAGTTAGCACAAAACAACGCTCTCGACTTTGACGATCTAATTCTTGTGCCTACTAGATTATTTCAACAAAATGAGCAGGTATTGGGTTACTGGCATCGCAAATTTCACCATATCCTCGTAGATGAATATCAAGATACTAACCGCACTCAGTATCAACTCATCCACTTATTGGTTACTAATGGCGAAACTAGAAAGAGCGAATGGGAATGGCAAAATCGCTCAGTTTTCGTTGTCGGTGATGCAGATCAATCGATTTATAGCTTTCGGATGGCAGATTTCACCATCTTGCTAGGATTTCAGGAAGACTTTGGCGATGGTTTGGTAGATGATGATACCCAGACGATGGTTAAGCTGGAAGAAAACTATCGTTCTTGTGAAAACATTCTGCAAGCGGCTAATGAACTAATTGAAAATAACACCCAACGGATTGATAAAGTCCTGAAAGCGACGCGGGGGCCGGGTGAGCAGATTACTTGTCACAAAGCCGATGAAGAACTTGCAGAAGCGGCATTTGTAATTAATCAAATTAGCACTTTAGAAAACCAAAATCCAGAGTTAAACTGGGGTAGTTTTGCCATACTTTATCGGACAAACGCCCAATCTCGTCCTTTTGAACAATTGTTAGTAGAAAAACAAATTCCTTACATAGTTGTGGGGGGAATGAGATTTTACGATCGCAAAGAAATTAAAGATGTGATCGCATATTTAAGAGCGATCGCTAACCCATCTGATACAGTCAGTTTATTACGAGTTATCAATACTCCTCGGCGAGGAGTTGGTAAAACTACTATTGATGCTTTGGTGAATGCCTCCCAACAATTAGGGACAACCCTGTGGGAAATACTCAGCGACGAAACATCAGTTAATACATTAGCTGGACGGGCGACAAAAGCTGTAAATAGTTTTGCCGCAATGATTAGCCGTTGGCAAGGGCAAATCGGTACGCTTCCCGTGACTGAGGTTTTGCAAGGAATACTAGAAGATTCTGGTTACGTTCAAGACTTGATGAATCAAGGCACAGATGAAGCCACAGATCGGGTACAAAACGTTCAGGAACTTTACAACGCCGCGCTGCAATTTCAAGAAGAAAACGAAGAAGTTTCTCTGCGAGATTTTTTGAGTAGTGCCGCCCTCAGTTCCGATTTGGATAATTTAAAAGAAGGACAGACAGCCGTTTCTTTAATGACTTTGCACGCTTCTAAAGGTTTGGAATTTCCCGTAGTGTTTTTGGTGGGATTAGAACAAGGGCTATTTCCAGGCTACCGATCGCTGAGTGATCCCGCATCTTTGGAAGAAGAACGCCGCTTGTGTTATGTGGGAATTACTCGCGCCCAAGAGCGGTTATTTTTATCACACGCCCGTGAACGCCGTTTGTATGGTTCGCGGGAAGCTGCGATGCGATCGCAATTTCTCGACGAATTACCAGAAGAATTATTATCTACCAAACGCGCGAGTCGTCAAAGTTATACCAAAACTGCTTCTACTTCTAGTGCGAAACCAGATACAACGCAGAGTTGGCAAGTAGGCGAGAGAGTATTACATAAAACTTTTGGGCTTGGTGAAATCACCCATGTTTTCGGAACGGGTAGTAAAATGTCTGTGGCAATTAAATTTGCCAGTTTGGGACAAAAAATTGTTGACCCAAGAGTAGCGCAGTTGCAACGAGTAGAGTGATACCAATACGGTTCGGTTAAGAATATTTGTAGCGGACATCCCTTTGTTTGTGGAGATTTATGAAAGCGATGCCTACGGCGGGCTACGCCTACGCACCTTTGTACTTAGATCCCGGTGCGACAAAGTTTGAAGTACCTCAACACGACTTCGGAGTACCTCAAAACGATTTTGGAGTACTTCAACACGACTTCGGAGTACCTCAAAACGATTTTGGAGTACCTCAACACGACTTCGGAGTACCTCAAAACGATTTTCAAGTACTTCAACACGACTTCGGAGTACCTCAAAACGACTTCGGAGTACCTCAAAACGATTTTTAAGTACTTCAACACGATTTTGGAGTACCTCAACATGACTTCGAGGTATCTGTTGCTTATACAGTCACAAATCCCCGATTGTTCAAATAAGTCGGGGATTTTGTTTTTCATATTTCAATTTCTTCAAAGTGTTCAACAGTGGGAAATGGATCATAAAAATGATGCAGAAGTTTTTTCCACTCTTGATACTCAACAGAACTTCTAAATCCGACAGTATGAGATTCTAAAGTTTCCCATTTTACAAGTAATAAGTATTTACCTTTGACTTCTATACATTTATGTAATTCATGGGATAAATATCCGTCCATTGAGGAAATAATTTTAGAAGCTTTTTTAAAAGCAGTTTCAAAATTGGATTCCAGACCAGGTTTAACATAAAGTATTACTGCCTCAAGAATCATAAAGTTTTGCGGTGAGAATTAAATTGATGTTATTTAGTATAAGGTGAATGCGATCTTTACGACGGGCTACGCCTACACACACTTTATTGAATCAAAAATAATTCTTGAAAAAATAGCTAATAGCAGCACAAAACGGAATATGTTGACCGTTAGCATCCAGTTTTCCATAACTTTGAGCAAGTAGCTGTATTTCTGCTTCACTTAAACCATCAGTAGCAATTAATGCAGCGTCAATTGCTAGCCTACGCATATTTTGCAGCTTGCTGATATTGAGTGCAAGCTTCTCAATCGTTGTTTCAGCAGCAGCTTTTTTAGCTGGCTCATCTATTGATTGAATTTCGCCAGAAGGAAGATATTTAAAAAAATCAGTGCAGGTTATTTCTAGAGGTGAAACCATCAGATGCTCATCGTACCAATACTTTTTCTTATGTCCGCAATGTACAGGAATAGGAGGAGGTTCTTCACTTTCTCCTTGGCACGAAGTGATGAGATTTGTATAATCCAGCGATAGATTTGGATAACTACTACGAGGTTTGAGGTGTTCTATGTGGCTAGTTTCTCTGCTGATACGCATTCCACAATAGCAACAGATGTAGCCCTGTTCATTTAACAGAGAATCATGTACAACAGGTTTTTCTGGTGTTTGGAAATTATCATCCCAATTAGGTTTCCAATCATCATTTTCTAGAGCCTTCCACTTGGTAAAGTTTTCTGGCTCCTCACCCTTTTCAATGTACTTCATCGATTGATAATTTCCTTGCGCCGGATGAGTACATCTGCCTTTACAAACTCCGGCTCATCTGCTCCAATTTCATTGGCTAACTGTTGTCGTAATTGCCTAGCACCTTCCAGGTTTCCTGCATCAATTAATCGAAAAAGTTCTAAAAGACTTTCCTTAATTTCCTGTGGACGGGCTGGAACATCCATTAAGTCTTCTAGTATTCGATTGCTATCTCTCCCAAAGGAACTTTCTGGCCTTTTAGCAACAACACCTTCGTCTGTTTTTTCTAGAATATAAATTCCTTCTGGCTTGACTTGGCTAATTACTTGAGGCGAATGAGTGGTGACAATAAATTGACAATTAGGGAATGTTCTTGTCAAAGCAGGAATAATTTCTCGTTGCCATTTTGGGTGTAGATGCAGTTCAATTTCATCAATTAAAACAACACCATCACCTTGGAGTGGATCTGGTAAACCTGGGTTAGCGATCGCTAATCGTCTTGCTAAATCTCCTACCATTGCCAACAAGCATTTTTCGCCATCAGATAGCTGATTGATGATTAGTTCCTGACCTTGTTTTTTTACGGTCATTCTCAAAGGAGAACGACGAACCCGTAAGTTAGAAAACTCCGGAAGTAGTAAATAAATTGCTTTTCTTACCGTTTCAAGCAGCTTGTCTCGATCATTAGGATTGTCTCTTAACGATTCATTCTCCAAGTCTTCTTGGTTTCTAAACCATTCAAAGAAAAACCTAAAGTCTATTTTTCCACCTGTGAGCGCTTGATCATAAGCATGTATCTGCTCAGATGAATATTTCTTACGACGAATTCTCAAGGGAATATCTAATACAGCACGATTGACATCATAATAAATAATAACTGTAAGATTAAGTTTAGGATTACTTCTCAATTCCTGCTGTACTTTCTCAAGCAGTTTTCGTAAATCCATTAAGCTACTACCGGCATATTTGCCACTTCTTTGTTTCCACTTAGTCAATGACCATATTACTTCTTGAGAATCTACTGAAATTGTAATCTCGTTGCGTGTTATCAATCTTCTATTAGTAACATCCTCTTTAGTAAAAATTCTTCCAGAAGCCGTAGAAGATTGAATAGGACTTGTAAAACGTGACAAGAGAATAGTTATACAGTCAAGAACACTTGATTTTCCTACGCCATTAATACCAATAAGTATAGTTGGCTCAGTCTGGTGGAAATCAAGCGTCAAATTACCGATTCCACGGAAAAATTGCATTTGCAAGCGCTTGACTTTCATAATAATTACGCTGATTTCAATTGAATAATACCTTTATCAAAAACGCGATTATCAATAGCGATCGCACTTATTTCTATTCTATCTTTATACACTTCATAATAAGCAAAACTTAAGTCACTGGTAGAATATTCTGTCCATTCGGAACGCCCTACAGGACGATTGCCAGCACCTGCACCACAAATTAAATAAGTTGTACCATCAATAGCACGAGTACGTTCATAATTATGTTCGTGACCATTGATGTAAAGTTGAACGCCGTATTTTTTAAATAGGGGAGTAAAAGTTTTAATAAAATCGGGATTATTACCATACTGACCCGATGAATAAATCGGATGATGACCAAACACTACTTTCCAAGGAGCATTACTAAGACTTAATTCTTTTTCTAACCAAGGTAGCTGGTTTTTCCAATCAGCATTACTGTTAGTATCTAAAGCAAAAAATTGCACAGTTCCACGGCTAAATGTATAGTAACGTCCCTTCATATTAAAGCCAGCATACTTGACTTGTAGCACGCCATTGGCAGTACGAATATCGTGATTACCTAAACAAGCCTGAAATTTCACATTTTGCTTGAGCAAAGCTTGATAGGGACGCTCAAAAACTGCACTAATTTTTTCAATTTCGCCGTTATTGTAAATGTTGTCTCCAGCTAAAACGACTAAATCATAAGGATTTTTCTTATGATATGCATTCATCGCTCCAGCCACAGCATACTGTCCTTTAGCCCCAGTCCCCGTATCTGCTACAGACACAAAACGTAATAACAAGTCTTTTTTGGCTGGGTTGGCGGCTATAGCTGTTGTTGAATCACTAATATCAGCACTTTGATGATTTTTATCGGCTAACATCCAGCTTAAAAAGCCTGTACTAATGGCGCTGACGCTACTTAAAAATAAAAATTGACGGCGTTTGAGTTTCATAAGTCACCAAATTTAATAAATAGTCAGTTTAGCGGAAACAATGAGCAATGAAGTGATACATTAAGGCAAAAGAAGGCAGCACCAGTAATAATGTACGTTGTTTGTCTTTGATTCGCTGCTTTTGGTGAAAGTTCCATGTCACAAGACAATCAGTCAAAACCGACGAATGAGCAGATAACTCAACCTCCCCAAAAACCTTACCAGAGAGTTCAGCCATTTTGGAAGGCTAAAATTATCCAACTTCTCCAAGGGACGATTGGGGTTTTAGAAGTAACGGTGGAGAAACTGGAGACAGCACCGCCACCAGGTACTGAGGAAAAACCTGGCTTTTTCCAGCAGCTTCAGTTGTGGTGGGGTGGACTGTTAAGAACAATCCGCTTGTTTTTACCATCAAATTTGTCAACAAAGTTATCAGATATAGCTTTGACGGGAATTGTTAGTGGAGTTGCTGTAATTCTCGTTTGGACGACTGCGACTGTCTTTAGTGGTAAACCTACTGAAATAGCAACTGTTCCCCCGGTTGAAGAGGTTCCTGCACCGATACCAACGATAACGACTCCACCGGAGTCAGTTGCACCAGAACCACAGCCGCCACAGCCACCAGAGGAAATTACGCCACCAACGCCTGAATCAGAACCAGAAGTAACTCCCACGCCAACACCAACGCCGACACCGACACCAATCATACAATTGACACCTGAACAAACTTTGATTGCGGCTATTGAAAATCAGGTAGCTGAAATTAGCGATCGCATTGCCTCTGGTCTGATAAAGTCAATTCAAGCCAACTTTCGCACGAGTAACTTGACTGTCAAAATTAGTAATGATTGGTACACTCTCAATGAATCTCAGCAAGACAAACTAGCTGCGGAGATATTACAGCGCTCTCAAGAACTTGATTTTACCCATTTAGAAATTCTCGACTCCCAAAATAGGCTAATAGCTCGTAACCCAGTTGTTGGTACTGAGATCGTAATTTTTAAACGGCAAACAGCAAGTTAAAATAATTCGTAATTCGTAATACTTCTCTACGAGAGGCTGCGCCAACGACTAAGCTCAGGACAAGCTCATAGCCGTTCTCGGTTGAGTGAGGTACAAGAACCCCACCCCCAACCCCCTCCCCGCTCTTCGAGAGGTGGCTATGATGTACCTCATGTGATTAGGAAACGCTATCAGTACAAGTTCGTAATTCGTAATTTAGACGTTTAACTTTAAGTATTTATGTTAGACAACATTTCGCTATTGCTGAAAGCTTGTGAGAACTTAAACATCAGCTATGAAATTCTTCATCCATCTGAAAACTTAGTCAAAATAAAACTGAATAGTCAACAGCATTATTTTTGTAACTATAGCACTCCGTTACTTAATCAAGCAGTAGCACACCTTATAAAAGACAAAGAATACACTTATCATGTTTTAAATAAAAAAGTTAAACTTCCTCGGACAGTAGGTTTTCTTTCCCCTTTTTGTGACACCAAATATAAGATTTACTTAAAATTTCCAACTATTCAAGATATCGTATTAGAAATAAAAGAAAATTTTGAAGCACCAGTAATTATTAAAAGAAATTCTGGCGCGAGCGGACATAATGTCTTTTTATGTGAGAAGATAAATGAAATTGAAACTGCTTTAAAAGAAATTTTTAATATCAATAATAAGTATGATTACGTCGCTCTTGCTCAAGAATTTATTCACATCAAATCTGAATATAGAGCGGTTTTCTTAAATAAAGAGTTAGTTTTGCTCTATGAAAAAGATATAACTGATGCGAAATTTGTCGGTAATCTCAGTCCTTTACACTGGGATGGTGCGAAAGCCAAGTATATTAACGATCCACAAATACTGTCAGAGATTGCTAATTTTGCTCAACCAGTTTTTGAAGAGTTAGACCTTGATTATGGTGGTTTTGATATCGTATTAGATCAAGATAATCAATATTGGTTAATTGAAATCAATTCTCACCCCAATTTTAGCATTTTTATTAGAGACAATGGAGAGGAGTATGTATTGAAAATTTTTGAAAAAATGCTCGATAGCCTAGCCTCAAAATAAAAAATTCACTACTTTGATTAGGTAATATAGGACTAGTATTTGATTTTTGAAATGCACGTAGTGGACTGTCTAGGCAAAATAGTCCATTAGACGTAGGTTGGGTGGAGCGGAGCGCAACCCAACTGATTATCAGGATGTTGGGTTACGCAAAGCCTCCACCCAACAAAGCAATTTTTTTGCAACATTAAAGCCATGACAGTCCACTACAAGACTACCGAGATTTTTTCAGAAATCAAATATGATTCCTATATATCGGTTTGCAGTTGAGTCCAATACAGACATGATTCCCAATCCTAACCCTTGTAACGTTGAAGAATAAAACTCCTAACTCCTAACTCCTAAGAGGATGTTTTAAAAGTTATTAGGTCGGTAACAAAACGTTTTAGATCCCCCTAAATCCCCCGATAAATTGGGGGACTTTGATTCCGGTTCTCCCCTTTTTAAGGGGAGCCAGCGCGGTCTTCTCCCAAGGGGAGACGCTAAAAGCGATAGCGCAGCGTTAGCGAGTCCGCGAGCGTCTGGGGGTTTCCCCCATGAGCGACTGGCGTGGGTTAGGGGGGATCTAGAAGTGCCTAAAATTACATCTAACCACTTTTAAAACATCCTCTAACTCCTAACTCATAATTCTCATTGCCTGAGTTGGTATCCAGACAGTAAAAATTGAACCAATACTTACAGTTGATTCTACTTCAATTCGACCTCGATGGAGTTCTACGAGTTGTTTAGTTAAAGCCAATCCCAGTCCGGTGCCTTCGTAGCGACGGCGATAGGGTGTATCTAGTTGCTGAAATTTCTCAAAAATTAATGGTAATTGTTCTTCAGGAATGCCAATCCCGGTATCTTCCACTTGAAAAATAGCAGTATTATCTTCCACCCAAAGACGTAAAGTAACGCTGCCACTTTCAGGGGTGAATTTAATCGCATTAGTTAACAGATTCCAAAGAATTTGTTCTACTCGTTTGGCATCGCCGATAAAGCGATCGCGCCTGGAATCGATTTGCAAATCAAGTATAAGATTAATTTGTTCGCTTGTGGCTTTTGTTCGCAGTGACTTCACAGCATTCTCGGCAACATTCACCAAAGAAAATTCCGAAATATTTAAAGCTGTCTTACCAGCCTCAATTTGCGATAAATCGAGGATGTCATTAATCATTTCTAATAAATGTTCTCCACTGTCGTGGATTGTTTGCAGATAACCCCGTTGTCGTTGACTCAATTCACCCAAAGGCCACCGTAATAAAGTCGAAGACATCCCAATAACATAAGTTAAAGGCGTAAGCAGTTCATGACTGATAGTAGCAAGAAACTCACTTCTGATCCGGCTAGCAGCTTCAGCGGCGAGGAGAGCATCACGCAAAGCCATTGTGCGCTCAATAACTCGTTGTTCGAGAGTTTGTTTTTCTTGGGTGAGGGTTTGCATTAACTCAGCTTGGTGAATAGCGATCGCTAATTGTTCTGCGATCGCAATCAGCAAGTTTTTTTCACTATCATTCCACTGGTGTGGGCGATCGCACTGATGAGCAATCAGCAACCCCCACAGTTTGTTCTCAAATATAATCGGTGCAGCGAACTTAGCCCGAACCTGACTTTCCCTTAAAAAATTCAACAAACACTCTTCCAGAGTATAAGTTTTTTCAACATCATCCACAGCTAAGGTAAAGCCTTGGCGATACTTCTCCCAACACTGAGAGGTGCGGATAAAGCAATTTTCTTCCGTGTAATTCAACACCGATGTTATAGCATCTGTAGCACGGGCTTCATAGACAATATAACCTCCATACTTTTGGTAGTCTCCTAGTAGAGGTTGATTATTGACTGACACAAAAGGCGAGTGTTTCTCGTTATTCTCCTGGATAGAAAAATCGATTTCGGCAGGTTCCCTAACTGATAGTTCCATGCCTGTTACCAGTGCCGTTCCATTGAGGGGAATACTGTCAGACTGGTATCGTTGAGCCTTAACTTGGGAATCTTCAAATTTATAAATTACTAGTCTGTCTAATTCCAAAAATTCACGCACCTGTGTAATTGCCGTTGCCATAATCACCGGCAAATCCAGGCTTTTGCGGATCTGTGTTGTTACCTGATTTAACAACCGCTCTTGGGAAATCTGTTTTTTTAAAGCATCTTCCACTGGCTGACAGATATAAACTGCCGGCGCAATTTGGCTTGGAGGTGCTATTATTTCTTGGTTTGGCTGAGTTAGGAGATATTCTAATAACAACAGCGTGAATTGACTTTGGAGCGTGGCATCATTAGGTCTAATAATTTGCTGATAGCGTTCAAGATTTTGGTGAGTATCAGAATCGCACTCAAACAAATCTCTCAATTCGTAGACAAAAGAAGCGATCGCATCTAAATTAAAAGTCAACTGAGCATTGATTCCTGAGTAACTTCCCTGCTCCTCGTCAAAGTTTCCTACCAAGAGCGTACTAAACTGCTCAGAAACCACTAGTGTAAACCTTTGCCTTTGCCACTCCCCAGGTATACAAATTCGTACTAACACAGCTTCTGTCAGTACTAAAGCGGCACTTCCCACCGTTTGAGCCATCTGTTCTAACAACTCCCCAAGCTGATTAAATACAACAATAGGCAAGGTTCGAGAAAAGCTCAAATCAGGAGAACTAAGCATTTTCAATCATTTTGGTAAGAGGGGGCTGAATGCAGGGAAAAAAGTTTGTTTTGATTATCTACTAACCAACAGTTTAAAACGGTAAGACAGGATTATGCATCGTATAAGTAGTACATCGGGTGGATGGAATCAGTCAGAGGGTTTAATTTTTTTAGAACAAACTCCAGCGCCTTTCGTGTTGATTACGGCTGCTGATACCGACATTCAAACCTTAGCAGCTGCGGTGACAAAATTACCTGCAAGCTTTCCGGCATTAAGAGTCGCCAACCTGTTGCAGTTGCAGCAACAATTAAGCATAGATACTTATGGAGAGCAAGTTTTGGAACTTGCCCAAGTAATTATTTTGCGCTTATTAGGAGGACGTTCTTACTGGGGTTATGGCTTAGAAGTAGTGCAAGAAATTGTGCAACGTAATGGTATAACCCTGATTGTAATGCCAGGGGATGACGCTTTTGATCCCGATTTAATTTCTCAGTCTACCGTGCCCTTGGGTGTTGTTAACCAGGTATGGCAGTATTTTAGCGAAGGCGGCGTGGAAAATTTCGTTAATGCTTTGCAATTTATCTCTGACAGTTGCTTGTTAACTGCATATAATCCCCCGCCACCTCAGCCAATTCCGCGTGTGGGATTGTATGAATGGGGGACAAGGGGACACTCTGAACTGGATGAATCCACCTCAGAACTCCGTTCATCCACCTCAGAAGCTCAAGGGTTCCAATACCCCATGCCCCATGCCCCATGCCCCATGCCCAAAATTGGCATCCTTTTCTACCGCGCTCATTATTTAGCGGGAAATACTAAAGTAATTGATGCTTTATGCGAAGCTTTGGTACAGAAAAATTTACAACCAGTGCCAGTATTTGTTTCTTCATTGCGTGACCCAGATGTGCAAGTTGAGTTGAGTGAATTTTTTCAACCCAAAGAAGCCGAATCAATCGCTGTGCTGCTAAATACTACCAGTTTTTCTCTAGCACGCTTGGAAAGCGAAACACCCCAAACCGACCTGTGGCAAAAATTAGATGTGCCTGTGTTGCAGGTGATCCTCAGTGGCGGGTCAATTGAGCAGTGGGAGTCACAGTTTCAAGGGCTTTCTCCCCGCGATATTGGAATGAATGTAGCGCTACCAGAAGTAGACGGGCGAATTATTACTCGTGCTGTGTCTTTTAAAGCATTGCAAACTCGTAATCCCCATTTAGAGACAGATGTAGTAATTTATGAACCAGTGAGCGATCGCATCGAGTTCGTTGCTAAACTAGCAGCAAATTGGGCGCGTCTACGTTCCAAACCACCCCAAGAACGGCGAATTGCCCTTATTCTGGCAAACTACCCCAACCGAAATGGCCGCCTCGCCAATGGTGTGGGACTCGACACCCCAGCTAGTTGTGTAGAAATCCTCCAAGCTTTACATCTGGCTGGATATGAAGTAGAAAATCCACCTGCCCAAGGAGACGAGTTGATTCAACGGCTAACAGCTGGCGTAACCAATGATCCAGAAGGTCGAGAATGGCTTCCGGTACACCAAAGTGTTTCTTGGGAAGAGTATCAAGAATATTTCGCTTCTTTGCCGCCAGCAGTGCAGCAAGGTATTAGTGAACGTTGGGAAATGGGGCAGGGAGCAGGGTGCAAGGGAGAAGAGTTTTCACCTCCGCCCCCTGCTCCCTGCACCTCTGCCTCTATCCCCGTTCCCGGAATTCAAATCGGCAACATTTTCGTGGGAATTCAGCCAGCAAGGGGTTATGATAATGACCCAAGTTTGAATTATCATGCGCCGGATTTAGAACCAACTCATGCTTATTTAGCTTTCTACTATTGGGTTAGAGAATGTTTTGGTGCTGATGCTGTAGTTCATGTGGGAAAACACGGAAATCTAGAATGGCTACCCGGTAAAAGTGTGGCTTTATCGAGTAATTGTTATCCAGAAGTAGCTTTTGGCGCACTTCCCCATCTGTACCCGTTTATTGTGAATGACCCTGGTGAAGGTTCCCAAGCCAAACGTCGCGCTCAAGCGGTGATTATAGATCATCTCACGCCGCCAATGACTCGTGCGGAACTCTACGGTTCTTTGCAACAGTTAGAAAATTTAATTGATGAGTATTATGAAGCGGACAGTTTAGATCCTTCGCGTTTGCCCATGATTCGCGATCGCATCCACGAACTGGTAATCAAAGAAAATCTCCATCTAGATTTAGGAATCCAAAATGAAACAGAAATTTTTAATTCTGTTAGCGGAGCGTCATCTTTAATTTTGAATTCTATCGGTGGCTATCTTTGTGAATTGAAAGAAGCCCAAATCCGTGATGGGTTGCACATTTTTGGGCAATGTCCCCAAGGACGGCAGCTACGAGACTTAATAGTAGCGATCGCTCGCATCCCCAATCGCCATTCTTCAGGTATTACCCGTGCCATAGCTCAAGATTGGGGTTTAGACTTCGACCCCCTCACAGCAGATTTGTCAATGACTAGTGGTGAATACTCAATAGTCAATGGCACAGAATGCCGTACCCTCGGTGATATCGTCGAAGTCCTAGAAGAACACGCCGCCCTTTTAGTAGAACAACTCATAACTCCCTGTACGGGTTTAGCAATCCTAAACCCCTCCCCACTCAGCACTACGCTTAACTGGATACGCGATCGCTTACTTCCAGCTTTACAACAAACCCACGAAGAAATCACCCATTTATTACACGGACTCGATGGCGGATATGTCCCCAGCGCTCCATCTGGCGCACCCACACGCGGCCGCCCAGAAGTTCTACCAACAGGGAAAAACTTTTATTCTGTCGATATTCGCGCCATTCCTACAGAGACAGCTTGGGATATCGGGAGAAAAGCTGCTGAAACTCTCGTTGAATATTACACTCAAGAGCATGGTGAGTATCCCAAAACACTAGGTTTATCAATGTGGGGAACAGCCACCATGAGAACTGGGGGTGATGATATCGCCGAAGCCTTGGCTTTACTTGGAGTTCAACCTGTATGGGATGGTGCAGCGCGGCGAGTAGTAGATTTTGAAATTTTGCCCCTAGCGATTTTGGGGCGTCCCCGTGTCGATGTCACCTTGCGAATTTCTGGATTCTTCCGGGATGCTTTTCCTAACTTGATTGACTTATTCGATCAAGCAGTGTCAGCAGTAGCAGACTTAGATGAACCGCCAGAACAAAATCCCCTCGCCGATGCAGTTCGCCAAGAGACTGATTTGTGGACAAAACAGGGTTTAACTTTAGAAGAAGCAATGGTGCGATCGCGCTATCGCATCTTTGGTTCTCGCCCAGGTGCTTACGGTGCCGGACTCCAAGGTTTAATCGAATCGCAAAACTGGACAGATGACGAAGATTTAGCCCGCGCCTACATTAACTGGAGTTCTTACGCCTATTCTTCGGGAAACTTAGCAGAGGGGCAGGGGAGCAAAGGGGCAGAAATTATTCCTAATTCCCAGTCCCCAATCCCCAATACCGAAGCCTTCAAACAACGCTTGTCTCAAATGCAAGTTGTCCTGCACAATCAAGACAACCGTGAACATGACCTACTCGATTCTGATGATTATTACCAATTTCAGGGTGGCTTAACTGCTGCGGTGCGTTCTCTACAGGGAAAAAATCCTCAAACTTATTTTGGAGATAATTCTATACCCGCCCAACCACGAGTCCGTCAACTGAAAGAAGAAATTGCACGAGTGTATCGTTCTCGCGTAGTTAATCCCAAGTGGATTGCAGGAGTAATGCGCCACGGATACAAAGGTGCTTTTGAAATGGCGGCGACAGTAGATTATCTATTCGCCTACGATGCTACAGCTAAATGTGTCGAAGATTACATGTATCAAGGCATAGTAGAAGCTTATTTACTCGATCCAGTTGTCTTAGAATTTATTCAGGAAAAGAACCCTTATGCATTGCGTGATATTGCTGAAAAATTATTAGAAGCACACAAGCGCAATTTGTGGGAGGATGTAAATATAGGAACATTAGAAGCTTTGAGGAACCTAGTACATCAAGCTGAAGCAGTTATCGAAGAAAAATCAATGGTGTAGGAAACAAATATGGAAAATCTTGCGTATTTGCACCTAGCTTTCACCTACGAAGACAGCACACCCAGTGAATTGGTCTCCCTCAGTTCTTTGTTTAACAAAGCAGCTGCGCCAGACTGGAAAAGGCTTTCAGGTAGGGCTTGGAAGTATATGTTGCCCCTTGCTCTGTCTTTATCTATTCTTGGCGCTGTCAGTAGCGTCATGGCACTGGAAAAAGGCGATCAAGGCCCTTCCGTCAGAAATCTACAACAAAAGTTGAAAACAGCAGGTTTTTTCCAAGCTTCCGTTACCCAGGTATATGACGTATCCACACAAGCAGCTGTGCGGCGCTTCCAAAAAGCCGCTGGTTTACCAGTGGACGGCATTGTTGGAGCAAGCACCCTGCAAAAATTAGAAAGTTGGCAAGCTAAAAAGCCTACAACTACGGCTACAGAAGCTAAAAAAACCACTGCTGTAAGTACACAAGCCAAAAAGCCTAGCACAACAACTTCAGCTAGTTCAGCCACCAGCAAACGCCGCAATCCCAACTACCTTGCTAAGGGGGATGAAGGTGAAGATGTCAGAGCTTTGCAAGAACGGTTAAGAGTCGCAGGCTTTTATTACGGAAACGCCACAGGAATATTTGGCCCAATTACCGAAGAATCTGTCAAGCGGTTCCAAGATTCTTACAAATTAAGCGTTGATGGAATTGCTGGCCCAGCAACATTAGGTAAATTGCCGGGAGTTGGCATCGGTGATGGAGAAGAGGCTCCTAAAAAGGTAGTCAATCGAGACAAACTTCGTGTAGGCGATCGCGGTGAGCCAGTTAGAGTTGTTCAAGAACAATTGATCCAGGCAGGATATTTAGAGGGAGAGCCAAATGGCTATTATGGCCCCTTTACTGCCGATGCTGTAAAGAGATTTCAGGCAGCGAACTACTTGAGTGCAAGTGGTGTTGCTGGCCCAACTACACGAGCTAAGTTATATAGCTCAGTTAATACTACTAGCAAAAGCGAATTTAATACCCTAGAAATTCAAACGCGACTACGAGAGCGCGGTTTTTATAAAGGCAAGCTGAATGGTGTGATGGCAGATGACACCAAAAAAGCGATTAAACAAGCCCAGGAATTCTATGGCATTAGCCTTAAGGATCTTAAGAGCGGACGCTTTTAACATCCGCTTTGGTGTCGTTAGTATCAGTCCCCAACTGGTTGCTTGCCTCCAGTAACAGCAAATTACAAACTGCTCAAAATTCCAATTATTTGGTTAATTTGAGTAGTTTCGTCTTATTTATCCACCCAACTGCTAAAGCGGCATCAGCGCCCGTTGGCACTTGGGACACACTGCATGGATGGTCATTTGACAGTCTAAGAGGTGGAAACCTTCTTTTTGAGCGGTTTTCGACCCAATTTTTAAAATGGAGTCGTTTTTAAACTCAATAGTTGAGTTGCATCTAACACAAATTAAGTGATGGTGATGATGGGGATAGGGCTGGTTGATCTCATAATGCTTATGTCCCTCGCCCAGTTCTAGTTCCCGTAAAATTCCCATTCTAGCCATCAACTTCAAAGTCCGATAAATAGTTGACAGACTGATCCCTTCACCATCAGTTTCTAGCCGATGATAAAGATCCTCCGCGCTCAGATGTTCACCTTGCGGAAGTTCTTGAAAAATGTGTAAAATTGTTTCGCGCTGGGGAGTTAATCGCCAGCCTCGTTCGTTCAGTTCTGCCTTGAGTGAAGTAGTTGTGTAGACAGTCATACTAATATTTCTCAACAAAGCTCGTTAATTGAGAATATAACAAATCTTGGGAGCAATTTGCAACAATCATTGCCTATTGAGAATTTATGCTAAATATTTAAGAACAATTCATCAAATCTTGATCAAAATTCAACTAATAAGCTGTAGTGCATTTAATTTGCATACAGCTAATAGTTAGGATACTTGTAACGATTGCATCCCTTGACTTTGAATTTTGCATAAGTTAATTTTGAATTGCTTAGTTGCTCCCTACCTTCAAGATATGTGAGCAAAGGTCTGGGGAAACTCTTATACAATTTAATGCAAATTATTTGCTACAAGCCTCTAAGAGGCTTTTAACCTGGGGATCAAATCAGCCTTTTGTCCCTAGTCATTTGTCAAGTGTAGTTTTCTAATGACAAATGACTAATGACAAATGACTAACTTAGAGACTCCAAATAGTCGCGGATGAGGTTGCGGCGCTTGGGTTGACGTAGCTTTTGCAAAGCCTTGGATTCAATTTGTCGCACTCGTTCGCGCGATAAGTCAAGAGCGCGGCCAATTTCTGCTAAAGAATAAGGATGACCATCTGCCAAACCAAACCGCATCAGAATTACATCGCGCTCCCGGCTAGTCAAATCTGATAGAAGATGATGCAAATCTCTTTGTAAAGATTCTCGCATTAACATCTCTTCTGGAGTTACACAGTCAGTTTCGAGTAATTCGCCTAACTCAGTATCTTTATCCTTGCCTACCTTGGTTTCCAAAGAAACGGAGCGAGGCACCCGCAACAAAACTTCTCGTACTTGGGTCGGTGTCATCTCTAACTCAGTTGCTAAATCTTCTAGAGTTGGAGTGCGACCTTTTTCTTGAGCAATTTTGCGTTGGGCCTTTTTAATTTTGTTTAACTTTTCGGTAATATGAACCGGTAGGCGGATCGTGCGACTAGAAGTAGCGATCGCCCGTGTAATTCCCTGACGAATCCACCAGTAAGCATAAGTACTGAAGCGATAACCCTTAGTTGGGTCAAATTTTTCTACAGCCCGCTCCAAACCTAATGTACCTTCTTGGACTAAATCCAACAATTCTAAACCGCGATTTTGATACTTCTTGGCAACAGATACAACTAGGCGAAGATTCGCCTTAATCATGTGTTCTTTTGCTTGCAGTCCTTGGGACTGAACTTGCTCCAACTCTTCTACCGTCAACTTGGCGATTTCAGCCCAGCGACGTTTGCCATCTGCCAAAGTCGGTCTGAGATCAGATAAAACTATGTCAGCAGTGGCAGCCCATCTTTCCAAAGACGGGCGATGTCCTAGTTCGGAAGTAAGACGTTCTTGAACTTCAACTAAGCGAAGATAGGGCGTAATTACTTCATCTCCAAGCTTTGCGGCGTTAGCAAGTACTATCCGCATTCGCAAGTAGCGCTGGACTTTTTGAGCTTCTGAAACCTCTTCATCCCGCCCTAACAAGCGAACTCGACCAATTTCTTGAAGATATAGACGTACTAGGTCTGTACTCCGACGGTTATTGTTAGCAGCAAAGTTAGCATGATCAACAGAAGCCATCTCTAGCTCATGTAGGTCATCTACCGATAACTCACTGTCATCAACCGTGAGATCCGAGTCCAAAGCCTGGCGGGACTTTCTGGTATTGTGGGGGGCATCTGCATAAAAAGATGTTGCTGGCATAAAGATCGTCTCAATGGCTCCAGGTAACAATAGATTACGGTCAGCTTAGATTACGGTCAGCTATTCAACTGTTGCTATTATTCCCGTGATTTACGATGAACTAACACGGTTGAAGGTTCCATTACAATTTTTTTAGAAATTAACTGTAAGGGTTTTATTGGATACAGGATTACTGAACTTAATCGGCTGCTAAATTTTTGATTTAACCAATAGCTATTCAAATCGGCAGCTAGGTTTTCAATATTTCAACTACTTAGTTAACATTTCAACCTTGATGGTTTTTGATAGTAGCTTTTGTAACACAGTATAAACATCCTTCAGTGAATGTCATCTTTATAATTGGCATAGTCACATTTACATGGCTACAAAAGTCATATCCTGACGATTTACTAATTTTTTCTAAGGATTATTCAGGTATAAGTAGAACTAATAGATATTAGGGAAGTGATTAGTCTTAACGGCAAAAATTCTCTCGACACGGAGATAGAAGACGGGATAAATTATCAAATACTCTCTCGGTGTTCCCGTGTCCTCTGACATGTCAGCCTTAACGTGCCAATTTCAACTTGACAGACTACTAACTAGTAGCCCATCAAAGCATATTGCTGAGTGCTGTTAGCGGATAGCTAGGGTTTAGCCGGTGCTGAGTATAAACCCAGTTATTTCAAGGCTTTGAGCAATCAACACTGTCCTAACCTATCTGACTACAGCTATAACTAGTAGTTGTACTCTGGCTTGATATCTCGCAGCATCAGTTCATCAAGTGCTTGTCTGGGTGTGATTTCGCCTTGAAGCAACCGATAAACTTGCTCGGTAATTGGGACTGCTATATTTTGTTGCTTGGCTCGTTGCATCAAAACCCGGCAAGTGTTCACTCCTTCAGCAGTTCCTTGCAAATTTGCGAGAGTTTCTGTAAGTGACTTACCACCAGCTAGCTGATAGCCGACTTGGTAATTGCGACTTAAGGGACTATTGCACGTTGCTAACAAATCTCCTAGACCCGATAAACCATAAAATGTTTCCGTCTTTGCACCCCAGTTGTTGCCGATGCGAACCATTTCGGTAAGTCCACGGGTGACTAAAGCAGCTTTGGCATTGGTTCCCAGTTGTAAACCATCGCACACACCAGCTGCGATCGCAATCACATTTTTCAGTGTTCCCCCTAATTCCACCCCCAAGGGATCGGGATTGGTATATACCCGGAAACGATGAGAAGAAAATACTAACTGCACTACTTCCGCAGCCGTGGGAATATTACTGGCTACCACCGTGGCTGCTGGTAATTCCATTTGAATTTCTTTTGATAAATTAGGCCCAGACAAAACAACCACTGGATGGTTAGGGAATATTGTTTGCCAAATTTGTGACGGTGTGCAGGTGGTTTGGGGGTCTAAACCTTTCGTCGCTGTAACAAAAATTGTTTCTGGAGAAAGGGGGAAAGACTGGACTTGGGAAGCAACATCTCTCACACCAATCATCGAGATAGCGGACACGACTATTTGGACATCTTTTAAAACTGTTTGGAGAGTTTGGGAACCTTGACGCGACCACACGCGCACCTGATGACCATTCCCTGCGGCGAGATTTGCTAGAGATGCACCCCAAGCACCCGCACCAAGAATTACTACAGATTTTGGATTAGTCATTAATCAAAAGTCTCCCCATCACCCCATCCTCTTTGCTCACCAATCTAAAATCTAAAACCTAAAATCTAAAATTGGCTGCGTGGGTAACGTTCGATTAATTCTCTGACTTGTTCTGCATGATATGAACTTCTTGTCAATGGTGAAGAAACAACTTGTAAAAATCCGATTTCTTCGCCGAATGCCTTCCAAGCCGCAAATTGTTCTGGATTGATAAACTCATTTACTTGCAAGTGCTTTTGACTGGGTTGGAGGTATTGCCCAATGGTTAAAATGTCGCAATCTACAGTTCGTAAGTCTTGCATGACTTGGCGGATTTCGGCATCAGTTTCACCGAGTCCAACCATGATCCCGGATTTAGTGTATGTGCGAGGGGAAACTTGGCGAGTGCGTTGCAATAATTCTAATGTGCGATCGTAGTTTCCTTGGGGACGCACTCGGCGATACAGGCGTGGGACAGTTTCGGTATTGTGGTTTAAGACTTCTGGCGCAGCTTGTAGAATCAACTCTAGAGCATTCCAATTACCGCATAAGTCAGGAATTAGCACCTCAATTGTGGTGTTGGGTGAAACAGAGTGAACCGCATTAATACACGCCACAAACTGAGATGCACCACCATCAAGCAAGTCATCTCGGTTTACAGAAGTGATTACCACATGATTGAGTTTCAGGCGGCGAACAGCTTCGGCTAGTCGTGAAGGTTCCGTGGGATCTAGTGGTTTGGGTTTTTTCTCAAAATCTATATCGCAGTAGGGACAAGCGCGTGTACAAGCTGGGCCCATAATCAAAAACGTGGCAGTCCCAGCGTTGAAGCATTCACCAATATTCGGACAGGACGCTTCCTCGCAAACTGTATTGAGGGCTAAATCCCGCAAAATTTCTTTAACGTTACCGATGCGCTCACGCCCAGGTGCTTTTACCCGCAACCAGTCTGGTTTTACAGTCACAATCCGCTTTTACCATTAGAGTTATACAAATTTAATCGTAGCAAGCAAAGCCTTTGATGAAGTGATCATATATAGATGTAATTCTGATATTTGGCACAGGTTGTGATATTCTTATATTTACAATGCCATTTTTATGGCGGGATGTGGCGCAGCTTGGTAGCGCACTTCGTTCGGGACGAAGGGGCCGCTGGTTCGAATCCAGTCATCCCGATTTGTTGCACATTCGCTAATTAATGTCGCGACTTTGATGAGGTGGAATTAATTCCACTACACTTCATATACTGAAAAAGTTCAGAATAATCCCGAACCAAGCGTGCCTTTCAACCCTCCGATTGAAAAATCTATCTGTAAGTATCAACAACAAAAGCAGCTAAGGAGGCGATCATCGCATGATTACTCTTGAAACCCTTGAAAAGTGGCTGCTTGTACCGACAGAGACAGAACGGCTTGAATTCAAAGAAGCCAAACAACAGTTTGATTCGACTAAGCTGCTGAAATATTGTGTATCGCTGGCGAATGAAGGAGGTGGTTATATCGTTTTGGGCGTTACCGATAAGCCACCTCGCCAAGTAGTAGGTTCGCTAGCTTGGGGAACAGCAGAAGCTCTGAACAGTATTAAGGCGAAAATAGTTAATGAACTCAGATTTCGGGTAGAAGTTACAGAATTACAACATCCAAATGGTCGAGTGCTAGTTTTTGAAGTGCCTTCCCGTCCTCTAGGTCGTGCATTGGATTATCAGGGAGCCTATCTGATGAGAGCCGGCGAAGAACTGCAACCAATGACTCCTGATATGCTGAAGCGGATTTTTGCAGAAGACCAACAAGATTGGTTTTCCCAACCCGCCCGATCTGACGCTAGCCCTGACGATGTAATCGCCCTCCTCGATAATCAGAGCTACTTTGAACTATTAGGCATTCCCTACCCCACCAATCGCGATGCCGTCCTTGAAAGATTGCAGAGCCAAGATTTAATCAAACAAACAGCCCAAGGTTGGACAATCACCAACCTAGCTGCCATCCTTTTGGCAAAAAAACTTGATGCCTTTTCCCTCGCATTGGCTCGTAAAGCACCCCGTGTCGTGATCTACGAAGGTATCAGTAAGCTAAAAACCCGCGATGATAAAACGGGTAATCGAGGATATGCAGTTAGCTTTGAGAGGTTAGTGGATTTTGTCCATTCAGCAGCACCGCAAAATCGCTTTGTCGAGGAAGTTGTGCGGGAAGAAATGAAGATGTTCCCCAAACAGGCTTTACGAGAACTTATTGCTAATGCGCTAGTGCATCAAGATTTTCTAGCGACGGGAGCTTCTGTGATGATCGAGATGTACAGTGATCGCATTGATATCTCTAATCCTGGCATCCCGCCCATTAAGGTAGAGCGCTTTATTGATGAAAATCGATCCCGCAACGAACAACTCGCCTACCTAATGCGACTTTTCGGTATATGTGAAGAAAAAGGCAGTGGTATTGACAAAGTTATAAGCGCAGCAGAGGACTTTCAACTACCCGCACCAGATTTTCGAGTGGGTGACACACGTACCACAGCAGTACTGTTTGCCCATCAAGATTTTGCCAACATGAGCAAATCAGACCGAATTCGAGCCTGCTATCAGCATTGCTGTCTGCTGTATGTCAGCAATCAACAAATGTCTAACCAAACCCTACGGGAGCGGTTTCGTCTAAGTGAATCAAGGACAGCAACCGTTTCTCTGATTATAGGAGCTACCAAAGAAGCTGGCTTGATCAAAGCAGACGAATCCGAATCAACCTCTACCCGCTATGCTCGCTATCTCCCTTTTTGGGCATAAAAGTGCTTTAATGCAAACCGAGATTAGTAACCATCAAAGCCTGAAACCCTTACATAATCAGCAAAAAAGTGCTTTAACGCAAACCGAGATTAGTAACCATCAAAGCCTGAAGCCCTTACATAATCAGCAAAAAAGTGCTTTAACGCAAACCGAGATTAGTAACTATCAAAGCCTGAAACCCTTACATAATCAGGAAAAAAGTGCTTTAATGCAAACCGGGACAAGCTAAAAAATACGCCGAAAAATTGCAGACGTGGTTCGCCTACTCCACAAACTGCGATCGCATCTTTTTATCCTTGTTGACAGATTACGAGTAGCGTCTTCCATACTAACTAGGGCGGTTATTCGCACCGGGAGTTTCTAGCATAATTTGTCAAAATTAAAGATAACTAGGAGGTTCAAAATATGAAATTTTCAATCCAATCACTTTACACCTGGTATCGCAATGTGCTTCGTAACCCCAAGTACCGTTGGTGGGTGATTTTAGGAACGTTGGTCTATTTGGTCAGCCCTTTTGATGTTCTCCCAGATTTTATACCCGTTGTGGGACAGATTGATGATGTTTTCCTTTTGACTCTGCTAGTTAGTGAGGTGTCTGGGCTAGTAATTGAAGGCTGGAAAGCTCGTAAGGGTGATGTGGGTACTGAAGTACCTAATACTACTGAGGGTTCTACGTCTACTGCAAGCACGATTGATGTTGATGCTGTTTCGGTTAAGTAGATTTAATAAAACCCCTGCTTTTGGAATCTGAGGTGGGGGACATTTTTTTTAACGCAGAGGAACGCAAAGGGAAGCGCAGAGGTTCGCAGAGGAGGAGTTAGAGGTTGTTGGCTACGCGTTTTATACCTTCTTTGAGGTGGAGGACGTTAAAGTTGAGGAGAAGACCTAGTTTGCAGTTTGCGAGTTTGAGATAGGTTAGGAGTTGAACGGAGTGAATCGGGTGGAAGGATTCTACAGATTTAATCTCTACAATTACTTTGTTTTCGACTATCAAATCTAATCTATAAACGCATTCCAATTGCACATCTTGGTAAACCAAAGGCAATGGAATTTGTTTACCAACATTTAATCCGGCTTTCTTCAACTCATAATCCAAACACTCTTCATAAGCCGACTCCAATAAACCAGGCCCCAAAGCAGTATGCACCCTCATCGCACACCCAATAATCACCCCACTCAACTCATTCTCTCTCATCCTCTGCGTTCCTCTGCGTTTCCCTCTGCGCCCCTTTGCGTTTAAAAATCCTTCACAAATTCCGTCAAGAACCTCAATGCCTTCAAAATATAACTAGCGCAATCTCTAGGAGAAGTGTTATAAAACGATCGCCACGCACTCGCCTTATCTTCATCATAGCGATCGCTGCGTTGACTATGATTCTCTAACCACGCCAATCGCACTGCATGGCCAATTAACACATCCAACACGATATATTCTTCAATTTGCAGATTAGGATTATTGGCAGCGATCGCAGCTAATTCGATTAATGCTTCAATATTAACTTGGCGATATTCTGGAGCTTCGATTTTATTCAGCAAATGCTCAACCAAGAGAGCAAAATTTATTTCCCCGGCCGTCATTTCCGACAGCATTATCTCACTATCTAAACGATTGCGGCGCTCTAGTTTATCGCCAATTACTAGACCCTTGCAATGTTGCATTAATAGCCAAACTTGCTTAAAAAATTCTTTTGGTACGCGCCCCGTCGCACCCTCGGCTTGGCGAAACCGCCGCCAACCTCCAGGCGGGACTTCTATTCCTTCACCGATTCCTGGTAACACCACCCAAGCAATATCACTTTCTTTTTGTTTGACGTGCAGTGATTCTTGCTGGCGCAACAGGTTACTCATGCCAGTATATCCAGTTAATACCTGACGCAAGCGCATTTTCACTTCAAAGGGTGAAAGTTGCATTAAGTAATCATAAGCTTCATCTTGAGTTACGTGTAATTCCCGTGCTAGTTCGCTGGTGATCAATAAGATGAGATAGCCGACTCTCAAGGTTAGTAGTCCTTGGAATAATTCGGGTTCGGAGCGAATTAAGATACCAAGATAGATTAAAATTTCTTGGGTGAGGACGCGATCGCGTATATCCTCACGACAAAAATGATTAATTTTATCGGCAATTTCATCGTGGGACATGGGTACGGTAATCAAGGACGCTTCACTGTAAGCTTTACCCACAGCAATTTGCTTACTCCTGACCAAAATACTCGTCACTGCATCTGATAGGCTGATATCAACCATTTGCCGTAACCCCGCAGCCCGACGCACTACCGCCCAAATGCCTAAATCTCCGGCTTTTGTGTAAACCTCATCTAGTAAATCGCCGACAGTGACGGGATATCCTGGGCCGCCGTACCCCGTATCAAATTTCATTCCCTGCAAGCGAGTTAAAGTTTGCAATAACTCAATTTGCTCGTAGATATTCTCTGATGAGCGCAAATAAGAAAGTAATAACCCAAAGTTGGTTTCACACTCCATTTGAAATTCTTGGGTATTTCCTAAGCGCCAGTTTTTCTGAGGATGATCAGCTAGGTAATAGCAACGTAGTCTAGCATTTTTCACTGGCGATCGCGAGAATTCTGCATTTGGAAGAAAATCAATTCTTTGGATTCCAGCTGTTAGCATTAGCTGATTTAGCCGCCCTAATTTCACTCGCACACCGTTACAAACACCATCTTTCAGTTCTTGCATCAGTTCTAGTAATGCTTCCGAACCGATTTCTAACATGGTGTGCGTCAACATTAAAGTCAAGGTAGGACGCCCTAAATCACTCCAATATTTTTGAATGTAAGCTAGTTCGCTTCTAATTTGATCTAGCAGAAAATGGTAATCAAGAGTTAAGTAAAACTGTTGAGAGTCAGAAAATGAAGGCAAAAACACAATTGTTTCACCGCGAATCCGAAAGATTCTAGATGTTGTTAAACTCCGCAACCGCCGCACTGGCCGTCCAGTTAAACCAAGTTTATCGTTGCGTCCAATTTGGGTATAAATAGCTGAAAATTCTCCAGCTTTTCTCACCTGAATCGGTTCTACTTGGGTAGGCGTTTGTGCTTCAATGCCGTGAACTTCTAGTTTTGTCTGTAAATCTTCATCTTCTGCTAATAAAGCAATTTGTACCAACGCCTCTCGCTGTTTTCCCACACACAAATGCCTTCCCAAAGGGTCGATATCACCAACCGCTAGTAACCCCTCACTCAACATTTGACTGAGGAAATATAAACTCTGCGCCCACACCAAAGGAATATTCTCATTGGGTAAACGTGGTTGCGTTTGGGGTGCTAACTTTTCTGCTTCTATGCTTTCTGATGGGACATAATAAAGTTCTGGCAATAAACGCAAACCATCTTGTTCTATGAGTAATGATTCTAAAAGCTGTTGGTATTTTTTAACTTGTTCTTGTTCGCCGCGAAATAATCCATCTAGAACTAAATAAGTGAAAAATAACGGCCATTCGCATTCAATATGCTCAAATTGCTTGAGTTCCCACGGTTCGTAGTGCAAGCGTTGATTATCTTCTAAAACCGTTTGGTGTCCATCACGCAGAAACCGTTTGCAGCCGTATTTTCCTGCGAGTTTATTGATAATATCGTTTAAAGTGCGATCGCGTAACTCCAAATCTTCTACTGCAAAGGCAGGATAACTAATAATACTTAACAGCGCCGCATCAATTTCTTTGGAACCAGATTCTCTCGGTAATAAGGATTCTAAAGTAATCCGGGCGCGGGCAATTTCATCTGGTAGCACATGAATCACTGATGCTTGACTACCACGCACACCAAACAAATCCAGTCCGTTGATAGCTTCTAAAGCAGCTTTTGCCATGCCTACAGAACTGGCATTTAACTCAGCACTACCCCGATTAATTTTATTCCCACGTTCCCAAATGCCATAATCTGGTGTGCGGTAAGCTCGTCCAATGTAGTAAACCAAATTTTGGACGAAATTTACTTCATCAATGGTATAAATTATTTGCAATCCTGCTGCCGTCATTTGCCCCAATATCAGCAAAAATATAGATGTGGCATCAAGTTGCAAATGTCCCCATTCATCATCACCAACAACAATATCACCAGTCGCGGTATTATATTTGGCGTGTAGTCCATCTAGTAGCGACTGAGTATGTTTAAATGTCTCTACTTTATGAGCTTGTCGCATCATTGCAAAGAGTAACCCGCGCATCAGTTTGATGACACTGTGTTCTAGTTCATAGGTGCGTCCTTTGTCGTCGTCAATCTTGCGGTATGCAAGTCCTAAACCCCAAACGGCCAAAATGCTGTAAACGTTGTCTCGTACCCAGGCATCTGTATAATCGCCGTGGGCTGTAATCGCTGTACTCGCAGGTAGTAAACCAGTAATCGGATTTTGCCGAGTCAGGATGATCGTTTTAATTTGCTGGTAGTAATAGTCTAGGCGAACTAGCAATTGGGTGGATGTTTTCATGATTTGGTTCAGAACTACTTGCAGAATTCCACCCTATGACTGTGAAGTGAATTACCTAAACCAAGCCAGAACAAATCGGCGATGGGATAACAGCCAAGGGTAGTGTGAGTTTATTATTATCTCGTGTTAATCGGTTTCTGGGTACTTAATTTTAGCGATCGCAAACTAAAATATGATATTTGTTCAAATATTTAAAACCGCCTGTAATATTTTATACTTTATCTCCCAGCTTTTGAAGGCATAACGAATTCTTTTTGTTGATAATTTACGTTATATAAATGAGTACTAAGTTCCGTTTAATTACGTATGCATTAGCAACTATTAATGAGTAATAAGTCGCGTTTAATTACGTATGCGTTAGTAGCTATTGTTGCTTTATGATCAGTTCTAAGTTGAAAATAAAATATTTGAGTGGTGAACCAAATAGCAAGCCCTCATTGGTGATTATCTGTGTTATTAAACATTATCTCCAATTAAATTTTTAACTGCCTATTTACCTTATAAAAAATATCACCAATTACGGTGATTTAACAAGCGATGTCTACGACAGGCTGTGGCGCTCGTTCGCCTTCGCGTCTCCCTTTGGGACTCGCTCTAAGCGAAGCCATGCCGAAGGCTTTACGCTGCGCTATCGGTGACGCACTAAACTATAATGGCGAATTATACAGATTGGAATCAGGCTTTAATTGATTATTTTATCAAGGGTACACCACACGGTACAAAAATTTATTTGAGCGTTGATGAAGATGTAATAGAACGTATTGGCTATCATTTTGGGCAATCATCTACAAATGTTATTTGGGTTAATGACTTCTGCATAGCAGTGAGAATAAAAGTCATCTTTGAGGGACAGGTTAATTTGCAGCATTTAAAAGGGCGTGATTCGCAAGGATTACCCAAAGGAGTTGCTTTTTTATGTGCCACCATTTTAGCCGCTTCACAAATGGCTCAAGAAGAAAAAACATCAGAAACTAATTATTTCAAACGTTTACGAGAGATTTTAGCCTTGGATGGTTTTGCTCGTCCATTGGGGATGAAATTTGGTAATGAAGCCGAAGAACCCCTTTGGCGAGAGTGGAATCGTTGGCTAATGGAAGATAGATTTTTACCTTCAGCACAACGAGGTGGTGGTGCAGCTACCTATATTAATTATCCGATTTCTCAATCCTTATTGCGCCGCACTGATAAAGACAGATTGCGAAAACTATTCCAAGAAAAGCAATGGCAAGCCGAATGGGATGCTCAAACTTTATTTGCTCACGTTCGACGAGAAGCAGGGGCATTTGGCATCCATTTAAAAGATTTACTGACGGAAAACAAGCAACGCCATGAGGCGATTGTGGAAGCTTTGCATCAAGTTTATGAACAGTGGAAAGCTCAAGGATGTCCTACGGCAGATAAGAATAATTATTGCACTTGGAGTCGTCATCTTTTCTGCGGTTTATATCGCACTGAAGAGCCATTTTTAGGACAGGTAGATTATTATCTTTACCCCAAGCAGCAACGAGGACGCAGCCTAGAATCAGTAGAAGTGAAACAGGGAGATAATCTTCACCTATTAAGAGAAGAACGTCCTGGCTGGTATTTTCCTTTAGAGTATTCAGTCAGTCAGAAGGAGTTAGATAACGGTGCTAAATACCAAATTAGTTCACCAAATGATCTAGATTACCTAATTTTACCTGCTCGTGACTTTTGGATACTAATCCCCGATGCCGAAAATCCTGATTCTGGGGCTTATGCTTCTTGGCAAGCCCCATCATTAGGTACTGAGTTTATTCTCCTATGTAAACAAGAATTGGTTAGTGATATTGAACGCCTGCGAGATGAGCATTTACTAAAGTCGAGTTGTACACCTCAGCCGATATTTAATAATTCTGGATGGGTAGAACTTCAACAGTGCATGGTTGTTTCTCAAGCTTGGGATGGAGTCTTCATCAAAAATCAAGCTCTTAAGGATGCTTTGCAACCAAGTGTTAAATTATTAATCAGTTTCTCTGGCGGCTTGCGCGTACCAAAAATTGGCGCTTGGCTTGTGAATCATGGCCCACAAATTACTATTTTTGGTTTCTATTCAACCGCAGAATTAAAAGTAACTCGATTATCAGATAATCAGATAATTCTGGAGAGTTCACAAAGTACAAATACTTCTATAAGGCTTGATTTTTCCGATCCTGGCCATTACCTAATTGAGGCGACTTTTGCAGGTGAATCGAGTCAACGTTTAGTCAAAATTGTAGATTGGGATGAGCTTGCCATAGAAAAATATGTGCATCCTGAAGTGATGGCAATTAATTCTGAGTATCATATTTTTGGCAGTGTAATTGGGCAAATTTTTTAACCTGTTTAGAGTCATTAGGGTGTATCATGCCACAAGTCCAAAGATGGTATAAAGGATTTTCTTATCGGGGAAATCCACAAGACCTGATAAACAAAATTTCCGAACAAGTAAAACGTCAAAATATTAGTAAACTCATACCACTTTTGCGAGTAGAAAAGGGAGCTAAATCTCGGAAAGAGTTTTGTTTCTTTCTCGCAATTGAAAGTTGCCAATTAGGTGAATTACCTATAGAATTAGAAACAAGTCTGCTGAAATTATCATTTTTTCAGCGCCCAATCACAGGGAATCGCGGCTTCACTTATGAAGAGATAAAATCTATGGTTGGTGTAGGTCATGATGTTCATGATTATACTAGTCTTATTCCTTACCAACCTAGAGAAAATATCAGTGCTGATAACCCGTTTGAATTGACAGAATTACAATCTATTAATCATTTTGATGCTGATTGGGTGAAAGCTTCCCAAAATAGCGATCGCTTCCTATACTGGTTATCAACCCTCGGCAATGGTAGCTGGGAATCCTTTAAAAAAAGCTGCAATGCACTCCAGCTTCAGGAACCTAAACGCATCTTACGACGGTTGCGCTTATTAGGACATATTGAGTCTTCACTAGACGGTTCCAAATGGTCAGCGGCTCCTTCAACTATTGTTAAAACTAACTCGCCTAATTCAGAGTTTATACTGTGTGGTAAACGCAGTATCAGCTTACTCAGACAATTAGAAGAACATGGAGTTGTAGCATATATTACTCATCAACCCAGAGGGGAAGCACCACCTTGTATTCAACTGGTGGTCAATAACCCTGATGTTATTACAAATAATTTTCCAATCATCAACGTGGGTGAAGTATCTGCACGACTTGCCCAAATTCTACCTGATATCGCTACTTGGCAGCAAAGTCTCAGGAATATGCCGGGAATTGTACCGAGTCAGTGGGAATGGCAGCACTTTGACGGTGAGGATTTTGAAATCTGCGGTATTCCTCACGAAACAGGGATGTATCAGATGTCTGATGAGAAGCGAAACCTTCGCTACACCCTTTTTTACAACCAAAACACTAACACTTGGCATCAAGGCGATTGGTATGGTTTGCGCTTTTTAGCTTTGCATCATCATGGTGCATCTTGCCAAGCTGATTACAATGTTGCTACAAAGTGTTTGGCAATACCAGTCAAGCAGCGCTGGCCTGAAATATATGAACGTGCTTTAGTGCTGGCATCTGGACAATTACCAACATATCAGGGTAACTGGTTACTGTATCAAAACGTCGGTGGGGAAGTTGCCTATCAGTTGAGTCAAAAGCTGAATGTTAAATACGAAGAGGCATTAATCTGTGCATGACGTAGTTGGAGCGTATCAACGACTTAACCATATCTATCAGCTGTATATTAAAAGTGCCTTTCCATTACGTTATCGCTCTTTAGCAGCAGAACGCGATCGCCTTTTGCAACAACTAGGTATTTTAAGTCAGCCGCCTTTAATTGAACCAGTTCCCATTTATCCCTCATCGGGGAGAGACTTGCAAACTGCTGTCAAACAACTGCCTAAAAAATACCATGACTTGGCACAACTGGGAAAAATGCTGTTTGAAAACGGCATAGAACTTTATCAACACCAGTGGGAAAGTTTAGAGGAAGTCTTAATCAACCAAAAAGATTTAGTTGTTACCACTGGTACAGGTTCCGGTAAAACTGAGTGCTTTTTATTGCCACTACTCGCCCATTTAGCATGGGAATCCAGTACTTGGGAAGCAAGTCCGCCTGCACCGAGTCATCATTGCTGGTGGAATGCAAAAGGCGATCGCGTCTCTCAATGGAAACACGTAACTCGCCCCAAAGCCATGCGAGGTTTGATACTTTATCCCCTCAACGCTTTGGTAGAAGACCAATTGAGACGACTGAGAAAAGCCCTAGAAGCGCCAGAAGTACACGATTGGCTAGATAGAGAACGCGGCACAAACCGCATCACCTTTGGACGTTACACTGGACAAACTCCGATTCCGGGTCAACCAACACCTGATAAAATCAAACGACTGCGAAACGAATTAGATGAGTGTGCCAAGCAGCAACAAAATTTACTTCAGGCTAATTTATCTTTAAATCCCGATTTACCTTACTACTTTCCCCGACTTGATGGTGGGGAAATGTGGTCACGTTGGGATATGCAAGATACTCCACCAGATATTCTAATTACTAACTACTCAATGCTCAACATTATGATGATGCGGAGCATTGAAAACGATATTTTTGATATAACTCGTGACTGGCTGGCTGAACCAAATCATCCAGAACGGCAATTTTTCCTGATTATTGACGAATTACACGCCTATCGTGGCACTCCGGGAACGGAAGTTGCCTATATTTTACGCTTGCTTTTTTCGCGGTTGGGTTTAACGCCAGATTCGCCAAAGCTGCGGATAATCACGACTACAGCCAGTTTGGATGATAACCCAGAAGGTAGAAAATTCCTGCGCGAATTTTTTGGACGTGATGACAAACAGTTTGCTTTTATTACTGGACAGCAACAACAGCCAAAAGTAAATGCTAGAAAATCTTTGGTGAATTACCAAGATGCTTTTGCTGATTTTGCTCAATCTGTACAATCAGATCCGTTGCAATCAATGGCACAACCTGATATAAATAATCAGAATGTAGAGAACGCTAGATTAACTTTAGCTAACCAGTTGGGTTATTCAGCATCATCAGGAACAAGTGCAGAAAAACTTGGTGAGGCTTTAGCGACTGTAGATGCTGGTGAAGCTTTGCGGGATGCTTGTCAAGCGGTTAATGGGAGTGTTCGCGCTACAAATATCAAAGATTTAGAACAGCAGCTTTTCCCAAATTTGCAGAGTGCGACAAATTTTGTTTCTGACTCCATGCGGGGACTTCTGTTAGCGCTGGGGATGTCGAAATTGGCTAACGGGCGATCGCCCCAACCTGTGCGCGGACATCTATTTTTCCACAACTTGCAAAGCCTATGGGCTTGCTGTAACCCAAGTTGTACCCAAGTTGAAGTTGATCAAATTCAGCGACAAACCGATCCACCGACGATTGGTGCTATCCATGCTAACCATCGCCTCAGCTGCGGTTGTGGTTCCCGCGTTCTCGATTTAATTGTCTGCGAAGTCTGTGGCGATGTCTTTTTGGGAGGATACAAAAGTACTCGCAAGCTAAGTAACATTACAGTAGATATCCTCACGCCAGATCAGCCGAACTTAGAAGGTATACCCGATTTGGTTGTGATGAATCAACGTTACAGCAACTATCGGGTATTTTGGCCATTACCGGGAGAAACACCAGCGTGGACTACACAACCTCAAGTTCTAGAATGGACTGCTGACAAAATAAAACGCCAGTGGGTGAAAGCAAAGTTAGACAAACAAACAGGCGTACTGTTCCAGAATGCAACACCACCGAAACCTGATGAGATTCCAGGGTGGCTTTATCAGGTAAAGGGAGATGATTTAGATCAGCCAGCACTACCAACAAAGTGTCCTCGTTGTGATGCAGACTACGGTAGAAGAGAGAAATTCCCGACTCCTTTACGTATCCACCGCACCGGCTTTCAAAAGGCTTGTCAAGTTATTGCGAGTGGACTGTTACGAGAAATGCCAGCACCTTCTCAAAAAGGGTTAGGTAGTTCTCGCAAGTTGGTAATATTTTCTGATAGTCGCCAAGATGCAGCTAAACTGGCTGCGGGAATGGAACTCGACCATTACCGCGATATGGTGCGTCTACTGCTGATCCAGTCATTTTATCAATATTGGGATGATCTTATAGCCTTTTTGCATATTACTGCTGCAAATAACCCAGCTAGTCTCGCTAAATTGCAGACTTTAAACGCTAATCTTTATAATGCTGTTGTCCAAGCAGCAGATGATATTACTCGGCGCGATCGCTTTGCTAATGCTAATCCTACCTTAGTTACAGAGGCGCTTTTCTGGGTGATGGGTTTACCCACCAGTAATCAACAGGCGAGTAGTGCATGGCTTGGTTTACTGGAACGCTACCCCGAACGCATTCCTTTATTGGAATTACGGCAAAAAGTTAGAGATGCTTTATTAGAATGTGGGATTTGTCCCGGCGGTTCGAGTTTTCGCGCTTTGAATTACTGGGTTGGACAAAATCAAGGTCAGCAAAAACATCCTTGGTTTGAATGCTACAACTGGTCTGGTAATTCGGTGACAAAAATTTTTCCAGCTACACAAACCCAGGCTGATCATGCTACTAAACTGGAAGATATGCTGACTGCTGAACTGATGAATCCATTGTTCGATCACATGGTACGCACAATGGAGGGTTTTGGGCAAGGGTGGGTCAGCTATCAACCGCCAAAAAATACACCACTTAAGATCCTTGAAGCAACTGATGCAGTCATCAGACAATTGGGCATCCGTCGCCGACACCAATATTCTAAGTTTTTTTATCCTGGAACAGATAAAAACTTACCCGGCTTTGCCCAAAAATACATTGAGTCTACAGGTTTAAAAACTCAAGATATACAACAGCAATTACTCAACTCACAAGCTGGAATTTCTGCTAGTGGGAGTTTGGCACTAGATCCAAATAAACTTTATTTAATGTTACCGTCGAATCATTTGGGGTATCGATGCGATCGCTGCAATGCTTTTTATCTGCATCCTGCTGCTGGCTTATGTCCTGAATGTAATAGCCGTACTAGCACCAATAAAAATCCTCAGCAACTCACCGCCGGAACACCCACGGGAGACTTCGATTATTATACTTATCTCTCTTCAGAAAAATCAGGTCAGCCTTTCCGCATGAACGCCGCCGAGTTAACCGGACAAACTGATCGAGATGAACGTACTAAGCGCCAACGCTGGTTTCAAGACATTTTTATCAATGATGAAATTGCCCGCGTCCAAGGTATTGATCTTTTAAGCGTCACAACTACAATGGAAGCGGGTGTTGATATCGGTGCGCTGTTGGCAGTGATGATGGCAAATATGCCACCCCGTCGCTTCAACTATCAACAGCGAGTTGGTCGCGCTGGTAGACGTTCGGCTGGAGTCGCCTTAGCTGTCACCTTCTGTCGTGGTAGAAGCCACGATGATTTTTACTTCCAACGCCCGGAAAGCATCACAGGCGACCCGCCACCGCCGCCTTATGTCGATATGACAAGCGTTCCCATTTTTGAGCGTGTTCTCATTAAGGAAGTCTTGCGGCAAGCCTTTGCAGAGACAAATTTTAGTGGAGGTAGCGATAATGTACACGGTGAGTTTGGGAATGTAGCTGACTGGAATAATTACCAACCGGATATTCAAGATTGGCTGCGCGATCGCCAGAATGAGCCAGCTATAATCACAGTATTAGATAGCTTGCGAGTGCAGACAGCCTTAGCGAATGCCAGCAATGCTCAAATGTTGAGCTTTCTTCGCTATGATTTAATTCCAGAAATTCAAACAGTTGTAGAAGACAAGACCTACACCCAGGATCAGTTAAGTGAACGTTTGGCAAATGCCGGATTATTGCCGATGTTTGGCTTTCCGACGCGTGTGCGATCGCTTTACACCCGTTTTCCTGCACGCGCTAACCAATGGCCGCCAACGGAGGGAGTAGTTGATCGGAATCTAGATATTGCCCTCAGCCAATTTGCGCCTCGTTCTCAAACAGTCAAAGATAAAGCTGTGCATACAGCTTGTGGTGTAGTCGAATTATATCCCCAAGGTAAGAATATAGAATCGAAACCAGGACTTGTGCCAGCACTCACCCAAGAGAACAAATCTTTAGGACTTTGTGGGAACTGTCAAGCGGTGATCTATCCATATAAATTGTTAAATAAACCACATCCAGGATATCAGGAACCGCCAAAAGATATCTGTCCAGTCTGCGGGGTGGATGCTTTGCGTTGTCTAGATGCTAGAGAACCCAAGGGATTTTTTACCAACTTGCAACCCGAAGACTTTGATGGACAATTTGAGTGGCAACCAAACGCAACCAGACCATCTTTAAGTGTAAATGCCCAGGTAGGCAATGTCCAGCGTACCCTTAACGCCACCGTATCTGCATTTAATGACCACATTATTTCTGTGAATGACAACGGCGGTAATGGTGGATTTGACTTTCAAAATGCCTTAATTTATGGTAAGCCCAAACCCGGAGCTTATGCAGTTTCTTCAGATAAGAATGGCCCAGTAACTACTTCTGGTACTGCCTATCGGGTGGCGTTGTTATCTCGGCGAAAAACGGATATTTTGTTGGTCAATATTGAACAATGGCCTACTGGTATTTTTGCAGATCCAACCACAGTTATCGGGCGTGCTGCTTGGTATTCCTTTGCTTTTTGGTTGCGGGTAGCAGCCGCAACCCAATTAGATGTGGATGCAATGGAGTTGCAAGCAGGATTCCGATCGCTAGAGCAAAATGAATCTGTGATCGGACAGGCTTTTTTATGCGATCATCTAGAAAATGGGGCAGGATATTGTCGGTTTCTAGAAAAGCCAAAAGAATTTAAAAAATTGATGGATTTGGCGAATCCCAATATTCTTAGTAGCATTGCCAGCAAGTGGATAAATCAGCCACATGGAAACGTTTGTGATACATCATGCAACTTATGTTTGCGAGATTATCAAAACCTTGCTTATCACGGGTTATTAGATTGGCGATTGGCTTTAGATATGGCGCAGTTGGTATTATCAGCCTCATCTACAATTGACCTTAATTCCCCCAACGGCAGTATTCCAAATCCTTGGATTGAACTATATCAAGGTATAAATGCACCAATTACCGCTACCCTTCAACGGCTTGGTTACGGCTTACCAACTCAGTTTGGGACTCTCACTGGCTATGTACACCAAAATCAGAAGCGTCAGACAATCTTGATTTTACGCCATCCTCTGTGGCAAGATAACCATCCTGAGTGGATTGCATCTGAAGCGATGGCCAAAGCTCAAACACCTTACCACGGCTTTGAAGTCAAACCTGCCAACCCATTTATGATTCTTCGTCGTCCCGGTGACTACGCATGAAGTTGCTTGATACCAAATACTACTTGTATACATGTAGTAAGACTCCAGGCGAACTAGCAATTGGGTGGATGTTTTCATGATTTGATTCAGAACTACTTGCAGAATTCAACTCCTTAAAGGAGTGGGTTTCTTACACTTGGGCGATGGGGAATGGGGCATTGAGATGGATTGCGTACCGTAGGGCATACGGGAACGTTAATCGCCTCTGGAAATATCGATCTCTGCGTGGGTGGAAAAATCCCTCCAAGTAAGTCGAGTCATAGAAAGAGGAACTCTCAAGAGTGATCTTGAAAATCCATCACTGATTCAGTACACCGAATCAGTAGTGGGATGATATCAAAAAATCAAGAGTGCCTAACTCCGAAGTATGAGCTTATGCTAGTCTAAACTAAATCATTACTCCGAGGTTATGCTTATGCTGGTATAAACTAAATCATTATTTTACAAAATAATATTAAATAAATATAATTTTAATGTAGATATGTTTTAAAATTAGTGTGTTTATGTTAAATATTCAGCAAATAATTGCAGTCAAGAAAGGGAGGCTATCCTCAACGCAATAAGGTTTGATAAAAAATAAGACTTATGCACTGTACAAAAAAATCATCTTGTGCATTAACATAAATACCTCGATTCAGCCTTTAACAAACTATATTTTGTTAATTGCGTAAGCTAGCAAAAATCGTAGGCATCGCAAAAAGGTAGTTAAAAAATCTAGCTATAAGCCTTAAAAAGTATAATAGCTATTTTGGCTTCTCTGTCAATGCGTAAGTCATAAAAAATTAATCGGTTTATTTACATCATAATCCTAGTTTGCTCTATTACACGCTCAGGTATTTACTAAATAATGATTTCAGTAAATATTCTTAGTTGACTTAGTAACATAAATAATTAAAGCCTTGATTTAGAGTAGTATGGGCTTTAAAAAACTAAAAATTGGTATTGTTAGTGCTGTTTTTAATAAATCAGGTAATTACCATTTTATGCACAGCGCCAGATTGAATCAAGGGCGTAAATGTATAACTACCTTAAAAGTTTTTACCCAATATCTTGTTCATTTTTTAAAAAGAGAAATATTAATCTAAAATAGGAGTAACACCATGAAAACAGTTGGGATGTATCGTCGAGCTTATCCGAGAGTATCAGAAACTTTTATTGGAGAACAAGCTCATAATTTACAAAGATATAAACCTTTATTTATTACTTGTAAAATATTAGAAGAAATCCCTTTTGAAAATATTGCTATTAGTAATAATGACTTATTGAAAATTAAGCAGTTTTTTCATATAATTACTGCTTCCCCAAATATGTTTGGAAAAGGGACTGAGCTAAAAAATCTAAAATTAATTCACGGGCATTTTGGCCCAGATGGTATTTACGCAATGCGATTGGCAGAAAAATTAAATATTCCTTTCATCGTTACATTTTACGGTTTTGATATCACAGTTTCACGTCGATCTATGTGGCTGTCAGGTAATCCAGCATTTTATCAATTTCTTTTGCATGAAGAAGAATTAAAACAAAAAGCATCTAGATTTATTGCTTTTTCTAGTTTCTTGTATAAAAAGATGATTGAATATGGTTATCCAGAAGATAAAATTATTAAACTAAATAGTGGTATAGATTTAGAAAAATTTGCTCCGGCAAGTGAATCAAAAGCTGAAAGATATATTTTATGTGTAGGCAGACATACTGAAAAAAAAGGAATTGATACCCTATTAAAAGCCTTTGCCCGGATTGCCAGTAAGCATCCAGATGTGTCACTTATCCAAATTGGAAGTGGCATAATGACTGAAAAATTAAAAACTCTAGCAGAGGAGCTTGGTATTAGTAATAAAGTAAATTTTATGGGGGCAAAACCTTATGAAATAATTCAAAAAACAATGCGAGGTGCAGAAATATTTTCTCTACCCAGTCAAACGGCAAAGAACGGTGATAGTGAAGGTTTACCGCTTTCAATATTGGAAGCTGCCGCTTCTGGTTTACCAATAGTTTCTACCTGGCATAGCGCTATACCTGACGCTGTTTTAGATGGAGAAACTGGCTTTTTAGTTGATGAAAAAGACGATCAAGCTCTCGCCCAAAAATTAGATATTCTCTTGTCTGACCGTGCTTTAGCTAAAAGTATGGGTATGAAAGGACGAGAGTTTATTTGCGAAAATTTTGATATTCGCAAGCAAACTGCCAAGCTAGAAGCTATTTATGATTTAGTAATTAGTTAACGAGAGTCAAGTAAGGGTATGTGAATTTAGATTACTGAACCTCTAGCATTTGCTAATAAGCAGAATCCTAACCCATTTTTTGGAGACGACTCTGCTTTTTTTAGCCATCTGCATGGTTATTTATTAGCGATCGCCAGTCATCACAGATAAGATAAGTAGCAAAACTTACTATGATTACGGAATAGTTTTCCCAAAATCAGGGTATTAAGCTCATTAAAGATATGTATAAAGCTACTGAAAATATAAAAAATTATCAGTATCTACCGGAGAGCGCTATTCCGGGTTAGGATGATGACTAGGAATGCTTTGATTTAGTATATCGATATTGAATTGTTGAAATTTTATGGACCATAGTCCACAAGATGGCAGTATCAACCTCCTCTGAGCTGTGGCGAGGAAGTCTCCCAGCGCGGGGGAGACTTAGGAGATATATATCATGCTCACAGAAGATATTCGTGATTTGCTGACTGATACTACCGATTTAAACAAGTTGAAATGGGATTTAAATCGCTTGCAACCTGTGGATGTGGGAGAATACATTACACAATTGCCTGAACAACAACGGGCGATCGCATTCCGTTTACTCAACAAAGCTCAGGCAATTGATGTATTTGAATATCTGCCGACAGAGGTGCAGGAAGAACTAATTAATTCTCTCCATGATGTCCAGGTAGTGCAACTTGTAGAAGAGATGAGTCCCGACGAACGGGCAGAATTATTTGATGAACTACCTGCTGGGGTAATCAAACGGCTATTGCAGGAACTGAGTCCAGAACAAAGGCAAGCAACAGCAACGATTCTCGGCTATCCAGAAGGCACTGCTGGGCGGGTGATGACAACCGAATATGTCCGGTTGCGGCAAGGATTGACTGTAGGCGAAGCCTTGAGCAAAATCCGCCGTCAGGACGAAGACAAGGAATCGATTTACTACGCCTACGTCACAGATGATAACCGGACGCTGGTGAGAGTAGTTTCACTACGGCAATTGCTGTTTACCTTTCCCGATGTTTTCATCAAGGATATTGCTAGCGATCGCGTCATTAAGGTAACAACAGAAACCCCTCAAGAAGAAGTGGCGCGAATTATGCAGCGCTACGACTTAATCGCTATCCCCGTTGTCGATCGGGAAGACCGATTGGTGGGCATCGTCACCATTGATGATGTCATGGATATTTTGGAAGAGGAAGCCACAGAAGATATTCAAAAACTGGGGGGTGTCAGTGGTGATGAAGCAGCTTTATCCTCTCCCCTATTAACCATCCGCAACCGCTTGCCTTGGCTGTTGGGGATCATGGGCCTGTATATTGGTGCAGCCAGTGCGATCGCGCCTTTTCAATCTGTAATTGCCGCAGTGCCAGTTCTAGCAGTCATCATGCCGATTTTTTCTAACACTGGTGGTACTGTCGGTATTCAATCATTAACGGTAACAATTCGCGGCTTGGGAGTAGGAGAGGTAACACCCAAAGATACCTTAAAAATTCTTCGCAAGGAACTTCTAGCTGGTTTAGGTACAGCTCTGGCTTTAGCCACAACGATGATCCTGCTTTCCTTAATTTGGGCGCGACCCCAAGAACGATGGGTGGCTTTAATTGCTGGCATGGTAATGGCAACTAATACAATCGTGGCTGTTACACTCGGCACTTTACTGCCAATGGGTTTGAAACGACTGAAGCTTGACCCCGCCTTGGTTAGTGGCCCATTAGTGACTACAATGCTAGATACAATTGGGTTTTTAACATTCCTCAGCCTAATTTCTTTAGCTTTAAACGTTTTCCATTTACCAGCATGAAGGGATTGGGCATTGGGCATTGGGCATTGAAAAGAGGCAGAGGGGCGGGGTGCGGGGGGCGGAGGGGAAAACTCTTCTCCCATGCTCCCTGCTCCCTGCTCCCTTGCTTCTTCCCGGCTCCCTCTTCTCCCCCAATCCCTAATCCCCAGTCCCCAAATATGCCTACTACCACCTGGAATCGTCATCACATTCTCTCCCTAGCTGACTTCACTACCACTGAATACGATACAGTTTTGCAAACTGCGGCCAGTTTTCAAGAAGTTCTATCACGGCGGACGAAGAAAGTACCAAGCTTGCAGGGACAGGTGGTGGCGAATTTATTTTTTGAACCCTCTACGCGGACTCGTAGCAGTTTTGAACTTGCTGCCAAACGCTTAAGTGCAGATACACTGAATTTTGCCGCAGCATCTTCTTCTATGACTAAAGGAGAAACAATTCTCGACACGGCGAAAACCTATTTGGCTATGGGAACTGATATTATGGTAGTCCGCCATCGAGAGGCAGGAGTACCAAATGCGATCGCGGCTGAAATGGATCGTCTAGGTGTACGAGTTAGCGTCCTCAATGCTGGTGATGGTCAACATGAGCATCCTTCTCAAGCACTGCTAGATTTATTTACCATCACTACTCTAATTGACCCAGATCGCCCGCGACTGGAACTTTTAAAGGGGAAAAAGATTGCCATTGTTGGGGATATTCTCCATTCTCGTGTGGCGCGATCGAATATTTGGAGTTTAATTGCCAGTGGTGCCGAAGTGCATCTGGCAGCACCACCAACCCTCTTACCTAAATTATTCGCCAAGTATATCTCGGAAGAGGCAGAAGGCAGGAGTCAGGAGATGATAAACTCCTCAACTTCCTCACATTCCACTCCCCAACTTTTTCTACATTGGCAGCTAGAACCAGCTTTGCAGAATGCCGATTTTGTCATGACTTTGCGCCTGCAAAAGGAACGGATGACGGCTCATTTACTACCAAGTTTGCGAGAATATCATCAGCTATTTGGTATTACAACCACAAAACTGCAACTTTGTAAACCTAACGTCAAAGTTTTGCATCCAGGCCCAGTCAACCGTGGTGTGGAAATTAGTTCTGAATTGATGGATGACCCAGAGTTTAGTCTCATTCAATCACAAGTTACCAGCGGTGTCGCTGTTCGGATGGCGTTGTTGTATCTATTAGGTAGCGGCAAGGCTTAATACAATCTCAGTTTGAATTACTTCTAGGGACTTCCAATAAATAAATAATGTAAATATTGGCTCCTTTGACCGAGGTGTTAGAAACCAAGTTCCAATAGATTTATCATTCATTGGAATGATTAAGCTCTCTAGGGCAAAGCTATTCAACTTTTTCATACCAGATCCCTACTCTCTCAAAAGCACCATAAGCAAGCTTCAGAAAATTCATTACTCTCTGTCTCCCAATTATCCCAAATTCTTTATACTCTCTCGCCTCCGCAAACGTCAGGCGATTTTGGTCAATTATGTTTCTTTCTCTATATGCTAACTTCGGAAAATCTATAATTTTGATCTTGTATTTATTTAGTATTTTCTGAAAGTTTGAGTCTGACTCTATATGTTCCCAATCATCACACAGCCCTAAATTCCTTACCAGAATATGAGGGATTCTCTCGCCGTAGGTATTCACTGACTGAGCAAACAGGTTGATGCTGTCGTATCCTCCTGTCGATACAAACCATTTGCAAAACATCACTCCCTGCGAACTCCCAAGTTCAATTAATTGATTAGAATCAATCCACCCTTGTACTGCTCTATGCGATTGTGCCGCTAAATTCACAATTACTGGCTTCTCTATCGCCCACTCAAATATTCTATCTGCCTTATCTGCCTGTCGTTCATTCTCACTAAACACAGCATACTTACATATCTCCTTATACACCTCTGCTACATCTGGATTCGACCTATCTGTGTCCACTGCTACAAACGGGATTTTCTTATCCAGACAATACTGAATCATTGTCCTGGTAAAGAGAGATTTTCCTACCCCGCCTTTTTCACCATCTACCAAATGAATCGTCGGCATTACAGCCACCTCTAATACTTATTCAAGTCTGATACATCTTTCCCCGGCTTAGAACTTTTTGGCGGTTGCCGCCTAAGCGACTTGCCCTGTATAAAAGCTACATAGGGTTATAGCCAAAATTCAACAGACAATGCCCTTACTTGCTGAATACGCTGAAAGTCACTGTCGGCTGACACAATGGTAAGACCGTGAGAGCTACAGCAGCAATCCAAAGATCATTTTCATCAAAGCCTAGATCAGTGATTTTCGTTTTTCTCCGCTTGCTTTTCTCTTTCGGTGCAAATTGATTAAACAAAGCGGCTTTCAGTTACCCGTAGATAGTAGCAGTAAATCGATCAACGTTATGGATGTATATACTCGTTGCCCATGTCCGCTTGATTACTTACTAAAACCCAAGAACCCCAAAAAAAAGAGTCAAAGCTACACTTTGTCTGCCCTCCCCACAAGCCGATGGTGTACACACAAGTCCTAAAAACCTAAGCTTTATCAGGCTTACCTCGTTCTCATACTCTGCATGGGAATGCATTCATCTGGGCTGCGGACTCAATGTTTCATTGGAGGCAGAGCCTCATATACCTAAAATTATTACTAATAATCTTTTAATTTTACTCCTATCGGACTAGCTTATGGAAGAATACCTAGTCTCATCGAACTTATATATTCCTCCGATCGCATGAGGACAGAATACTGGAATCTTGGCACACTGGTATCGTAGAAGTTAAGAATTTAATGACTTCTAGAAGTGTCGGAGGTAAATATGAAGCGAATTTTTTTGACGGCAGCAGCCTTACTCAGCACGCTATCTTTAGCTGCTCCCATTGCCGTCAAAGCCGAAAACCCCGCCCCTGTCCGCCGCTTATTAGAAACTAGAGAATGTTCCGGATGTAATTTAACAGGTGCAAACCTCAAAGGCGCTCACCTGATAGGTGTTGACCTAAGAAACGCAAATTTAAAAGGGGCTAATCTCGAAGGGGCTAACTTAGAAGGTGCCGATTTAACTGGTGCTAATTTGAAGTCTGCTAATCTCACACAAGCATTCGTCAGCGATACCATCTTAAATAATGCCAACCTCACCAACGTTAATTTGAGTAATTCCCGTTTATATAATAGTGACGTAGATGGCGCAGTTTTGGCTAATATTGATTTAAGCGGTGCTGATGTATTTAATACTGCCATTAGCATCGGTGGTGAATATTAATGGTGAGTTAAGAATTATAGCGTTTGCTAACCATATAAGGTATATCATAGCCCCCTCTCGAAGAGCGGGGAGGGGGTTGGGGGTGGGGTTCTTAGGGTTTAATAAGTAATCAAGCGGACATGATATAACTCTGCACTTGCTAAGTTTTATTCACCGGTAATCGATAGTTCATTAACCCAGATTTTTGGGCAAACTCCCCCTGGCGTTAACTCTGGCTCTTTTTCTACATAAATAATTGACTTCAAGAGTTCTAAGAAATCGCCAGCAACAGTTGCTGACTCAATACTCGTTCTCACACCCTTATTAACTAGCCAACCATCAAACGGCAAAGAAAAGGAACCTTGCAAAGATTTAACTCCAGCATGGAGAGCTTGTAAATCATCGATAAAAATCACATTTTCAGCAGTTTCTAAGCTAAACTCCTGCTCAGGAGTTGCTGTTGAAAACACATGATAAAAATTGGGACTGACGCTGACTTTTGCACCAATACTAGCATTACCCGTTGGCTGGGCATTTAACCTTTTAGCAGTCCCTGCACTATGAAGAAATCCTGTTAAAACGCCACTTTCAATCAGCGAAATTTGACGAGTGGGAGTTCCTTCGCCATCAAAACTTTCTGCACCAACGTTAGCTGGGTGCAGTGCATCATCATAAACTGAAAGTAGAGGCGAAGCAATTTGCTTACCTAAATCATCAGGAGTAGATAGGCTTTGATTGTCTAAAATACTTTGGGCATTGAACAAGTTAGAAAAACCACCCAACAGACTTAAGAAAGCTTCAGCTGAGAAAACAACTCGATATTTACCAGTTTTGATTTTTTCATAATTCAAGTGGCTGATAGTTTTCTCGGCAGTTTCTTTGATGCAACCATTAATATCTAGATTATCTAAACTTTGGTTGATTCTAAAAGCACCTGCACTGCGTGGTTTTTTCCCATCTTCTTCAGTTTTGCTATAAAGATAAACTGATGCCAAAGAGTGAGATTCAGTTCTCACTGCGCCGTCGCTATTGAGATAAAACCTGTCAATATCTCTTTGCGATAAACCGTTATAAGGTACACCTTTAATTGCTGGATGAGCTGCCAGTAATTCTTTTTCGGCTGCTAACAATTTTTCTATGAGTTCAGCAACAGGTGCTTGGGGTGTCTTGTCCTGATGTTGATTTGGAATAACAGTAGTAGCCTCTGGACTAAAATCAGGAACATTTTCCTTAACACCAAAGAAACTGGCTTCGTAGGCAGTTTTCAAAGCTAATTCCAATCCTTTGGGGTCTACATCTGTGGTGCTGGTGACACCCATTGTATTATCTTCATTCCAGACGCGAACAGTAACACCAGAGCGATTTGAAGCTTTGACTTGTTTTGGCTCTCCTTGGTCTACTTGCACGCTAGTATCATCTATCGTCGAGCCATAAATGTCGAATTTCTTAATACCAAGCTTATCAGCATTGTCCTTGGCAGAATTTGCAATCTCATTGATATTCGGCATAGTCAATTTTAGATTTTGGATTTTAGATTTTGGATTGGAAGCGATTCCATTTTGGATATTAGATTTTGGATTTTGGATGTTATGACTTATATTTTTCTCGTAGTGTTTTTATTGAGGCAACAGTCATAGCTAGAATTTCGGTAGCTTCTTGCATTAGGCTTTTTAGTTTTTCTGCTGTCATTAATCCAGATTCAATAACAAGCTCCAACCAGTAAAGCGTTTCATCAGCTTCTTCTTCCACGATACCGAGTTTGGCAATTAAATCAGCTGTTGATTTAGCTCGACAGGCTGCTCGATAATTAGCACCAACTGAAGTTGCTGAACGTAACAACTGTTTGCCAATGACATCAGCAATTCTAGTTTGTGGCAGTTGCTCAACTAGACGAATAACTCGTAATGCCAGCTGCTTTGTTCTAGCCTTAAACTCCTGCTCATTCACAATCCAAAATCCAAAATTTAAAATCTAAAATTCTTATCGTCCACCGACGGTAATAGAATCAACCTTGATGTGGGGTTGTCCTACCGTGGTGTAAATACTGCCACTGACGGAGCCACAAAAACCTGGTGCAAGTTCCAAATCTTGGGAACATAAGGAAATTTTGTTCATAATTTCCTTGGCTTCACCAATTAGAATTGCTCCTTTTAAAGGTTTGGTGATTTTGCCATTTTCAATTAAATAAGCTTCATCAACACTAAAGTTAAATTGACCTGTAGCACCAACGCTACCACCACCCATCTTTTTACAGTAAATACCTTTATCAACAGAGGCAAATACTTCATCAGTGGTGTATTCACCAGAATCAATATAAGTATTACGCATCCGGCTAGCAGCAGCAAAGGTATAATTTTGGCGGCGTCCACTTCCAGTTCTGGGGTGTCCGGTGCGTGCAGAACCTGTTCTATCTGCTAAGAAATTTTTGAGAACGCCTTTTTCAATTAATAGGGTTCTTTGAGCGGGCATACCTTCGTCATCCATGTCAATTGTCCCGAAGGCATTTTCAGAGCGCCCTTCATCCCAGGCTGTCAAACTTTCGTGGGCAATTTTTTCGCCTTTTTTGTCAGCAAAGGGAGTGGTATTGCGTTCTATTTGAGTGGTTTCTAGCAAGTGTCCGCAAGCTTCGTGGAAGATTACGCCGCCAAAGTGATTGGCCATAATGATGGGATAAGTACCCGATTCCACGTAATCTGCGTAGAGCATTTTTCCAGCCGATTCTGCTATTTTCTCAGAGGCTTGTTGAGAATCCCAAGTTCTCAAGAAGTTGGCATCGCTAGTATTACCCGCGCGATCGCCAATTGAGGTACGATTAGCACCATCAGCACACAACAGGTTAAATCCTACTGATTGGGTAAGGCGAATATCACGCGCAAAAGTCCCGTCACTGGCGGCGATTAAAACTTCTTGCCAATCCCGGAAATAGGTAGCACGGCGCGATTGAATATGGCTAGCTTTTTGCTTCAGGTGGGCAGTACCATCAAGGAGGATTTCTCCCATTTCTCGGATGGAGCTACACACTGGTAGCCATGCATCTTTACCTCTTTTGGTGGCGTAATCTCTGAGTAATTCTAGGTTGATTTCTGGGATAAAAGCTTTAGGAGTAGGTAGTTGTAATCCCAAGATAGAAAGACCTTTTTCTAAGGCTGCTTTCAAACCGGAAAACGAAAGGTCATTGGTGCTAACGTAGCAGTCAGCTTTGCCGCGAAATACTCTGACTCCCGCGCCTGTAGACAGACTGGGTGAAATACTAGTGATGGCGTCATCTTCTGCAAGACAACTGATATAGTTGCGACGCTCTAAAAATAATTCGATGAAGTCAGCACCGGCGGCGCGTCCTAGTCCCAGAAGGGTAGCCAGGGGGGCTTCCCAGGTTTCATCGAAACGCTCTGGTGTGGAGAAATATTGGAGAGTGGGAAGTTGATTCGAGAGAAGTAGCGTACTTGTAAGCATGGGTAGCCTCGTCTGCTGGCGTAGTTCAGAGATTTGACTGAAAAATCCTGGTGTGTTCACTCTAGCAAATTTACTCGGTTGACATCTTGAGCAATGCTTTGAAAAGCGTGTGGATTTCCCTCCTCGTCAGCAATGCCTTGGCAAATTAGCCTACAGGCTAGAAGTTTGGGAGTATTTGAAGAAGAATTTAGAAGTCAGAATTCAAAAGCGGAGCCGGAAAAGCTCCGCTGAGGATGTAAGTGTAAAATGAAATACATTCTTGTTTGCTGATTAACTTAATTTAATCCAGACTTTTCTTCTCAGGTTTATTTACGATTTGCAATTTTCAGTGGAATTATTGCTGTTTCTTGCTCATTGAAAATCCTATCTAAATTGGAAGTTGGCTCTGTTGATGCTAGATTCTTAAACAAGAGCTTTAGTATTCGAGTAATAGTTTTAAGAACTTTCATTTTACTGGCGCTAGGCTTTTGATCGTATCTCAAAACCATTGGAATTTCTATGATTTTTGGTTTGAGTACTTTGGCCTTCAGCAGTAAATCTATCATGCAAGCAAATCCACTTTCAGTGAATAGATTGTCCCCATAATACATATCCAGTTTACTGACGAAATTACGGTTATAGAGCCTGTAACCACAAGTGTAGTCTCTTACACCTGGTATACGGGCTGCAATTCGGAAAAGCCAGCTGGCTCCGTAACTCATCAGTTCTCTAAACTTTGATAATCCTATGACTTTAGAACCTTTTCGATATCTAGATGCGATCGCAATATCATAGCTCCCAGCTATCATGGTGTCATACATCTTTATTAAGAGTTCTGGTGGTTGAGTATTGTCGCAATCCATCGCCGCTAAAAAATCACCTTCTTGGGAAATTTCTAAGAAAGTCGTGAAACCTGTTTTAATTGCTTGACCTAAACCAGCATTTTTAGGATGTTGGACTAATTTCAGTAATATACCCAGTGATTGAGATTCTTCTAAAGCAGTCTGAGCAGTTGTATCACTACTGCCATCATCAACAAGAATCAGTTCTATCTCCATATTAAAGATTTGCTGCAATGTCTGAAACCTTTTGAACAAGGGTCGAATTGATTCTTGCTCGTTATATGCGGGTAAAAGAACAAAAAGACTCATAAAGACCTCGTGTGATTTTTAAAATAAATTATCATTACTCACATTTCAAGAATTCAGTAATGTTGATTTTTTGAGAAATTCATCGACCTGTCGCACAACTGCATTGTTATTAACGCTATCATTGACCAACTGTGAGGTATTGACGACGAAAAAATCATCGTTTTCTGTACTCACTTTTGGAACAAAACTTGAATAATTTAAAACTTGTAGTGGCTGTACTTTAATAGCTCGATTAATGTGTGCTGCCACAATGTCATCTGCTTTGAGTTCTGGGAACATTAAACGTATACCCTGGAAAAATATTTGGCGTAATTCGTCATCTGGCTCTTTTAACAATGGGTCAGTGGAAAGTATATATTTTGGTAGGAATGTGATGTGATATCCTGCTGTCTCTTGCAAAGAAACTAAGTTGCTCATACCGATGACTCCGGTAAAAGGAATATTTCTATCGGCAATATTTACTACGTAATAAGGAACTAAAGCCTTACGAGTAATAAGTACCATGCAGATTACACCCAAGTATTCTACTGTTTCACCAGTGTCTGAAACTTTCACCAGTTCATTAGCAGCAACCTGTTGCAGAATATTCACTGGCCCAGTAAATATTACTTTATCAAAATGCTCCTTTTTACCCTGATATTCTACCCACATTCCACCCCCTGGATGAGGTGCGATATATTCCACTGCAACACCTGTGTGGATATGACCTCCAGCCGCGTAAATTAATTTTTCTATATGGTCAAAAACAGTTTTGTAACCGCCTGAAACATAACCAAGTTGTTCTTTGTTTAATGAAGAATCCCGCGCTGAAAATAGTCGTTTGATATAAGCCCAGATAAAAACTGCTGATATTCGCTTATAGTTTTCTCCTAATTTGGATAAAAGTAAAGGTTTCCAGAGCTTTTCGTATGTGTTTTTACCGCTGAGTTTCAATAGCCAATCTTCAACTAAAATCTTCTCTAAGCGCCGCCAGTTATTAAGGCGTGAACCATACAAGAGAGTAAAAGCTAATCTGATTTTACCTATAAGTCCAAATAAAGGAAAGCGCAGAAACTCTATAGTGTTACTAATAGAATAAAACTTTTTATTCTCATAAAATCCTGTTAAACTTCGATGCCAACGCAGTTTATCTCCAAGACCAATATCTCTGAGAAAATTTATTAAGTGAGTATCAGAAGGTAGGATAACGTGATAAAAGCGATCCCAGGTAAATAACCCGTAATCATGATAGGTGGTAAGTCCTCCAAGCTGCTTGTTGCTCTCGAAGACAGTGACTGTATGTCCTTGATGGGAAAGACGTTGAGCTAATACCAGCCCAGTTATGCCTCCGCCAATGATGCCTATATTCATAAATTAAATTTAGATTTGATGAAGATGTTTTTGAGGATTATATTCAGAAATTATTAATATTAATAACCTGATTATTTCCCTATTAAGCTATTAATTTACAACTAGAATTACGCCACTTATAATAATGGAAATTCCTAACCACTGGCTAAACACAACCTCCTCTTTTAAAATATAGTGAGAAGCAATTGGTACAAGTGCATACATTAATCCTAAAACTGGAAACGCTTGACTTAAAGGAATTGTCCGCAATACATAAAGCCACAATATAGTCATAAATGCATAGCAGATAAACCAAATCAAAAAATAACGAGATAATAAGAGATTTTTGAGAGATCCGCTTTCTCCCTTAGTAGGGCTAGAAATGTGAAGTCCATACTTGAGTGAGAGTTGCGCTGTTGTTCCAAACAAAACGACAAGTATTAAATTTAGCCAAGTAAAGATACTCATTTTGCAATTTTGTGGTATAAATAACTATAAAATCATCTAAATTTTAACTTTTTGATCGGATTAACTACTAAAAGAATACCTATAAAAATAGTGATAACTCCTTCTATTCGAGTTCGTGTAATCACTTCATGAAAAAAGTAGTATGAACCGAAAAATATTCCCACATAATTTAAACTAGTCAGTGGATAAGCAATGCTCAACTTTACAGAGCGTAGAGCTAATATCCAATTTACTATTCCTAAGCAATAGACAGTAATAGCTAATGCTAATTGTTGAATAAATCCCCAAGTAAATACTCCCTCATTTGTACTACTCATGGTATGTTTCATCAGCAATTGCCCACAAATACTAAATACAATACTGACAAAGAGGATGATATAAGGAATTATTTTAAAGTCTGAAATTTGCGACATAGATTTCATAGTACTTTGCCTTAATCGAGATAGTGGGTATGAACCAGACAGTAAAAAGCCCGTTGTTTTGAACGTTTCATATCTCGGCAACACCTTCTCTGCAATTCGACCTCCACTTCAGTAAATAGACAACAAAATTAGGAAGGCTATGTTGAAGGGACTGATATCAAAATGACCGTTAAAGATCATGTCCTAGAGTTAGAAACTAAATACTATACAATTTCCAGGATGGTTGCTCTATCATCGCAGCGTTCGATATGATTCTGAGTAAAGCACGTTCAATTGTTTGACTGGGTTATACTCCCAAGCAAACCAGTTTTATTGCTTGGCAATTGGCACAATCAATTTAGAGTTTACCCAACTGTAAATTACAGATATTTTTCGTGCTAGCCAGTTTTGCTGCAATACTACTTTTAGTGAAACGATCGCAATATCTAGGTCATAGTGGATGCAGACATAGCGAAGTATGAGGGCAAAGCCCTCAAATTCTCTCTACACAAAGTTTAGCAGTGCGCTTAGGCGTAGCCCGTCGTAGACATCGCTGATGCTGAACTCCGATTCCACCCACATATTTAATAGATGCACCTAAACGAATAAAAATGGATTGCCAGAATTTTTGATTAATCCATTTATTAACTTTCATCAGTTGTATCCTGCTGTATAAATCTTGTTGAAGATACTATTGATCTTCTCAAGCTATAAAACCTAGCTGGATTGATAAATGTTCTCTATTTTCTCCATGAAAGTTGATTAATTTACTGATATATCATAAAATTTCTCCCGGCTCACAGATATATCTGTAATCTCGGCTGGCAATTAAGCCGATTCATAAAAATCTTTACTCAAATGGACTGTGTATACGTGTTATTTTTGGACATGAGAACACAATAAGTAATACAAGTCTGGTTGGCTGCATAAATCATAGAGAGATAGATGAATCAATCTACAGTAATGCGCTTTACAGGTTTATAGAAAATTTTACTGAATGTCCAAATGGAAACTTTTACACAAAATAACTAATGCAAATTAGCTTTGGCTAATTAACTTCGAGCTGAAGTTGCTTGGATTGAATTTGAGATATTTCTAAACTATTTAGTATTAGGTTTGCTTGATCCTTCCTCGTAATTTTAACTAGGGTTTTTTTCTCCAAATTTATTGTTACATGTAATTACTTACTAGAATACCACGATAAAGGCATGTTGCAAATTTATCGCTATACTTTATCAAAAATTTATCTACTGAAAATACACTTAAACAAAAACTTCATAAAATAAAAATTCTCCTCTATATGAATTTTTGTTTTGAAAATTTGTACATTTGATGAAGCAGTTTCTAGGTATTAAACTTCTAAAAGTAGGGACTTAGTATTAGACTCGATAAATGCAACGCTAAGAGTTTGCGAAAGCAAAATTGAAACTTGAATAGCAGTGCTTATACTGAACAATACAGCGCCAAAACTACATTAAATTACAGCAAGAATTTATAAATGACAATGGCGAGTCTGAATTTGTTTTCTATCTATCGACAAAAATCTCCATCCAAATTCAGATAGATTCAGACAGAACTAGTAGTTCGCCAAGTTTTCTCAGCGGGGTAGAGGTTTCTCTAGGTTGTTTTCCTATTGTTTGGACTCATTATCCTGCAAAAGTCTGTTGGTAATGACGAAGACAATGATTAACAATCCAAACTGAATCTGCCAAGGTGCTAATACTAGACTTAAAATCAAGCTAATAGCTGCAAATACACCTGCAAGATATGCAATTTCATCAGTACTCTTTTTGAAGAAGTAGCCAGTAGCTAAAGCAGTACATAGTGGTATCAAGAAAAACAAAGGCATTTTTATAACCTCTGAACTAAAGGTTGTAGTGTTTTTAGAACAAATTTTTTGGAAGTGTTGTTAATTCTACATCCAATAAGGTTTTAGCTACAACAGTCGCTCGAAATAAATATTATAGAAAGTCCAGATTACGCAACGTTCTATATTACGCCAATTGGAATAATTATTGTGACAGATGAAGCGCCTAAAAGCTTGACAGATCTTTTTTGTGTGGTCGATGGTATGCGTAGCAAGTTTTAAAAGTAGGTACGAGAAGTTACACCAAATCGCGTAGTGTTTAGGAACAGACAATTCCTTCCGGTGACGCTACTTTTGCCGTTTTCCCGACTCAGCTATACAAACTATTGTTCATCTACACAGATTGAAAAGGTTTAAAACTTGCGTAGGTGGGTTTTGTCTATTTCGCTAATTGCACTCTTGTGAGCAATCATAAGGTAAATTAGCTTAAAACTTTGGCCTTGCGCCAGGATAAGGATCTAGCATATTACCTTTAGAAGTAGCATTTTCATTTTAGACACCTAATGCTGAACATTCCTCAACTACTGGCAACTGAAATAAACCTCAAATCCCATCAGGTGCAAAACGCGCTGGAACTTTTGGCGGAGGGTGCAACAATTCCCTTTATTGCACGTTACCGCAAAGAGCGCACCGATGAGATGAATGAAGTGCAACTACGTGAACTGGCTGATCGATATACTTATTTAACAGAACTGGAAGAACGAAAATCGGTGATTTTAAGTGCGATCGCTCAACAAGGTAAACTTACAGATGAACTCAAAGCCAAAATCTCATCCTGCTTACAAAAAACCGAACTTGAGGATTTATACTTACCCTATCGACCAAAACGACGCACCCGCGCCACTATCGCCAGAGAGAAAGGACTCGAACCACTAGCAGAGTTCATCAAGTCGCTAAATCTCAAAAATGCTGCAACGGCTTCTCTGGAGGAAGCAGCAGCTAAGTATATTTCGGAAACCAAGGGAGTAAAAACAGCAGAAGAAGCACTCAAAGGTGCTGCTGATATTTTGGCGGAAGAAGTAGCTGAAAAAGCTGAGTTACGCGCATATATCCGCGACTATCTTTTAGCAGAAGGGGTATTTGTCTCCCGCATCAAAGATGATTATCCTGAAGGTACAACCAAATTTGAGATGTACCGTAACTATCAAATTCGGGTAAAAAATATTGCACCTCACAATATGCTGGCGTTGTGTCGGGGTGAAACTGAAAAAATATTAAGCTTTGAAATTGCTTTCGATGAGGATACGGTACTTTACTATCTGGAGTCGAAAGAAATTAAAACCAAAGTTCGGACAATTCGGGATTTTTATCAGGCGATGTTGAAGGATGCATTCAACCGCTTGATGAAAATCTCTCTCATGGGAGAGGTAATTTCTGAGAATAAAGTTTATGCAGACATAGAATCAATCAAAACATTTGAAACTAATCTGCGGGAGTTGCTGCTGTCTGCACCAGCAGGGATGAAACCCACGCTGGCGATAGACCCTGGATTTAGAACTGGATGTAAAGTTGCAGTCCTCGACCAAACTGGAAAATTTTTGGAATACCAAGCGGTATTTCCCCACCAAGCGGCTGAACAACGACTCAAAGCGGCACAAACTGTCAAAAATCTGATTGAAAAGTACAAAATTGAGTTAATCGCCATCGGTAACGGTACAGCGTCCCGCGAGACAGAGGAATTTGTCACGCAAATTTTAGAAACCATAGAACGCAAACCAGTTAAGGTAATGGTGAATGAGTCTGGCGCATCTATATATTCTGCGAGTACTGTAGCACTGGAAGAGTTTCCCGATTTAGATATTACTGTGCGTGGTGCGATTAGCATCGGTCGCCGTTTACAAGACCCTTTGGCAGAACTGGTGAAAATCGATCCCAAATCCATTGGTGTGGGACAATATCAGCACGATGTCGATCAGAAGTTGTTGAAAAAGAAATTGGATGACACTGTAGAAAGCTGCGTGAACTACGTCGGCGTAGACTTAAACACCGCTTCCAAAGAACTTCTGACATCCGTCTCTGGGATTACGGCAACAGTAGCTAATAATATTGTCAGCCATCGCAACCAGCATGGAGCCTTTAAAAATCGCCGACAACTGTTGAAAGTTGCCAAATTGGGGCCGAAAGCCTTTGAACAAGCAGCGGGTTTTCTGCGGATTCGCGGCGGTGACAACCCATTAGATAATACAGCAGTGCATCCAGAGAGTTATTCTGTAGTAGAAGCGATCGCATCTGATCTAAATGTGCCATTAAATCAGGTGACACAAATTGCCGAAAAACTCAAAAAGACCAACCTGAAGAAATACGTTACCGATAGCGTCGGCGAACCCACACTGCGAGACATTCTCAGCGAACTAGAAAAACCAGGTAGAGATCCTCGTGCTGAGTTTAAGTATGCCACCTTCAGAGAAGGAATTAAGGAAATCAGAGACTTAAAGGTGGGAATGGAACTAGAGGGAATTGTGACGAACGTCGCCAACTTCGGTGCCTTTGTCGATATCGGCGTACATCAAGATGGCTTGGTGCATATATCCCAACTTGCTGATAGATTTATAGACGATCCCAACAAAGTGGTCAAAGTTGGACAAGTAGTCAAAGTGCAGGTGTTAGAAATCAACGAGAAACTCAAACGGATTAGTTTGTCGATGAAAACAATTAAGCAATAATTAGAAACAACAGATGGCAGTTTATCAAGTTCGATTTATCAATCCTACACTTGGATTAGATCGCACCATTCCAGTACCAGATGATCAATATATTCTCGATATGGCGGAAGAAGCTGGTATCCGCCTCCCATCTGGGTGTAAACAAGGCGAATGTTCTGCGTGTATTGCGAAACTTATTAGTGGTAATGTTGATCAAAGTGAGCAAAAGTTTCTCCGTCCAAGCGAAATCCAGGCTGGTTATGTTGTTACTTGTGTAACTTACCCTTTGTCTGATTGCACTTTACAAACCCATCAAGAACAAGTCTTATATAAATCAGCCCTTTACTATAAGCCTGAGTCGGGAAAATCTGAGTGATTTTTGCGGTGTGACATTAAATTAATCTTAAATTTTAAGGGTGCGTTAAATTTGTTTAATGCACCCTTAAAAATATTGCAATACGTTAGACATCTCCACAAAGTAATATGCGTTATCCAGAACCCTTGTAGAGACGTAGCACTGCTACGTCTCTACTCCTATGTCTAAATGTATGGGTGTAGAGATGTGCGCCCATACGATGTATTGAGAACCCATGTAGTTTTCTCAATGATAGACCTAATGGTAGAAGGAAATTCTATCTTGCAAGAGAGGTGAAACCCTAGCAGATAGTTAAAGATGATATAAGAAGTTGTAAACAAAACATCTCTAGTTATTAGGTAAAAACAATGTTGACTCCATTTTTAACCGCCCTAGCCACAGCTTTGAGCCTGTTGATTGTTGATTTAGTTGTTCCAGGCGTTAATATTGCTAATTTCCCCGCAGCTTTAATTGCCGCTTTAGTAATTGGTCTAATTAACGGTTCAGTTAAACCAGTTCTGTCTGCTCTTTCTCTGCCACTTAACTTTCTCTCATTTGGAGCATTTTCGCTCATCGTCAACGGTTTGTGTTTCTGGTTAGCAGCAGTGCTAGTTCCTGGGTTCGCAGTTCGCGGAATTATTGGTTTCATTCTCGGTCCAGTAATTCTAACTTTTGCTAACACCTTCATTAACAACTACTTTGTTGAAAGAAACCTTTTAACTAGTGGTGGTGATGTAAAGAATCAAGCTGAATTACCTTCTTCTAGATAAGTTAGAAGGAGTATAAGTGCCAGTTAGATCACGTTTCTAGCCTACATAAAATCTCCGAAGGTGGATTTCCTAATTCGCCATCCGCAAATGAATGTAATTAAACAAAATCACAAAGTTGTAACATCATGAAATTAGTTCGTTTTCTTCTAGGTTTGTTAGTTCCCCCGTTAGGCGTTTTCTTGACAGTTGGAGTTGGCCCGACTCTGTTTATCAACATTTTGCTAACAGTTCTAGGCTGGCTTCCCGGTAGTATTCATGCAATTTGGGTTATCGCCAAGCATGAAGAACAAGTTAATCAAGAAGGACGTATTTACTAATACGCAAGATTAATTTTAGGGACTTCTAATTAAGTAGGGTGCGTTAGGTGTTACACCGTAACGCACCACTTTTTATGTATGCAATCTGCCGTTAAAACCTCGTTTCCAGTCTCTGGCTGGAAATGTACCTCATTGCGGTTCTGCCGCAAGTCAAGAGGCGGAGCCTCTCATTATGCATTCCCAGTCAGAGACTGAGAACGAGATATTTTTCCTAATTACAGTAGAGGCGTACAGATGTGCGCCCCGACTGTAATTAAATTTTATCAACAAACTAAAATAGGGTGGAAATTGCCCACCCTAGTTTTCTAAGTCAATTAAACGCCAAAGCAGTCTATTTATGAATAGTCTCCCGTTCTTTATCAGCAGGTTCTTTATCTTTGAACAAGTCAGCTGCGGTTAAGAGTAAGTCTCTTAACGTTTGTTTGATTTGGCGCTCTTTTCTTGCTAGAGAGGTACCAGCTTCACCCAGTTTATCTTCTAGTTGCGATCGCTTTTCTTCTACCTGCACAGCCATAGATTCTGCTTGAGGACGAGCTTTATCATACCAGTGTTTAGCCTCGTCTAGATAATCTTGAACTTCCATAGAACGTCCGCCATAGCGTGCAGCTAAGTTAGCTCGAACAATGGCTAGCTGCGCTTGCAGTTGCGCGTAACGTTTCTTTAACAATCCTACTTCATCACTATCTTTAATAGCATTGACAGCAGAATCAATTGCAGTTTTGGTACTCGCAGGTCTTTCCTTACCCGTCTCTTCAATCTCTGCCAAGATTACATCAACCTCTTGCTGGAGTTGTTCTTCTTCACCATCCAGTTGAGCCTGTAGCCGCTTTATATCTATCTGAGTTTTAGCAATGTTTTCGTGTCTTTGACTATTAATTCCTTCCAGCGCTCCTTCAATCGAAGCTGTCACTTCATCTTTGAGTTCGGTACCTTTTTCTTTGAGTTCGCTACCTTTTTCTTGGAAGTTTTCAATTACAGCAGAAACTGCATCTCTCACAATGCTACGAACTTCACTAGAACCTTGTTTAAACTCAGACGCCACTTGAGAAACTGCGGATTTTACAATTTCTCGAATCCGGTCAGTTCTTAATTGTCCGGTTTCTTTAGCTTGTTGCAGGTCTGCTTGAATTTGTTGTTTGATATTGTTAGGCATTTTCAACTCTTGGGATTTAACTAATTTGGATAAAATTATCTAGAGATGTTCCTACACACACATTATGGCGTAGCCTGATTGAGCTAGGCACTTCCTTTAGATAGAAAATTCCAGTCCCAAAGAGGTGATGTGTAGCATGTTGCCGATTTGTGAGATGATGAATATTTAGTGGTAGTAATTGAGAGTGATATATGTGGCGAGTAAATATTACTTGTTCGGGTGATGCCTGGAAGCTTTATGGTACTGATTTTAAAGCGATCGCAGCGAAATATCAAGGTGAATTGATTGGTTCCAAAAAAATGCCAGATGGTACACGCATCATGTCCTATAAAATTGAGGATGTTAGCGATGCAGAGGCTTTTCAAGAAGATTGTGCAAATTTTGCGGGATTTACAACTGACTTTGAATCCCTCTAGTATTGGTTATGATACTTATGCCTGCAACCAGTATGTCAACATCTGGAGAAGTTAATTGAAAAAACTACTCACATTAGTATTAGTAACGTTTTGGTTATTCATCAGTACTTTTACTTTACCTGCAAGTGCAGCAGACACAGTTAATGGTGAACAAATATTTAGTATTCATTGTGCTGGTTGTCATATCAACGGTAACAACATAATCAGGCGAGGTAAAAATCTTAAAAAGCAAGCCCTGAAAAAGTATGGTATGGATTCAATAGAGGCAGTTACATCTATAGTTACCAATGGTAAAAATAATATGTCAGCCTACAAAAAGCGTCTTACTGAACAGCAAATTCAAGACGTTGCTGCTTACGTTCTCGAACAAGCTGAAAAAGGCTGGCGTTAGAAAGTTAGGAATTGGGAGTTAAGACTTTAGTAGTTATTAACTCTTACAGTCCGAAATCATTCATAATAAAATGAAGAAGGCTGTAAAAACCCGCTTGTCAACTCACTAATCATTAACTCTTCTCACTCCTAAACTTGAAAATGAACTTACCCGTAGCTAGCCGTCTCCAATTCACTCCTGATTTAAACATCTGCCGCATCTTAAATGGTATGTGGCAAGTCTCTGGCGCACACGGAAGGATTAGTCCCCAAGCTGCCATTGAGACTATGTTTCAATATTTAGATGCAGGTTTTACTACTTGGGATTTAGCAGATCATTATGGCCCGGCAGAAGATTTTATTGGTGAGTTTCGCTGTCAACTAATTGATACTCGTGGGAAAGATGCTTTATCTCAGGTGCAGGCTTTTACAAAATGGGTGCCTCGTCCAGGCAAAATGACGAAAAAACTTGTCGAGGAAAATATTGATATTTCCCTGAGAAGGATGAATGTGCAATCGTTAGATTTGATGCAATTTCATTGGTGGGAATATCAGGATAAAAATTACCTGGATGCCCTCAAATATATGGCAGAACTTCAGACTGAGGGTAAAATTAAGCATCTAGGTTTAACTAATTTTGACACGGAAAACTTGAAGATTATTACCGAAGCAGGTATCAAAATAGTTTCTAACCAAGTACAATTTTCCCTTGTTGATCGCCGTCCCGAAGTTAATATGGTGCAGTTTTGTCAAAAGCATGACATAAAGCTTTTTACTTACGGTACACTGTGCGGCGCTTTGTTATCAGAAAACTATTTGGGTAAACCGGAACCGCGAGGAATTGATCTAGCTACTGCTAGTTTGAAAAAATATAAAAATATGATCGATGCTTGGGGTGGTTGGCAATTATTTCAAGAGTTGCTGGCTATCCTGAAGGAAATTGGTAATAAGCATGGGGTAAGCATTTCCAACGTAGCGGTGCGTTACATTTTAGATCAGCCAACTGTGGGAGGTGTGATAGTTGGTGCTAGACTTGGCGTATCTGAACATATAGAAGATAACGCTAAAGTATTTAGTTTTAGTTTAGATGCTGACGATCGCGATCGCATCAATGCAGTATCTCGCCAATCACGCGATTTATATCAGCTAATCGGCGATTGTGGCGACGAATATCGGCGATAATACGGTGAAGGTTACTGTGGAAACCTCACTTCTATTTCTCTCTCCTTTTAGGGGATAGACTTTGAATTTTACCCCTTACCGCGTCGGAAAGGAGGTTAGGGGGTTAGGTTTTCGGTGGACTTTTCCACATAACGTGAAAAGTCAGAAATGCGATCGCGTTAATCTAAAATTAGTTGGTGACAATACCACGTTCACGAGGATCAAAGACTCATTCACAAGTCTTCAAGAGCAACACGAAGATGATCGCAAAAATAAGTTTCAACTTGACAGACAGCTAATCTACTTTATACATCTGCTTATGCTTGGCTAAAAGCTCTTGATATTTATCATTTGTCTTTGCTTGTATCCACTTGGCTTTAAATATTGCTGCTGATTCCGCTTTCACTGGGTCTACTTCATAAGGAAGAATTTCTTTTTTGGAACCGGAACCTTCCGAATTTTGTTTATACTTTCTGCCGCTTTTATGATTAGCATAACGGCGAGAGCGAGTATAACCCATTTGGATAAATTTCCGTGCCATATCTGCGCCGACAAAATCATTTTTATCTAAATAATCAAGAAAAATCTCGTAGATTTTTTCACTCGACTCTCTAGCAATCTCAGGAGTTTTGAACCGCCAGTAAGGAAGGATTTCTGATTTGTATGGTTCTACCAAAAGCACACCCTGCTCACCCTTGCCAACACGATAGAGTTCCGGGTGTTGGCGAAAATCGATATTTTTAAAGTCTAAAGAATAATCAAAAGCCATGATAGATTTTTATTAGGAATAGTAAACTTTAAAAAAAAGTTCAACTTCTATCGTAGTATTGAGATTTTATTTGATTATGCTATCTAGCACCCAATCAGTGAACAGTGTCCTTGCGCCAGGAAATCTGCGTAAAGTGCATCACATTGCCCTCAACGTCCAGGATATGCAAGCGTCCCGCTACTTTTATGGCACTATCTTGGGTTTGCACGAACTCACAGGGGACGAAGTACCCGCAACTCTGGTGGAACTTGTCGCATCTGGGAAAGTAGCCAACTTCATCACCCCGGATGGTACAATTCTAGATTTATTTGGGGAACCACAATTATCACCACCAAATCCAGACCCAGAAAAGACCTTCACCAGAGCGTACCATCTAGCCTTTGACATCGATCCGCAGTTATTCGATCGCGCGGTGACAGTGATCGGAGAAAATAAAATAGCGATCGCATACGGCCCAGTCACTCGTCCTACTGGTAGAGGAGTGTATTTTTACGATCCAGATGGCTTTATGATTGAAATTCGTTGCGATCCAGAAGCTAGTTAACTTAAGGGTAATAACAAAAGTATCTACTATGACCGCGAAACTCATACAAAGATTTCAATTAATTGAAGACACAATCACAAAACCGCCAATTCCACACGAACCATACAAGCAATCATTGAAAGCCTGGGCGATGTATTGTTTGCGAGACAAAGGTTTTATAGTCGTTTATGCTCAAAATGCCGACTTTGCCATTGAAACTAAAGGCGCAGAAAAGCTATATTTTAAAGTTTCAAATAGCCCCGATGATTTAGATAATTCTATTAGCTGGATTGTTTGGGATAGTGCAACAAAAAGCGCCAGCCTCATTCCCCAAAAAATAGACTGATGTCAAAATCTTCATCAAATCTTTTCCTGAGTCTTTAACTATTCTGACTCCTGAATTCTGATTAACTATCTTCCTTCCCCAGACAACTGCTGCACAAATATTTGATGTTCTGGCGAATTTAATCCCAACTGCAATACAGTCAATACTTGCTGCATATTGCCAGCAAGTAAATCTGACATTGATAACCACAAACCAGGAAATACTTGACTTTTGATAATTCCATCCGCATCCACTTCTAAAGACATATATTCTCCTTGTTCCAGGCGAAACCAATCTAATCTATTTTCAAATATTTGCCAAATAATGTATTCTTTTACCCCATTACGGCCATAGACTTTTTTCTTGTCATGTAAATCAATAGCAACACTGCTAGCTGCTATCTCTATTACGAGTTCTGGCGCACCTTCGATGTAATCATCATGACTCAAACGAGATTGTCCTTGAGATGTTGGCGTTATTAATAGCACTCCATCGGGTTGCGGTTCATTGTCTCGATCTAAGCGGACTGTTGGCTCAATTCCCAATCTCACACCAGGGGTTGATGCTTCATAAACTCCTAACCAAGTGATTGTATGACCATGTGGTTCAGCATGACTTTCAAAGCGTAATGGGGATGCCAAGTATACAACTCCTTCAATTAATTCTGCCTTTTGATGACGGGACATTGCTTGATAGCGTCGTTCAAATTCGTAGCGAGTCAGGCGATCGCCATTTTCTAAAGGGGGAATTCGCTGCTTGAGTGATAGGTTGACCATGATTTTCTGCTCTGGCAAGGAGTCTTACTTTATTATGACTTAGAGGATGAATGAACAAGTCCTGTTGTTGGTAGCAAAAAGTTTTAGATCCCCCTAAATCCCCCGATAAATTGGGGGACTTTAAGAAGTTTTCCCCCCTTTTTAAGGGGGGCTAGGGGGGATCAAGATGTGCTGAAAATCACAGCTAACCACTTTTAAAACAACCTCTTAGTGCATATTTTTCTACAGACCTACCGCCCAAGCCTCATTTTGTCACTAAATCGCTATAATCAGGTTTCTCAAAGACCATTAAATGCTGTTCAGGTAACAAATTTTTAGTTTCCCGCCAAACTAAACCAACAGCTTGCATTTCTTTACGGACTTGCTTTTGAGTCATTTTGTGGAGTTTTTTAATCATAATAAAGGGATTTTCACGCCGGTACTCAACCAAAACCACCCGACCACCTGGTTTAAGTCCTTTCACAATTCCTTGCATCACTTCTTGGGGATACTCAAGTTCATGATAAGCATCCACCATCAGAGCTAAATTGACACTTTCAGGTGGTAAGTTCGGGTCGGTAAGGGTTGCCAAAACAGGCTCAACATTGGTGATATTTTTCTCTTTTTTGAACAAATCAATGATTTCTAACATTTCTGGCTGAACATCTACAGCCAACACCTTACCTGCTGTTAATAACGGCGCGATGCGAAAGCTTAAGTAACCTGTACCAGCACCAATATCCGCCACCACATCATTAGGTTTCAGATTGAGGACATTGACTACCTTGCTTGGCTGTTCTTCTCCCTCTCGGCTTGGACGTTCTAGCCAGCTGGCGCCCGTATATCCCATAACTTTGGCAATTTCTCGCCCCATATAATATTTGCCGATCCCATCTGGACTATGGATTATCCGTTGTTCGTAAACAGCGTAGGCGTATCCCGTCGTAGACATCGCACCAGTCGCGGCTTGTGCTGTCAGGGTTGGGTTCAGCAGTGAGCAACTCAATATCACAACAAGAGTTACTATAAAGTGGAGAAAATTTGACATTTGGTTATGACTGATTTAGATAGTTATAAGCAGCAACTAAAAGAATTTTATGGTAGTAGAACGACTTATGACCATGAAGAAGGTACTCGCCATCCTCTAGAAGCCAAGATTCTACTTGAATTTGTGACGCTACATTCGGGACAGAAAATCCTTGATGTGGCGACTGGAACAGGTTTAGTTGCAATTCCTGCATCTGAAAAAGTTGGTTCAGAGGGCTATGTGATTGGAATTGACATGACCCCTGGAATGTTGCATCAAGCAAGACAAAAAATTGCAACAGCAAGATTACAAAACATCGAGTTGATTGAGGCAGATGCAGAAGATTTCAACTTTAGTGATAGTAGTTTTGATGTTGTCTTTTGCTGCGAGGCAATTGTACTTTTTCCTGATATCCTTGCTACTTTGCAAAAGTGGTATCGCTTCTTGAAAACAGGAGGGTTTGTGGCATTTACCTGTCCTCCCGAAACTGCTTTTATGGCATTTCTTCAGCAGAGGATCTACGCTAGAGTTTTAGGCGTATCGCTACCACATATCCTTGAACCACTTGGGACTCCCGAAAAATGTCGAAATTTGCTCAATCAAGCAGGTTTTAGAGATATCGAAATTAAGATTGAGCCATCAGGACGTTATCGCCCTCTTAGGGATAACAGATTATCTATGACAGCAATTAATATAAATTTTAAAGGTAATCCACTGCTGTCAAAATTATCACCAGAGCAATTAAATCAGTTGCATGTTGAGTACAAAGCAGAAATTGAGAAACTAGCAACCGAACAAGGTATTTGGGAAGACACTACAAAATTCTTTGTTCGCGCTCGAAAATAAGTCTCAATGAATACTAGCCCTAGCGATTGGAAATCGCCCAATTACTTTTCAAACAACCTCTTCGGGCGATCGCGCATGATAATCTTGCCGTTAATTAAGAATGACAATGACAGTTTAAGCTCCTAGACCGATGTAAAAGTAAACATTTTCAGGATTTACTTGAACAACCGCTTAAAAATTTGTAATCCAACCTTTGGACGCTTATATGCAAAACCTGTCCCTAATGTTAGTGCCTGTACTCGCTGCACAGAAAGTAGCAGGTGACGGTGTAATTAAACCTCTCGGTCATCATGAACTGCTATTGGTGCTGGTGCAACTGTCACTATTGCTTCTGGTAGCGCGGGGATTAGGTGAGTTGATGCGCCGGATTAACCTACCGCCTGTTGTTGGGGAATTACTGGCGGGTGTGGTGCTTGGCCCTTCTCTATTTGGTTTGCTGCTTCCAGACTTACAAGCGCTGATCTTTCCCAAAAGTCAAGAACAGTCTAATTTACTTTCGGTGATTTCTTGGTTAGGCGTGTTATTTTTGCTGATTGTGACTGGGTTGGAGACGGATCTCAAGCTGATTCTTCGTAAGGGTAAAACGGCTCTGCTGATTTCACTAGGCGGAATTATTGTCCCGTTTATCACCGGATTTGGACTGGGCTGGCTATTACCAGATAGTTTTTTAGCCGACCCAGATAAGCGACTGGTATTTAGTCTATTTATCGCCACAGCAATGAGTATTTCGGCAGTACCAGTGATTGCTAAGGTGCTGATGGACTTAAACCTGATTCGCCGTGACATTGGTCAAGTTACCTTAGCTGCTGGGATGACTGACGACACCATCGGCTGGATTTTACTTTCTGTGGTTTCAGGTTTAGCTAGTAGCGGCAAATTTGACCTTGGGACAATTTTCCATTCTGTGAGTGCAGCGGTATTGTTTCTAGCGATCGCTTTCACAATCGGGCGTACCATTGTAGATCAGATTTTGCGGTGGGTTGATGACTACGTTGGCGGAATTGCCGCTAGTATATCGGTTGTGCTGATTCTTTCCCTCTCGGCAGCAGCACTTACCCACGCATTAGGTCTAGAAGCAGCATTAGGTGCTTTCGTGCTGGGGATTCTGGCAGGTCAATCCCGCCGCTTTAGCAATGAAGCGGGACATCTGTTAGAAGTCTTCACAGCAGCCTTTCTCGCGCCAATTTTCTTTGCCTCAGCTGGCTTGAAAGTTAATTTACTAACTCTGTTAGTCCCTCAAACGTTGATATTTGGCTTGATTGTTCTGGCTGTTGCCTGTGTTGGCAAATTTACAGGTGCTTACCTTGGTTCTCGCGTCGGTGGCTTGAGTCACTGGGAAGGTTTGGCGATGGGTTCGGGGATGAATGCTCGCGGGGCGATGGAAATTGTCGTTGCCACCATTGGTTTATCTTTGGGAGTGCTGAATCCCCAGATGTACTCGATTATTGTCATGGTAGCGATCGTTACTTCCCTAATGGCTCCACCCCTGCTGCGCTGGACTTTATCAAAAGTGGTTATGGGTGAAGAGGAAGCTCGACGTTTGGAACAAGAAGAACAGGATAGCCGCAGCTTTATCAAGCAGATTCAGCGTGTCTTAATACCTACTAGTGGTGGCCCCAATATCCAACTCGCGGCGCAACTAGTCGGTTACATGGCTCACCAAAACTCGATAGAAGTTACATCTCTATATGCCCTGAGTGATAAGCAGCCTCAAAACAAAGCCCGCCGAATGGAGGCAACCCAAGTTAAAGATACCACCGCCGAGCAAGCTCTAGCTTCTGTCACTGAGGAAATGCAGTTACCTGCTGATACCGCCCTGCAAACAAAAACTGAGTCTGGGCGTAATAAAGTGGAGGTAATTCTGAATGAAGCGAACAAAAACTATGACTTGATTGTACTGGGAGCTTCTGAACAGATAAGGCCCCAAAAAGCATTGTTCAATTTGCTTGTTGACCGGGTTGTTCAAGAAGCGCCTTGTGCAACAATGGTGGTGAAGTCGCACCTACCCCAACCCAAAGGCGAGATATGCAACATCGCTCAACAACAGCTGAAAAAGATTCTGGTGCCAACGGTGGGGACAGAATACAGCAAAAATGCCGTAGAGATGGCAAGTACGATCGCAGCTCAAACCGGGGCATTAGTGATGATCGTTAATGTGATTAATTTGCCACAGGTTGAGTATATTCTTTACGAACAGCGATCGCTAGCTCCAGTGAAAGAAATTGCCCATGATATGCTCGAACAGCAAGCAGCAATTGGCCGCAATCTGGGTGCTGATGTCAAAACTTATATTCTTCAAGGAACCAGCCCAGAAAGGGAAATCCTCAAGTTTGCCAAAACCCAGGAAGTTAACCTAATTATTCTGGGGAGTAATATCCGAATGGTTACGGGTCGCGTTTTCTTCGGTCATAGAGTCGATGCAATTCTGAGTAAAGCCCATTGCCCAGTAGCAGTAATTACTGTGCCATAGTTGTTCTCAGCTTAGATACATTTATTTAATAGACATTGCAGTAAAAAAGAATGTAGAGACGTAGCAATGCTATGTCTCTACAATGCTTCTGGATAATGCATATTTAATTTCACCAGATGTCTAATGATTTGGCCTTAGCGCGAAGCCCTGGATGTTACCGATCTTTGTAAATTAGCTAGAGCGCGATTGTAATCCAAAATAGCTGCGACTCGATTACCTTCTGCTCTTGTCAGGTCATTTTCAGCATCAATCACCTCTGTTTGAGTGCCCACACCAGCTTGAAACCTCAGCCTTGCTAAATTCAGAGCTTCCCTGGCTTGATTTAAAGCCACACTAGAAGTCTGCACATTATTTAAATTCGATTGCAATTGAGAGTAGTACTGTTCTACATCAAAGCGAATTTGGTCGCGCTGGCTAGCAAATTGAGTCTCTGCGATCGCAATATTAGCTCTCGACTGAGCCGCCTTTGCTCTTGCTGCTCCCCCATCAAACAAAGTTAGATTTCCTTGAATTCCGGCTGAATAGCCATCAGTAATGCTGACGCCATCGTTAAACCGATCTAGCAGGTTGTAGTTGCCGACCAAACTAATTTGCGGCCCTAGCTGTGAAAGTGCCTGTCGTCGCTGTTGCTCGGAAATATTACGTTGTCCCAAAAACTGTTGCAACTCTGGACGATTTTGAAACGCTTGGATAATACTTTGTTCTACCGTCTGCGACCAAAGACCCGCCAATTGTACAGGATCTGAGGCACTGATATCAACTGACTGCGACAAACTTAACAACGTGGCAAGCTGACGACGGGCAATTTGCTGTTGTGAGATAGCATTAGTCAGTTGTTGTTGGGCGTTTGCTAAATTCACCTGAGCTTGCAGCACATCGAACCGCGTACCTACTCCAGCCTGTTCTCTGGCTTGAGTGTCCCGCAAACTAGCCTGGGCATTTGCCACAGCAGACTGATTAATTCTTACTTGTTGATCTGCTTGTTGCAAATCGTAGTATTGAGTCGTGGCATTCAACCCAATTGTCAAAGACTGACTTTCAACATTTAATTCATCTACCCGTAGCTGTTCCTCTGCGGCTCGGATAGTCGCTTGTCGGTTCCCAGAAGTATAGAGATTATAATTCAGTTGTGCTGAACCATTAAAAGAGGTGCTGGATTGAGATGAATTGCGTGTAAAACCATTCCCATTGTTAGTCACACTACTGTTGAGTCCCAGAGTAGGAAACAAGGCAGCTTGAGACTCACGTAGCGACGAGCGACTGCGTTCTAGCTGTAATATGGCTACCTGTAAGTCTCGATTGTTGCGTTTTGCTAGTTCTAAAGCCTGTGCCAAACTGATTGGCACAGTTGCCTGAATTTTTACTTCCTCCGGTTTGGTAGGAAATTGCAGAGGATTGGGATTGGGGTTGAGGCGATCGGGAACTTGTACAGAGCTTGAGGAATTCTGTGCTTTTGGGGGAGTTGCTGCACCTGCTAAAGTTGGAAAAAGAATCGCCAACGCTACAGTAATCCAGGTATAATGCACGAAAAATAAGCTGAAATTCATAATCTAGATGTAGTCATTAATTAGGTTTCTTTGAGGATACAATCAAAAACTTTCATCCTGATTGACCTACAGAGGTTTAAATTTTAAAATCCCCCTCAAATGGTTGATATTAACAAATTAGCCGACAATCAAACCATCCTGAACTCGGATAATCCTTTGGGTTTGAGCAGCGATATCTGGTTCATGAGTGACAATCACAATTGTGATCCCTTGGTCATTAAGTTCAGTCAGCAAACTCATCACCTCATGGGAAGTTTCAGTATCTAAAGCTCCTGTTGGCTCATCTGCCAAAACTAATGCAGGTCGGTTGACCAAAGCACGAGCGATCGCTACCCGTTGTTGTTGTCCGCCAGAGAGTTGACTGGGACGGTTAGCTATGCGTTCCCCTAGTCCTACCTTTTCTAAGGCTTCTAATGCCCTTTCCCGGCGTTTTGGCTTGGGCAAGTTAGCGTAAACCATTGGCAGCATAACGTTTTCCAACGCTGTTGCCCGCGCCAATAGATTAAATTGTTGGAACACAAAACCAATCCTTTGGTTGCGGATATAAGCTAATTCATCATCATCAAAAGTCGTCAGGTTTCTGCCTTCAAAAATATAGTCTCCAGTTGTGGGACGATCCAGACATCCCAAAATATTCATCAGCGTGGATTTACCCGAACCTGATGCACCCATAATCGAGACATATTCCCCTTCCTCAATAGAGAGTTCAATTCCCTTGAGTATGGGAACACTAACTTCTCCCAAGTGATAGGTTTTAGTAATGGATTCCATCCAAATCATTGTTGGCATAAGAATTAGGAGTTAGGAATTAGGAATTATTTAGTCGCTTCTTAAAGCGTTGATTGGATCTAATTTAGATGCATTCCGTGCTGGAATAACCCCAGCTATTAAGCCAACGCTTAACGAGAGTACAAAACCAGCAATGATCGATAAGAAAGAAATTACAAACGGGAATTTGAAAATGCTTGCAGCTACAAAAGCTAATAAAATCCCAGTCGCCATCCCAATACATCCGCCGACAATGGAAATCACGATCGCTTCAGCTAAAAATTGATTGAGAATGGCCGAATTGGTTGCTCCTACGGCTTTGCGAATCCCAATTTCTCGCGTCCGCTCAACCACAGAAACTAGCATAATATTAGCAATACCAATGCCACCAACCACCAGGGAAATTCCAGCGATCGCTACCACCATGACTGTAAATAAACCCACAATACTAGTAAAGGTACTAACAATATCAGCTTGATTAGTCAGCCGAAAGTCATCAGCTTGTGGCGGATAAATGTTATGACGCAGCCGTAATAGATTGGTAACTTGAAACTGAGCGGCTTCTAACTGCTCCTGATTCGCGCCTTTGACTAAAATTCCATTTACAGAAACGCCTACCAGAGCATTGTTCCCAACTAGTCTCTTCGACATAGTAGTTAGAGGGATAAAAATCTGGTCATCTCGATCCATCGGCCCCTGAGAACCTTTAGCTTCCATCACCCCAATGACTTCATAAGCCTCGCCCTGAATCCGAATTTTCTCGCCGATCGGATTTACACCCTGTTCAAAGAGTGTTTTTTGGACTGTGGGGCCAAGAATGGCAAACTGTGCGGCAGTATCTAATTCTTCTTGAGTAAAATATCTCCCTTGTTGGGGGTGGGTATTTCTGACTTCTGGGTAGTTCAAATCTGTGCCATAAATGGTTGTTGAGGTATTCTGTCCTGCATATACAACTTGGGCAGACCGTTGGAGATAAGCAGAAACCATCTGTGCTGATGGCGCTTGTGTAGCGATCGCCTTAGCATCTTCCCAAGTCAAGGTACTGCTAGAACCTACTCCTTGACGGACATTCCCACTTCTTGCCGCACCCGCCAAGATTTGGATCACATCTGTACCCAATGCTTGTATCTGTTGCTCAACCCCCTTTTGTACTCCTTGACCGACAGAAGTAATCGCAATAACTGAAGAAATCCCAATAATCACGCCCAACATAGTTAGACCTGTGCGTAATTTGTTACTCCACAGAGTCTCTGCCGCCATTGTCAAAATTTCCAGCAACGGTACTGTGCGGGTATTCTTAACTTTATAAAAGCCCTTAAACATCTTAAACATAAGGTTTTATTTAAAACTCAATACTATTGAGTTAAGCATTTCTTCGTTCTCTTCCTTTGCGGCAAGCCGCAACTCTTGGAGAGGCTTCGCCAATGCGTCTACGTTAAAAAAATTGATTTTGACAAGAGTTAAGCCTTAACTCAAGCGTATTAATTTAAAACTAACTTTAAGGTGAACCACCAGCAGAACCACCGCCTGAACGACCTCCTCTTCCTCCTCCTCCACCGCCACCTGCTCCTCCACCTCCACCTAGACCAGGGAAAACTCCTCCTCTTGGTGTTGATTGCGGACGCGATCCTGGTGGGAAACTAAGCAATACCCTTTCGTCTCCTGTCAATCCAGACTTAACTTCGGTAAAGTTATTCGCGGTGACACCAGTCTCAATGGGAGTAAACACAGGTCTGTTATTCTTTCCTGCCACAAACACGCCTGTGGCATTTTCTTGGCGTACCACTGAGGCTGTTGGCACTACGAGAACATTTTCAACTTGACCGACTTGAAAATCTACTTCCGCGTTCATCCCAGACCGCAGTAGTCTTTGAGGGTCTAAAAGTGATACTCTCACTTCAAAACTGGTGACGTTTTGCTCTACTATTGCTTGGGCAGCAATTTGGCTCACTTTACCTTCAAAGGTTTTTCCTGGGTAGGCATCTGCTTTAATCGAGACTTTTTGACCAAGGCTGATTTTGGAAATATTTGTTTCCGCTAAATTTGCAACAACTTCATTTGTTGAAGCTAAAGACAAGATTGAAGAAGAAGAAGAAGAAGCTACTTCACTACTAGCAGTTGTGGGTGTCACGAAGGCACCTGGATCGGCAAACTTCTTTGTCACCACGCCATCAAAAGGTGCGCGAATGATCGTGTCATTGATTTCGGCTTGGATGTTTTGCAGCGAACCACGAGCCGATGTTACCTGAGCGCGGGTAGCGTTAATATCTTCTTGGCGCGTTCCGGCTTTCACAAGTGCCAAAGCTTGCTGTCTCTGCTTGACTACAGCTTGTGCTTGCTGAATGTCTTCTGGACGCGACCCGGCTTTTTGCAACCCCAATGCTTGCTGTGCTTCATTTACATTAGCTTGGGCGCTGTCGCGATTGGAACGGTTTTGGTTAAGAGTCTGAAGGGAAATACCGCCTGCATTGTAAAGTTGCTGATTACGAACAAAATCATCTTCTGCTTGGCGGAGGGCGGCTTGAGCGCTTTGCAAGCGTGCCTGTGCTTGGCCAATATCTTGAGAGCGATTCCCTGTTTGTACCTTTTGCAGATTCGCGTTGGCTTCGTCTAATGCTCCCTGTGATTGGGCAATATCTTGAGGACGATTACCTGCCTTCGCCTTTTGCAGATTCGCCTCGGCTTGTGCCAATTGTCCTTGAGCAGAGGTGAGTTGCCCCCGGAGGTTGGAATCATCCATGTAAGCAACAATCTGTCCTTGTTTGACGATATCTCCTTCTTTCGCCAGCAGACTTTTCAGGATGCCGGAATTTTTTGGGCTGAGGTTGATTGACCTCTCAGGTTTCACCGTTCCGTTCGCTGAAACTGTGATTGTTAAACTCTGCCTTTCTACAGGCTTTGTCAGCACCCTACGTCTGGCTTCTTGACGGGGAACAACTGTTACTTGGTAATAAACGGCATAGCCAATTCCACCTAAAAGGCAAAGAGCAATTAGCCAAGCGAACCAATTACGTTTGTCTTTTTTTTTCTTTACCTCTGGAACTACAACTGAGGAATCTACGGTAGTTTGTGTATCAATTTTCATATCCATTTTGTCTATAAAGAACGGCTACCAAGCTAGTTATTCACGGCTAAAACTATAACCTGGTAGCCCTATACTGACAATGATTTTGAGTTTTTAGTGTTTTAAAGGTTTATTTGCAGTACCAATCCATCAGGAAGTCTGAAGTAATCATCACGCACTCTCACTAATCTCCCAGCAGGAACAATTTCCTGATTGGGAAGAAGAATATCCCCGTTGGGAAGTCTGAAGTAACCTTGATTACGCAGTCTGACTATGGATCTACCAGGAATAATTTGCCCGTTGGGATATCTGATGTCACCATTACCAAGTCTGACTACTCTGCTATTAAATTGGTTGTCACGGTTCCAATTATCCCTGCCGCTAGAGTTTCTGACTTCTACAGGATTGGGTCTGCCGTCGCGGTTCCAATTATCCCTGTCTCTAGAGTTTCTGACTTCTACAGGATTGGGTCTGCCGTCGCGGTTCCAATTATCCCTGTCTCTAGAGTTTCTGACTTCTCTAGGATTGGGTCTGCCGTCGCGGTTCCAATTATCCCTGCCGCTAGAGTTTCTGACTTCTACAGGATTGGGTCTGCCGTCGCGGTTCCAATTTTGATCGCGTTCACCAACAACGTAGACTTTCGTCTGGGCATTTGCAGGTGCAGTCAAGAGAGTGGGAACAATGATCAGGGCAGCAGCAGCTAAAACTATCGATAGACGGTTTGGTTTCAACATGAAATTAACTCCTTATTTGGATTAAAGTTATATTTTGCTTAGGTTCCGATTCAGTAATTTAAACAGTTGCTTTTGTTTTGGCATCAAGATATCTAATATTTACCTCGTCGTATAAATTCATACATACCAATTATTGCTCAAAAAGTCAGAACCGATGTATGACCAAAGTCACTAGTAATTCCAGACTGATGTATGACGAAAGTCATCAATTTTTTTTATGGGGAGTAGGGAAGAGGTAGGGAAGCAGAAGGAGAAATTAATTCAAAATTCCAAATTAAAGAACTTCTGCCTCCTCTTTCTCAATGCCCAATGTCCACTCCCTAATCCCTAATCCCTTTCATTTGATCCTGGCTTGGTGCAATTCCTGGCCAGACAATATCCACAAGACTCTGAACAAATGCTGATATTTCTGTAGCACGATCTCCAGAATTTAAGTAAGTTCCTATTGGTAATTCGGCTGTTGGTATACTGACTTGAGACGATATCTGCTCTAAAAAAACGCAGTTCATCAGCGATCCTAGTAAGATATGAGCCACTATCTGAGGATCGCAAGGGCGAAGCCGATCTTGGTTAATCTCACACTCTAGGAAAGCAGTCAGTACTTTGACATCTCGCATCGGTCTTGGTTCTTTACTTCCAAGTTCTGCGATCGCATTGCCTCGCGATCGCAGCATCATGATCAGAGGCAGTACCTCACGATAGAATTCCATAATCTGGAGACAAATATTGATTAGGTTTTCTTTGAGATTGCCTTTGCCACAAAGAGATTCCAACTCGTTCACCCACAAGGGTTTTTCTGGAATTCCCATCGCCGCAAAAAATAATTCTTCTTTGGTTGAGAATCGCTTGAAAATTGAAGCTTCAGAAATACCAGCTTGTTGAGCAATTTCTAAAGTGGAAGCACCAAATCCTTGTTGCAAGAAAACTTGACGAGCCGCTTCTAAGATTTGCTGATTGGTGATTCTGGGTGTACGAGCCATAAATAAGTAAGTGCTTACTTATTAATATATGGCTTTTGTTATGGGGATGTCAAGAGCTAATCACGTAAGATTTTGCTACCGTCAATAGCGGAGATCGTTTAAGCTAGCTGAAAGATTCTTTGATTAGTGGCTTAAAGGCGGTAGTGTGCCTAAATATGTTCGTTTGATTTCTCTTCTAATGGTCTGTAGTTTGTGGAGTATGCCAAAAGCCGCTAACGCGCAGGCATTAATACCCCATACACTCCAACTAGATCCAGCAAAGTTAGAAAAGCAGGGGTTGAGTCTGGCACAAGAGGCGGCTCAACTAGCTCAGTTTCAACAGGTTGAATTAGCTTTGCCACGAGCGCGGCTGGCTAGTCAGCTGGCTCCTGGGAATGATAAAGTGTGGTTGCTATTAGGTGGATTGCAACTGCAAACTAAAGAGTTTGACGGGGCGATCGCTAGTCTGAAAAAAGCGCAATCTCTCAACCCGAAAAATGGTGATATTCTGTTTGCCTTGGGTTCAGCTAATTTTCAGCAGAAAAATTACCAGGCTGCTGTTGTCAATTACCAAGATGGTTTGAAGTTAAAACCCAATGATCCAGAGGGGTTATTTGATTTGGGTAATGCTTACTATTTGCTGGGTCGATTGCCTGATGCGATCGCACAGTACGATAAAGCCGTCTCTCAAGATAAAAAATTCTGGCCGGCGCTCAACAATATTGGCTTAATCAACTACGAACAGGGTAATACCCCCGAAGCGATTAAGCGATGGCAATCTGCTGTAACCCTTGATAAACAAGCAGCAGAACCTTTATTGGCCTTGGCAGTGGCACTGTATACTAAAGGCGATCGCCAAAAAGGACTAACCTTGGGAGAAGCTGCACTCCGTATCGATTCGCGCTATGCTAATTTGAATTTCCTCAAAGAGAATCTCTGGGGCGATCGCCTACTGTCTGATACGAAAAAATTCCTAGAATTACCCCGTATTCAAGCAGCTTTACAGCAACGAGAGAACTCATCATCAACCCCTAAACAAGAGCCTACTCAATAAGAGTGCTGAGTGCTGAGTTAAAAATTTGGAGTTAGAAGTTTGGAGTTAACAGTTAAATATTTGAACTGGTAAACTCATAGACTGATAACTCCTCACTCAGTACGGGCTAAACCCTAGCTATCCCAGCACTCCTCCTTACCACTTGCCTAACAGTACCTTTTCGTAGTACATATATACTAACAAGTCCAGGAAGTAGTCGCCCAAAAATATTGGCGGGTGACTACTTCCGGAAATAAGTCGTTAATTGTCAGCGATCGTCTGTGGGTAGAAGTGCGATGATTTGGTCAACAAACTGCTGATGGTCAACAACTGGCTTAGAAATGTAGCCATCAGCACCGCTTTGCTTGAGAAAGTTCTCGCGATCGCCTTCCATAGCATGAGCCGTCACCAGAATAACAGGTAAGTTTGCTGTTTTTGGATCAGATTTTAACATTTGTGTAATCTTGATTCCATCAACAGACTTGCCTTGGTAAACACTTCTGGACAGAGAAACATCCATTAAAATCAGGTCGGCTTCTCCTGATTGGGCAATTTTTATGACTTCTTCGACATTTTCAGTGTGTTTCACACCCAAGCCGCCACGCTTGGACAAAATTTTGGAAAAAACACGAGCATTAATCAGATCGTCTTCGACAATTAAAACAGTTTTCATGAGAATTTTAGTTATAGAGGTGAGGAAATTCAAGAATTCCAGAATTCAAAATTAAGAAATGCAATCATGGTAAGTATCATCTCTACTAAGTTTATGTAGATTATACTCGTGTGCATCCTTTTTAATAGTCAATGTGCATCCTCGTCATCAAGGATGATACTACTGCTTTTTCTTCTGTGACTATCAAAATTTTGTGATGAATATCATTTCATCCGTTATGCTGTGGTTGCCGCAGTGTTGAGTTCCATCGGCTTTTGTGTAGTTAAATTTCAGGGAAAAAACTCATGGCAAAACAGTTAAACCTTCTCTCAACGGGACAGGTAATTACAACAGCCCTGCACACCGAGATGCAACGGTCTTATCTAGAATATGCCATGAGCGTGATTGTCGGGCGAGCGCTACCAGACGTGCGTGATGGCTTAAAACCAGTGCATCGGCGCATTTTGTATGCAATGCACGAACTCGGTTTAGTACCAGATAGACCCTATCGAAAATGTGCCCGTGTTGTGGGTGATGTGTTGGGTAAATACCATCCCCACGGCGACCAATCAGTTTACGATGCTTTAGTCAGGCTGGTGCAGGATTTTTCTAGCCGCTATCCTTTACTAGCAGGACACGGTAACTTTGGCAGCGTCGATAATGACCCGCCAGCAGCGATGCGCTACACAGAAACGCGCCTGTCACCGATCAGCCATGAGGGAATGCTGACAGAAATTGGCGAAGAAACTGTGGAATTTGTCGGGAACTTCGATAATTCCCAGCAAGAACCAACGGTGCTACCTGCTCAGTTGCCGTTTCTGTTGCTCAATGGTTGTTCTGGTATTGCCGTGGGAATGGCGACGAATGTACCACCGCACAACTTGGGGGAAGTTGTCGATGGTTTAATTGCCTTAATCGACAATCCAGATTTGTCAGATGAAAAATTATTCGAGTTAATTCCAGGGCCAGATTTTCCCACTGGTGGAGAAATAATTGGTGAGACAGGAATTCGGGAAGCGTACACTACAGGTAAAGGTGGGATTCTGCTGCGGGGAGTCGCAACTCTGGAAGAAATTCCAGCCAGTAGGGGAAGCAAGCGACGGACGGCAATTATCATTACAGAATTGCCTTATCAAGTGAATAAGGCTGCCTGGATTGAGAAGGTAGCGGACTTAGTAAATCAAGGACGCTTGCAAGGAATTTCTGATCTTCGGGATGAGAGCGATCGCGAAGGGATGCGGGTGGTAATTGAACTCAAACGCGATACCAATCCCCAAGAAGTTCTCCAGCATTTATATCACCAAACGGCTTTACAAATGACTTTTGGGGCAATTCTTCTGGCAATAGTCGATGGACAACCCCGCCAATTAAGTTTGCGTCAACTGTTGCAGGAGTTTTTGAGATTCCGAGAAGAGACGCTAAACCGTCGCTACAATTACGAGTTGGGTAAAGCCCAAAGTCGTGTGCATTTGCTAGAAGGTTTGCTGAAAGCGCTGTCTAACTTGGATGAGGTAATTAGAATTTTACGCCAAGCTCCCGATGGTAGTACGGCAAAAATTAATCTTTGTAGCCAACTGGATTTGAGTGAGGTACAAGGAGATGCAATTCTGGCGATGCCATTGCGCCGCCTCACCAGTTTAGAACAGCAAAATTTGCAGCAGGAATTTGAGCAGATAAGTCAACAAATTAACTTGTTGGAGCAATTACTCAACGATCGCCGCGAATTATTGAAGGCGCTGAAAAAAGATTTGCGATCGCTCAAGCGCAAGTACAACGATCCCCGGCGGACAAAAATCGGAGAGGAGCAAAAATCTAAAGCAGAAGATCACAAGAACAGAGGATCAGAGGATGATGAAGACAATCCAAAATCCAAAATCCAAAATCCAAAATTAGAACAGCCAGCAGAGTCAGCGGTTTTAGAATTTACCCAACGGGGTTATGTGCGCCGCACCCAGCCATCTGGGAGAAAGTCAAAAGGTGAAAATGGTCTGCACGATAATGACTTCATTATCCAAACTGTGTTAACTGACACCGAGAAAGACTTGCTAATACTAACCGGTGGCGGCAAAGTCTATCCGGTGAATGTGGGAGAAATTCCCCCAACTACTGGACGTTCTCCACGGGGAAAACCCTTGATTACTATGCTCAGTAGTACTGCTCAAGGCGCTCAAGAAGCTGTAGTCAGCCGCTTTGTGCTGCCGGAAAATCTCGAAACTAGGCAGATGATTCTCCTAACAAAACAGGGAAGAATTAAGCGTCTGTCTTTGGGAGAATTTGCTAACCTGACTCGGCGCGGAATTACGATTTTGAAGCTGAAAGACGATGATGAGTTGTCATTTACCGAGTTTACCGCTCCAGGGGAGCATCTGATTTTAGCTAGTTCCGGTGGGCGAGTGTTGCGCTTTGCAGTCAATGATGAACAATTACCGATTATGGGTCGCGCAGCGATGGGTTTACAAGCATTTCGATTATTGAAAAATCAGCAAATGGTTGGCTGTGTCACTGTCGGTAAAGATGACCAACTGCTGCTAGTTACTCAAGAAGGATATGCCAAGCGGATGGCTGCGAGTCAGTTGAGAGCGGCTAATCGCGGTGATTTAGGCACGCAAGCGCTGAAATTTGCTAGCAAAACTGACAACTTAGCTGGTATGGTGATCGCGATCGCATCTGGCGAGGTAGCTTTAGTGACGAATAAAGACCGGGTAGTGCGAATACCTGTGGAAACAGTGCCGATTTTAGGTAAAGATGTCAAAGGTGAAAGCATCCTCCAACTCAACCGCGATGAAAAAATTATCACTGTGGCTGAAGTGCGATCGTAAATCAAGGTGAGTTTCTCTTTTTCTAGGGCTTCCCTCGTTCCCAGTCTCCGACTGGGAATGCCTTTTTATCGGGCTACCGCCTCCCTTAAGCTGGATTTAGATCCCGGACTTCTTGAAGAACTCCGGGATCTATCTGAGCAGCAACTTTTGCTTAAGTAAGTATCACTCCATCCTAGTAAACAGAAGTGTTGCATTTTGTTTAATCCACATTCGTAAGTGTTTTTGACTTCAAATATCTCCACTAATTATCAATAATTTTTAATCGTAAAATAATAAACTCTATATAAAATCAACTAATTTCGTAAAATACTTGATAATAATTTCAATAAAGATACTATTGTCTATAGCGATACAAATCTACATAACATTTCTTCTACCTCAGTAAATCTCACTGAAGGCTGATGTTTTAATCTGTATAAATAGCTATTTCTATTTATGTCAAGGTCTAGAAACAAAAGTATAAAAAATGTTGCTTTTGCGAAAGAATTTGTTATATTAGTTTACATAAGGCAATAAACCTTAAAAATTAAGCTTGGAGTCTGAACCATGACAAATGTAAGCACAACAAAAGTAACTACTCCCGTAATTGAAGATCGCAACGCTTGGCGTTGGGGCTTTACCCCACAAGCAGAAGTTTGGAACGGTCGCTTGGCAATGATTGGCTTTTCAGCAGCCATTTTAGTTGAGGTTTTTTCTGGTCAAGGCTTCCTACATTTTTGGGGCATCCTGTAAGTTTTAATATCCAAGATGACCTATAAATAAAAAACCTGGAGTGCTAATTCACTACCAGGTTTTTATTTTTTGGCTGTCATTTGTCAGTTGTGCTTTGTTTATTCACTAATGACCAATGACTATTGACTAATTGACTACCGAATATATTCCTTGAGAACACTGTTGCGATTAGGATGGCGCAACTTGCGGAGTGCTTTCGCCTCAATTTGACGAATCCGTTCGCGGGTGACGTTGAAAATTTGTCCGATTTCCTCAAGGGTTTTCATCCGACCATCATCCAAGCCGTAACGTAGTCTAAGAACATCGCGTTCACGAGGGCTGAGACTGTCAAGGACTTTTTCGAGGTCTTCGCGCAGAAGATTTTTGGAAACTTGGTCTTCTGGTGTCTCACCATCGGATTCAATAAAATCGCCCAATCGAGAATCTTCTTCTTTACCAATAGGCGTTTCTAGTGAAATGGGCAACTGGGCGGATTTAGCAATGAACCGCAACTTCTCAATGGTCATTTCCATCCGAGTGGCGATTTCTTCTTCAGTGGGTTTGCGACCCATCTCTTGAGATAGCAGCTTGGTAGTTTTCTTAATCCGAGAGATGGTTTCGTAAAGGTGAACTGGAAGACGAATGGTGCGGGATTGATCTGCGATCGCGCGGGTAATTGCTTGACGAATCCACCATGTAGCATAAGTAGAGAACTTGTAACCTTTTTCGTGGTCAAACTTTTCAGCGGCACGAATCAAACCGAGACTGCCTTCCTGAATTAAGTCTTGGAACGACAAACCACGATTCATGTACTTCTTAGCAATTGAAACTACAAGACGGAGGTTAGATTGCACCATCTTGTCTTTCGCCCTGCGACCAACATGGAGGCGATAACGAAAGGCTGGTAGTGGCAGTTGTACTGCTTCTGCCCATTCACTATCTCGAGGATCGCGATCTAATTGTTCACAGAGTCTTTCGCGTACCCTCTCTAATTCCAGCAAATCCGCTATTTTCCGCGCCAATTCAATTTCTTCGTCTGCCCGCAACAGCCGAATTCTACCAATTTCTTGCAAGTAAAGCCGAATTGAATCTTCGGTATAGTGCTTTTTCTTGCTTTGTGTCCGACGACGCGATTTAGCGGCTTTTCCAGACTTTGCGTCGTCCTCATCAGTCTGAGGCTCTAAAAATTCCTCGTCACCTTCATCGATGATCAGCAAGTCCTCTTCATCGTCTATTAAGAGTTCTTCTAACTCGAGCTCAGGCTGATTCATTATTTCTAGGTCAGGCTGATATATGCTTTCGAGTACGTTGTTAGCCTGGTTCATGCCGCGTTCCTCATGCTCCTTGCAGAATCAATTACTCAAGATGTGTTTACTGCTCTTTTAAACGAGCCAATTACCAACCGAAAATAAGCTTTTTGGCAGATTTGCCAGAGATATTTTCGGACGTTTTACACCTCCGGTAGGAGGGTTTTACTTTAGTTTAAGCAACTACTAAAGATGACTTGCTCACTTTAGTAAATGTTATATGTGTTGCTATCACATATTGCTTTCAACTAACTGGTCAAAAAAAATACTCGCCTTTATCAAAAAATTTGCCACTCTATACAAATGAGTTCAGACTGTTGGCAGATTTTCGTAGAAAGACTCTTCCGATTGTAGCCTGTTTCACAGAAATTGCACTCTTTTTGTGTATTAATCATGAATTCATTAAGCAACTGTTAGCTACTTTCACCAAAAAGACATTGAAAACGGGAGTTATACCCGGAAATTTTTTCTCCACTTTTCGGAATTGCAGTGACGCTCTTATTACATTACGAAGTAAGTACGCTTGCTTTTGCCGAATTTCATGTATTTTACACAACATTAATTACTGAGAAAGAGTGCCTTTTATGTTAACTCAGACTATTCGTCTTAACCTACCCATTTTTACATTTCCTTCATAAATTACGCATCCCTTACACTCAAGCGGGTTTTGAGCTTGGGTAAATACAACAACAGTGGTGGTGCTTGCCTTAAAGAGTTAACCTTCTGCGTACTAACTACCTTAACTGAGGAGTTGAGGCTCTGGCAGAATCGACCTGATCGGAGATCAATTTAGGTTTAACTAATTCGGTCTTATTCACACGTTAGCGCACTGTGGCGATTTCAGCCCTATGAAACTTGACAAACTCTTCTTATTGTATACAAGGATATTTTAATCAATTCAAAAACAATTTGTCCTGCGAACTCGCCAATCTTGTCTTATCTTAGGCAAAAGTACATTAGATACATACGATACAATAGCGATCGCTACACCACCACATGAAGATATTAACAAGTTTTCAGCCTTATGGTGTGTACTTCCAACAGCTATCACCTCGAACACAGAGAAAGGAAGAAAATTGCCTGATGATTTGGTTACAAAGTTTTTTGCGTAACTCAATTGTAAATTTAAATACTTTTATTTCGGTGAGTTTCTGTCATCTTATGATGATAAATCCTCAAAATACTTATTAATTGCTGTTTGATAGATGATATTCAGTTCTTTTCTTAGAGCATAACAAATGTGTTCCTAGCTGGTGGGCTAAATTAATCAGCGAGTCAGAGCAAAGAGTATTATCTGGACTAAATTTCCAATAAAGTTGGTACTTTTGCTAACACTCGCACATTGATTGTTTGGAAAATATTGACAATAAGCAAATTATATGGTCACTTTCTGGCTGAGAAATTTAGAATTTTTGTCGTGCTGACTTACCACTTGTGTGACAAGTCAACCTAAATTTTTAATTGATTGTTAGCGTCTAATTCAAAGTCAGGGTGGCTTTCAAAGCTACCTCTAACGCAAACTGGAGACTATGAACTTTGCTGAACTAGCGTGGTGTTGGGGTGGTGTTTAGACTCCTTGACTAGCTGCTGACTTTGCCAATTCTGCTAAATTTTGGGTGGCAATGATGGCAGTAGGAGTTGGCGTGACGGGCAAGACAGTTGTTATGGGGGTTTGGTCAACTGGAGGGACAGTTGCTGTAGGAGCTTCTGCGGCAGGTTGAGCGCAGGTAGATAGAGCAACTAAGCTACCTATGCCAATAATATTGAACAATGCTTTTTCTACGATGCCTTTGCTGGTTTTCATAGCTTTGTGTAGAATCCAGTTAAATAGGGAATTATTAACAATAGTTAATGAATTTATGGATATAGTCACTCATTTAATCACATAATTTGTAGTGGCAAAAATATCAGTACAATAAATTTATAAATTACGTAGTTTGTCATCAGCTAAAAGAGGTGTTTTTTATAGAAATGTTGGATATAAAGTCTTTACCAAAATCTGTTGCAGGAATGTCAAGCAATACTTCAAAGCCAAAGATCCCCGATTTTTTTGAGAAATCGGGGATCTTATTTTTTACGAATGATTTAGGACTGCTGATATTAGATATCTAAATCGGTGAAGTTGAGTTTAGAGCCATAGGTTTCGATGAATTCTCGTCTAGGTGCGACCCGATCGCCCATTAAAATTGTGAAGATGCGATCGGCTTCGGCGGCATCCTCAATTTCGACTTGCTTCATTTTACGAGTTTCTGGGTTCATAGTGGTGTCCCAGAGTTGTTGTGGCATCATTTCACCCAAACCTTTGAAGCGTTGAATGGTATAGTTGGCGTTAGCAGGAAATTTGGCGATCGCTTGATTTTTTTCGCGATCGCTATAGCAATACTCATGATTACGTCCCCGTTCTACTTTAAACAGTGGCGGACAAGCAATATAAATAAAGCCTTGTTCGATGAGCGCTCGCTGATATCGATAGAAGAAAGTTAACAACAAAGTCCGAATGTGCGCTCCATCTACGTCAGCGTCCGTCATGATGACTATCCGATGATAGCGCAGCTGAGTGGAATCGAATTCATCACCTTTAACACCTAAACCAAGTGCTGTAATTAACGATTGAACTTCGTTGTTTTTATAGATTTTAGCGTCATCGGTTTTTTCAATGTTGAGAATTTTACCACGTAGAGGCAAGATTGCTTGAGTGCGGCGATCGCGTCCTTGTTTTGCACTCCCACCTGCTGAGTCCCCTTCCACGATGAAAATTTCCGATTCGCTGGGGTCACGAGAACTACAATCTGCCAATTTACCAGGTAATGGGGAAGATTCTAGCACCGATTTGCGCCGAACTAATTCCCGCGCATGACGGGCTGCTTCTGCGGCTTTGAAAGCTTGGATAGCTTTATCTAAAATTGAGTCTGCTATGGCAGGATGAAATTCTAGATACTCAGTCAGTACTTCTCCTACCAGAGAATCGACAATTCCCCGAACTTCGGTATTACCGAGTTTAGTCTTGGTTTGGCCTTCAAATTCTGGATCTGGGACTTTAACGGAAATTACCGCAGTCAAACCTTCGCGGACGTGTTCGCCACTGAGGTTAGTTTCATTCTCTTTAATTTTATTGCGCTTGCGGGCGATCGCATTTAATGTCCGAGTCAGAACCGCCTTTAACCCTTCTAAGTGCGTACCACCATCGACGGTGCGAATATTGTTGGCAAAACCTAGCACATTATCCGTGTAAGCATCAGTACACCATTGCAAGGAAACTTCCACTTGTACGTTGTTGCGTTCCCCCTGTACATAGATAATTTCTTCATGCAGCGGTTGCTTCTCACGGTTCATGTAGGCGATATATTCTTTAATGCCACCCCTGTATTCGTAGGATTCTACCTTGGGTGTATCGCTTTTCAGTAATTCCAGACGGTGGTCAGTAAAGGTAATTTTGACACCAGCATTCAGATACGCCAATTCCCGTAGGCGACCTGATAAAGTGATGTAATCAAACTCAATGCTAACAGTGAATATTTGGGTATCTGGTTTAAAAGTAACAGAAGTTCCGGTTCTCGCTTCTTTATAAGGCTTGACTTGTAGATCGGTAACTGGCACACCCCGTTCATAGCGCTGGATATGAACTTTTTTATCGCGCCAAACTGTAACTTCTACAACTTCAGAGAGGGCATTAACAACAGAAATACCAACCCCGTGCAATCCTCCAGAAACTTTGTAGCCACCGCCGCCAAACTTACCACCGGCGTGCAGTACCGTCATCACCGTTTCCAAAGCCGATTTCCCGGTTCGCGAGTGAGTATCGATGGGAATACCGCGACCATCATCTGTTACAGTAACGGAACCATCAGCGTTGATATCCACCTCTATATGAGTGCAATAACCCGCCAAAGCCTCATCAACTGAATTATCCACCACCTCATAAACTAAATGGTGGAGTCCTCGCGGCCCAGTAGTACCGATGTACATTCCTGGTCTTTTGCGGACGGCTTCCAGACCTTCCAGAACTTGAATCTGATCGGCACTGTAACTGCTCGTCATGTAAACTCTCCTGATCCGTGGGGTTGAACTCGCCAAAAGGCAAACAAAAGTAAAAACACTCCAAAATTGTAACACAAAAGGCTTGCTGGCGTCTGTAGGGCATTTTCAAGAGAAGTTTATACTGGGGTTGCAGTCCCGTTGGAGAGGGCCAAAGGGGCAGAAGGAGCAGGGGAGGCAGGGGGAGATGAGGGGGACAAGGGAGAATTATTGAATAAGTTTCTTCCTTATGCCGAATGCCCCATAACAAATGACTAATGACTAATGACTAAATTAATTGTGATTTGTGGTGCGACAGCAACAGGTAAATCAGGTTTGGCTTTGGCTTTGGCGATGCGGTTGGGTTCTGTAATTCTGAGTGCTGATTCTCGTCAAGTTTATCGTGAGTTTGATCTTGGGACGGCAAAACCAACTGTGGCTGAACAAAAATTGGTGCCGCACTATTTAATAGATATCTGCGATCCAACAGACGTGATGACAGTAGCAGACTACCAGGAACAAACACAAGCACTAATTGCTTCTCTTGGTGTTACGCCACTGTTGCTAGTTGGTGGTACTGGTTTATACATTCGTTCCATTGTCCAAGGGATGAAAATTCCGAGAGTCGCACCGCATAAAGAATTGCGATCGCAGCTTGAATCTCTTGGTCAATTTCAACTATACGCGATGTTACAACAAGTTGATCCTGTTGGTGTACAAAAGATTCATGCTAATGACTCAGTGCGGACTCTAAGAGCATTAGAGGTATATTATGTCACTGGTCATCCAATTTCGGAACAGCAAGGGGAGAATCCACCAAATTATCCAATTTTGCAAATTGGCTTAGATTGCCATGTTGAAAAGTTAGACGCTCGGATTAAACAGCGTACTGAGCAAATGATAGCAAATGGTTTGGTTGCTGAGGTGGAGTCTCTTTGTCAAAAGTATGGCGTTGATTTGTCTTTATTGAATACTTTGGGCTATCAAGAAATAAAGCAATATTTGGCTGGGAATATTTCCTTAGATGAAGCGAAAGAGTTAACAATTTTGCATACCCGACAATTTGCCAAGCGACAACGCACTTGGTTTCGAGGACATCCACAAATTGAATGGTTTGATGCAGATGATTCTGATTTATTAGAGAAGGTTTGGCATCGGATAAATGAGTTCATAAGTTGCACAAATAGGTGAGAATTTTTTGCTCATGTAAAGACGTAAAAAAACTTTGCGTCTTTACAGCGAGTCTTCTAGAGAGTGTCGGGATCTACACCCATAGCCCGTAGCCTTTCTGCTAGTAATTGGGTGCGTTGTTCTGCTTGTTCAGCACGTTGTCGTTCCTGTTCGGCGCGTTGTCGTTCTTGTTCGGCGCGTTCATCTCCAGTCAGCAAAACATTACCATCTTGGTAGCACCAGCGTAACCAAGTATCCTGTCTATCTTCAAATTTGCCTTCCCACAAAGTTACACCTAAACCAACTTGTTCCAACGAATTTTCTGAAGTTTCAAAGTAGCGTGTTCCCCTAAGTTCATAAACGCGTAGGACTTTTTCTCCTAATTGCTGATTTGGGTCATATACAATGTAGTAACTTGCCCGCATTTGTTCATAAATTTTCAGCTTTTTGCCAAGTTCATCACCTTCTTTATTAGAGACAATTTCGAGTACAACTTCTGGAGGTTTGCCAAAACGCCAAACCATATAACAACGATTTTGTTTTTCCCACCATTTTTCAGGCACTTGCACATCGAAGCTGAGAAAAATGTCGGGTACAATTGCGGGTTGTCCGTCTGTATGGTAAATTCCGACATTCGCTGCTGCGAAAAAAGTCTGGCTTTGTAAAGAACTGTAAAGAGAGCCAATTAAAAGGCGTTTCTGTTTGCAAGTAGCAAAATTATCTAAAGTATCATCTTCAGTGACTAGCTGGTTGGCATCTGGCACATAGTAATCATCATCATTGATTAGAACTTGCTGAACCATGACTTTATCCAGTATTTGAAAGTGTTATTTCTAGGTTAGTTTATTAAGAGGATGCAAAATACCTTGATATCTTGTAACTTAAAGTTTGCTTTACTCAGATTTAAGTTTAAATTATATTAATTTTCATTTTATTATGTAGGATTTATAATAAGCAATAAAAAATTAAAATAAAGTTTGTATTCATAGTAAAGATAATTGCTTAGGCTTACATGGATTTTCAAAACGACGAATCAATTCTTTTTTTTTACTTTCAAATAAAAAACCTTCAACAAATGAAGCATTTTCCTGAACACGAATTCCATATTCAGGATTGGTAAAAGTTGAAATATTATCTTTATATATGTTGCAAACTGCAAAAAATATGTTATCTCCTAAGTCTAAAATCATTGGTTTTTTGCATTGTTGCATTGAACGACTGTTCTGCCACCAAAATCGACAAGCTAATCCTTCTATTGACTCTGGAAATCATACAGGGATTGGAGGATTATGAGACAGAGCATGAATTTTTTGATACCAAATTCCTCTTTTCCATGTAGGTTGTTTATATTCATAAAAAACTTCTTTAGCTATATGTTTATTTGAATGTCTAAAATCTGTAAATTGTCTTATGTCAATATTTACTTTCCATCCGTAATCTTTCATTTTCTCGGAAAAATTATCTGCTTCTCCATAAGAGGATGTTTGAAAAGTATTTGGCTGTGATTTTAGGCACTTTGATCCCCCCTAACCCCCCTTAAAAAGGGTGGAACCGGAATCAAAGTCCCCCAATTTATCGGGGGATTTAGGGGGATCTAAAATGTTTTGATACCGACAAGAGGACTTTTCAAACAACCTCTAAGAGTCGAATTTCGTTGAGCCTTCATCATATCGCCTATGGTCACGAAGTTTATACCATTTAACCTCATAACAATTATTTGACAGATATTTATCAAAGGTAATTAGCTTTTGCTGACCTTTTAGATGCCAAATCCATAATAAATTGTCATAAGCTTGCTCTCTATCTTTAATTTCTTCACCTTTGAGATAAGAATTTTGAAATTCCCAAACACGGCCTGTAGAATCAATAGCATCCGCACGATTTTGATTTATATAAACTTCTATTTGACTAGGGTAAAATAGGGCTTTCCATTCTCTATGCCATTCTGACTCGCCAGAGTACCAGGCACAATCATATTTAGCCTTATGTGCCCAATGCCATATTTGAACTGATCCACATTTTGCGATTACTTCATTTCCACATTTAGGACATTTCCCTAATTGTCCTTTTCTTTTGACTTTTGAGCGAATATGGTTTTCAGTAATCGCAATCAACATAATTCATTCAGTAGACAATCTCTTTCTATTACTCTAGTATAACTAGTGTGATCGCCTTTTATTACCCTGAAGCTGCTATTCTTGCAACAATAGAGTAATTTCAATTTTAAGCAACGTGTAAACATCTACCTTGAACTTGAAAAACTATGCTTACCCAAGATAAAAAACAACTTAACTGGAAACCCATTATCAAAGCATTCGAGGCTGTCCTTGGTAAAAATGGTGTGGTGCAACGCCGCGAAGAACTCATTACCTATGAATGCGATGGTTTAACTGGCTATCGCCAACGTCCGGCTGTAGTGGTGTTACCCAGAACTACAGAACAAGTTGCCCAAGTGGTGAAGATATGCAACCAATATTCTATACCCTTCATCGCACGCGGCTCTGGCACTGGTCTATCTGGCGGCGCTTTACCAGTGATAGACTCTGTTTTAATTGTCACTTCCTTAATGCGGCAAATCCTCAGCATTGATTTAGAAAATCAACGGACAGTTGTACAACCAGGGGTGATTAATAGTTGGGTGACACAAGCTGTTAGTGGTGCTGGATTTTACTACGCTCCTGACCCTTCCAGTCAAATCATCTGCTCTATTGGGGGCAACATTGCGGAAAATTCTGGTGGCGTACATTGTCTCAAATATGGTGTTACTACTAACCACGTTTTGGGATTAAAAATTGTCACACCATCAGGAGAAATTATTGATTTAGGCGGACAAATTCCAGAAATGCCTGGTTATGATTTAACAGGTGTTTTTGTTGGTTCCGAAGGAACTTTAGGAATTGCCACAGAAATTACTTTGCGAATTCTCAAAAGTGCAGAATCAATTTGTGTGCTGTTGGCAGATTTTACTAGCATTGAAGCTGCGGGGGCAACTGTTTCTGACATCATCAGCGCCGGCATTATTCCTGGTGGTATGGAAATGATGGACAACTTCAGCATCAATGCAGTTGAAGATGTTGTCGCAACTAATTGTTATCCCCGCGATGCTACTGCTATTTTGCTAATAGAAATTGATGGTTTAGAGGTGGAAGTTGCAGGGAATAAGCAGCGAGTTACCGAAATTTGTAAAAAGAATGGTGCGCGGAATGTCACTTCTGCTACTGACCCAGAAACGCGATTGAAATTATGGAAAGGCCGCAAAGCGGCTTTTGCTGCTGCTGGACATTTAAGCCCAGATTATTATGTACAAGATGGTGTAATTCCCCGGACTCAGTTGCCTTATGTTTTACATGAAATTGAGGCATTAAGTAAACAATACGGTTATCGTGTTGCTAATGTGTTTCACGCTGGCGATGGTAATCTTCATCCGCTAATTCTTTATGATAATTCTGTCTCTGGAGCATTAGAGCAAGTAGAAGAAATGGGTGGAAAAATTCTCAAACTTTGTGTCCAAGTCGGTGGTAGTATTTCTGGCGAACATGGCATCGGTGCAGAGAAAAAGTGCTATATGCCAGAGATGTTTAGCCAAGTTGATTTAGAAACTATGCAATGGGTGCGGCAAGTTTTTAATCCTAAAGGGTTAGCAAATCCTGAAAAGATATTTCCCACACCACGAACTTGTGGTGAAGCAGCAAATGCATCTGCTATCAAGCAATTTGAAGGTGTGGAAAGATTTTAAGAACAACGAATTCAGGAGTCAGGAGTTAAGAATTAGGACTTAGGAGTAAGAGTTAAAAGTTTGGAGTCATAATTTATTAAGTTTTGGTATCGTTAAGTATATTCATGACCAAAACTGGCTCTGTATTATTTCAACTATTCTGACTTCTGACTTCTGACTTCTGAATCACCATTTCTTTACATCATCCGGAGGATTACAACTTTATTTTGTAGTTATATATATTCCGATCGCACTAGGTCACGCTTACAAATGAATCGGGTTGCTCGCCGTTGTGTTTCTTACTTGCTGTGTTTGGGATTAGTAGTCACTTTAACAGTTTTTTCACCCATTTCACTACCAGTTTATTCCCAAAAAACAAGCCCTTTAACTACAGAAATTCGCGGCGTTTGGCTTACTAATGTTGCTAGTGGTGTACTATTTGTCCCTTGGGGTATTAACCGTGCTATAAATCAATTATCGGCTCTCAACTTTAATACAATTTACCCTGTAGTTTGGAACCGAGGACATACTTTTTATAAGAGTGCTGTAGCGAAAATGACTACAGGTTCAGATACTCAACCTTTGCTCAACTTTTTGCACGGTGGACAGGATGTTTTAGCAAAGATAGTGACACTTGCCAAAAATAAAGATTTGAGAGTTATTCCCTGGTTTGAATACGGGTTCATGACGCCGCATTATTCACAATTAGCAAGGCGTTATCCTGACTGGTTAACAATTGGGCAAGAAGGTATAAATTCTATTCAAGATGCCCCGCCGGAAGAAATCGACAATGTTTTAATAACTAAACAGGCTTGGTTGAATCCCTTACATCCACAAGTGCAAGAGTTTATCCAAGGGTTAATTTTAGAAGTAGTCAGAGATTACGATGTGGATGGTATTCAGCTTGACGATCATTTTGGGATGCCTGTACAGTTCGGCTACGATCGCTTCACTATAGAACTCTACCAGCAAGAGCATCAAGGTAAAAGTCCCCCTAATGACCCTTTTAACCCAGAATGGATGCGGTGGCGGGCAGATAAAATTACTGATTTCATGGCAGAAATCTATCAAGCTGTCAAAGCGGTTAAGCCCAAAGTTAAAATATCTTTGTCTCCTAACTATCAAGCTTTTGCCTACAAATACTATTTGCAAGATTGGGAAAATTGGGTAAAAAAAGGTTTAGTTAGTGAGTTAATTTTGCAGGTATATCGAAATGACAAAAAGTCTTTTATCGCTCAACTAGAACTTCCATCTATAAAATTGGCTCAAAGTCTAATTCCTGTAGGTATTGGTATATCAACGGGAACGGTAGGTAATCCGGTGAAAATGGCACAAGTTAGAGAACAGGTTCAGGTAGTGCGCGATCGCAATTTTGATGGTATCTCCTTTTTCTACTGGGAGAGTTTGTGGGGTTACATTGTACCTGAATCACCCCAACAGCGACGCAAAGGTTTTTTTGAGATGTTTAATGCAAAAACTGTCAGACTATTACAAACAAAGAAACTTTAATGCCATTCGCGCCTAAAAATACTAGATTTGGCTTTACATTGCTATGGACTTTAGCTACTGTTGGCGGTTTTTTATTCAGTTTACTCTTAATTGAAGTCGGCGAAAAGCCAGATATTGGGGTAGTAGAAGCAGCTATCGGCGGATTTGCGATCGCACTTCCTCAAGGTTGTCTTCTCAAAGAACCTGTATTTTGTATCCGGTGGATTTTGTCAAGTCTTTTGGGTTGGAGTATCATTACTGCGATCGGTATTGGTGGCGTGGGTTGGATTGTACCTAGCACTCAGATTCTTCCCTTAAGAATTATGTCAGGGACAGTTTATGGTGCCCTTGGCGGCTTGGGGATTGGATTAGCACAATGGTTAGCAATTCCCCAGCCTGTAGCGTGGCGATGGATATTTGTCTCTGCGGCAAGTTGGGCTGTTGCTGTCCCCGTGGGTTCTGCTGTGGGAACGATCTTGCACGGCTTAACGCATTTATTTTTAGGTGAAGTTATCGGATTAGGCATCACTTGGCTGCTGGTTGGTATCCTCACAGGAATTAATGCTCACAAATTGCGATTGTAACTTCCCTTATTAAGAATAATAAACTTAATTGATATATACTTAGGTTTTTACTTAGATATATGCAAAAATCTTAAAAAACTGTTAAAAATAAATTGCCGTAAATTTGCCCTCACCTGCAAATGTATTTTCACCTTCAAAAAGCAGGATTTTGTTAAGCTGACTCCTATTAGCTTTCCTAGATTTCTGACAAGAAGTAGAGAAAGATCAAAATTTCGATGAGCAACGGCTGACAATACTTTGCTATAGGCGCTAATAGTGCATCTACTACAAGCTTAACGACAAGAGAGCGCCTAGAAGAGTCAGTAATACTAGACAGGGACTCTCGTATGAATATAAATCCAGTGGAATCAACTATGGAGTTGACAAAATTATCACCACCTCAAATTCTTTTCGGCACAGAAATAGATGAAAAAAGCAGTAGTGAGCAGTTTCTACTAAGCATGTACGATTCTGTACAGGCATCAATATTTGTAGTTGATGTTCTGGAGGATGGAGATTTTCGGTATGTGGCCCTTAATCCAACTCATGAGCGGTGGATAGGGATTCGCTCAGATGAACTCCGGGGCAAAAAACCAGAGGATATTCTCTCCCCCATTGATGCTGCCAAGGTGCGTCAACATTATGCTGACTGTGTAAGTTTCGGCACAACTATTTCTTACGAACAATGTTTGCAATTCCAGGAAGTTCCCACTTGGTGGAGTACGACTCTCACTCCACTAAAGGATGCTAACTCTAGGGTTTATCGACTGATTGGTACTAGTAGCAATATTACCCCTGTTAAGCAAGCAGAACAAGCAGTTAGACTCCAGGTTGAACGAGAGCAACTGCTAGAAGCGATCGCTGGACGGATTCACCAATCTGTAGAATTAGAGACAATTCTGCATCAGACAACAATTGAACTGCGACAGTTTTTGAATTGCGATCGCGTTTTAATTTATCGTTTCGAGGCTGATGGCAGTGGAGTAATCATTGCCGAATCAACTGTAGCTGCCAGCGATCCACTGTTGGGAAAAAACATCACCGATCCCTGCTTCAGTGGCAAACATCCAGAACACTACGGACGAGGTTGCATTCAAGTTGTCGAAGATATTTATGCAGCCGGCTTGCATCCTTGCCATAGAGATTTTCTGGCATCTTTGCAGATAAGAGCCAATCTCGTCGTGCCGATTTTCCAAGAGCAAGATATGTGGGGGCTATTGATTGCCCAGCATTGCCGTGAATCGCGTCAATGGCAGCAAACAGAAACTGACTTGCTCAAGCAGTTGGCAACTCAAATCGGCATTGCTGTCCAACAGGCAGAACTTCATCAGCAGCTCAAGGATCTCAAAGCCAAGATGGAGTTACAGAAGCAAAAGCAGATCAATCAGTTGCAGCAGGTGCGAAACTTTGAAGCCTTGGTGCGACGCATGACAGAACAAATCCGCGACAGTCTGGATCAAACTCAGGTGTTGCAGACACTCACGCAGGAATTAGCACAGTTACTTAACCTTGACCGTTGCCAAATCGAACTCTACAGTACCTGCCAAACTCTAGTTACGATTATTTACGAATACAGCATTAACTTACCCAAGTGTCAAGGATTAACCAAACAGATTGCAGAGCATCTGGAAGTTTATCAGCCGCTGTTGCAAAAACAACCATTGCAATTTTTGGAAATTGTACCGGGATGGCAACCAAAGTTGCTAGTTATGTCCCAGATGGCTTGTCCAATTTTCGATACTCAAGGGATTTTGGGAAATATTTGGTTGACAAGACCATCACAAGAGGCATTTGATGAATTTGAAATTGAGCTAATGCAGCAAGTAGCAAATGAATGTGCGATCGCGATTCGTCAAGCCCAGCTTTATAAACAAAACCAGGCACAGGTAAAAGAACTAGAAAAACGCGATCGGCTAAAAAACCAATTTCTCAGAACTCTGTCTCAAGAACTGCGGACACCAATCACAAGCATTAGCCTTGCAGTCCAAACTCTCGAAAGTGTCCTCACACCAGCAGAAATATTAGAGATAGAAATAGTTCCGCAACTCTTGCAGATTCTGCATAACGAGTGTGGGCGAGAAAGCAAGTTAATTAACGACTTACTCACACTCACATATCTCGAAGCCGAACCCGATCCCCCAACCTTGATTGCCATTGACTTTCAAAGCTGGCTTCACCCGATTATCGAGTCTTTTCGACACCTCACCAACTGCCAGCGACAGCAGTTAAACCTGACTGTCGATCGTGCGCTGCCGCCTTTGGAGACAGATATCACTGATTTAGAGCGGATTGTCAGCGAACTGCTCAACCATGCCTGCAAGTACACCCCAGCAGGGGAATCGATCACAGTCTCTGCTCACCTGATAGGGGATGCAGTCGAGCTTAATATTACCAATTCGGGAATAGAGCTTACCAGCAATGAACTCTCACGGATTTTTGAGCCTTTCTATCACCTTTCCAAACACGATCCTTGGAAACATAGCGGCACGGGGCTGGAATTGGCATTAGTGCAGAAAATGGTCAGACATTTAGGCGGCTCAATTTATGTAGAGAGTGCAGCAGGTCAAACCACCTTCACCGTCAAATTCCCCTTTTGATTCGTTTTTTGGGCACGGCACTAGCTAAATTGTCAGAGTTGTGCTATGATTGTTATTCGTGTGGGTGACTAGCTCAACGGTAGAGCAGTAGACTCTTAATCTATTGGTTGCGGGTTCAAATCCCTCGTCACCCACTTTTTAAGTATTTTTGTACATTAACTAATTATTTGTCACTGTTAGCAGATAAATGTCACATATAACAAAGTGATGTCACAGTTAACAGATTAATTATCGCTGGCGAGATTGGGCAGCTAATGAAAATTTTACGAGCGATCGCCTGAAAAGTTTCATCAACGATGATGAGGCATTACTGGGCGATTTATAATATTGACCGAAAAAGCCCAAATAATCAGCAGGATTTTGAGCATTTACCGCCTGAGCAGTTAGTGGCTGATATCTTAGAGAAAGATAGGCACGTAGCTGAAATCATGGCAGAGATTAAAGCAATTTTGGAGCAGTGATAATGTTAGGATTACTAGAAAAGTTTAGCCGCTTAGAAGAATTAATGAGTCAGTCAGAATTAAAAAATGTTGATTCTGACCAAATTTTACTGATGAATGGGGTTAGCTGGGATATATATGAGACACTATTACAAGGGTTTCCAAATAATTCTCATTATCGCTTGAAATATTTAGAAGGTACTTTAGAAATAATGTCCCCTAGCCGTCGTCATGAGTTTAATAAAAAGATTATTGCTTTATTGCTAGAAGCCTATTTTTTAGAAGTAGGTATTGATTTTTATCCTTTAGGCTCAACTACTTTTAGAAAACAAACAGCCGCTAGAGGAATAGAGCCAGATGAATGTTATTGTTTTGATTCGGAAAAACCTTTTCCCGATCTTGCTATTGAGGTGGTTGTGACAAGTGGGGGAATTGATGATTTAGTTATTTATCAAGGTTTAGAAGTACCGGAAGTTTGGTTTTGGCAGAATAATCAGTTTTCCTTATATTATCTGCGTGGTAATAAATATGAGTCAATATCCAAAAGTGAATTACTACCAAATTTAGATTTAAATATCTTGGCAAGTTTTGTGATATCTGATGAGAAACCAAGAGAAATAATATTAAAGTTTCTTCAACATATTCGTAGGGGCAATTCATGAATTGCTCCTACGAATATGTTGAAGCGATCGCTAACAGACCCTACCATATATCTCTCCTTCTCAGTCTCCAATTGGAAATGCCTTTTGAGGTGGCTGCTGCCTCTTGAATACTTCAAATTTAGTGAAATTTATTGTATATATACTTTATATGCAGGTAGATTAACTAGAACTCAGCAACATCATTGCGCGTTCGTGGTTGAGTTTTAGCTGAGAATCGAACCATCACTGCCTTGAAGCGTTAACGAAGTCCTTCTTTGAAAGAAAGAGGTAACAAATGACAGATGATCTTGGATGAATCAAAAGCCCTCACCCTAAATCCCTCTCCCAAGATTGGGAGAAGGACTTTGAAAATCGCTGATCTTCAAGGTAAATATATTTTTAGTACAAGAGTACTATTTACTGCTAAAATGCCTTACAAGTCAGCTAGCCTTGCTTGAGGTAGTATGAAAAAAATCCAAGACACGGACAAAAAGCCCATTTTGCGGAAAGTTTCGCTGTTGCAGCCTAAATCTGTAACTACTGCGATAGTGCCACTGCGACCCCAAGAGGAAAAAATCATCAGTGAACGTGAGCGTTTGATTGCACAAGTCGAACGTATCAATCAGATGGCAGAAGAGTTAGAAGTAGCGATATTCGAGTTGAAAGCGATCGCTAACACCCTGAATACTCAAAAAAGTTACCCGGTTCTAAATCAGGAGCCAGACAAAAATATTTGTCAGTATTTCACGGTTAGCGTCCCTTTGGTGAAACGAAAGCCTGACGACTCATTTATTCTGACGACGCGAAGAGTTGATTTATTTCGAGCCGAAAGGGAAGCCATACTGCTAGCACAGCAACTTCGTCAGCAAACCAAAAAAAGATTAGGATCGCAGCCACACAGAAAAAACAAGAGTGACGCTGAGGTTGACACAAAACGCTTGTTCAAAAAGGTATTAGTCAACAAATCTTAAAATTATCAACATTCAACGGCATCTCACCCTTGAGGTTGTAGCAGTTATGCTGATTGAAGTGGCAGAAGGAACTTATTCCTCAAAATTGCTAGATACCACACTGCCATTGCCTCTTTGCAACTATAGTTAGTGGCAAAGAAACAAAGTTACCCTAATATTTGCACTTCCGTAAAACCAGAGTGTAACATCAGGGACAATCAATCAGCGCAGAGAAGAGGTAAAAAGAAGGTGTTAAAGACACTTTTAGTGATTGCCGTTGGTTTTTTACCGTCCCTGTTTTCCCTGTGGATGATCCGCAAAACCCAGCGTTCGCGCTTACGGCTTAGACAAGCAGCCATGAATTTTCCAGTGGTGCAGCGACGGCAAAACGTTAGACCTGTTGAAGGCGATCGCTATTATTTAGAAGGCGTGGGTTATCTGATTGGCGATATCAGCTGCAAATTTAATGCTCGGTCTGGCTACATGCGCTGTGCTGTCAATCCCGAAGGCCCATGTAACGGTTGCCGTCACTACGAACCTAAAGAATTAACTGGTGATCAAAAAAGGTCTTAATAACAATCCATACCTTCAATACCTTCGCCAAAAAAAGAGGTAGTCTAGTTTTTGCCGAGATAGCCTAAGAGGTTGTTTGAAAAGTCCTCTTGTCGGTATCAAAATATTTTAGATCCCCCTAAATCCCCCTTATAAAGGGGGACTTTGACTCCGGTCATTGCTAATTATAATAATTTGTATTTAGAAAGACTTTGAATATTTGTCTTTGCATGGTGAAATAAGAATGATTTAATAGAATTCGTGCAAAAGTATGAATCTGCGTAATTTTGTTTGCAGATTCATACTTTTGCCGAATATCTCATAACTAGATGATTATCCAACGATGAACAACGCGATCGCTCGGACAACAGCATTATTATCAACTTGCGCTTTGCTACTAACAGGCTGTGGTGGTGGCACTAGCACGGTGACAAATTCTCCAACTAATAGTCCAAATAGTAGTCCAAATAGTACCCCAAATAACACTGTAACCGATACCACAGGAACAACGGGTACATTGTCGGGTGCTATTCCTATCGGTATTGCTGTTGCTCAAACTAGCAATGTGGCATTACTAGGTCAAGAGCAAGTCGCTGGAGCAAAACTGGCCGAGAAGTATTTCAATAGTAAAGGTGGTGTTAATGGCACACCAATTAAATTGGTATTTCAAGATACTAGCGGTGATGAAGCAGGAGCCATTAACGCTTTTCAAACTCTAATTAACAAAGATAAAGTTATTGGAATTGTCGGGCCAACTTTGTCCCAGCAAGCCTTTAGTGCTGATCCCATTGGAGAACGTGCAAAAGTACCAATTATTGGGCCATCGAATACTGCTAAAAACATTCCCGAAATTGGTAATTACATTGCTCGTGTTTCGGCACCAGTTTCCATCGTTGCGCCTAATTCGGTGAAAGCTGCACTTAAGCAAAACCCCCAACTTAAAAAAGTTGCAGTTTTCTATGCTCAAAATGATGCATTTAGTAAGTCAGAAACGGAAATTTTTCAGCAAACAGTTAAGGATCAAGGGCTGGAATTAGTAACAGTACAAAAGTTCCAAACCAGTGATACAGATTTTCAAAGCCAAGCTACCAATGGGATTAATCTCAAACCCGATTTGGTGATTATTTCTGGCTTGGCTGCTGATGGTGGTAATTTAATTCGACAATTGCGGGAACTTGGTTATAAAGGCTTAATTGTCGGTGGAAATGGTCTAAATACATCGAACTTATTGCCAGTTTGCAAAGCACTTTGTGATGGCGTGTTGATTGCTCAAGCTTACAGTCCAGAACATTCAGGTGAAATTAACGCGGCGTTTCGTAAAGCCTATACTGACGAATACAAAAAAGAACCACCCCAATTTAGCGCTCAAGCTTTTGCAGCAGTCCAGGTTTATGTCGAAGCACTCCAAACTTTAGATAAAAAGAGCAAATTCAACAAATTACAGCTACCAGAATTGCGGACGGAATTAAACAAACAAATACTTCTCGGAAGATACAATACACCGCTAGGTGAAATTGGTTTTACTCCCATAGGTGAAGTTGTCCAAAAAGATTTCTATGTTGCTCAAATCAAAATGGAAAAAGACGGGAGTCAAGGTAAATTCACATTTCTAAAATAATTGCTAGATGAATATTAATCTGTTTTTGCAGCAATTATTAAATGGGTTATCCATCGGCAGCGTCTATGCAATTTTTGCATTAGGATATACCTTGGTTTATTCTATTTTGGGCATCATTAATTTAGCTCATGGTGCAATTTTTACCTTGGGCGCATATTTCACTTATGCACTTATGGGTGGGAACTTTGGATTTAATGGCTTGTTAGCTAATGTAGCCTTGCCGATAAAATTACCATTTGCTATAGCCTTGATTTTAGGAAGTACCTTAGCGGGATTGGTAGGGATAGTGATGGAACGTGTTGCTTTTCAACCTCTGCGCCGTCAAGGATCTGATCCCTTGCTAACTGTTGTTTCCAGCTTAGGGGTAGCAGTGGTAATTGTGAATTTAATCCAGTATTTAGTAGGCGCAGAAAGTTACACATACCCCGCAAATACTTACGGTAATTTGCCACCTGCGATTAACTTTGGTAGTCCAGAAAACCCAATTCCGATTCGCAGTGTTCAGGTGGTAATTTTTACGGTATCAGTGGTGATTGTGGCAATTCTTACCTATTTTATCAATCGAACTAAATATGGTAAGGCAATGCAGGCGATCGCAGAAGATCCAACTACAGCTAGTTTGTTAGGAATTAATAGCGATCGCTTTATCATCCTAACATTCTTCATCAGCAGTTTTTTAGCAGGATTAGCAGGAACTTTAGTCGCCTCTAGTGTTAGTATTGCAGGGCCATATTTTGGCATTGCTTTTGGATTGCGGGGTTTAGCGGTAATTGTCTTAGGTGGTTTAGGTAGTATTCCTGGTGCAGTGTTGGGAGGTTTGCTAATTGGATTAGTCGAGGCGTTTGTTCCTGCTGATTATTCTGGATATAAAGACGCAGTAGCATTTGCAATTTTGTTTATTATGCTATTAGTTAGACCCCAAGGTTTGCTAGGGCGGCGGTTTATTCAGAAAGTTTAAAGAGACGTAGCGCTATGAAAACATACACTAAACAAAAATTAACTTTTGATCAATTTTTAGAACATTGTCCAGAGGAAGGTTTATATGAACTTGTGAATGGAGAAATTGTAGAAGTGCGTGCAACCAGAAATCATGATGATGTCGCTGACTTTACGGCTGACTCTTTCAAAGATGAAATTAAACGTCTAAATCTTAATTATGTAGTAAAAAACACAGCAGTCTTTAAAACTATAACAGCTAATGACATAGAGGAAGGCCGCAAGCCTGATGTAAGTGTCATAGATAAAGATAAATGGCGATCAAATCGTTCTGCTTATGCTGCACTTGAAGAACCTATCCAATTAGCTGTAGAGGTGACATCAACTAATTGGGAAGATGACTATATTGATAAATTAGATGAATATCAACGTTTAGGTATTACAGAATATTGGATTGTAGATTATTTGGCAATTGGGCTAAGAGAGTATTTGGGAAATCCGAAAGTTCCGGCTGTGTTTGTTTTTCTATTAGATGCTGAGGGAAAATACCAATGCACACAGTTTAGAGGTTCAGAACTAATTGGATCGAGAACTTTCCCTGAACTGACGCTGACAGCAGAGCAAATATTAACAGCTTAATAGTTGATAAAAGCGATAGTTTGATTAAGTTTAATCAAAATATATTAAATAAAATGGCTGATTTCTTCGCTACTTACGCTTCTTTAATTGTCTCTATGGTATTGGGGGCGCTATTAGGGTTATCACTTTACTTACCTCTAATGACAGGACAATTGTCTTTAGCTAGTCCAGGATTTTATGCTTTAGGTGGGTATATTGCAGCAATTTTATCCACAAAAGTTTTAACATCTAGCAGTAGTTTATTTCCGATTCCATTGTTGTTATTGGAAATGTTAATTGCTGGTGTAATTTCTGGCTTATTGGGTGTAATGGTGGGAATTCCAGCATTGAGATTGCGAGGAATTTATTTAGCGATCGCAACTATCGCTTTTGTGGAAGTTCTGCGTGTCATCTCCCTCAATCTGGATATTACAGGCGGTGCTGTTGGAATTTTTGGTATTCCTCAACCTTTCCAAACACAACTTGAATATTTATGGATTGCTTTGCCTTTACTATTAATTAGTATGGTGTTGCTTTACCGTTTAGAACGCATCCGCGTCGGCAGGGCTTTTATCGCTATCCGTGAAGATGAATTAGCTGCGGGTGCAATGGGAATCGATCCCACTTATTACAAAGTTTTGGCGTTTACATTAGGGGCTATACTTGCAGGGGTTGTAGGTGCAATTAGCGCTCACTTCCTCAATACCTGGAATGCTCGTCAAGGTACTTTTGATGCCAGTATTATATATTTAACTTTCGTTTTAATTGGTGGTTCGAGAACTTTTTTAGGGCCGGTAGTCGGAGGTATGGTATTTACAGCCTTACCAGAGATTCTGCGAAGCCTAGCTGATACTGGTGGTTTACCTAATTGGTTAGCACAGTTTTTGCGAGATGGTAGATTAATTATTTTTGGCTTACTAATAGTAATAGGTACAATCTTTTTCCCCCAAGGGCTAATTACTCCAGATATTTTTCAAAGACGGAAAAACCAAAAGTGAACTATATAATAATATGCAGAAATTTTACATGATGTCCGAGCAATTAAACATAATACCCGGAACCCCACCCCGCCAAAGCTGCGCTTTAGCTCCCCTCCCCGCCTGCGGGGAGGGGTTGGGGGTGGGGTTCTTTTATTATGGGTAATTTGGCGGACATGATATCATCCGGGACTCCAGGAACTAACAGCAATATTGTCTTAGAAGCAAAAGCATTGACTCGCCGCTTTGGTGGTTTAGTGGCGGTAAATAATGTATCTTTTAGTGTAAATAAACATGAGATTTTTGGACTGATTGGCCCTAATGGTGCTGGCAAAACAACACTCTTTAATTTGATTACTGCCTTCATTCCTCCTTCTAGCGGCCAATTAATTTATCAAGGTGGAACAATTTACCAACTGCGTCCCCATCAAATTGCTGCTTTAGGAATAGCTCGTACCTTCCAAAATATTCGTTTATTTGGGGAATTATCGGCGTTAGAAAATGTGATAATTGCCCGACATTTACACACTAAAAGTAATATGATTACAGGGGTTTTGGGATTACCACCAGCACCTAGTGAAGAATTGAAAACTAAGCAAAAAGCTTTAGATTTATTAGATTTGGTGGGATTAAGCGATCGCGCTGACGAAAAAGCCAAAAACTTTGCCTACGGCGATCAGCGTCGGTTAGAAATTGCCCGCGCTTTAGCATTACAACCACAAATTTTACTTCTCGATGAACCGGCGGCGGGGATGAACCCCAACGAAAAGCAGCAATTGAGTGAATTTATTCGCAGCCTTCGCAATGACTTCAATTTGACGATCGTTCTTATAGAACACCATGTACCATTGGTTATGGGTTTGTGCGATCGCATTGCTGTGTTAGATTTTGGTCAATTAATTGCTTTGGGTAAACCCGCAGTTGTCAGAAATGATCCGGCTGTAATTGAAGCTTACTTGGGAAATGAATGAATTTACGTAGACAAAACTACCAAAAACTCGTCTAAAGAACTCACAGCGATCGCGCTATCCATTAAAGTTTCTAATTGCTCCACATTCTTGCCCTCAAGCCTTATTTCTGCCTCATGGGGAATTTCACCAAAGCGTTGTTCCAATACCCGGATTAGCTGCCGTAGCGCACCCTGCTGAATACCTCTTTGCTCAATTTCCTGATACCAAGGCGATTCTCGCAATACTGCCATATCCCACCTCATGATTTGTTGCACTAAAGGCGTGTCTAACACAAAGCTAGCAAAAAATGCCAGCAATGATTCTAACTCGTTCAACTGTGCATCTGCTCGTAGCGCCTGTAGTGCGCGTTGCACAACTGATACCTCTCCCCCTCCTCGCAGGATTGGCACAAAGGGTAACAACGATGGTAGTGGTTGCCCAAAGACTATTTCAGCATCGATTTCCCACAAATTAATCGTGCGATAATCTTGGCTGGCACGTAATCCCAAAAATTCTTGCTCGTAACTACTGACAATAGTTAAGGTGGATGGGGGCGGTAAAATATTGATCAGTACTGGGTAAGTTGGCAATCGGTAGCGTTCTTGTGCCAAGGCAGCATAAGCTCTCATCCGTAAAGGCATCTGTGCCGTGTAACGCAGTTGTAATTCATTTACTACTAGAAAATCCCCGTGAGTGGCACTGTATGCTTTCACCAACACATCTGTTTCGCGGCTAATCCACTGAAATTCAGAGCCGAGAATTTCTTTCGCCACGACTTCAGGACACTGTGTTACCCACTTTACCCATGCATCGGGAGCTAAATTAATTAGTCGCTTGCTACCAATATCTGCTACTTTTGCCACAGGACACTTTATATCTTTATCAGTAATTAATAGTACATCATAAAGATTGCGGTATTATGGCGTTGGTTTGAAGTTTCAGCAATGTCTACGATGGGTACGCCTACGCACTGTTTTAAGAAATGTATGATTGATGTATGTTAGGTTTTGAATCAACATTTCTGGATGTAAACCGCCAATGAATGCCGATAGTAGACCAAACTATACAATTTTAGAAGTTCAAGAACTTGATGTTAATTATGGCGGCATCCAAGCTTTAAAAAAGATTAATTTAATTATTCAAAAAGGCGAGGTAGTTACTCTAATTGGTGCTAATGGTGCTGGAAAAACGACTACACTCCGCGCCATATCTAAAGTAGTTAATCCTAAGAGTGGCGTAATTATCTATAATGGACATAATATTACCCGCCGCCAAACTCATGAGGTTGTACAACTTGGTATCGCCCATTGTCCTGAAGGACGGAGAGTATTAGCGCGGCAAACAGTACTTGATAATTTACTTTTAGGTGCTTATATTCGCTCCAATCAAGCTGAGATAAAGGCAGATATTCAGCGCCAATTTGAGCTATTTCCCCGCTTGTCACAAAGACGCAATCAACTAGCAGGAACCCTCAGCGGTGGTGAACAACAAATGTTAGCGATCGCACGTGCTGTAATGAGTAAACCACAACTCTTACTTTTAGACGAGCCTAGCTTAGGTTTAGCACCTGCGATCGTCCGAGAAATCTTCTCTATTATTGAAAATCTCCGGGCTACAGGCGTGACTATTTTGTTAGTTGAACAAAACGCTAATCTGGCATTACAAATTGCCGATCGCGGTTATGTTTTAGAAGCTGGTTCTATTACCTTAACCGGTGCAGCATCAGAATTAATCAGTGATGAGCGAGTTAAAAAAGCTTATTTAGGGTAATTAATTAAATGACAACTTGGGAGGTACAAGCAGATGGTAAAATCACCAACTAAACCCCTAACTTTAGAGGATTTTTTAAAACTACCAGAAACAAAGCCTAGCTCAGAATACATCAATGGTCAAATTATTCAAAAGCCAATGCCCCAAGGAAAACATAGCATATTACGAGGTGAGCTACTTATTGCTATCAATGAAGTAGTTGAAAGTCGAAAAATTGCCCTTGCTTTCCCAGAATTGCGGTGTACTTTTGGCGGACGTTCAATTGTGCCAGATGTAGCTGTGTTTGCTTGGAAACGGATTCCCATAGATGAACGTGGGGATGTGGCGAATGTCTTCAAGACACATCCAGACTGGACAATTGAGATTCTTTCGCCAGATCAAAGCCAGACTAAAGTAACCGGAAATATTCTACATTGTTTAAAACATGGTAGTCGTTTAGGTTGGTTAATTGATCCAGGCGATCGTTCTGTTTTAGTCTATCCACCAAAGCAGCAACCAGAACTTTTACAAGCAGAACAAGAAATATTACCAGTTCCCGATTTAGTTAGCGGCTTTCAATTAACTGTAGGGCAACTATTTGGATGGTTAAAGTTATAGCTTTTCCTAACATCATAGCCCCCTCCTCGCTTGCGGGGAGGGGGTTGGGGGTGGGGTTCAGTACCTACTCAACTAATAATTGCTATATAAGCAATAGTATAAACTCCTCTCTAGCTTTGGGAATACTAAAAGTAGTAATTTACTGAAGTCAGAGCGAGATAATGGATTTCGTGAATTTAATAAAAACTGGTAATAGTTGGAAATTTGCGACTGAAGCTGATTTAGAAGATTTTGTCTGGGCGAATTTAAAGGAACTTTTCGGGTTAATTCCACTAAAGCGACAATATTATGTTAATGGTCAAATTTGCGATATTTTAGCATTGAGAGAAAATAAACAGTTAGTGGTGTTGGAATTGAAAAATGCTGAAGATAGATATATTGTTCAGCAGCTAACTCGATATTATGACGCTTTACAGGAAGTAAAACCTTTACAAGATGAAATAGACTATCAACAACCTATTAGCTTGATAGCAATTAAGCCTAATTTTCATAGAGATAATTTTATAGACAAAAAATATCATCATTTATCTATCGATTTTTTTGAATTTACTATTTTAGCAGACGAGCTTAACTATTATTTCCAAATAAAAAATTTGGATTTAGATAATGATAAAGTTTCAAAAATAGAAATTCCTCATCAGAACAGAGAGAGAAATGAAGATATACCTCCGCCTTCTAGAGGACTGATGAACCGTCTAGGTAAATGCTCTTCTGAACAACAAGAAGGAATATTAAAAATTCGTCAAAAGATTCTTAGTTTTGATAAACGGATGGAAGAAATGTCTTCTGCTGTTAGTTTGCGATATGGAAATGGTAATAGTAAAACAAGTAAATTCTGCGCTGAGTTTTACTTTGATAGTAAAGGAATACCAATTATATTTTTATGGTTAGGTTTAAAAAATAATAGTAGTGATCGCATAAGTAGAGCAAGGATTTGGACAGATTGGCAAGGCAATGCTTTGTTAGAGGGATATGTACCAAGTGGAATTGGTGCAAAGATGAATTTATCCAAAAAGACACTTTCAAATAGAGTAAAAATAATGAATGAAATAGTAGCAAATAAAGGTTCTAAGGATCATAAAGGATATAAAAGCATGAACCTACATCATAAAGATAGAAACAGAATAGCTAGGAAACTTAATAATTCGGAGCCTTTAACATACGAGGAAAGACAATTACTAGAAATTGATGTAAATGAATTTGTTCATGTTATCGGGGGCGGAAGACTTAATACATATAAATTTGAGAACTATGATTCTCTAAATGGATTAGTTGATGTAGCTTTAGAAAAATGGCGACAAAGGCTATAAGCAAAATATGACTATCGCAATCCTAAACATTTCAGCAGATTACTATAGTTGATATTGCTTTAGAGACTTGGCTAAAAAGGCTTTAAGAAAAACTACACTGACACCACTGATAACTTTTCCTAATCATTAGCATTATTAAAAATTATTACAATTTTGTCATAATATATTAATATTTATAGCCCTCCTTGCAGATATCTATATATTTGTTTAGCGGCGAATTCTATTCACCGGAATGATTAAACTTATGAGTCAAATAATCTGGATAGCAAGACACGCTAACCGCCTCGACTTCGTAAACCCTGATTGGTTTCTCACCGCCGAACGACGCTACGATCCACCCTTGTCTGATGATGGTATGGTACAGGCACAGCAGTTAGCAAGGCGCTTGAAAAAAGAAAAGATTGGTCATATTTTCGCTTCTCCTTTCCTGCGAACCGTACAAACGGCAAACGCAGTTGCAGAAATGCTCAACTTACCGATCAAACTCGAAACAGGCTTGAGTGAATGGCTAAATCCAGTTTGGATGACGGAAGAACCCGAAAGACTCTCAACTCCAGCATTAGCAAAATTATTCCCCAGAATTGACACCAGCTATACCTCGCGCATCGCCGCCAAATTTCCTGAAACTCACGAAAAAGTGCGAGAACGTTCTGGGCAAACCGCTAGATGTTTAGCTACTGAGTTCTTCCCAGAGGATATCCTGCTAGTGGCACATGGCGCATCTGTGTTGGGCGGAGCAATGGGGCTAGTGGGGGAAATTGCCAAAACAGAAGTTAAAGCTTCTTTGTGTTCTCTGGTAAAAGTGGTACGCCAAGACCCAGAATGGTTATTAGAACTAACGGGAGATACTTCCCATTTAACCCACATAGAAGAAGTTATTCGATTTGCTTAAACCTTTGATAGAGATTTGCGTTCATGGCTTCTGGTACGTTGGGTATGTCCTACAAAAAAAGTAATTAATTCGCGAATAAATTCTATGACTTTATTACTAGCAGGAGACATCGGCGGGACGAAAACCATTCTGCAATTGGTGGAAACATCAGATTCACAAGCTTTACATACTATTTATCAGGAAAGTTACCACAGTGCTGATTTTCCCGATTTAGTACCCATAGTGCAGCAGTTTTTGCTCAAAGCTAATACACCAATACCAGAAAAGGCTTGTTTTGCGATCGCCGGGCCCATTGTCAAAAATACTGCCAAGCTAACCAATTTAGTCTGGTTCCTGGATACCGAACGTTTACAAGAAGAATTGGGTATTCCGCACATTTCTTTGATTAACGACTTTGAGGCGATTGGCTACGGCATTTTAGGTTTACAAAAACAAGACTTGCACACGTTGCAAGTTGGCAATTCTCAACCCGAAGCCCCGATTGCAATTATTGGTGCTGGTACTGGCTTAGGGCAAGGATTTTTAATTAAACAAGGAAACGAATATAAAGTCTTTCCCACAGAAGGCGGACACGCTGACTTTGCCCCTCGGAACGAGATCGAGTTTCAACTGTTGAAATACCTGCTGGGTAAACATGATATCCAGCGCCTTTCTGTGGAACGTGTGGTTTCTGGAATGGGAATTGTGGCAATTTACCAATTTTTGCGCGATCGCAAATTTGCCACCGAATCACCAGATATTGCCCAAGTCGTCAGAACTTGGGAACAAGAAGCGGGACAGGAAGAGAAAAGTGTTGATCCTGGTGCTGTCATTGGTACGGCTGCACTAGAAAAACGCGATCGCCTCTGTGAACAAACTTTGCAATTATTTATAGACGCTTACGGTGCAGAAGCCGGCAATCTCGCCCTGAAACTCTTACCTTACGGTGGCTTATACATCGCTGGTGGAATTGCGCCCAAAATCCTGTCCTTAATCCAAAATAGCGCTTTCTTATTAAATTTCACTCAAAAAGGTAGGATGCGCCGCCTCCTCGAAGAGATCCCGGTGTATATTATCCTCAACTCGCAAGTCGGCCTAATTGGTGCTGCTTTATGTGCTGCTAGGTTATAACAGCTGGCATCATCAGTGAGATTAGCATCTCAAAAGGCAAAATTTATGACAGTTAAAAGTCTGTTGCCACTAATCGCCGCCACCATTGTCTGTGGTGGCTCTGTTCTCGTGGAAGCGCGTCAACCCAAACCTCCAAAGGCTGTTGTCAAACCAACCGTTTCTCAACCCGTGCAGCCACAATGGAAATTGTATACCGCTCCAGATGGACGCTTTACTATTTTGATGCCGGGAAGCCCCAACAAAAATACCCAATCCCAAAAAACCTACATGGGGGAAATTAACTTAGAAATATTTGTTGCTCAACCACCAAAACAGCAAGTAGCATACATAGTTGCTTACAATGATTTTCCTTATAGTTACGGTCAAATGGCTGATCCCCAAGCTGTACTTAATAATGCACGGGATATGGCTTTAAAGACTACGAAAAGTAATTTAATTAGTCAGCGAAATATTCGTAGTTCCAATAATCATCCCGGCAAAGAAATTGAGTACATCAATTCTGGAGGGAAAATTACTATAAGTAGAATGTATGTTGCCGAAGGAAGATTATATCAAGTAATGGCAATAACTACAAAAAAACAGCAGAAGACATTAGCTAAAACCATTACTGGGTATTTAAATTCCTTCCATGTAGTTTTGAAAAAGTGAAATAACTAAAACCTCTACTATATTAGTTTTGTAAATAATTGAATTGCAGGACTAATTTAGCGCTGATCTTTTACGTGATAGTCGTAGGGGCGGTGTGTTATGGCTTTAGCCTAACACACCCTAACTTTTGATTTACTTTATAAATCAACTCTAAATAATTGAAGATAGTAGATATCTTACAAAAGTAGCAAAAAAATTGCTTTGTTGGGTGGAGGCTTTGCGTAACCCAACATCCTGATAATCAGCAAAAAAATTGCTTTGTTGGGTGGAGGCTTTGCGTAACCCAACATCCTGATAATCAGTTGGGTTACGCAAAGCCTCCACCCAACCTACGTCTAATGCACTATTTTGCGTAGACAGTCCACTACGTGCATTTCAAAAATCAAATACTAGTCCTATAGTAAGTATCTAGGCATAAATAAATTTAAAGTTTGTAGTCAGGACTTTAGTCCTGATAATCCTTGCTCTGAGCTATAAATCGCTCACTACAAACTAGGAGTTTATTTTATATTTAATTATGTCTACCTACTTAGATATCTTACAAAAGTCCCTCTAACTCCCCTCCCCGCTCTTCGGGAGGGGAGACAAAGCGTAGTTTTGTCGGGGTGGGGTTCTATTTATTTATGCAAGAGGTATAGTGTAGAGTATGTTATGGCTTCTACAATCCACCACAAACCTAATAAAAAATTTTGGATTGTCGCTAACAATATTTTTCCATTGACTCCAAACTCCTAACTCTTAAATTCCACTGTATTTTAATTATTTAATTTTTTTTATCTCAAATCATACAATTTATACACTACTCAACCGCTTACTCAAACACTATTTCTAACACTAGGATGTCATGCTAGAAACTAATTAGCAAATTACACACAACCAAGTGAAATAAATCGCTGATATTATGGATACTGCCGTTACCGCTGGTTCTTTTAGCAACCTGATTGATGCAATCAAGGCTGCCAATTTGATCGATACTCTCAAAGGTGTTGACTCGTTTATCGCCTCTGCATCCACAGATCAAGCTTTTGCAAAGCTTCCACCCGATACTGTAGAGAAGTTGCTTAACAATATCAATAAGCTCCAGGAAGTGCTGACGTATCACATCGTTTCCGGCAAGGTGATGCCCATAAAGCCCATTGAAGCTTTAAGTTTGAAAATTGAACCTTTCAATAATGTTGAGGTAGATCGTGCCTCACAGTCTCAAAACCCGATGCTGCTAATGATAACGGTGTCATCCACATCATTGTTGATTCCTCGGTAAATAAATAAAATATATAGATAGTGAATAATATCTATTGGGTAGAAACTATTTATAGTAACTAGCTCATAACTATCTAGGTATATTTTAAGTAATTCAACCAAGCTAAATATTAGACCTCTCTTCTTAGTGGATGTTTGAAAAGTCCTATTGTCGGTATCAAATAGTTTTAGATCCCCCTAAATCCACGCCACTTGCTTCACTTGGGGAGACCCCATCGCGCAGCGTCTCGTAGAGAAGACCGCAGTGGCTCCCCTTAAAAAGGGGGACTTTGATTCCTGTTCCCCCCAATTTATCGGGGGGTTAGGGGGGATCTAAAAGTGCCTAAAGTCACAGCGAAACACTTTTCAAACAACCTCTTAGGAGAGATAGGCTTTGACTCCCTCCTTAGATTAGACCTCTTGCATAAATCACAAAATTTGAACCCCACTCCGCCAAAGCTGTGCTTTTTCTTCCTTCCCCTTGGTAAGAGGAGGGGATTAAGTTGAGCCAGTGCGGTCTTGGTGGAGCATCTGGCGTGTGGGGTGTTAGGGACTTTTACAAGATATCTATTTAGGTAATGGGGCTGGGGATTTAGGTCTGTTTTAATGTTTTTTTAGTAAATACTTTAGACGACAAGATCATTTATTTTCCAAGTTGCCTGAACAATCAAAACAACATTAGCTAAATAAATTTAACAATTTAGGCTTTGAAAATGAAACCTCTATTAATCAGTCCCAATAATTTGATTACTGGTTGCAGTCAAGATCATATATCTACAGAAATCACTCGATTTCTCAGGGGTAAATATAGTTGCCTTTGCTGTTCAAATACTTTACTCCGTCATCTGAGTTCGGAAGGAGCTTACTGGCGTTGTCGCTACTGCCATCAGGAAATGCCAGTTTAGCAAACAACATACTGAATTATAAACTTATCCGATAATGCTATCTACGGTAGTTATACTAGATCCAATTGCTGGCGATCGCCTCCGTGTCTTAACTCATCTAACACCCAACAAAAAAGCTAGATTAATCTAGCAACAAAGACTATCTTTAATCAAGTTTAATTAACCATTGGTATCCCTCATGAATTTATTTGAATCTAATCAGCCAGAGTTTGCCTGGTGGGTAGAAATTAACACCGCCGTTCCCCGCTGTACTTATTATTTTGGCCCTTTTGATACTGAAAGAGAGGCACAACTTTCTAGAACTGGCTACGTCGAAGACTTATATGAGGAAGAAGCCAGAGACATCATTGCACTAGTCAAACAATGTCAGCCTGATGTCCTGACGGTTTTTCAGGAGAAAGCAGAAGTGCAAATATCTAGTTTTTGAAGCCCGGTTCGCAGATATTTTGCTAAAAGGGGTTTTTCGATAATATAACTGGTTGCATAATTTTGAGGTATAAGCTCTACTACTTGTTTAACCAAATTGGGAAAGTCTTGTGCTTGTTCACTTGATGCAGTTCGACCAAGCCACATCAAAGCTATTACCTCTGCTTTTTCTTCCTGAGATAATTCATGAATATATTTTTGTAGTCCATTGACTGAAAATGTTTCTGTGATGTTTAAATCCTCTAAATAATAAGATAATTTATCTATAAATGTTATTGGTTGGTTGATTTTCCCAGAAATCATCCCTCCATAAATTAATTCAGCCATCTCAATAATTTTATATACTTTCTTAATTGACAATAAACTCATATTTTTATTTAAGTTGGAGTCAAAAATCTAATAATATAAATAAGTTCACTATTTTGAATCCTAAAATTCTCTGGAGAGATAAATATGTTGAGATAATATTTATGTACCTAAAATCAATAAAGTAATTACTAAATAACCCTTTAATCTATCTTAAGTATTACAGAGAAGTGTTTGAATTCCGGTCTTGCCGAAAGTTAAAAATGTATAATATGACTGTGTAACGTTTGATTTCAATACAAAAGGTTGAAAAATTTAGAGTAGACCTGGTATTGTGTATAATTTTTAATGAGTAGATCGGTGATATAACATAAAAATCTCTAAACTTGCAGATGCTAATAAAATTTTAATTCATAATTTGAGGAGCAGGGTTTTTGTCTATGGTCAAGCGATCGCTCCAAGCATCACTCACCGGGATTCAAGAGGCTAAAAAAGCATTTGCCCGCAAGGGGTGGACACAAGACAATCTAGCCGCAGAAGTCAACCTCAAGACTAGACAACCGATTTGGCGGTTTTTCAGTGGTCGTCCAGTTGAGCGTCATACCTTTATTGAAATTTGTTCGGTGTTGTCACTGAATTGGCGAGAGATTGCTACTAATCCGCCGGCAGAATTCTTGGAACTGGAAGAATACAGCTGGCCCCCTGTGCTGGATATTGATAAATTAGTGCAACAAGTGCGATCGCAACGCTTCGAAAAAATTCAAGACCAGTGTGGTATTTTGCAATTATTGGATATTGGCCGTCCAGTTGCGATCGATGACATATATATAGATGTAAATATTTTGGAGGAGATTGCCAGCCTTCAGTGGTTAGAAATCACTGATCTGCAAAACCTTGCTCCCAAAGAATTTGACCGTTTCGGCTTAGGTGAGGCTGACCAGAACCAGGTATCTGGTACTGAGGCAGTTGAAACATACTCCAAGCTTAGGGTGTTAGGCAAACCAGGAGTAGGTAAAACCACCTTTTTACAACATCTCGCCATTCAATGTAACCGAGGTGAATTTGCGGCGAATCAAGTGCCAATCTTCATCACCCTGAAACATTTTACTGAAGAATCTAAAGCCACCAACGAGTTCAGTCTATTAAAATACATCCGCCAGGAGTTCCTCACATATGAAATTTTAGATCCCTTAGTCATCGAAACCTTGCTGAATGCGGGCAGAGTATTATTGTTGCTTGATGGTATGGATGAAATTCTTAACCAACAAAGCAATACTGTCTTAAGCGAAATTCGTAGATTTTCAGAAAAGTATCACAAAAATAAATTCGTGGCCACCTGTCGAACAGCATCTCAAAAACTCAGACTCCGAGGCTTTACCGATGTTGAGATTGCTCCATTTACCTCAGAACAAATCCAAAACTTCGCTCAAAAATGGTTTGTGACCTTTAGCAAGACCAACATTCAAGATGGTGAGGCACAATCGCTTCAGTTTATTGAAAAGTTGGATTTAGATGAAAACTGGCAATTTCGCCAGCTTGTAGTCACACCCCTATTTCTGCATCTTGCCTGTTGGGTGTTTCATGGGCACGAAAAATTTCCGACTAAGCGGACTGACTTTTATAAGCAAGGTTTAGACCTTCTATTGGGCAAATGGGATGAAGCCAGAGGCATTGAACGGGATGAGGTTTACCGAGGGTTTTTATTACCACAAAAGCTCAAGTTATTGAGTCAGATTGCCGCAGCAACATTTGAGCAAGGGCAGTACTTTTTTGAGCAACGCATCGTTGAACAATACATTGGTGACTATATTCAGAATCTGACCAACGTGCCAATGGATGCAGAGGAACTACAAATAGAAAGCGAAGCAGCCCTGAAAGCAATCGAGGCTCAACATGGGCTACTGGCAGAACGGGCGCGGGGAATTTTCTCCTTCTCCTATCTGGCCTTTCAAGAATACTTCACAGCAAGAAAAATCGTTGCCAGCTATAACCTAGAGGCATTTGGGCAAGCTCTGGAAGGATTAGTTAGTCACATTACTGACCCGCACTGGCACGAAATCTTCTTGTTAACAGCTACTATGCTCCGAAGTGCAGACTCTCTGGTACAGTTGATGAAGCAACAGATTGATGCATTGGTTAGCCAAGACCCTTATTTACAAGAGTTTTTGACCTGGGCTAGCCAAAAATCTCGCACTATTCCAAGCCAACCAAAAGAGGCAACAATTCGAGCCTTTTACCTTGCCTTGAGTCGCACTCCTCACATCGCTTCTCACTTTGTTCTAGCCAGCAGCCTCGACCAGGGAATATTTCTGGATACGGCTTTAGATGACCTGCTGCTGGAATGTGCAATTGATGGAAGCCAAGACTTTGCCCACATCCACGCCTGTGGAGATGCTCTCTCGAACATTCTCGGCATTGTTCTGGATGTTGGACTGTATAAATCTCTGCAACAACTCTCTGACCAATTGCCAAATTCTCGCCAAAGTAAAGAACGGTTTGAGCTATGGTCGCAGACGAACTATTCAGCTTGGGCTGAACAGTTAAAGATGACAATCATTAATTATCGCAATATTAATCACCAGTGGCAGTTTAGCCATGAACAACAGCAAGTGCTGCAACGGTACTACGATGCCAATCAGTTACTACTTGATTGCCTCCATACCAATTGTGAAGTAACATCTGCCATCAGACAGGAAATTGAAGCGACCTTATTGTTGCCTCAGAAGGAACTTGAGGACAGGGAATGGCAATAGTTTTGTTCGTTAAAACTTTACAGCCATTTTAGTTAATTAAAAAGTTTTCCTACGTTTTGTGTCGTAGTTAATCAACTCATTTAGGAAATCAAACAACACCCGTTCATAGTATAAAAACAGAGCCTAGTAGTTTTAACCATTAAATGGTTCTCTACTACTTTTTATTTGACCTATCTGCTTCTCTCGCCTCCTTAAGAGTACGGATTTTTCAGCCAACTTTGCCCTTAAAGTCCTAATCGCAGGTCTTATTATGAATTTAATCAATGACTTTTGCTTGACAGTAGGGATACTCAAAGGTATACAAGTACTCGTTGTAGACAACGATCGCGATAGTAGAGATTTATACGCGTTTTTACTCGAAGACCTGGGCGCAAATGTGATTACTGCTGGTTCGGTAAAGGAAGCTGTAGAAATCCTGCGTTGGTTCACTCCCAACATCCTGGTCTCTGAAATTAGGTTTTCAGGTGAAAGTATTTATACATTGCTGAATACACTGAATGCTATAGAAGGAGACAATGGTAATTATATCCCGATTATTGTGACTTCAACCTCTACCACAGGTACTTGTGATCAAATTCCAGATGTAGAGTTTGAAGAATATTTAATTAAACCATTAGACATTGACAAATTTGTTTCCATAGTTGAGAATCAAGCACAGAAAAATATAGCGGAAAATTTTCGCCACGAGGTACTAGTTTTACACTAGTCAATAAGTTTAAGCATCTGCGTTGTTTGTTCGCCCGGAAATAAATTTCTAGACTGGATAGCTAAAGATACTTATTCATCCACCTCGGAACTGGTTTCATCCACCTTAGAGGATGTTTTAAAAGTGTTCGGCTGTAATTTTAGGCACTTCTCGATCCCCCCTAACCCACGCCAGTCGCTCCACTTGGGGAGACCCCATCGCGCAGCGTCTCGTAGAGAAGACCGCGCTGGCTCCCCTTAAAAAGGGGGGAACCGGAATCAAAGTCCCCCAATTTATCGGGGGATTTAGGGGGATCTAAAACGTTTTGCTACCGACCAGAGAACTTTTAAAACATCCTCTTAAAGACTGGTTTCATTAAGGTAGACCATCGGTGCGTTAGTAGCAAGCTGTAGGTTGGGTGGAGCGGAGCGCAACCCAACACATATCAGGATGTTGGTCAGGATGTTGGGTTACGCAAAGCCTCCAACCAACAAAGCAATTTTATTTTTTTGCAACATTTTAGCCTTGCCACGCCACTACGAAAATTAATCCTATTTGATTTGTGAAAATTGCAAGCTGTAGATCCCTGACTTTGAAAAGTCGGGGATCTTGTTTCTTAGGAATGGTTCAGAATTGCACTAATATGCTGTGGCTAAAGTCACCCTTTCAGGTGAAGACATACAGAAATACTAATGCCTAGTATGAAGGAAGATTAAGCAACTATGTAGAGAATTATCTGTCTGGTTGTTAATTGAGTGATAAAAATTTAATCTCAAAGTTTTAACAATTCCGTATTATCCACTTGTCCTCTAACTAAAAAATATTCTTATACAGCAAGATTTACAGGCTTCTATAATATGGCTACGTACATAGAAATTCCAGTTATTGGCAAAGTTAAGTATCCATTACGCTGGCTGATTGGGCTGATAGCAGGAAGTGCCTTGGTTGTGGGTACTGTAACAACTTACACTTTGGTAAATCAAGGGGCAAATAAAGAAGATATTGCTCAATTAACTGTGCCAGTTGCAGCACAAAACGTCACGTTGCGGATTACAGCTAGTGGCAAAGTCGTGCCAGTTAAGAGCGTAAATATTAGTCCGAAGAATCCCGGAGTGCTGTCGCAATTATACGTCGAACAAGGCGATCGCATTCAACAAGGGCAAATTCTCGCCCGGATGGATAGCGCAGGTATTGAAGCCCAAAGGAGCCAGTATCGTGCTAACTTAGCCCAAAGTCAAGCACAGCTAGCCGAAGCCCTTGCTGGTAGTCGTCCTCAAGAAATCGCTCAAGCAAAGGCGCGATTAGCACAATCTCAAGCCCAACTAGCTGCGGCTAAGGCTGGTAATCGTCCCCAAGAAATTGCTCAATCTCAATCCCAAGTGGATGCGGCTCAAGCAAAGGTGAATTACACCAATGAACAGGTAAAGCGTTACCAATATCTATATAAAGAGGGAGCAGAGAAAAAACAATTACTCGATCAAGCCGTCAGCGAAGACAAAAGTGCTAGAGCCAATTTAGAAGAAGTTAAAAAACGATTGTCGTTAGTCCAAAGTGGCACTCGGAGTGAAGAAATCGACCAACGCCAAGCCGCTGTTAATGAAGCACGGGCAGCATTGGTACTGTTAGAAGATGGCACCCGTTCTGAAGAAATTGTCCAGCGTCAAGCCGCTGTCGCATCTGCTGAGGCTCAGTTAAAGGGTGTACAAGTGCAGTTGGAAGATACTATTATTCGCGCTCCTCTGTCGGGAATTGTTACCCAAAAGTATGCCGAACCAGGCGCTTTTGTCACACCCACAACCTCTGCTTCTACTAGTGCCTCAGCAACTTCTAGTTCAATTGTCGCAGTAGCAAGGGGTTTAGAAATATTAGCTCAAGTTCCCGAAGCCGATCTTGGCAGAATGAAACAGGGACAGCAGGTGGAAATTGTCGCCGATGCTTATCCCGATCAAGTTTTTAAAGGTCATGTGCGCCTGATTGCTCCCGAAGCAGTGGTGGAACAAGGTGTGACATCCTTCCAGGTGCGGGTTGCTCTCGATACTGGTACAGATAAACTGCGTTCTGGCTTAAATGTGGATCTGACTTTTTTAGGCGATCGCGTTAATAATGCTTTAGTGTTACCAACGGTGTCAATTGTCACCGAAAAGGGTAAAACTGGTGTACTTATACCAGATGCAAACAATAAGCCCCAGTTCCGCGAAATTACAGTTGGGGCGCAAATCCAAGACCAAACTCAGATTTTAGAGGGAGTTAAAGAGGGCGATCGCATATTTGTTAACCCTCCTAAAGACTACAAAATCGAGAAGGCAAAAGAGAAACAGAATAATTCCTAATTTATAATTATTAAGACATGAATTTTTTAGAAAGTGTCCAAATGGCGGGGAAAACCCTGCTGTCAAATAAGCTGCGTAGCGCTCTCACCATGCTGGGTATAGTTATTGGTAACGCCTCAGTAATTGCCATGATTGGCATTGGCGAAGGTGGGCAAAAGTACGTGAATAAACAACTGGAGTCATTAGGGCCAAATGTGCTGTTTGTGATTCCAGGTAATCGAGAAACTCAGCGGATATCCTTTGAAGTCCCAAAAACTCTGGTGTTGCAAGATGCGGATGCGATCGCCTCTCAAGTACCAACTGTAGTAGGAGTTGCACCAGAGTTAAACAGAAGACAGGTAATTACATACCGCAACAAAAACACTGATGTCAACATCATTGGCACAACTCCCAACTTCCTATCGGTGCGAGATTTTGAAACTGCTAAAGGCAGATTTTTCTCTGAGGTAGACATCAAGCGAAGTAACCAAGTCGTTGTGCTGGGTGCAAGCTTGGCAGAAAAACTATTCGGTAATAGTAACGCCACAGGTCAGCAATTGCGAATCGGAAATACCAGCTTTCAGGTAATTGGGACGTTAATAGCCAAGGGTTCCAGCGTGGGAGCAGATTATGATGAGGCTGCCTTAATACCGATTACGACTTCAGCAAACCGACTTGTGGGCAAGAATTCTCCTTATGGTATCGCCTTAGATTATCTCGTTGCTGCCGCTCGTGATTCAGAGAGTGTGGATGCAGCAGAATTTCAAATTACTAATTTGTTGCGTCTACGGCACAAAATTAATGGTGAAGATGACTTTACTCTTCGCACCCAAAAAGATGCATTGCAAACTGTCGGTCAAATTACAGGTGCATTAACAATTATGCTAGCTGCGATCGCTGGCATATCGTTGTTTGTTGGCGGCATTGGCATTATGAATATTATGCTAGTCTCCGTCACCGAACGCACCCAAGAAATCGGATTGCGAAAAGCGATCGGGGCAACTGAGCAAGATATTTTGCTACAATTCATCATTGAGGCAATAATAGTTTCCGCAGCTGGCGGTTTAGTTGGGACTGCGGTTGGTGTTAGTGGCATCCTATTAGTGGGAGCCTTGACTCCTTTAGAAGCGAGTCTTTCTCCTGTAGCGATTACTATGGCAGTTGGTGTATCTGGAGGTATTGGTTTATTCTTTGGCGTTGTTCCTGCACGTCGCGCTGCTAAACTCGATCCCATTGTGGCTTTGAGAAGTGCTTAGTAATGGGATGGCAAAACTTAATCTTCCTGATTGGATTGAGGTAAAGAAATATTCGCTAAGTAATTCACTATAGCGGTTCTCGGCCCAAGTGATGTACAAGAACCCCCTCCCCGCTCTTCGATAGGGGGCTAAGATGTACCTTCTATGATTAGGAAACACTATAAATCATTTTGACTTTTACTAATGAAGCGATACTTACGACGGGCTACGCCTACGCAATTTTATTTTGTCGTCACCAACATTACAACGTTTCTCACCAACATTACAACATTAAGAAGAGACATTAAAACGTTTCTCACTAACATTACAACATTAAGAAGAAACATTACAACGTTTCTCACTAACATTACAACATTAAGAAGAAACATTACAACGTTTCTCACCAACATTACAACATTAATAAGAGACATTACAACGTTTCTCACCAACATTACAACATTAATAAGAGACATTACAACGTTTCTCTCTAAGAGGATGTTTAAAAGTCCTCTGGTTGGTAGCAAAAGCTTTTAGATCCCCCTAAATCCCCCTTTTTAAGGGGGACTTTGATTCCGGTTCCCCCCTTTTTAAGGGGGACTTTGATTCCGGTTCCCCCCTTTTTTAAGGGGGACTTTGATTCCGGTTCCCCCCTTTTTTAAGGGGGGTTAGGGGGGATCTAAAAGTGCCTAAAATTACAGCAAATCACTTTTAAAACATCCTCTAACATTACAACATTAAGAAGAAACATTGCCCTGATCGCCAACAAGTCATAGTTACATGATACTTGCACCTGACTATGAACGAACAGCGCCTACAGTTCGCCTTGGGTAGCAAAGCCATACAAACGAGCGTAGAAGCGGCTTGTTGTAAGACATCGCTATAATTGCCTCTCTACCAACTAAATAACTAAATCCTTATGGCAAACACTATTTCAATTACCGATTCTCTAGTTCCCAATCCCGTCCCGAAATCAACAATTATTCGTTTGGAGAATATCTTTAAAATATATGGCAGTGGCGAAACTGAAGTCAAAGCACTCAACGATGTGAATTTGACTATCCACGAAGGCGAATATTGTTCAATTATGGGGCCTTCTGGTTCAGGTAAATCCACAGCCATGAATATTATCGGCTGTCTAGACCGTCCCACAGGCGGACATTATTACTTAGATAATATTGATGTGGCGCAAATGGATGATAAATCTTTAGCACACATCCGTAACAAAAAGCTGGGGTTTGTCTTCCAACAATTCCATTTATTACCCCAACTAACAGCATTAGAAAATGTCATGCTGCCAATGGTGTATGCTAGTGTAAATCCCAAAGAAAGAAGCGATCGCGCAACAGTTGCATTGACGCGAGTGGGTTTAGCAAATCGTCTCAACAACAAACCAACTCAACTATCTGGTGGACAACAACAAAGAGTAGCGATCGCCCGTGCGATCGTCAATCGTCCCGTAGTACTACTCGCCGATGAACCCACAGGCGCACTTGATTCGCGCACAACCCAAGAAGTTTTAGATATTTTTGGCGAACTTAATAGCAGTGGAATTACCGTTGTCATGGTAACTCATGAACCAGAAGTTGCCCGTCAAACCCATCGCATCGTTTGGTTCCGTGATGGTCAAGTAGTACACTCCAACCTGACTCCCACCGACTTGAGTCAGTTGGCTGTCTTGTAGGTTTTTAAAGTCCGCCTACGCGGACTTTGTTTGTGTAGCCGCGACTTCTAGTCGCCAAGGCTGATTACAAACTCGGTGTTTTTCCAGTTTCTGCTTGCGTTGCGATCGGCTTAACATCGGTGTAACCCACTTCACCAGCTATTGTCCGAAACACTGAAATTTGCTCTTCAAAATCTAATCCTTCAATTTGGGAAAGCAGATCATTAATTGCCTTACTTGGCTGGTAACTAGCTGGTAAGTCAACCACCGTATCTCCCATAGCTACCGCCCAAGCATACCAAACTAACAACTGGTTGTTTTCTTTTATCGCCCCATAAGCACGAGAATATTCTGTGTCTTTGCGGTTAACGATATCCCGCATAATATCTAGTTGCTGCTCATCGGATAATTCAAAATAATCTCCTAGCAGAATTGGTGCTAACTCTGGTTCAGCCGCAGCAGGAACCGCTGGTGTGATCGAATCACCCATTTTTTCATAAACAAAATAGAACCAAGCTAATTTGGCATCGGTATCTAAGGCATTAAACCCATCCACAAATTTTTGAGTTTCATTGCTCTGAGCTTGAGAAATACTTTTGTCGTAACTTGCAGTCATTATTATTTGTTTCCAAAATAATTTAATAGGCCAAACTAATTGTTACCAGAGTTGGAGAATCAGATTCTACTATCGATAGAAAGAGTTATATTAATCGCAAATTGTAGCTTTAATCTACCTTTTAATAGAGGTAAAAGTCTCTCTCAAGGAAGTAAGAAAGCAGCGAATTGCTTTGCTATGCTTACTCAAGCAAACAATAAAAATTTAATCTAAGGTTTTAATTATGCCTGATGAAGTAAAGCCCAATGTTAATGAAGCTCCCACCCATGAGGCCCAATTAGCTGCTGAAAGCATAGCTAGTGGTGAAGAAAAAGCACCAACGGTAGATTTTGATGCTGACTATGAAGCTGCACAAAAATTCAGCGTGAGTGAAGTCGATCGCACAGGTAAAGGTGAAGCAGCAGCCGAATCAGCTACTGCGCCTAAATATCAAACCTCTAAACCACAAGAGACAAAAACTCAAACACAGTCAACTGGCAATCCTGATGATTTTCTAGAGTTAGCAAAGGAGGTTGGAAATTCTAATACTGAGGGTGTAACTAATGTCAGTGATGATCTAGTACAACAAGCTTTAGAAAAGGGTGAACGGAAAAATTAATTTTTCCTCATATCTTGCTATTTTGTAGGGTGGTTATTGACATACATAACCCACCCTATTGTTTTGGTCATTTGTCAATTGTTAATATTCTCACTATCGACTTTTGACTATTTATTAATTAACGACTATTCATCACTTCTAGTAGTTCGCTAGGTTGCTGAATTAAATAATCTGGATTTTGCTTGGCTAGTACTTCCGGTGAGTTAAAGCCCCAAGTGACTGCAATCACTTGGATATTTGCTTTTTTTGACGCTTCTATATCTCTAGTTTCATCTCCAACATAAATAACTTCTTGAGGTTTGAGTTGCTTTTGCCTCAAGACATTATTTATAATAGTTGTTTTGCCAAAAATTGTAATTCCTGAGTAGATAAAATCAAATAGGTGATTTAAATTATTGATTGTGAGAAATTGCGTAACATTTTCTTTAGAATTAGAAGTGATAATACCCAGTTTATATCCTTGATTTTGAAGTTCTGTTAATGCTTCTTTAATTCCCGGAATTGGCTTTAATTCTGGGATTTTGTTTTTTAATTCTCCTTTAACTTTTTTAACTAGAAAAGGTATCTTAAATAAAGAAACTCCTGAGTACTTAATAATTTCCCTAGATGTTAAGTTCTTGAGGAGGGCTAATTGCTCTGGACTTATGTGTCTAAAACCAAAGTCTACAGCTAGACGATTAGCAATACTTACAAGGGCATCTACTGTATCAGCAATTGTGCCATCAAAATCAAAAATAATTACTTTCTGGGTCATTCTTCTGCCTGGATGCGTCAAGATTAGCTAGGGCGTTGCGTCGTAACATTTCTGGCTTAATCCGCCGCAAGGCAGATGCTGGAAATCGTTTATCCCACTCCTGATCTGAGATTTGGGCTAATTCTAGCAGGTGGGGAGCAATATTCCCAGGATAAGGCTGAAACTCGGCAATATCAGTTGTTTGAGCAAAACGTTGATTCCAAGGGCAAACATCTTGGCAAATATCGCAACCAGCAACCCAGCCTTGCAAATGAGGTGCAATTGTCTCTGGCAATTCCTTGTCCCGATTTTCAATGGTATGATAAGCAATGCAGCGATTAGCATCCACGACAAAAGGCTGAGTAATTGCACCTGTGGGACAAGCTTGAAGACAACGAGTACAGCTACCGCAGTGTTCTGTATGCGGGCGATCGCTCTCTAACTCTAAATTGGTCAACACTTCTCCCAAAAATACCCAAGAGCCATATTCCCGTGTAATCACATTACCATTCTTAGCAATCCAACCAATTCCGGCAAGTTGAGCCAACACTTTATCTTGCACCGGGCCAGTGTCTGCATAATAACGAGCTAATACACCTGCATCAAGTGATTCTAGCCATATAGATAGCTGCTTGAGTTTTCTATGCATCACCTTGTGGTAATCCCTTCCCCAACCATAACGGGAAATTTTGGCGTATTCCTCACTTTCAGGACGTTGATGTGGTGTGTAGTAATTCAGCGCTACACACACAAGCGATCGCACCTCTGGCATCACTAAGCGGATATCCTGACGCTTTGGGTTAGCCATCCATTTCATATCAGCGTGATAACCTAGTTCAATCCATGCTTGCAACCTCTGCGCTTCTGTGGCATTTACTTGATCTACAGCAGTAATTCCAACTTTGTGAAAGCCCAACTCGCTGGCTTTTTCTTTCACCAGACTGCTGCTCGTTACGGAATACTGATTCATTTTTTTATCTGGATTTTGCCTAAATAAAGGCGTTTTAATTATACATTATGTGGTTAATACCTTTAATTAAGATTTGTTACTTAGCCGACATATAGCGTTTCCTAATCATACAAGGTACGTCATAGCCCCCTCTCGAAGAGCGGGGAGGGGGTTGGGGGTGGGGTTCTTGTATCTCACTCAACTGAGAACCGCTATATAGCCTGTTTTAAAAGTATTGGGCGAATATAATTCGCGACTACACAAGTAAAGTCTACCTCCGTGGACTAATGCAAAATCAAGGGTTTTCTAACCCAGGGAGGTGGGTTTTGTCGTAGCCGCGAATTATATTCGCTCGGCGAGTAATAAATTAGACTTTATAAACATCCTCTAAGACTTCCATCCTAAGGAAGATTTATTAATATGTAGCAATCTATCTCAATAGCAGCTTTTTTTTTACCTATTTTTGTATTGAAATTAATATTCAGATAGTATAATACAGATAATTTTATGACCTCTGCTGAATTTATCTCGCCAGCGCAGTTTAAAGAAGAATTCCAGATTGAGGGAATTACAGAAACAAGTGTACTGCGTTATTTTCAAACCTTAAATGCAGGAGAATTTGAGGCAACTGCTGCCTTATTTGCGGTAGATGGTGTGATGCGTCCGCCATTTGAATCTGATATTGTGGGGATAGCTGCGATCGCAGCTTACTTAAAACAAGAAGGTCAAAACATTCAAGCTTACCCCAACGCAGGAATAGCCGAGACTTTAGAAAATGGTGATATCCAAGTCCAGGTAACAGGCAAAGCACAAACTTCGTGGTGTAGTGTGAATGTCTTGTGGTTATTTATCCTCAACCAACAACGGCAAATTTTCTATACTAGAATCAAACTTTTAGCTTCTCCCCAAGAGTTACTTTCTTTACGTCGTGAAAAATAGCAAATAAGTATAAATCACATTACCTGCAAAAGAGTAGCTTTTTTTTATTGGATTAATTCGGGTAAAGTTGCTTGTAACTTCAGACAGTTAGCACCATTAATTTGCAACTGGTAATCTACCTTATCCATGAGACGATTCATAATCAGCCAACCATAACCACCTTCTTGTTTTTCCATCGGGTTTGGAGCGTAGTAGTTAGACATATCAAAGCCTTCGCCGTAATCCCAAATTTCTAGGGCAAAATCCCGGTCTTTCACTTCCAAACGCAGTAAAATCGGTAAATTTGGTTTGTCCTTGTGGGCATGACGGACTGCATTAGAGTAGGCTTCCACTAAAGCCAGTCTCAGACGACTTGATTGTCGCGACCAATCCACAGATTCTCCTAGCTGGATTTTCAAACATCCCAACAACCAGTTTTCGACAATATTAAGAAAATTCAAGTCACTTGGTACATGAAGCTCACTTTTCATGACTTACAAAATCTCCAGTGAAAGTATAGTTTGATCATCTTCTTGAACGTGATTATCTGCCTGGATGCGAGCTAATAAATGGTTAAGAGAAAGTGGTTGTTGCTCTTGTTGTAAGAGTTGCCAAAGACCATCTTGATTCAGCATCGAACGGTTCATTGGCTCAACTCCAGCCTCCGTTTTTACTGTTGAATCAGGATTATTTGATACCATCGCTTCTGTAATTCCATCACTAGCTAGTAACAATGTGTCTCCAGCCGCGAGAACCAAGCGACCAGATAGTGCCTGCCACTTAGGTAAGATCCCTAAAGGAACACTGCGAACTTTCAGGTAATTGGGATTTTCGGCTAAAGCCGAGCAACGTGACCATAATAGTGGATATATATGACCGGCATTAGTGTAGACGAGTTCCTTAGTGCTAGGGGTATAACAGGCCAACACAAGAGTGATAAAATAATTGTTGCTAATTAAATCTTCACTGAGAGCGTGGTTGAGGTTTTGCATGACCACATTCGGCTCTGCTGGTGTCTCTTGAGATAATTCTCGGCGCAAAACTGAAATAATACTAGCCATAAATAAAGCTGCTGGGACGCCCTTGCCAGAAACGTCACCCACTGCCAACCACAAGTCACCTTTAGGATGGACAAAAACTTCAAAAAAATCGCCTCCTACTTCTCGCGCGGGATAGCAGCAGGCTTGTACCTTCACACCTTTGATGTCAGGTAAACTTTGGCGTAGCAGGTTGTATTGAATTTGACGAGCCACTTCCAACTCATTGTGAATCTGCTCTTGCTTTTCTTGGAGGCGCTGGTAGAGTTTTGCTTGGGAAAGGGCTAAGGCTGCTTGTTCGGCAACACCTGCAATCAGTTGGATATCTTCGTCTTCCCAAGGGCGATCGCGTCCCCATTGGTGGAGGGCCAGCACAGCCAACAGATGCTGATGGTAGCAAAGTGGCACAACCACGTGGTGACAAGGATTACCGTTATATACATCTTGAGCAAGTTGATAATGACGGGTTTCCAGCACCTTTTCGATTAAAACACTGGCGTCGAAGAAGCAATCTGATACATCGGATTTCGGATCGCGGTAGAAGAACTCATCTTGTGTAAGGCGATCGGCCTCTACTGGTTTGAGCAAACAACTGGTAGCTTCAAATGTTTGTCCAATAGTTGCTACAATCTTTTGCAACATACTATCGTAGTCTAAAGATTCCCGAATTGCTGTTGTTACCGCATTAAACAAAGATTCTCGCCGCAGGGCCCGACGCAACTCTTGGGTGCGCTTTTTAACTAAGCGATATGTATCAGTGGCTTGCTCAACTAACCCTCTCAGCCGATCCGGATTCCAGGGTTTGGTAATGTACTTGAAGACTTGACCAGAGTTAATCGCATCCACCAAATCTTCGACATCAGTAAAACCAGTTAACAAAATCCGAATCGTGTCTGGAAAGCGTTCTACGGTGCGACTAAAAAATTCAGTGCCATTCATTTCTGGCATTCTTTGGTCAGAAATAATCACCGCCATTTCGCCAAATTGATCCAACATTTCCAGAGCAGCAAAGGCATGATTGGCTTTATATACTTGAAAATCTCGCCTAAAAGTGCGGTAGAGTAAATCTAAGTTATCTGACTCATCATCTACCACCATCAGCTTAAGTTTGTCTGTCCCGATCTCAGCCATACTTGACTTTTTTTTTCACATATTTGAATGGCGAGATAGTGTGATGTTTATCCCACCTAATAAATAAGAGAAAATCAGAGAAGACATTCACTTTGAAAATATAACTTTCTCAAAGTTGTGAGTTTCCCTTGATCATCTGCAATTGCTCCACACCAAAATTAAATTTATCCAACTAACCCAGAACGCAAGGCGCGGACTGCTGCCTGGGTACGGTCATCGGCACATAGCTTATTCAAAATATTGCGAACGTGAGTTTTAACAGTGCCAACTGTGATATAAAGTCTTTCCGCAATTAGTGCATTACTACAACCTTCGACAATCAACTGTAACACTTCCAATTCCCTTTCTGTCAGGGTGTAAGGTTGAATTCCTTCCAGATTCTCAAAAGAATTAGGGTTAGGGGCAATAGTCTTGGAATCGACCAAAGCCGATTCTAACTTTTGGGGATTTTGTTGCGCTTGTTGTAATACAATCCGAGCGATCGCTGGATCGATCCAAGCGTTGCCATTGTAAGTGACTCGCACTGCTTCCAGCAAATTATCAAATTTGATATCTTTCATACAGTAAGAGTCTGCACCAGCAGCAAAAGCTGCCAACACCGCTTCTTTGTTATCCCGCAGCGTCAAAATTAACACCTTTGTGAGTAGCTGCTGTCCATTTGTAGTAGATTTCACCTCCCGTGTTAACTCAATACCATCCTTATCTGGTAAACCAATATCTACAATCGCAATATCTGGTCGTACCATTTTTAACATTTTTAGCCCCTCAACAGCATTGGCAGCTTCACCTACAACTTCAATTTCATCCTTTTGCTGTAATGCTGTCCGAATACCTACACGAGTTAGGTCATGATCTTCAATTAGAGCGATACGAATTTTACTCATAGCCAACTTCAGCCCGTTACACTATAACCATAAAGTCGAGTTTCGTGACATACTCCCACACTAACCGCAAGCAGTATAGTGGGGGCTTCTATTCCCGGAACTAGAGTTGCGAGTTGAGCGTTTTATACTAAGTGAATATTACACTTTAACAATAAAAGTTAGACTGGTTCAGCCCAAGTACAAGCGCCCAAGATTAATTAGTTTAAATTTCGTCCATTTTGAAACAGAGGAGTAGTACGGGCATCTTGCCCGCTACACCAGCAGGGATGTCTACTACCAGCAGGGAGCAAGTTCTTCGCACTACTTTTAAAAACTATGGTTCTCAAAATAGATATGGTTTACTTTCTATTGTTGCAGGGCAATGGGGAATCTCTCCTGCCTAAGTTCTAATATAAAAAATTTGATAAACTTAACATTCATGCAAAACCTGGTGTGAGGATTACTTAAGAATAGGCTATGTCTAACGGCAATCAAGCATTTTTAGTGTTGGGAATACCAGTTCATGTGATGGCTGACTATCCAGGCTGGTTGTTAGAATGCCTGCACACAGGCAGAGGAACTCATGTCGTAACGCTCAATGCAGAAATGACTATGCAGGCAGAGCAAAATCAATTATTAGCTCAGGTGATTAAAAATGCTGAACTGGTGATTCCAGATGGAGCCGGGGTTGTTCTGTATTTACGCTGGCTATTATGGCAAAAAGTACAGCGTTTTCCAGGGATTGAATTAGCAGAAAAACTTTTGCAAGCACTTGGGCAACAAAAGACAGGGACAAAGATATTTTTCTATGGAGGAGCGCCTGGAGTAGCGGCAAATGCAGCAGATTTTTGGCAGCAGCAAATTCCAGATTTGAATGTAGTAGGCACTCACTCAGGCTACCATTCTCCAGAAGAAGAAGCACAATTGCGACAAACTCTTGCTCAATTGCAGCCAGAAGTGATTTTTGTCGGTTTGGGAGTGCCACGTCAAGAGTTATGGATTGCCGAAAACCGCCATTTGTGTCCTCAAGCAATTTGGATTGGCGTTGGTGGCAGTTTTGATATTTGGTCAGGAACTAAAACTCGCGCTCCCGCCTGGTTAGGAAATAATAATTTGGAATGGTTGTATCGCCTTTATCAAGAACCTTGGCGCTGGCGGCGGATGTTGGCTTTGCCAGCCTTTGCTGTGAAAGCGTTTGTTTATCGTTTGACAGCAAGGGGTGCAATTAGTTGAGAGTGGGGAGTACTGGGTGTTATTACTTAGTTAGTATTAAAGTCTTCAAAAAATTTTAAATTTTCTTTGTTGAAGTTTAAATTCCCAGGCGAAACCTGGGAATCCTTATTTTGAGAGGAATGTCACATCTGAGCAGGCAAACTGTTTGGTTGTGGGTATGAGGAAAATTTAACAATGCCAGTATTAACAACTCAAGTTAAGAAAGACAAATCCTTTCATGGAGAGGACAGTGAGACTCAACAGCACGGTAGCAATACGACTACAAAGGTGCAATTGCAATCTGTAACCAAGACTTATACTAATGGCACTCACGCCTTATTGAATGCGAACCTTGAGGTAAAAAAGGGAGAATTTCTGTTTATCACGGGGCCAAGTGGTTCTGGTAAATCAACGCTCTTGAAACTGCTGTATGGCCAGGAGTTGCCTACACAGGGACAAGTAATTATTGATGAATGTAATGTAGCGGATTTGCGGGGCGATCGCTTGTCATTATTGCGGCGACGGATTGGTATTGTGTTTCAAGACTACAAACTGATTACCCAACGAACAGTAGCGGAAAATGTCACTTTTGTGCTGCAAGCTCAAGGGTATACCCGTAAAGAAATTCAACGACGTTTAGAGCCAACCTTAAAACTGGTAGGTTTGCTGAGTAAAGCTGACTGCTTTCCAGATCAACTGTCTGGGGGAGAGCAACAGCGGGTGAGTATTGCCCGTGCGATCGTTGGTACACCACCGCTACTGTTGGCAGATGAGCCTACTGGAAATCTCGATCCAGATAATTCCTGGCAAGTGATCCAGATTCTCCAGAAGTTAAATTCCTTTGGGGCTACGGTAATTGTTACCACCCACGATGAACAATTGGTGCGGCGATGCAATCATCCCGTAGTGCAAGTTCACAATGGAAGGCTGTCTCGAAAATAAGGATTGGCGATTGGGGATTGGGGATTAATTAAGACTGATCATTTAACCAATGACAAATCACAAATCACAAATGATTAATAAACGTGATGCTTGACTTTTGCTGATACGGGTGTAAAAGTTGTTGCTATTTTGGGGGCTACGACTTGTAGGCGATCGCAAGCTTGTAAACTCTTAAAAGCTGCCTCTCGAACTACAACTTCTTCCTCTCGACTCAGTAAAAGTTGCAAGCATTGGACAACATCTTGCTCCACTGAAGAATCAACTCGCTTACGGTTGATGAATTTAGTTAGTTGACGTAGGGCAATCAACCGCTTCAATGGATCTTTTTCTGTTAAATTCACCAACAACTGATCGAGGTGGTCTTCTTCTCGATTTTCATAGAAGTTGACAATTTGCCATCCCAATAAAATTAAAGTTAACAGTGTTCCCACACCTTGCACAATAGCACCAGCGGCAATCCAGGGACTTTGAGAGTCAACCCATATTGCTGCTGCCATGTAAGTGCTGACAGTAGCAAGACCACCACTGATGACTGCTAAGGCTAACCGACGATTTGAACTATTTAAGAACTTACGTATTTTAGACCAGCGCAATTGCCAGTCCCACTCCTGCATTGAGTAAACCAATACCATTACTCCAACGCCGATTAAGAGAGCCAATAGCAGTTTCCAGTTCCACAACAACATAGCAATCACGATTGTCAGGAACCCAAGAAATCCCCCAGGCCCAGAAAAGCGCTTAAATGTTTGCTGCTTTATGGCTCCCTTTGTCTTGATTTTTGTCAGCGACCAGTTCCAGTTGGGGATTTGGTTGATCAATTGCTGCCAAGAAGACGAAGCCTGTGCCACAGTGTTTACCTACTTGATTACGAAATTACCTATTGTATAAGTTTTACTATGGATGAAGAAAGGATGAAGGCCCAAACCACAAGATGCCCGGTTTTATGGACGGATAGTAGACTAGTACAGCACGGCGCAAACAAAGATACCATTTTAAATCGCTCAGAGCAAGGGCATCTTGTACGTAAGTGCTAATTAAAGACAAAAACGAAAGTTATCAAGGGTGAATTGACCATCAAAAGCACAGAAGGTAACGCTGTAGATGTTATTCACATCGATAGATAATAAGGTGTTGGGGGAAATTGCCGAGTCTGAGTTGGCAAGATTAGAGCCGGGTAGTGCAGTTTGAGCGAGTAGTTGCCGATCGCGATCGTAGGCGGAAAGCACTAGCCGTTGCGAACTAGTGACAAAGGCACTAACCGAGTTAACTGGACGCAAGAAAGTAGCTTCTAAAAATCCGCTTTTGGGCGCTCCCATTAAGACTGTTAACCCTGAATAGGTTGGAAATGCTGGATTTGATGGCTGTATTGCTAGAGAATTGTGAAAAATAACTCCCCAGCGTTCATATTGGCGCTCTACTGCTTCAAAACACTTCAAGTCTTCTAAGTCTAAAGAAATACAAGTAGGTACAGTAAGTCTGGCAGCATCAATAGCTGGCTCGACCTGACCTCGCCAAGCTGAAGCTTTAATTTCGTTTTGTATATTAAAGTTGTCAAGCGCAAATTTAGCGTCTTCAATCGTTGGTAGTTTATTTGATTGAAGAGTAGCCTGCTTTCCCATGACATCCCGCCTTACTATTACTTAGATAATAATCAGATTAGTTATACATTAAAAGTTATTGTTTCTACGTATAGAAGTAGAAGTAATAGCTTATTTTAATAAGCGTTTTAACTATTGTTGACGCTCAAAATTATTTATGGGTTTTTTGATAGACTACCATAAAAACTTATGCTGGATTCACGCTGGAGTGATACTCGCTACCATGAGAAACCCTTATAAAGCAGTAATTCCAACATTAAGTTACTTTTTTTGATGAAAAAAAATTACCAAATCTTTATAAGTAGTCTAGTAATTTTATATCTACTTAATCTGACGGTGGCGAGAAGTCTTAGAGTGATTACTTCGCTGATAATAACAATGAGTGAGGAGTTTGAACTAAACACATGAAAAGTGCTGAGTTAAAAGACCGCTTACAAGGGGCGTTGCTCTTACTAAGTACACAAGTATTGAGTACTTTTTAATCTACTCGTAAATATCCAGGGTGACTCAAGGGGAGGCGAAGAAATTATCAAATCTTCTCTTTGCGTCCCTGCGTCCCAGGTATCTTGTTTCACTTCTGCCAACGAATCACTACAGTCAACAAAAAATACTTATGTTTCAACCAATAGGATTTGAACAACGCTCCATAAATACCTCACTAGGTAGAAAGGTATATTATACTGCTGCTGGAGCGCCTTGGCAGGACGATGTGACTGCCAAAGATGATCGGGAAACCTTGGTGTTCCTGCACGGCTTTGGTGGTGGATCTTCTGCCTATGAGTGGTCGAAAGTTTATCCAGCTTTTGCCGCCCAATATCGGGTCATTGCGCCAGATTTGCTCGGTTGGGGTAGGTCTGAACATCCAGCACGGAGTTATAAGATTGAGGATTATTTGACGACGATTCGGGAGTTTTTCGAGCAGACTTGTACGGGGCCAGTAACTGCGATCGCTTCTTCTTTGACCGCAGCATTTACAATTCGGGTAGCAGCAGATCATCCTGATTTATTCAAGTCTTTAATTCTTACCAGCCCCGCCGGACTTTCCGACTTTGGCGAAGACTACTCACGCAGTTTTTTTGCCCAGTTAGTTAGCGTTCCCATTGTTGATCGTTTACTTTACAGCACTGGAGTTGCTACTAGTGGTGGTATTCGCGGCTTCTTAGAGCAACGGCAATTTGCTCAATCCAATCGAGTCTACCAAGAAATTGTAGATGCTTATCTCCAATCCGCCCAACAGCCTAATGCTGAGTATGCAGCACTGTCCTTTGTACGTGGCGATTTATGCTTTGATTTATCCCTTTACATTCAGAACTTGACCACTCCCACCGCCATTATTTGGGGACAAAAGTCAGAATTTACAGGGCCCTCAATTGGTCGTCGCCTTGCCGAAATCAATCCCCAAGCGATCCGATTTTTTCAACAGTTGGAAGATGTCGGATTAACACCACAGTTAGAATTGCCAGCAGTGACAATCGGGTTAATTCGCAAATTTTTGCCTTTGCTTAATTAACATGAGTAGTAGAGACGCGAAATTGGACTGGGCAACTCTTAGAGACGCGTTAGCGAACGCCCCCCTACGCTAACGTCCCGCTGCGCTAACGCGTCTCTACATTCTTTTTCACCAGATGTTTAATAAGATTGCAACAGAAAAATATTATCAACAAAAGTGACAATACTATTTGTCTTTCAATCTGATATCAATGACAGTTGCATTGAAGTTATAGTTAAAGCCTTCTAACTCAAATGGCATCCCAATTTTCACTTTACTGTTACCCAGAACTGGGCCATTTTCAGTGACTTGAGCTTTGCCATCTAAAGTCAAAAGAAAATCTGCACTATAATTGTTGGTCTTGGGATCTGGCAATTCTTTAACAGTACCATCAGGTTGGAAAACATTGATTGTTCTAGGTAGCTGTTGAATAGATTTAATTTCAATCTGTCCGTAGGGTTGATTACGGATAATCACATTAGTTTTCTCGCCTTTTTTTAAACCATTTTCGATTAATTTTTGCGGGTCACGTACATTCAAACCGCGAACCACTAAGTCTACTTCTATGGGTACTGTTTTCGCACCGACTTGGGCAACAGAACCAGAAGTGCCAGGAAAGACAAAGATGCCAAAGATAACTAGCAGAATTACCAGCGCCGCACCTAAATCTAGGAGATTTATTTTGCCAAACAAGCGACCTTTTGAATCTAAAATAGCCATAAAAAGTTTTCCGATGTAATAGCGAAGTAATGGATTGTAGCAAGAAAGTTTTCGATGGAAACGGCAATTTTACCTATTTGGTAATAACTCAAAGTATCCGGGGGTTGCGGTTATGCGACAGTTTATCACGAGTTCGTAATTTCCGAGGAGCGGTAGCTAACCCTCAAAGCTTTACCTGTTAATACTGACGCACCTAGAAAGTAAAATCTATTGTTTAAGCCTATCTCTAGATAAAATCCCTAGCCTGCCGCAGTTCGGTAGATTTGCGTCAAGATTATCTGTATAACAACTCCTTTGGTCTTGAGTGCAGAATGCAACTTAGAATACTCTAAATCCGTCTGATAATTTATCTCATCATTGTTATGTTCTCCCGGAATAATCTTCAGAGCGTATTATGTTCAATTGGAAAGGTTTTGTTGGAAATTACCGTGTGTGGCGGCGGCGCTGGTTTTATCCCCTAATTTCGGTGGTAGTCGCCCTGAGTCTGTGCCTGAGTACACCTTTGCCTGGAAGAACTTTAGATTTCTTGCCTCTTCTACTCCAAGGAGTTCAGGCATTTCAGCTTTCTAATATATCCCCTAATCAAGAAGTTGATCTTGGTAAGCAGATTAATCAGGAATTAGTCGGTAGTCAAGTGCGGCTTTACCGCAATCCCGAAGTTAATCGTTATGTAGAGCAAGTTGGTCGGCGTTTAGCAGCGAATAGCGATCGCCCCGATCTCCCCTATACTTTCCAGATAGTTGAGGATGACACCATTAACGCCTTTGCGACCTTGGGCGGCTATGTATATGTCCACACGGGTTTGCTGAAAACCGCAGACAATGAAGCGGAACTGGCAAGTGTACTCGCCCATGAAATTGGTCACATTGGCGGAAAACACGTAGTTAAGCAGATGCAGCAAAAAGCCCTCGAAAGTGGTCTATTAACAGCAGCTGGCTTAGATCGAAATTCAGCGGTGCAAATTGGCGTACAGTTAGCGCGAGACTTGCCACGCAGTCGTAAAAATGAATTTGAGGCTGATCAAAGAGGACTACGAACTTTGACACGTACTGGTTATGCCCAGTCTGGGATGGTTTCTTTTATGCAAAAGCTACTGAAAAAGGGTGGTTCTGCTCCGACATTTTTGAGTACACACCCCGGAACCAGCGATCGCATCAATGCCCTCAGACGTGCAATTAACTCTCAACCCAGTAATGGAAAATATGGCTTGGATAATGCTAGTTATAAAGCTAATATTCGACCATTAGCGAGGTCTTGAGGGAATTGGGCATTGGGAATTGAGCATTGGTTATTCCCCTTGTCTTCCTCATCCTCCCAACTCCCCACTCCCCCTCATCTCAAATATTGCTCAATTCTTATTGCGGCGATCAACTTTAATTTTGGCTGGATCAACGGTAATTACAACCTCTTCTAAAGGTAGGGTACGGATATAGTTTTTAAAGATGTTAACTTGATAAACTAACTGATTTGTGACATCCAGCCCAGTCAACCAGCCACTCCGGGGATGATAAGCGCCAGTATCTATGTCTAGCCATCCCTGTCCTTGTGCCAGTTTACCAGGAGAAACACCCGGCAGGGTAAAGGTAATGGTGTGACCGATAATAATTTGCTTATCTGGGAAATAGGGTTTTTCGATGCTGTGAAATTCCTCTCGTATCCAGCACAGTTCATCGGCAGTTTGTTCTGTCACCGACTTGGAAGGGTCAACACCAGCATGAGTTAACCAAATATCCCCCAAGTCAAGGTATGTAGGTAAAGTTTTTAACCAATCCAGATGGTCATCAGGAATTGGAGCCTCTTGGTAACTGGCCACGGTAGCTTGCCCTCCACCAAACAGCCATGCTTGCATCGTCGAGGAGGAAGTCCTTTCATTGGTCAGAATGTTTAATAACATCTGCTCATGATTTCCCAACAAACATGGGTAGTTATTTTGTTTGACAAAATTAACTACCTGTGCGCTATGAGGGCCACGATCAATTAAGTCTCCCAGAAAATAGACTCGATCTTCTGACGTGGGGGCGATCGCCTCCAACAATGTCATTAAACCTTCATAGTGTCCATGCACATCCCCAATTACAATTCGTCTGGGGCTAATTTCGCTCATTGTCTCTTAGCTGCAATAGTTTTGGCTAATACTTCTGCTACAGTTTACGCTGTCTGCTTTCCGCAATGAAAGGTGAAAATACTGGATAATGTTTATTTTAATTTAATTCTTGTACGAGTCATAAACTTAACTTATCAAATATATACAACGGCAATTGTTTTTCAGATATCACTTATAACAACGATGGCGTAAGACCAGCTTTTTCTGCTAATTTGAAATATCAGCGAATTTCATCTACTTAGCTGAGAATTTAGGCTCTTGCCATATTGATCACTTTCAACTTCACAATGTCTAAGAATTTCTCTGCTGAAATTAGTTCGCGCATCTGCAAGCACATGAATGATGATCATACAGATGCTGTAGTTATTTATGCTAAAGCCTTTGGCGGTTTTACAGATGCTAGCGCAGCCGAAATGATGTCAATTGATGCACAGGGTATGGATTTAACAGCGCAAGTGAATGGTGAAGCTGTACCAGTTCGCATCCAGTTTGATCATGTTTTAGCAGATGCGGAAGATGCCCATCAAACTCTGATTGCTATGGTGAAGCAGACGCGAGTGAAGGCTAAGTAGAAATCGCTTTAACTTAGATCCAATCTTGTTTTGCGTATTTATTTTCTCAAAACTCTAATTATTCATAGTATGAAATATTACTTATATTAAATATAATTAACTAGCTATACTGAGGTGATGATAACGTATTGTAATACGGCACAACCATCTTGATTTTCTCAAGTAATCGTACTAAAGCTTGGGATAAAAGTAACTTAATATCTATGCATAAAATTCGGTTTGTTGATTTATTTTCAGGAATAGGGGGAATTAGATTAGCTTTTGAACAGGCGGCTGATTCTTTAAATATAGAAAGTGAATGCGTTTTAAGCAGTGAAATTAATACTGATGCTCAATTAGTTTATGAAAAAAACTTGGGTCATACAGCTTTAGGTGATATTCGATTAATTGATCAACTACCAGAACATGAATTTTTACTAGCTGGATTTCCTTGTCAATCATTTTCTCATGCTGGCAAAAAAGAAGGATTTGTCGATACACGAGGCACACTATTTTTTGAAATAACAAGATTACTTGATACCTATAAACCACAAGCTTTTATTTTTGAGAATGTCCGAGGGCTTTATAGTCACGATCAAGGGCGAACCTTAGCAATAATTAAGCATAAAATTCAAAAAAGAGGTTATAGTTTTCATGCTTTTTTACTCAATAGTGCAAACTTTGGCTTACCGCAAAATCGTGTCCGTATTTATCTGGTAGGAATTTTAGATGCTTCTCCCACTTTTGAATTGATTTCTGATGTGGGACCAAAAGATTCCCATTCATATAACCCTCAGCAGTTATCTTTATTTTACCCACCCAAAAAATCTGTAACTGTTGCCGATATTTTGGAAAGTAATCCAGATGAAAAGTATGATTGTTCACAAAGTTTTGTTAATGCCTTAAAACGAATATTTAATAATGATTTAAATCGCTTGCATGGGATAAGATTGATTGATTATCGGGGTGGAAACTCTATTCATTCCTGGGATTTAGGATTGCGTGGCGAGTGTAGTGCTGAGGAGATTCAACTAATGAACCGTTTTATATTAAAGAGACGTAATAAACAATTTGGACAGGAACAAGATGGCAAACTATTAACTCAGGAGCAAATAGCTAGCTTTTTTGAACATCCCAATTTAGGAGAAGTTTTGAATTCGCTGGTTACCAAAAAATATCTAAAACTTATTAATGATAAATATAAACCTCTGTCGGGTAACTTTTCATTTGAAGTTTATAAGTTTGTAGATCCAAATAAGATTTCGGTAACGCTGGTTGCTAGCGATGCCAATAGATTGGGAGTTTATCACAATCAGAGAGTACGGCGACTAACTCCGCGAGAAGCTGCAAGGCTACAAGGTTTTCCTGATAGCTTTATACTTCATCCTAATGATCATAAGGCTTACCATCAGTTAGGAAATTCTGTGAGTATAAATGTAGTCAAAGCTGTGGCCCAGGAAATGATTATAAAAACCTTATATTCTACTCAAGAAAGAATAGATAAATCTGGGCGTTCACTTTATTCCCTAACACCCCTAAACCACAAATCCCAGAACTACATTTAAAGCTGTGTGAATAAGTTCCCAGTACTCTGACTCCAGCACACCCAGCAAACCCAAAATCCGACTATGGCCAACAGCACGAATTTGCCCAACATCAATAAAACGGTCTTGGTCTAGTCCATTATTTGGTGTTGCTATAGACACCTAGTGCCTTGTAGTCAGACATCGCTTTAATCTATTTCTTTAGCTATATAAATTAAGCGGACAAATATTTTGGCAATTAATATCAATATTCTGTGCGTAATAACCAAAAGCCGCTATAAGTCATACCAGAATCATCGGGTTGAACTAACAAAAAATGCAATCCTCGGCTTTGCTGTTTTCGCTGTTCAAATGCTTGGGCTGCTGTTGTAACTTCTGGATCTTCAAAAGTGGCAACAATCCATCTATCCACTAAGCCAGCTTCTAATATTAAGCCATTCGGTGCGCCAGATATGTAATTCAAACCTACGGGACGGGCTTGCTGCAACCACCGTGCTAGGCGCATTGATTGCCGTCCACCATAAATTACTACACCAGGGACGGGTACTGTTGATGCCAAACCCAAATTAATCGGTTTGAGATGTTCTGGGATGTGCAAAATGGGAATGGGGCGATCGCTAAATCTGGTTTCCACATCACCAGCAGCTAAAGTCGCAAAACGCCATTGTTCTCCCCAGAGGTTTTCTGATAATGGTGCTGGGGGTGGTTTATCGAGCGTTGAGGGATATTGCTTTTCTTGTAACCACTGCTTCAGTGCCAAAGTGTGGGGGGTAGGTTCGATATTAATACCTAAATTGCGTCCAGCCGCCTCAATTAAACTTAGAGACTGAGGACGAAATACTTGAATCACATCTGGCAATTTTTCACCAGATGCTAACTCAAATTGAGCCGCAACCCAATTAGAATTTGCTGCTGACTGGAGACAGCTAGCTTCATACTCAAAGCTGCGAGTTGCGTCACAAATCAACAACTCCCATAAAATTTGTCCAGATGCATCTGGCAACGGACGACGATAAAAATCAGCCTGCCAAATTTTCATAAGTGGGGAGTGGGGCATTCGTGAGAGATTAAGATAAAATGCCTTTTATCAATCAGTTAAAATACTCAAAACAGTCTTAATAAGAATGATAATCGGCTATGGGGAGAGGGGGATGAGGCGAACGTCGCTCGCCTCATCCCCCTCTATTTAATTATTATTATGCTTTTGATAAAATACTGGTAACATTTTAAACAGATAAGTCTGATTAACAATTCGGGGCCTATCTTTTTCTACCATAGATTGCTACACTCTTTGCCAATCAAGTATTTCAAAAAACTATTTGCAACCTACCACCCTTTTCTAAATCTTTTGCTGAAGGCGAATAATAGACCCACCATCCCGGAGCCGATAACACCAAGTGATGAGTCAGGTTCTGGAACCTCTGCTGCTACTTCCTGTGGCTTTGTATAGCAGGTGCTGGAGACCTTGTTGGTATCCATCGTCACGGCACCATTTTGCGCCAAGGCTCTACCGCACTCAATGTTTACGCCAGTAGTCAGGGTGATGCTCGTGAGCGCTAGAATATTTCCCATGAACTGAGTGCCAGTACCGAGAGTCGCGGAGCTGCCGATCTGGAAAAACACATTGGGAGCTTCACCGTTGGTCGTGACAACAGACGAGTCGCTTGCGGTGGTGAGCGTGCTGGCTATCTGGAAAACGAAGAGCGCATTGGGGTCGCCTTGATTGTCGAGCGTGAGTTTTCCTGTCAACTGAGCCGATGAGCTAAAAGAATAGACGCCAGGTGTGAGCGTGAGTCCACCCAGATCCACACCAGTCAACTCCTTAGTGGGACTCAATTTTGCTAAATAATTGTACGCACTTGCATTATCCAGCTGAGCCTGAGCCGCAACTGCATCAGATGTGAATATCGTTCCGTTCACGATTCCTGGAGAAAAGCCAGTGGCTGAAGAACCTGCGTTGACACCCAGAGATTGCATGATGACGGACGGGCCAGTATTAGTCACCGTCGAGCCACCCAAGACCCCGAAGTCATTCGCCGTTCCAAGCAGAGAACCGGCTTTTGCTGGAGCTTGAAAACTGGAGAATGCAACGATTCCCAAGAGTATCGCGTACTTATAGTTCATTTTGAACATTTAGTTTTTAAGTGTTATCATTTATTATCTGCTTGTCTTAAGAAATACAAGTGTGCTTGATCTCAAAGAAAAAAATTGTGTTTTATTTAACCTTTACACAATCTTTAGGGTTGTATAAAGGCGGGATGAATTTGCACTTGACAAAGACCGAAGTAGTCAAGGATTGCTGGCAGAAGCTTTAAATGATTTATTTGAAAAATATGGCAGGAGTCCGATTGCTTAAGCTTGTACGAAAAATTAAATAGATTTTTATGCAGTATTAGTTGACTTGGGAGACGTGGTAGCTGATGAATTAGCTTTACCATTTGACAAAAGTCCATTTCCCTTAACCTGTCAAGAATGCCCCATACCAATTTAAAAAGCCTGAATCCATTCTTTGACAGAATATTCAGTCCAGATGCCATTTTTCCAGTACGGGTCATTTTCAATCAACTGGCGCACAGTGGCTTCGTCTTCGGCTTCGTAAATCCCAAAAATTTTTGTGACATCCTTGGTGGGGCCAATAGTAATCAGCACACCGGATTCTTTCTGTTTTGCTAATCCGTCTAAATGAGCTTGACGGTGGGGGGCGCGTTTTTCGAGAACGTCTTCGCAGTAAGTTCCCCAGAGTACATATTTAGGCATAGCTAAGACTATTTTGGATTTTGGATTTTGCAGGCAGTGCATCGGGGAGTGAGGAATTATTAATTTCTCACTCCTAGCAAATGACAAACGACAAATGACTAACTTCTCAAGTTGACGCCGAATTTTTCCACCAAGGCTTCGCGAACTTTATTGTGTACTGGTTCAACTTCTGCCTCAGTCAGAGTCCGATCGCTAGCCCGATAAATTAAGCGAAATGCTAAACTCCGCTGTGCTTCGGGGACATTTTCGCCACGATATTCATCAAATAATTCCACCGATTCGAGCAAATCTTTACCAGCTTTGGTAATTACTTTTTGAATTTCGGCAACTGAGATTTTCACGGGTGCGAAAAAGGCGATATCGCGATCGCTAGCTGGATAGGTAGAATAGGGCTGGAATGTTGGCACAAGGACTTCATCTTGTTCTAGAGAATCTAAAAGTACATCTAGATCCAACTGGAAAACATAAACGGAATCTGGTAGGCCTTTTTCTCGTCGCAATTGGGGATGGAGTTGCCCAAAAATTCCCAGTCTATTACCCCGAATCCACAGGGAAGCGGTACGTCCTGGATGTAAGCGATCGTCGCGGCGATCGGGTTGAAATTCTATTTCCAAGGCAAGTTGCCGAAATACACTTTCTAAAATGCCTTTGGCTTCAAACCAGGTGATGGGTTCTTCGCGTCCACTTTTTGACCATTTGCCAAGAGTGCGATCGCCTCCCACAATCCCCGCCAGGGCTTCTGTTTCTTGCAAACCGTCTTCTTCTAGCCAGAAAATTTGCCCGATTTCAAAACCGTTGAGCGCACCATTACCCTGCTCTAAATTGTATTGAAAGGCATCAATTAACCCAGAGATCAAATCGGTTCGCAGCGCTGAATATTCGACAAATAAGGGGTTTGACAGTACTATGTTTCTGTCTTCTCCTGGTTTGACTAAAGAATAGTGGATTAATTCTGTCAATCCTTCAGCCCGGAGGAAAGCTCGTAACTTGCGAATCAATTCTTGATCTAAAGGCAGATAGCCAGCTTCAGCTTTTTCTGGTAAGGTATCACAGAATTTGTTGTAGCCATAGAGACGGGCAATTTCTTCAATTAAATCAATTTCCCGCTCTAAGTCGCGGTAACGATAGGGTGGGACAGAAACTGACCATGTAGGTTGATGGGTGCTATCTTCTCCTGAAGGAGTTAATTTACATCCTAATGCAGTCAGGATGCGCTCAACATCTTGTTCTTGGAGTTCACCTGTGTCCTCTTCCAAATCGATCGGCCCCAGTATTTGATTAACTCGGTCTAAACGCAATGCGATCGAACGACTCCAAGTAGACGGTTCGGGGCGGGTGTCGGCAATTTCCTGCTGGACAAGAATTCCACTGGCCAATTCACTAATTAAGGATAAAGCACGGCGATTAGCTACTTCCAACTCAGCCCGGTTAACTCCCCGTTCGTATCTGCCAGAAGCCTCACTTCTTAAACCTGCGCTGCGGGAAGAACGGCGAATTGCCACGGAATCAAATAAAGCTGCTTCTAAAACTAGGCTTTGAGTCCCTTCATGGACTTCTGTTTCTTCCCCACCCATGACTCCCGCCAGTGCAATGGGTTTTTCGTTGGCGGTAATTAACAAATTTTGGGTTGATAAGGTGCGGGTTTGTCCATCCAGGGTTTTGAGGGATTCTCCAGCAGTGGCGAAGCGAACGCCGATGGTTAAATTTTCACTACTTGCAAGAGATTGTAGGCGATCGCAATCAAAGGCGTGCAGTGGTTGTCCCCATTCCAACAAAACGTAGTTAGTAATATCCACCACATTACTGATGGGACGTACCCCAGCCGCCCGCAAACGCTGTTGCAACCATTCGGGAGATGGAGCAATTTTTACCTGTTCAATTACCGTACCAATGTATGCAGGACAAGCTTGGGTATCGGCGATTTTTAAAGCTAAATTTCCGGCATTTTTGGGAATAGAAACTTCACCAGGTTCAGGAATGCTCAACTTTCCGCCCGTCAAGGCTGCTACTTCTCTAGCTACGCCTACCATACTCAGAGCATCAGCGCGATTAGCAGTTGCAGTCAGGTCTAAAATTACATCATCTAAACCTAACAACGGACGCACATCACTACCCAATGGTAAATTTTCCTGGGTAAAAATATGAATTCCGTCTACATCGGTGGGCAAACCGAGTTCCTTTAAAGAACAAATCATGCCCTGAGATGCCACACCACGCAGTTTTGCAGGTTTAATTTTTAAATCAATCTTGGGTAAGTAAGTACCCGTAGTAGCCACTGGCACATAGATATCTGCCTTCACATTCGCAGCACCACAGACAATATTTAAAGTCTCATCTGCACCGATATCGACTTGGCAAACACTCAATTTATCGGCGTTGGGATGGGGTTGACGTTCTAGCACTTTCCCGATAACAACGCCATTTGCCCAAGTGCGGCGGTCTTCAATCTCTTCAACCTCAAACCCTGCCATTGTCAGGGTTTCGGCTAATTCTTCTGGACTAAGTTTTATCTCTACTAGTTCGCGCAGCCAATTTAGAGAAATACGCATGGAATCTGCTTGTTTTAGGAATCGTCTTTTGCTCTCATTTTAGGGTGCCTACTAGCGATCGATGGCTACTCGTCCCGCAAGGCGTACCCTTTCACTTGAACAATCCTACTACGTTAGACTGGCAGAACAATATTATTGAGGCAGAAATTTGTGGTATGGAGTTACAACAAAGGTGTATTTTCAGGTTATGGACGGCTTTGAAATATTATCGTGTATCGTTCTTAAGCTTTTAATTATGCAAGAAAACAATGAGTTTGATAGGCTTGTAAATAAAGTTAAACCTCTCGTCAAAAGTTGGACTCGCAACCGTAGTGGCTTTGGGTCTTTTCAGCATTACAAAAAGCTTTTATGGCATACTGCACTTTTAGTTAAAAAGTCCGGTATCTTCGTGTCACCAAAATCATTATCAACTCCAATATTTTTAAAACCAGATTTATTGCGTCTATTCATTAGCAACTACAGAGATTTTTATGAAAATATTTTGACGAATCCAAACACATTTCAGCCTACTACAATCTGGGCATTATTTTGGGCACTTTCAACAGCCGAGCATCAGTTTATGTTCAGATTTACTCCATTTTGGAGTAATGAGGAAAGGCTAACTGGTCATTTTGTTTCTCAAATTATGGAGAGGCTTGAAGATTTTGGTGTTCATTGGAGGCAATTAACAGAAGTAACACAACCATCTTTGTCTGAGATGCAAGTTTATTATGCAGATACTGCGAATGAAAGTCGAGAGGCTTTTACAGGTGCAGATTTTGGTCTTATCATTCAAGCACGTTATGAAAACCAACCAGAGTTCTTTAAGGTTGCACGATTTCAAGCCAAGAAAGTTGAAGGAGGTAGCGCTGGTATCAATTTAGAACAAGTAGAAGCGCTGCTCCAACATGAGAAACTTGGCTATTTTCTCTTCTATCATCGTTTCGATATTAAAGAGTGGACACCTCCTCCAATTGTAAAACCAGCAGATTTTTATCAAACGCAATTAGAGGAATTTAAAACAAATAAAAAGAAATACATAACAGATCCTATGAACGGTTACGAAAAATGTTGGGATTTTGCATCTTTTGTAACGTTTGGTTTAGCTGATCCGGCTTCCGAATACGGAGTTATCGAGTCTCGTGCAGACGATGCAGTTTCAACACTTATGGCAGTTGATACAAGCCAATTGAAAAAAACTACTCGAGTGATGATTATTTCTATTGGTGATAATGTATCTGTTGTTGATTGGGAGCAGTTATTTAGAGAGTACGGGGAGTAAATATAACTTTGTTCCAAGTTGCGATCGCCTGGTATTTTAACATCCAAATAGCTAATAGGGTGGACGTTACAATGCTAATTCCGCAAGGGTCTATTCATACATCCACTCCGACGCTGTTGCTTGTAGTGATAATCATCGTCGTATTAAATCGTGTCAAATAGCTCCAAAATTTTCAGTTGCTTTCAACGTTGCACATACTCTCGTAATGCCTCTTCAACAACAGCATCCTTAGTTGGATGACCACCAAGTTCGAGAAGCTCTCCTTAATTAAGTTTTCGTCAATTTCGAGATTAGTAGTCATGTGTAGATTATCGCACAAAGGAATGTGCAGTAAAAACTCATTGGAGTAGTTAATTTAAGTCAAATGCATAAAGACTATTTTCAGTAATTCGGCGCGAGTAAACGGTTTAGTCAGATAGCCAGAAGCCCCTACTAATTTCGCTTTTACTTTGTCTACAATTCCTTTACTACCAGTGACAAAGATGATCGGAGTCTTTTTAAAGATGGAATTATTTCGTATAATCCGGCACAACTCATAACCATCAATTCCTAGCATGTTTAAATCCAGCAAAATTAAGTCCGGTTTGTGCCTTATAATTGACAAAACGGCTTTTAGTGGATCGTTAATAGTCACTACGGAAAAATTTTCATTTTCTAAGAAATAGCTAATTTCTTTGAGAATTGTAGGGCTATCATCTACAGAAACGATTTTGTGGACTTTTTTTACTGTTACAGTAGCAGCCGTTACTCTTTGGGAAGTAGAATTTATGTTATTTGATATTGTTGGTTCCTGAAAGTTTTCTTTTGGAGGAGTGGAAATCTCTGGTAATCGCTGAACAGCAGCTATATTCTCTTCAGAAATATTTGGGTAAGAATTGACGGTGGTACTTAGTTCTTGTTTGGTGTCAACTAACTCCAGAATCAATTTTGAGAAAAGCGTAGGCGTAGCCCGTCGTAGACATTGCTCCTCAAAAATCTTTGGTAATTTATCATAAGGTGGATCGGGTTCATGCAAGATAATCGCACCCTTAAGGATGTAAGGGTATAAATTGCGAGCTAGTTGGATTTCATCTTGATTTAAAATTGCAGCCAGATGACACAGGCTAAAACCCTTCATCCAGTTAATTAAATCTGGCTGGAGGTTTGGTAAATCTTGGCGATCAAATTTGCTGTTAATCAACAGGTATGGACGTTGATATGGAGAAGAAATTTTCGGTACAAAAGCCTGCCAATTCTGTAATCTTACTTGGCAATGGGCGAGAATTTTTTCTACATCTAGTCTACAAATTTTGGGCATTCTATTAGGTGGATCTGTTAATTCATAAGTACCTTCTTTGATGAGCAAAAATGATTCAATCACCTCTTTAACTAATTCTTGAACCAGCGTTGCTGCTTGTGTAGAATGTAGATGTTGTTGACTAACAAGCCAGGATATAGCCTGATACTCAGGAGGATGACTTCTGGAATTGCTGTCATCTTCGATTAACTGACTGTGTGAGTCAGGTTCAAACATCAGTCGTACTTGAACACGAACCTCACTAGTAAGGAGTGGAATTTGGTAGCTGAGGCGTCGCAAATGGCGTTCTAATCGATCAAAGGGTTCCACGGAATGGGTAGCGTAAGTTATTTTCCCCTGTTCTAAGTAAATCGACCAAGAAACTGAGTTACTCAATACTTGTAAACAAGTACTGTCGGAGCAATTAGATAACTGTCTTAACAAACTTAGAGGACGTAGTTTGGTGAATGTACCTGAGGTATTCATATTTTTCAAGTTTTTTTGCGGAATCAACAACCAAACATTTGTAGATTGAAAATATCAGCTATAAAGTATTCTCTTCTTTGTAATATTTCTCTACGCACAAATTATTTCCTTGAAAACATGTACATATATTAAAAATTGTAAGTTTTATAACTCTTTTGTTACATTTGGTACGGTTTACTTAATTTATCTCAAAAAACAAGTAGGTATGAATAAAGGTAAACACTTATCATAGCTAGACTATCAGTAGATGTTGCTTACTTGTGGATTTTACTAACTACTGACAACTTTTGAGTGAAGACCTTAATAATGACGTTTATTTGTGCCCACTCACTTCAAGAGGCAAATTTGATTCTAAGTTCGCGCAGTTACACTGGTATACTTCTAGAGTTAATCAGCTTAATTATGGTTAATTGCTTTTCTGTAAAGGAAGAATTCTTCTACATAAAATCTTTAAAAAGTTATCTAGGAAAGTTTACGTATTTATTGTACTGTAGGTTTAATGGATATAAATTTTTGGTAGATACATTACAACAGGTAATGCTGGGTTTTGATAAACTCTTTTTTGCTAAACTAAGCTTTGCTCAAGTTCATCTTAAATATATAGAAAACTTCATGAAAATAATTTGTTTAATAAAGATTAGAGCATCTACCACTAGATACTATATTCTGTAGTCGCCTCGGCGATTCAAACAATATACTCTGAGCAAAGGAAAATAAAGCTTTGGACTTTAACATAACACAAAAAGTTATGCACGATACATTAAGACTTGATGAAGTAGTAGAATTTGCTGAGAACCCAGAACCACGTTGTCCTTGTGTACTTTTATTAGACACATCTGGGTCGATGCAAGGAGATCCGATTGAGGCTTTAAATCAAGGTTTACTAAGCTTAAAGGATGAATTAGTCAAAAATTCCTTAGCTGCCAGACGGGTGGAAGTGGCGATCGTCACTTTTGATAGTAATATCAATGTAGTACAAGACTTTGTGACTGCCGATCAATTCAATCCGCCTATTTTGACAGCACAGGGCTTGACTACGATGGGTGCGGGAATTCATAAAGCTTTGGACATAATTCAAGAGCGGAAATCTCAGTATCGTACCAATGGGATTGCTTACTATCGTCCTTGGGTATTTATGATTACCGATGGAGAACCGCAAGGCGAGTTAGAGCAAGTGGTAGAGCAAGCATCCCAGCGCCTACAGGGAGATGAGGCGAACAAGCGCGTAGCATTTTTTACAGTTGGTGTAGAAAATGCGAATATGACGCGTTTAAATCAAATAACTGTACGTACTCCCCTAAAGCTTAAAGGATTAAATTTTATCGAGATGTTTGTCTGGCTATCAACTAGTATGTCGGCTGTTTCTCACTCTCAAGTGGATGAACAGGTAGCACTACCGCCGATTGGTTGGGGGACTGTTTAATTAAAAATTGCAGCTTGATGTTTACACAGCTAGCTGCTGGAAAAAAATCTATGAACATATCAAAACAGATTGCTCAATGGCGGATTGTGGCTGCATCTGTATGTGGTACAAGTCACTTAAAAAACAATCAATTATGTCAGGATGCTCATCACTGGCAGATATTGTCAGATAATGTTTTAGTGGCGGCCGCAGCAGATGGTGCGGGTTCTGCTAGCCTTGGGAAAGTGGGAGCGATGGTTGCTGTAGAGACAGCAATAGAAAACATTTCAACCATTGGGCTGACCCGAAAAAGTTTGAGTGATGATGCATTAGTGCGATCGCTCTTAAATGATGCCATACTAGCCGCCAAAAAAGCTGTGGAGGATGAGGCGGCTACTTGTGACAAACAGCCTCAAGATTTAGCAACTACCTTAATTATGATGGTTGCCACACCAGAAGTTGTAGCTGTGGTGCAAATAGGTGATGGTTTGGCAGTGGCAAAAGATCGTCTGGGCAACCTGCTGGCACTGACTATGCCAGACAGCGGTGAATACATCAACGAAACCACTTTTTTAACTTCGCCTCATGCCTTAGATACAGCACAAATGAGACTATGGCGCACAGACATAGTAAACGTTGGTATCATCACCGACGGATTACAAATGCTGGCTTTGAATATGGTTGTTGGCGAACCTCACAAACCGTTCTTTTTTCCGCTGTTTGAATTTGTCGCCAATACCGAGGATAAGACAGAAGCGAAGGAGCAATTGGTAAAATTTTTACGCTCAGAGCGGATTACGCAACGCACTGATGATGATTTAACACTCATTATAGCTGCATTCAACGACTCATGAGCAATCGATTTACAGGTTTCACATCTTACAATAACTCCCGTTAGCGGTAATTTCATTATGCAGGTACTACGTTGTTCCCCTAGAAAAGAAATCCTCAGCCTCAATGTCAGTTTGGGGCGTGGGGGTGAAGCTTGCGTTTATACAGTGCCATCTGATAGCAATTTGGTGGCGAAGATTTACCACAAGCCAACCACTGCCCATGCTGATAAACTCCAGGCGATGCTTGCCAACCCGCCAGAAAACCCTACGGCTAGTTTGGGGCATATCTCTATCGCTTGGCCAGAGGATTTATTACGGGCGGCAGATGGCAAAAATAGCATCCTGGGCTTTTTGATGCCACGTATTCAGGGGATGCGTCCAATCATCGACTTTTACAACCCCCGAACCCGTCGGCAACACTGCCCCCTATTCAACTATCAGTACCTGCTCCGCACGGCTCGTAACCTGGCGGCGGCTTTTGCAGCTTTGCACGCTAGTGGATATTGCATTGGTGATGTGAACGAGTCCAATATCCTTGTCAGTGATACAGCATTGGTGACTTTGATAGACACAGACTCTTTCCAAGTAACCAACCCAAACAACAATGTTGTTTATCGCTGTCCAGTAGGTAAACCAGAGTTTACTCCACCAGAACTACAGAATAAAACTTTTGCCCAGCACGATCGCGAAATCTCTCACGATTTATTTGGGTTAGGGGTGCTAGTATTTCAACTCTTAATGGAAGGCACCCACCCATTTTCGGGGATTTTTCAAGGTGCGATTGAGCCACCACCTTACGAAGCCCGCATTGCGTCGGGTCATTTCACTTACAGCGAAAAGCGTTACGTACCCTACCTGCCGACGCCCATTGCACCCCCTTGGGAAATTCTTCATCCCACCTTACAGGAGCTATTTGTGCGTTGTTTTGAAGAGGGTCACAACAACCCACTACTGCGTCCCAATGCCCAAACTTGGCTCTCGGCAATCGCTGAAGCCGAAGATTCCTTGATTACCTGCACGACAAATCCCCAGCATCGCTACAACAACCATATACGTAGCTGTCCGTGGTGTGAACGTACCGTGCGATTAGGTGGACGCGACCCCTTTCCATCACATCGGGCTATAGAAGCTAGAGAACATCTCCAACCGCGAATCAAAGCGAGAAAGCGCTACGCTCAGACACCGCATTTTCCCCAGCCAGCCATGTCATCGCAGCTAGCTAATTACTGGCAACCAGTAATGACTCCTAGCGGTTCATATTATAAACCTTCCAAAAAGTCAAAGTTGTACCCGATTATTTGTTGCTTGCTCGGTTTTGGTTTATTGGGATATGCAGATGTAATGATTAAATTTACTCAGCCGTTGGTTTCCCAAAATGCTTACACTCAACAAACAATCAGGTCTTCCCAGCCAAATAACAAACTCAGCTTTGCTGATTCTTATCAGCAAGGTTATACAGCTTACAAAGAGCGAGACTATGACAAAGCAATTGTCAACTTTAGCCAAGCAATTGAACAAGAACCTACACATGCTAGAGCAATTGTAAATCGTGGTAATGCCCGCTATAACCTGAAAGACTACGAAGGAGCAGTTACAGATTATAGCCAAGCTCTGAAAATCAATCCCAATCAAATCAAAGCTCTGGTAAATCGGGGCAATGCTCGCTATATGCTTGCCGAATATAGCAACGATCCTGATAGAGAATATAATCTAGCGATCGCGGACTATAATCGAGCCATCGGTCTGGATAATAATGAAATTGAAGCTTTTATCAGACGGGGCATTGTCCGCGCCCAAATGGCTAAATACAGCGGTGAATCTCAACAAGCTTACAAAAAAGCGATCGCCGATTTTACTCAGGCAATAAAACTTAATGTCTCCCAAGCAGAAGCTTATTTTCAGCGGGGTGTTGTTTATTATCAAATTGCTCAATATAGCAGCAATTATCAGCAAGAATATAATCAAGCGATCGCTGACTTTAACCAAGCATTAACCCTAAGCCCCAGACTAGCAAAAGCATATCTCAAACGAGGTATGGTTCGCTATGAACTGGCACAGTATGGCGGTAGTGAATCTAACAAAAACCAGACGAAAGCTGTCGAAGATATCCAGGCATCTGCCAAAATATTTCTTGAGCAAGATGACATGGATAATTATCAGCAAGCACTCAGTAATATGTGCGTAGTCGTAGAAAACAAATGTGACCCTTTATTCCAAGGTTCAAGTAATGTAGAAAAAACTAACTAGAAACAAGTAAGTTTTCTTACTAGCATATTATTGGTTTTGATTTAAAAAATCAAGCCTGACTAGGATTAGTGCCAGCTAATCCTAGTTATTTTATGGGTAATATTTGTATTTAATTAAGTAATTTATTTCTGTATTTATAGATATTCATAGAGCTTTTATATATAAAAGATTTTAATTTATCTTTCCTTTATAATTTCGCCGGAAATTACGGTTAGATTATTGACTGAGAAAAAGAAATTAGAAATCAATTTTTCTCCATCTAAGTGCATCCTCTTCATGTCAAAAAATTCAAATAATCATATCCCTACAAATCTCCGAGGTAATTGCATGAAAGCGGTGATTTTGGCTGGAGGTCTTGGTACACGCCTCAGTGAAGAAACCAGTATCAGACCCAAGCCGATGGTTGAAATTGGTGGTAAGCCAATTCTCTGGCACATAATGAAAACTTACTCGGCCCACGGCATTAATGACTTCATCATTTGTTGCGGTTACAAAGGTTACATAATTAAAGAGTATTTTGCTAACTACTTCTTACACATGTCAGATGTTACCTTTGATATGCGATTTAACCAGATGAATGTGCATTCTGGGTATGCTGAACCTTGGCGCGTCACTTTAGTAAATACGGGTGATAATACAATGACAGGCGGACGGTTAAAGCGAATCAGCGAACATCTTGGTAATGAGACTTTTTGCTTTACTTATGGTGATGGTGTAAGTAATATTAATATCACAGAGCTAGTTAACTTTCACAAACAACAAAATAGCTTAGGAACACTCACAGCCGTTCAACCAGCCGGACGTTTTGGTGCTATTTCTTTAGGATATGAGCAAACCAAAATCACCAGCTTTCGGGAAAAACCAGAAGGTGATGGAGCTTGGATTAATGGCGGTTATTTTGTGTTAGAACCAGAAGTAATCAACTTAATTGCTGATGACTCTACGGTGTGGGAGCAAGAGCCATTAGAAAAGCTAGCTGATATGGAACAGCTATCTGCTTTCAAACATGATGGTTTTTGGCAACCGATGGATACTTTACGTGATAAAAACTATCTCGAAGGGCTGTGGAAAAACAATCAAGCTCCTTGGAAGGTATGGTAAGGGGACTAGGGACTAGGGACTAGGGACTGGGGGAGATTTTTTCTAACCGAATACCAAGTACCCAATCCCAAATGATTTTATAGATTTACTGTAATTTGAAGTGCGATAATACTAATGTATGATTTTGCGATTATAGGTGGGGGAATAGTTGGACTTTCGACAGCGTTGGCTTTAGGAAAACGCTATCCTAATGCCCGGATTTTAGTACTAGAAAAAGAGAGCCAATGGGCATTTCACCAAACTGGCAATAATAGCGGGGTAATTCATTCTGGTATTTACTACAAACCAGGAAGTTTCAAAGCTAAATTTTGTCGTGATGGTTCTCGCTCTATGGTACAATTCTGCCAAGAGCATGGAATTGACCATGAAGTTTGTGGTAAAGTGATTGTTGCAACTGAAGAACAAGAACTACCACGCTTAGAAAATCTCTACCAACGCGGCTTAGACAATGGCATAGAAGTCCAGAGAATCAGCCCCGAAGAAGTCAAGGAAATTGAACCTCATGTAAGATGTGTAGGTGGAATTCGGGTATCCTCAACTGGTATTGTTAATTACAAGCAAGTTTGTTTAAAATATGCCCAGCTAATTCAACAGCAGGGTGGGGATTTGCACCTCAAGACAAAAGTTCTGAAAATCTCCCCAAGTGGTAAAAATCAGGTACTGCAAACAAACAGCGGTAACTTTGAAACACGCTTTGTAATTAATTGTACTGGATTGCATAGCGATCGCACCGCCAAACTAGGTAAAGTTGAACCCCAAGCAAAAATTGTACCATTCCGGGGAGAATATTACGAACTCACACCAGAAAAACGCTATCTGGTCAAAACACTAATCTACCCAGTTCCCAATCCAGATTTTCCCTTCCTGGGTGTCCACTTTACGCGGATGATTGATGGTAGCGTCCATGCAGGGCCAAACGCCGTTCTATCGCTCAAACGCGAAGGTTATAAAAAAACCGACTTTGACCTACGGGATTTTCTGGAAGTCATCACCTATCCCGGTTTTTGGAAGTTAGCAGCCAAACACGCTGATGAAGGCATCCAAGAAATCATTCGTTCTTTTAGTAAAGCAGCCTTCACCAGAAGTTTGCAAAAACTAATTCCCGAAGTCCAAGCAGAAGACTTAGTTCCCACCCATGCAGGAGTCCGCGCTCAAGCCTTAATGAACGATGGCAAGCTTGTAGACGACTTTTTGATTGTTTCTGGTCAAAACTCCATTCATGTTTGCAATGCTCCTTCTCCAGCTGCCACATCTTCTCTAGAAATTGGCAAAGCGCTTGTGGCAGAAATTCCCCAACTTTCGCATCTAGAGAGTGTAGTAACTGCATAGATAGCATAGTTATTATTTCCGGGACTGCTGAATTAAGGGATGAATCTTGTATAGTGGGCATCTTTCTTTGCCTGCCTCGAAATACAAGGGACGAGTAAGATACCCATCCCACAACAAACAAAAAAGTGTCATGCATCAATTAAGAACCGTTATAAAGTACTGCTACCCAATGGGTAAGCCTGTCTAACTTTTCACTGTGGAAAAGCTCGCGTTAAACCTAATCCCCTAGCCCCTTCCCGACGCGGGAATGGGGAAAATTCAAAGTCTCTCTCCTCTTAGGAGAGAGAAATAGAAGTGAGGTTTTCCATATACCGTGAAAAGTCAGGTAAGCCTGCAAAGGTTTTAGTAACTACGTAATGACTGTTCACTGAGTCATATATAGCGCTTCTGTGTTGAGTCCAATACAGACCTAACCCCCAACCTCTTACGCCAGGTGCAACAAGAGTGGCTCGCCGCCCAACGCACTGGCTCCCCTACTAGCGTTGGAGAGTAAGATTCAAAGCCGAATGGCACTAAGAAAAGGCGAAAGGCTTGTGTCACCTCGTTCCCAGTCTGAAGACTGGGAATGTATTCCAAGAGGCTCTGCCTCTGGTCAAGCCACTGGAGGCGGCAGCCCTCCGAGAATGGGTTAAGAGCCTGGAGGCTCTTAACCAGTTAGGGCAAAGCTTATAGCTTTTCTTAGTGCCATTCGATTCAAAGCCTCTCTCCTTTTAGGAAAGAGGAATGGAAAGAGGTCAACTTTTGCATACAAACAAAAAATATAGCGGTTCCCTTCTAGATGCAACACGCTGTAGGGCATACATCTGTGCGTCCATACTAAACGAAGAATTTAACTCATCAATACAAAGGCATTAACCACAATGAAAATATTAGTAACTGGCACAGAAGGCTATCTAGGTTCGTTATTACCGCCTCTGTTAATCGAACGAGGACATGAAGTTATTGGTTTAGATACCGGTTTCTATAAAGTTGGTTGGCTGTATAACGCCAATGGGGTAACACCCAAAACCCTCAACAAAGATATCCGTAACATCACCCCTGATGATTTGGAAGGTATTGAAGCCATAGTTCACATGGCGGAACTCTCCAACGACCCAACCGGACAATTGGCACCCAATATTACCTACGAAATTAATCATGTAGGTTCAGTTCGTCTAGCTAGTCTGGCTAAGGCTATGGGTGTGCGTCGCTTCGTATATATGTCTTCGTGCAGTGTCTATGGTGTTGCTACCGCCGGTGATGTCACAGAAGAATCCCCAATTAATCCCCAAACAGCCTACGCAGAATGCAAAACTCTCGTAGAAAGAGATGTCACACCACTCGCTGACGATGACTTCTCTCCCACCTTTATGCGGAATGCCACTGCCTTTGGTGCTTCTCCCAGAATGCGCTTTGATATCGTTTTAAACAACTTAGCAGGGTTGGCATGGACTAGCAAAGAAATCAAAATGATTAGTGATGGTACACCTTGGCGGCCATTAGTCCACGCATTGGATATTTGCAAAGCAATAGTCTGCACCTTAGAAGCACCACGAGACATTGTACATAACCAAATCTTCAACGTGGGAGATACAGCGAATAACTATCGCGTTAAAGAAATCGCGGAAATTATTGCTGATGTTTTTCCAGATTGTAAATTGTCTTTTGGTGACAACGGCGCAGATAACCGCAGCTATCGCGTATCCTTTGAGAAAATCAACACAATCCTACCCGGATTTAAATGTGATTGGAATGCCCAACTTGGTGCCCAACAGCTATTTGATTTATTCAGTCAAATACACATGGCTGAAGATACTTTCTTGTTTAGAGGGTTTACTCGCTTAAAACAGCTAGAGTATCTAATTCGTACAGAGCAGATTGACAAAGATTTCTTCTGGAATAAAAAATAGCTAGAGTTGGCTATTAGTGTGTAAATAAATAATTTAATCAGAGTAATTGTTCGTAATTTGTGCTTTAGCACTAAAGTGCAAAATACGAACCGATTAAATCAAAATATACACACTAATAACATCAATATTTCATCATCAAATTATTTACAATCAGTGAGTTGAAATTTATGGCGATCGCAAAATGTCGTTTTAGTGGTCAACCTCTGCACCAAACCTTTATTGAACTAGGAATGTCACCTTTAGCAAATGCTTATCTTAGAGCAGAACAGCTAAATAATGCCGAAAAATTTTATCCCCTCCATGCTTATGTCTCTGAAGACACTCTCTTAGTTCAATTAGAACAGTTTGAAACTCCAAATCACATTTTTAGTGACTATGCTTACTTTTCTTCATACTCGGTAACTTGGCTAAAACATGCTAAAGCTTACACTGATATGATGATAGAAAAGTTTAATTTTAATCATCATAATCAAGTTATTGAAATAGCTAGCAACGACGGCTACCTACTGCAATACTTTTTAGAGAAGGGAATCCCAGTTTTAGGAATAGAACCAGCAGCAAATATCGCCAAGGTTGCTGAAGACAGAGGCATTCCTAGTATCAACAAGTTTTTTGGAGTTGAAACTGCCAAAGAACTCGTGATACAAGGAAAACTAGCTGACCTTTTGATAGGTAATAATGTTTTAGCTCATGTACCGGATCTAAACGATTTCATTGCTGGGATGAAACTCATCCTCAAACCCAATGGCATTTTGACGATGGAGTTTCCTCACATCTTACAACTCATTCAAGAAAATCAGTTTGATACGATTTATCATGAGCATTTTTCTTACTTCTCATTCCTGACTATCGAAAAAATTTTTGCAGCGCACAATTTGCAACTTTTTGATGTGGAGGAATTAGCAACTCATGGCGGTTCACTAAGAATTTATGCCAAACATGACTATGCCGATCATCTCAGTATCAGTGAACGAGTTAGCCATCTGAAAGCCAAAGAAATTGCCGCTGGACTGCATCGCATAGAGACTTATATTACATTTGGAGAAAAAGTCAAAGAAACAAAGCATAAGCTATTAAATTTTCTCTTGAAGGCTAAAGCAGAAGGTAAATCAATCGCTGGTTATGGCGCACCAGCTAAAGGCAATACATTGCTCAATTACTGTGGGATTGGGAAAGATTTTGTTGATTACACAGTAGATTGCAATCCCTACAAACAAGGCTTATTTTTACCTGGCACTCATATTCCCATCTTTGAACCAGATAAAATATATGAAACTAAACCAGATTATGTCCTAATTTTACCTTGGAATCTCAAGGAGGAAATTATGGAACAGATGGCATTTATTGGCGAGTGGGGTGGACAGTTTGTAGTGCCAATTCCTGAAGTAAAAATTTATCCATGTCCTGTTCCGGATCGGCTTTTAATAGCATCGTAATTACTAAATAGAAGCAAAAAACGCCTCTAATTAGGTGCTTTCAAACGTTGAAATCTCTTGACAATAAAGATATTTATTCCTGAGTACATTTGTTAAGCATATCAGGTTGGATAATTATTTGTCTACCCAAGTAGCTAGAGAATCGCCTGTAAATTAGTGTGTTAATTGCCAAGTTACTGTTAACACTAAATCTTGGCGATAACCACTCATATATCAATTTTTAACTACTATTTATTACCATGCATAAATTACTAACCATTGCTATACCGACTTATAATCGTGCTGAATTACTTGATAAACAATTAGCATGGCTAGCTCAAGCTATTAAAGGTTTTGAAGATGATTGTGAAATTTTAGTTTCTGATAATTGCTCAACAGACAATACTCAAGAAGTGATCCAAAAATGGAAAGCAATACTTAGCAATATTACATTCAATTCAAATAAAAATTTTCAGAATTTAGGCGTCGTAAGAAATATTATGTATTGCCTAAATTATACAACAACAAAATATGTTTGGACAATTGGTGATGATGACCCAATTCAAGATAGAGCTATTCCTTATGTAATTAGTAAACTCAGACAACATGAAGATTTATCATTATTGTTTCTTAACTTTTCAGGTTGGAACAAAATTACTGGTGAACCAGTTCATCCACCAACAATTGTTGGTAATCGCTGGTTTGATATAGATAGTGAAGATGGTGATGGTGATGGTAAAGCTATATTTGAGCATTGTTTCTCAAAAAGTGTCGGTGCAGTCATTTTTCTGACTGCTACAATCTACCGCACTGATTTAGTAAAATACGCTCTCCAAAATTGGCAAGATGCTGAGAATAACTGGATATCTTTAGCATATTTAGCCGGGTATTGTGCTGCTAATGGTCGTGTAATTGTCACGAAAGAAACTTATTTAGAATGTATTGTTGGTGTGAGTTATTGGCAAAAAGAACCAAAATCTGCACTCTTAATGCAATACAAACACATACCCGAAGTGATTTTGAAATTGGAGAAAAGTGGATATTCTAAGCAGTTTTGCAGACGGATGCTTTTGCAAAACGGTAAAGAAGTCAACTTGAAAGTTTTCTTAGGTGCTTTAAGAAGATGGCCTATGTCCGCGATTAAAACAGTAGTTCCATTTTTGGCTTTAGTCAGTTTGTGTGCTTTTGACGTAATGGTTTCTAAAGAGTTCGGGTTAGCAGAATCGAGTAAAATATCTACCCAAGAAATTCAAAGCTATAAGCCATAAGCTACTAAATTACTGACACATATACATCGAAACTCGAAGGAATTTACGATATGTTTAGTGTAATTAAACGCAAAATATCTACACTGTCTTCTGACTTTGAATATTACCTAGCCCGTTGGAAGCATAGCAGAAATCTGCCAGCATTGGAAGGACGCGATCGCAACATCCTTAATGCACTCAAAAAAGATGGTGTTTGCGTCACAACATTGGCAGATTTAGGGTTTGACTCTAGCTCTGAGCTGCTCAAAGCTGCTTACCATCAATTGTCTCAGATGGAAAATCCTAACAACAACCATCTAGATGAAAAGTTACCACAAATTTCTACAGTTACAGGTTTACCAGAATTTTATGCCTGGGGAATGGAGAAAAGACTTCTCAATATAATCGAAAATTATATTGGTCTTCCTATTGCCTTTCATGGTGTACATTTACGCAAAGATTTTCCTAGCAAACATCAGTTTGGGACGCTTCTATGGCATAGCGATGCTGAAGACCGTCGCATTATCAAAATCTTTATTTACTTGACCGATGTAGAAGAAAAAACTGGGCCTTTTGAATACATTCCCCGTTCTTTAACTTCCTTGTTTAGTTGGAATTATATTCAGCTTTTCTACAAACTTTGGAAGTCAGGCTATATGGGCCTCGACGATGAAGAAGTAAAACCAGTCATACCCAAATCAGCTTGGAAATCCTGCCCAGGCCCAGCAGGTACTGTCATTCTTGTAGATACGAAAAATGCTTTGCATCACGGCACAGTCCGCACAAAAGAACGCTCAACACTATTCTTTTGTTACACCGCCAACCCTCCTGAAAGACCAGACCTCTGCACCCAATACTGGGATGATACTTATCCCAGAGCAGAGTTACGTTCTGCATCAGATGCAATGTCTATTTAGGGACTAAGTATTTACTGTGGGGTGGGCATCTTGCTCGCATTTGGTTACTGGGCGGGCGAGACGCCCACCCCACAAAATTGGATAATTTATTTCTTGGAAATCCTTTAATCTGCGGACGTTCTAAGACTCAACATTCATCTCAAAGGAATATATGATTTTCATCGAAACTGCACTCAAAGACGCATTCATTATTGACTTAGAAGAAAAGCCCGACCACCGTGGTTTTTTTGCTCGGTCTTTCTGCGCTCAAGAATTTGAAGCACACGGATTAAAGCCAACAGTTGCTCAATGTAACCTGTCTTTTAACTACAAAAAAGGCACTATTCGGGGGATGCACTATCAAATTCTGCCAGCCGCAGAAACAAAATTAATTCGTTGTACGAAAGGCGCTATTTATGACGTAATTATTGATATGCGTCCTGAATCTCCTAGCTTTTTATCACACATTGGTGTAGAGCTAACCCCAGAAAATCACCGTGCTTTGTATGTTCCAGAAATGTTTGCTCATGGCTATCAAGCACTCACAGATGAGACTGAAGTTGTATATCAAGTGGGGGAATTTTACACCCCAGGATATGAAAGAGGTTTACGCTATGACGACCCATTCTTTAACATTGATTGGCCTCTAGATGTGACTGAAATCTCCGAGAAAGATTTAAATTGGCCTTTGTTGAGAATGATGACTGTTGGCGGTACAGTTTCCAGATAACTATAGGCTATTTATCTGCGCGACGCCAGTTGCTACAACGCTCTTAACCCGCGTCACACACTGGCTCCTCTACATGAGGTAAAAATAATTAATTAGGGTAGAAATAAATGCAAAATAATATTCTATCTCGCGTTGGCAATACTATCTCTTTTGTTTCCAAAAAAGTCCAAGCACGCATCGATTATGCGAAGACTTTACAGGTTGTTTCTCTAAAGCCTAAACAGCCTTCTAAAGGAAATGCACTTCTTTCTTATCGGATTGAACCATTTCTGATCAAACCAGGTCAGCCTATCCCTAATGACCAGAGTTGGAACTGGGAATGTCTACTAATCGCCCAAACTTTTTTAGACTTGGGCTATAACGTTGATGTTATCCAATTCCACAATGATAAATTCGTTCCTCAAAAAGACTACGCATTTTTCATTGATATCCGTCATCGTTTAGAAGCGCTTGCACCAAAACTGAATAAAGATTGCATTAAAATTTTCCATGTTGACATTGCTAATATGATTTTTCGCAATGCAGCAGAATGCAACAGACTTCTAGAACTTCAACAGCGTCGAGGAATTACCTTACGTCCACAACGATTTGAAACGCCCAACTTAGGAATTGAATATGCCGATTACGCTACCGTATTAGGCAACAATTTCACAGTTGATACATTCAAATATGCGAACAAACCAATGTATCGTATTCCCATTTCCTCGTCATTCGTTTATCCCTCTCCTGACGAGAAAGACTTTGAAGCGGTAAGAAAGAATTTTCTATGGTTTGGTGGTAGTGCTTTAGTTCTCAAAGGATTAGACTTGGCTTTAGATGCCTTTGCCCAAATGCCGGAATACAATTTAACAGTTTGTGGCCCGGTAAGTAATGACAAAGAGTTTGAGCAAGCTTTCTATAAAGAACTATACGAAACACCCAACATTCATACATACGGTTGGATTGATGTTAGTAGTCCTGACTTTTTAAAGATTACAAATAATTGTTTGGGACTTGTTTATCCTTCCGTTTCTGAGGGACAGGCAGGTGCAGTAATCACCAGCTTGCAAGCCGGATTAATCCCGATTTTGAGCTATGAATCTGGTGTGGATGTTCACGATTTTGGTGTGATTTTCGATAATCTTTCCCTTGAAGAAATTAAGGCGAAAGTTAGAAGTATTTCCAATTTGCCCGTTGAAGACCTCAAGCTGATGTCTAATAAGGCATGGGAATACGCAAGAGCAAATCATACCAAAGAAAAGTTTGCCCAAGCCTACAGAAATGCTATAGAGCAAATTATCGAAGATCACAGCCAGAAAAAACAGACTGCTTCTATAGCAAAGTCTCATGTAGACGAGCCAGCAATTTACGATGAAAATGTACTTAAGATTTAGCTGTAACAAATTATTAAGTGCAAAATTATCGAGAATTTGTATCACAATAAACAGTTCCAAAAAGGAGTTTAGTTCATGATTATTATCGATCGCGCCTTACAAGCCCGTGCAGCAGCAGGAAATCCTATCAAGGTAGGAATGATTGGTGCTGGTTTTATGGGTCGAGGAATTGCCAACCAAATTGTCAATTCAGTGCCAGGAATGGAGTTAGTTGCTATCTCCAATCGCCAGATTGATGCAGCTAAACAAGCTTATTCGGAAGCCGGAATTGAGGAGATTCAAGTTGTTGCAACTGTCAGCGAATTAGAAGATGCGATCGCTAACGGTAAGTATGCAGTCACAGAAGACGCAAAGTTACTGTGTCGGGCTGAGGGCATCGATGCATTAATCGAAGTCACAGGTGCAGTGGAATTTGGCGCTGGGATCGTTATGGAAGCGATCGCTCATTGCAAGCATGTGATCATGATGAATGCCGAACTCGATGGCACCATTGGCCCCATCCTGAAAGTGTATGCCGACAAAGCAGGCGTCATTCTCAGCGCTTGTGATGGCGATCAGCCAGGGGTACAAATGAACCTCTACCGCTTTGTAAAAAGTATTGGTTTAACTCCGTTATTATGCGGTAACATTAAAGGACTCCAAGACCCCTATCGCAATCCCACCACCCAGGAAGGATTTGCTAAACGTTGGGGTCAAAAGCCCCACATGGTGGCTAGCTTTGCCGACGGAACCAAAATTTCCTTTGAACAAGCGATCGTTGCCAATGCCACAGGGATGAAAGTCGCCAAACGGGGAATGCTGGGATATAACTTCAACGGTTATGTCGATGAAATGGCCCATATATATGATGTTGAACAACTCAAAGAACTGGGCGGCATTGTCGATTATGTAGTTGGAGCAAAACCTGGCCCAGGCGTATATGTATTTGCCACTCACGACGACCCCAAGCAACAGCACTATCTCAACTTATACAAATTAGGCGAAGGCCCACTTTACAGCTTCTATACTCCTTATCACCTCTGTCATTTTGAAGTTCCCCTGTCCGTAGCGCGTGCTGTCTTATTCGGTGATGCCGTTATGTCTCCATTAGCTGGCCCGCTAGTAGATGTTGTCACCACTGCCAAAATCGACCTGAAAGCAGGAGAAACCTTAGATGGCATCGGCTACTACATGACCTACGGACAATGTGAAAATTCTGATATCGTCCAACAGCAAAATCTTCTACCAATCGGTCTAGCTGAAGGGTGTCGCCTCAAACGAGATATTTCTAAAGATCAAGTCCTCACTTATGAGGATGTAGAATTACCTGAAGGCAGACTTTGCGACCAACTACGAACTGAGCAAAACACCTATTTCGCTCCAGAAAAAATCTTAGTAGCAGTTGGATAATATCGGTTCCAAAAACATTTGCGAGAAATGAATTGGCTGTAGGGGCATACAGCTGTACGCCCCTAATACGGTTTGGATAAGATCCCCCCGCCTGCGGCGACCCCCTTAAAAAGGGGGTAAGGATCAGATAAAGCCCCCCTTTTTAAGGGGGGTTGGGGGGATCTCCGAGGCGTCTACATATTTGTCGCAATAATTTCGTAAAGAGGATAAGAAGTTATACTGCTGAAGACTAAAGTTGTTGATAGTAATTTGCTGGGGAGCGTTTAAACAAACCCGATCGAAACTTTAGGTCAAATTCATGAAAATTGCTCTAGTCCACGATTATTTAACCCAGCGAGGTGGGGCAGAGCGTGTGTTTGAACTGCTTTGTAAGCGCTATCCCGAAGCAGATATTTTCACATCTTTGTACGATCCCCAAAAAACTATAGATTTAGGCGATCGCATAGTCAACACAACTTTTTTGCAAAAGATTCCTGGGGCAGCCAAATATTTCAGGTCGATGGCTCCTCTATATTTCCCTGCCTTTCGTGCCTTGGATTTGCAAGACTACGATTTAATTATTAGCAGTAGCACCAGCTTTGCCAAAGCAGTGCGAAAAAACCCCAATGCCCGCCACATTTGTTTTTGCCATAATGTCACCCGTTTCTTATGGGATACAACAACTTATTTAAGAGAGTACGGAGACTATAGATATTTTGCTCCTTTAATTGAACAAGTATTTCAAGTAATGAGAAAGGTAGACCTAAAATATGCACAGGAACCTGACCTTTACATTGCTAACTCTAGTGTTGTTGCCCGCCGGATTGAAAAGATTTATGGCAAAAAGGCAATGATGGTGAACTATCCAATTGATACTAGTAAATTTGTTTTTTCCGATATAAAAGATGAATATTATCTGGCCTCCGCCCGGATGATCAGTTATAAGCGACTTGATATAATAGTCGAAGCTTTTAATTGGTTAGGGTGGCGGTTATTAATATCTGGTGATGGGCCAGAACAAGCACGGTTAAAATCCAAAGCATTACAAAATATTGTGTTCTTGGGACACGTAAGTGATAGAACCCGCAAAGACTTGTTTTCCAAAGCCAAGTCTATTATTGTCGCAGCCTTAGAAGACTACGGATTAGTTCCGGTAGAGGCTAATGCTAGCGGCACACCAGTCATCGCTTATGGAGCAGGTGGAGTATTAGATACTCAAATACCAGGTGAAACAGGAGTCTTTTTCAAAAGACAAACACCCGAATCTTTACAAGTTGCATTACTAGAAGCCAACGGGATTTCTTGGGATTACGATCGCATCCGTAATCATGCAGTAGCAAATTTTTCAGAAAATGCCTTCTTTGGTAAAGTTGAGCAAATAATTAACCAAACTTGTGGTGTGCATCAATTATTCATTTAATTTCTGAATCTCTTTCCATTATAAGATTACCTATTTATTTTCTCTCTCGTCCTTGGCGGTTCGTAAAAAAATAGGTATTCTTCGGAGAATCTCTTAGCGCAAGTCTTGTTGGTGTAGCCTTTCGTAGAAAAGACAAGGATAATAAAAGTGGTTCAAACTAGTCTAAATCCTCACATAAGTGCAGCTTCTGAAAATGAACCAAGTTACGGACAAATGTTTGCCGTATTTGTGCGGAGATTTCCTTGGTTCTTAGGAGTATTAATTAGTTGTATTGCTATTGCCAGCGTAGTAACTGTCAAGACAAAACCTACTTATAAAAGTTCTATGCAACTGCTAGTAGAACCTAACTATCAAGGCAAAACAGAAGGTGCGGGGGTAGATAACCAGTTTACTGACTCTAATGTGGTCATAGATACTGCCACCCAGCTTAACTTGATGCAGAGTTCGGGACTTATTCAAAAAGCAGTTGATAAACTTCAGTCTGATTATCCAGATATCAGTTCAAGTGAAATTAAAGCTTCTTTGGTCTTAACTCAATTAAGGAGCAAAGAAGATAATGTCGCTACTAAAATATTTCAAGTTGAATACACTGCTGGAGATCCAGAAAAGACCCAAAAAGTTCTGGGTGCAATTCGACAAGTTTATGTGCAATATAACAAACAACAACAGAATTCGCGTTTACAAAAAGGTCTGCAAATTATCAGAGAACAGTTAAGTAAAGCCAGTGAAGAAGTAAATGCGGCTGAGACAAACTTACAAAGGTTTCGTAGAAACCAGAACTTAATCGATCCAGAGTCACAAGCTAAAGCGATTGAGACAGCTTTAAATAATATTTCCCAAGAAAGACAGACAACTCGTGCTCAGTATGGGGAAGCTTTAGCACGCCAAAAATCTCTGGAAGAACAACTTAACCGTTCTCCCCAAAATGCTCTAGTTGCTTCTCGTCTGAGTCAGTCTACTCGCTATCAAGGCTTACTGAACGAAATCCAAAAAAGTGAACTGGCACTAGCACAAGAACGCTTACGTTTTACAGATCAAACTCCGAGTGTGCAAAAGCTCAAAGAACAGCTTCAGGGCCAGAAGGAATTATTGCAACAAGAGGTAGGAAGAACTTTAGGCGGAAAGTCTGCTAGTGCATTCACTTCTGGAGACTCTCTTCTCGAAAAAGGACAGCTTGGCCAAATTGATCTCAGCCTTGCTGGTCAGTTAGTAGAAACGCAGACAACTATAGTTGCTTTAACTGCTCGCGATCAAAGTTTGGCTCAGAAAGAAAACGAGTTGCGTTTTGAAATCAAACGCTTCCCGCCTCTTTTGGCTTATTACAATCGGATGCTACCGCAGTTGCAATTTAGCCGTGAAAGATTAGAGCAGCTTTTAAGAGCAGAACAACAATTGCGGCAAGAACTTTCCAAGGGTGGATTTAATTGGGAAGTGGTGGAAGATCCCCAAAAAGGCGCACAATTAGGCCCCAATCTCCAACAGAATTTGCTGTTAGGTGCTGTGGTTGGGTTAATGTTAGGAGGCATTGCTGCCTTTATTCGCGAATCGGCAGATGATGCAGTTCACACCACTGCTGAGTTAGAGAAGCAAATGGCCATGCCGTTGTTGGGAACAACTCCCAAGTTACCGCCAGCCAAACCCAAAGAATCTATGATCAAGTTGCCTTTTGGTAAGCCAGAAGTTCTTGCCCCCTGGACAATTCAGGTATTGCAATCTCCACCGCGTTGGGAATCGCTGGATCTGATTTACAAAAACATTGAACTTTTAAATACTGTTACTAATTTAAAATCTTTGATGATTACCTCGGCTTTAGCCGATGAAGGTAAATCAGCTTTGGCGTTGGGTTTGGCAATGAGTGCTGCCCGTTTACACAAAAGGGTACTGCTGATTGATGCCAACTTACGCGATCCCAGTCTCCACGAACAACTGAATCTTCCTAATGAGCAGGGGCTTTCAACTTTATTGGCGAGTGACACAACTCTACCCAACCAAATTAGTCTTCAATACTCAGGTTCCGCCTACATCGATATTTTGACTGCTGGCCCCAAACCTGCTGACCCTGCTAATCTGTTGAGTTCCCCTCGGATGATGCAATTAATGGCAGCATTTGAGGAAAACTATGATTTGGTACTCATAGACGCTCCCCCAGTTCTCGGCTTGGTGGATGCCATGCTTACCGCATCATCTTGTCGTAGCGTGGTCATGGTAGCAAGCATTGGTATTGTAACGCGAAGTCAGCTGACTCAAGCGACAGCTATGCTGAGTAAGTTAAATCTGATTGGGGTTGTAGCTAATGGGGTATCAAACTCTAGTAGTAATTACGTACCTAATATCAAACAACAGCAATTAGCTCTACGTCAAGCTGTAGAAAAGTAATTAGTATAACTAGATGAAAGATCCCCGACTTCTTAGAGAAGTCGGGGATTTTTCTCGTTTCTAGCCTCTGGCTGGAAATGCAGATCAAAAGCGGCTCTGCCGCGAGTCAGGGAGGCGGAGCCTCAAAATAGGCATTCCCAGTCGGAGACTGGGAACGAGGTATTCTTTCTCGTTTCTAGCCTCTGGCTGGAAATGCAGATCAAAAGCGGCTCTGCCGCGAGTCAGGGAGGCGGAGCCTCAAAATAGGCATTCCCAGTCGGAGACTGGGAACGAGGTATGAACAAAATTTAATTTAGTTGTGATCAGGAAAAATTTAGTATATTTATGCTATCTTTATGAATTATCAGAGAAATCACTGGCTCTTTAAAGAGCAAATAAAGAATTTATTTGAGCGATCGCTACTTCTACATAGTCTTATATTCTAGAGATTAAAGCACTTCCAAAAAGGTTAAAAGACAACACTAGACTGGTTTTGTTAAATCTATCGACAGAATGAACACCTCAGCGTAATTAAACGTAAATATAGATTCATGGGTAATTTCCCTCTACACTTCTCTACTGTCAGTAGTTTCCGGAAAATCATGATTTGCCCATGAATGTTAATAGTAGCGGTGATTGCTACATATCTAATTAGTATCTGTCTAATTTGTACATCTCTACACCAGCAGAATTCGGCGCGATATGTGCTTGGCTGAGTGGCAAATAGTAATGACATATTTTTGCCCTCAATTATCTCCAATTTTTTGGAGTTAGAACAAGATTTGGATTTGGGTCTTTGGCATTGATAGCCTTTGATAACTCCTCAACAATTCACTCCTGTATAAACCCAAAGACATTATGACAACTTCAATAATTCCAACTCTAGAGAATTTATATGATGTAACCCAGCCACACCAAGATAATCGTGGGTACTGCACACTCCAGTGGCGACGGGGTAAGCTTTTGGTGAAGCCGCCAGGACGAGTTAAACAACCATATCTACCTTCATTAGATAGTAAGCGATCGCTAGTAGAATGCTTACAACATTCTCCTGTAAGTTTGGTAAGCATAGATCCAAAATTGGGTGAAGCTTTGGTCAGGTTTTGGGCAGATGCCTGTGAAGAAGCTCAAAAACCAATATTTCTAAGCATACCTGCTGGCAATAAACTACCTAACCAACCCTGGAGACAATTACAGCGACTAATTGATTGGATTGCTGCTTGCGTGTTACTGCTATTAGTAAGTCCAGTCATGTTGGGATTGATTGTATTAATGCAGGTTTACTCGCCAGGGTCACTTTTTTGTCGTGAGTGGCGTGTTGGAGAACGGGGTAAACTCTTTCGGGCGATGAGGTTTTGCACAACTACAAAGCACAAGATCACACCACTAGGGCGTTGGATGTGTAAATACGGTCTTGACAATTTGCCCCAGTTATTAGATGTGCTGCGGGGTGACATGAGTTTGACCGGATCTTGTTGTTGGACTTTGGAAGATGCAATACAGCTAAATAAACTACCAGAAATTACAGCTTCGTGGGAAGTAGAGGCACAGTCTCACCCAATACTGCTCGGTTAAGCATTTTCAACTCGGAATTCGGTTCGGGGAAAAGGTTAAAGGGTAAGGGTTAAAGGTTTTTTCTTTCGCCCTTTCCCCTTCCCATTTTCCCCTTAACCGACAAGTATTGCAGTCTCACCTGTTACATCTGGATAGCCAAACACTGTAATTTATCTGTGCGGTAACTGATGATTTCATCTACCGCACTTGGGCTAAAGCAAAAATAGCGGTCTATCTACTTTGCCAAACTATTATTATAAAATCCATGCATTTCAAACTTCCTCAACCACTCGGCAACTTGCTCAAAGCTACCAGCTTTTGGCAAGAAAACTATTTGATATTACAAGAATTTAAGCACTTTCGCAAAATTGCAATTTTAGCTCTCATATTTTCAGTTCTAGCGGCAACCTTTGAAGGTGTAAGTATTGGTTTTTTACTTTCCTTTTTACAAAGCTTAACTAGTCCCAACGCTCAACCTGTTCAAACAGGCATAGAATGGTTTGATATTTGGATTTTGGGAGCAAAGACATCAGCAATTAATCGTCTATACCGCGTATCTTCGCTGATTTTATTGAGTACTTGGTTACGTGCCATCTTCAATTACTTTTCTCAAGTCTATACTGAATTATCTCAGCTAAATCTTGGCGATCGCTTACGTAAGCAGATTTTTGAACAGTTACAATCTTTATCGCTAGGTTACTTTGCCAAAACTCGTTCTGGTGAACTAATTAACACCCTGACGACAGAAATTGAAAGGATCAGACAGGGTTTCAGTAGCGGAGCCTTTTTAGTGACTAGAGGATTAACAACCCTTGTCTACTTAATATCAATGTTTTTGATATCATGGCAACTAACGCTAATCTCAGCATTATTATTTACCCTTTTAGGTGTAGGATTATCCAATCTAAATGCCAGGGTGAGAGAATCAAGTTTTGGTATGACAACTGCCAATGCTAATTTTACATCAACAGCCGTAGAATTTATTAATGGCATTCGCACTGTTCACTCGTGTGGTACTCAAGAATTTGAGCGCCAGCGTTACTACAAAGCTAGCGACAAGATAGTAAGTACTACAACTAAAGTTGTCTTCACTTGGACAATTGTCAAGCCAATTGCTGAAGGGGTAGCTACTACGGTATTGGTTGGAATGATTATTTTGGCATTCACTAGCCTGGTGACTAATGGAACGCTACAAGTTGCTTCTTTACTAACATTCTTCTTTGTGCTATTTCGGTTTATTCCATTTGTTCAAGATATTAATGGCACAAGAGCATTTCTCAGTACTTTACATGGTTCAGTAGATAATGTAAAGAATCTCTTGAAAAGTGATGATAAAAATTATTTTCAGAATGGAACACTCAAGTTTAATTCTTTAAAAAGGTCAATAAATTTAGTATCTGTAGATTTTGGCTACGACGATGAAAATTTAGTGCTGCATAATATTACCCTAACCATTGAGAAGGGAAAGATGACAGCATTAGTCGGAGCATCTGGTGCTGGTAAAACAACGCTAGCTGATTTAATTCCGCGATTTTATAATGCTACAGATGGATATCTTTATATTGATGAAATTGATATACGGAAGTTTGAAATTAACTCTCTACGCCGCAAAATAGCTGTCGTCAGCCAGGATACTTTTATCTTCAATGCTAATGTTTGGCAAAATATTGCTTACGGTACTCCAGAAGCCACTAATGATCAAATTCAAGCAGCTGCTAAACTAGCGAATGCACTAGAATTTATTTTGGAAATGCCCGAAGGATTTGACACCCAATTGGGAGATAGAGGTGTGAGGTTATCTGGAGGACAAAGGCAGCGAATTGCTATTGCACGTGCTTTGCTACGGAACCCAGAAATTTTAATTTTGGATGAAGCAACTAGTGCCTTAGATTCTGTCTCTGAGCGATTAATTCAAGATTCATTAGAAAAGCTATCTGTTGGAAAAACAGTAATTGCGATCGCTCACCGTCTTTCTACCATTTCTAAAGCAGATAAAGTTGTAGTTTTAGAACAGGGACGGATAGTAGAACAAGGTAAGTATCAAGAACTCCTAGAACTCAAAGGCAAGCTTTGGGAATATCACAATATGCAATACCGTAATTCGTAATTTTTAAATTATGAATTCATTATCTTGGTTAATTGCTTATAGTTTTAACAAGGAAAAATAAATGGTAAATCTAGGCTACCACGCTGCTAAAATTCAGGGTAAATTTAATCGCTCTCTATATAAAGCAGCCCTTTATCAGATTGTGAACATCCCGATCAAACAAACTCGGCAAGTTCCGATAAGTGTCTATGCCTTCTCATGTGAACGCGATCTGCCAGAACAAGTAGCAAGTATTCGCTCCTTCATCCGTTATGTCGGCATTCCAGATACATTCACTGTAGTTTCTGATGGCAGTTACACTGATTCTAGTTGTAATTTACTCCGCCGGATCAATCCTTGCGTTCAGGTAATACCTTTACAAAACTTCCTGAGAACAGATTTACCTCAATGTGTTTTTGATTACGCCCAACTGCATCCACTGGGCAAAAAATTGCTGGCATTAATGTCAATTCCGATTAATGGGACTACGATTTACACTGATTCAGATATTTTATTTTTCCCCGGCGGAATTGACTTAATTAATTTGAGCAATTCCGATGACAAATACTCTCTTTATTTACCTGATTGTTCCATCTCATTAGACGAGCGAATTATTTATGATAATTCCGAGAAGTTAAATGCAGTAAATAGTGGATTTATATTATTTAGGCATGAATTTGACTGGAGTTTTGCTATCGAACGTTTAGCAAATCTTCAAGAAAATCCCACTTATTTTACTGAACAAACAATTGTCCATTTGACAATGCACCATAATCATGGTGAACCTCTATGCTCAAAACAATATGTTCTGCATGTAGAAGATCAATTTATCTATCCAGAAAAATTTGCTAGTCAAAAAATTGCCCTAAGACATTATGTTAATGATGTCAGACACAAGTTTTGGTTTAATTTGGACATATAGCTTGATGAGAATAGGCTCTATTTACATGAGCCATTAAACTAATAAGGACGTGAAAATAAGTGGTGAATAATGCTTAACTCAATCAATGATACCAAGCAAAATGAGAAACAATTACCTAGGGGAATTTTTGAAAAAAACCTGATTTATCAATGCTCAAATTTTGAGATCGGTGGGAGCGGAGGTGTTGAAACTTATTTAGCATCTCTGTTTGAACATCGACCACCTGATATTAGCGATCGCGTGATCAAATCGCTTAAAAATATTGACCAAAGCCAGTTTAAACTGCTACACATTCACAGCCCAGATTTGCTATTGGAGCTTACAGGCGAATGTCCTACCATCTTCAGCGTTCATAATCACTCATTGTATTGTCCTAGTGGCACAAAATATTTAGCAGAGCCGCGGACAATCTGCGATCGCAACTTCTCTTACTTAGGATGTACCTGGGGTAAGTTAGTAGATAAATGTGGGAGCCGTAAACCCTTAAGAACTCTTAGAGAACTTCAAAATACTCATCAATTATTAGATGTATTAAAAAAGATAAAAATTACTTTTGTTGCTAATAGCGAATATGTGCGGCAACAATTGATTCAAAATGGTGTACCCCCTGAGCAAACTGTAACGCTACACTGTGGGATCTCTGTACCACAAACAGCAACTGCACCTCTGAGTTTAGAAGTCCATCAAAATCATAGAATTTTGTTTGCTGGGCGGATTGTTTCTGATAAAGGTCTAGAATGGTTACTCAAAACTTTAATACATACAGACCCGCAAATTCAGCTTGATATCGCAGGTGAAGGCTGGGAACGACCCCGCTTAGAAAAGTTAGCAAACACCCTTGGATTGAGTAACCGAATAACTTGGCATGGTTGGTGCGATCCGGAAAAAATAAATAAACTTTATCAACAGTGTTTTGCAGTCATCTTTCCTAGTGTCTGGCCTGAACCTGCCGGTCTGGTAACTCTGGAAGCTTATGCTCGTTATCGACCTGTAATTGGTAGCACAGTCGGAGGGATTCCAGAACATTTACAAGATGGAGAAACGGGTATTCTTGTTCCAGGTAATAATATCAAAAAGCTGGTTGATGCCATCCATGATTTGTATCGAGATTATCAAAAAAGCCGATACATGGGCGAACAAGGTCATGCTTTATTGATGAAGCAATTTACAATGGCTGCTCATGTAAATAATCTCCGAACAATTTATGCAAAAACAATAGCTGAATTTCCTTCTAAAGCTGAAGAACTATATATATAGTATCCCTCAAGTTAAATAAGCTTACTTTCGTCAATACATCAAATGGTGCATCTTTTGCTTAGAAAAAATTACGAGATAAAAATATGTCGTTACATCAAGAATACCAACAACCTTTAGTCAGCATTATTATCCCTACTTATAATAGACCAGAGTATCTCAAGCAAGCGATCGCAAGTGCTATCAAACAAACTTATCAAAATATTGAAATTATTATTTCTGATAATTGTAGTTCAGAAAATCCCCAAGCACTTGTCGCATCTTTTGGTGATTCACGTATCAAATTTTGGCAGCATCAGCAAAATGTGGGTATGTTAGCTAATCAGCAGCATGGCTTCAAGATGGCGCGAGGTAAATATGTTGCTAGTCTCCATGACGATGATATGTGGAATGAAGACTTTTTAGCAAAGCTTGTACCACCACTAGAAGCAAATCCTGATTTAATCATCGCTTTTTGTGACCAATATATTATAGATGCTAATGGCATAATTAATCAGGTTGGAACTGAAGAAAATACACGGGCTTATCAGCGAGATAAACTAGCAAAAGGAATTCATCAACCTTTTTATAAAATTGGGTTGGTAGATAAAAGTATACCTACTGCTGCATCTTGCGTGATTCGCAACAATTTGGTGGATTGGGATCGTATTCCCTCAGAAGTTGGCGGCATGTGGGATTTATATTTAACCTATCTGTGCTGTATATCTGGTCGTGGCGCTTACTATTGTCCAGAAAAATTGACGCAATATCGTGCCCATGAACAAACTGATACTATGCTCAGTGGTAGTCGAGATGTACAGGCAAAAATCCGCAAAGCTAAAAGCGAAATGTTTTGTTATCAAGTCTTTATGGAAGATGCTCGTCTACAGGAATTTAGAACTTATTTTCAACAGAAATGGTTAGAAGCTAATACTACTTTCGGAATTGGTTTGCTACGAAGCGAACAGATAGCAGCAGCACGTCCTTATTTTTGGCAGACATTAAAAAAACAAAAATTTAATGTGCGAACTTTGGCAGCACTTGGTCTTAGTTTTACTCCGCATTTTTTAGCAAGTAAGTTAATGAAAATATCGAAATAAGGCAGCAATTGCATTTAAGTTATCTTTTAAACTAACCACAGAGACGCAGAGGACACAGAGAGAATAAAAATCAGAGTATTTTTAACTCCTGCTTTGCGTCTTTACGTGAGTTTATATTACTCAGTAAGGTAGTGTATGAAACTTTGTATTGTTACTCATAAAATCAAAAAAGGTGATGGTCAAGGACGGGTAAACTATGAGGTTGTTAATGAAGCAATCCGTCGTGGTCATCACTTGACATTATTAGCTAGTGAAGTCGCATCAGAACTAGAAGACAATAGCCAAGTTAATTGGATTAAAATTCCAGTCAAAGGCTATCCTACAGAATTTGTGCGTAATTTCATATTTGCCCAAAAAAGTGCAGATTGGTTACGTAAACATCGCTCTGATATTGATTTAGTTAAAGTCAATGGAGCAATCAATATGGCTGCGGCTGATGTGAATGCTGTACATTTTGTCCACAGTTCATGGTTGCGATCGCCTGTTCATATTTCCCGCAACCGCCGCGATTTGTATGGTTTTTACCAATGGTTGTTTACGGCTTTTAATGCCCGTTGGGAAAAACAGGCTTTCCGAAAAGCGCAGGTTGTTGTGGCTGTATCCGAAAAGGTAGCCCAAGAATTAGTCAATATTGGTGTACAGCGTTCTCGGATTCGGGTAATTGTCAATGGTGTTGATTTAGAAGAGTTTACCCCCGGTGAAAGCAATCGCCAAAAATTAGGTTTACCGGAGAATGTCACCCTGGCCTTATTTGCTGGAGACATCCGCACACCTAGAAAGAATTTAGATACAGTACTACACGCCTTGGTGAAAGTTCCCAATTTACATCTGGCGGTGGTGGGTCACATCGAAGGTAGTCCCTTCCCACAACTAGCGGCTTCTTTGGGGTTAAGCGATCGCGTGCATTTTGTCGGATTTCGCCGTGATATCCCCGAAATTATGCGGTCAGTAGATTTATTTATTTTTCCTTCCCGATATGAAGCTTGTAGCCTCGTATTGTTAGAAGCACTTTCTTCAGGACTGCCAGTAATTACTGCCACGGCTACCGGAGGTGCAGAGTTGGTGACACCAGAATGTGGCGTCGTCTTACGCGACTCAGATGATATCGATGCTTTAGCTGTGGCGATGATGTCCTTGGTAAGCGTAGATATGCTAATGCAGCAAATGAGTCAAGCTGCTCGTTCTGTGGCAGAACAATATAGCTGGACTACTATGGCACAAACTTATGTGGATCTATTCGAGGAGTTAAGCAAGAATGCGGAACACCGTTCTCATACCGACTTATCGCCGTCCACAAGACCTATCACGCTGCCTTTTGGCGCTACAGAAGCAAACTAAACCCGTCGATCAGGTGATAGTGGTTGTGCGCGATACGGATACAGAAACTTGGCAATTTCTGGCGCAACTAAACGCGCACAACTTGCCACTGCATACTGTGAAAGTCGCACAACCTGGGGTAGTAGCAGCTCTCAACGCCGGATTAACAGCAGTGGAGGGTGATATTGTTTCCATTACTGATGATGATGCCGCACCCCACCCGGATTGGTTAGAGCGTATTGCCGCTTACTTTACCTATGATAGTCGCCTCGGCGGTCTGGGAGGGCGTGATTGGGTACACCACGGCAGCAAATTAGAAGACGAATCCCGCTTGGTAGTTGGACAGTTGCAGTGGTTTGGGCGAGTGATTGGCAACCATCATCTGGGAGTGGGAGAACCCCGCGAAGTCGATATTCTCAAGGGCGTGAACATGAGTTTTCGTACCCAAGCAATCGGACAACTGCGCTTTGACGAGCGTATGCGTGGTACTGGAGCGCAGGTACACTTTGAAATGGCGTTTACTCTGGCATTAAAGCGGGCTGGTTGGAAGATAATTTATGATCCTAACGTTGCTGTAGATCACTATCCAGCACAACGTTTTGATGAAGATAAGCGAAATAACTTTAATGAGATTGCCTTTATTAATTTAGTCCATAATGAAACCTTAGTTTTACTAGAGCATTTGCCATTTATCCGCCGGATTGTATTTTTGTTCTGGGCAGTATTCGTGGGTACATGCGATAGTTTGGGCTTAATACAATGGCTGAGATTTTTACCTAGCCAAGGGCAGTTGGCAGGGAAAAAGTTATTAGCATCTTGGCGTGGACGTTGGCAAGGATATAAACAATTCAAAGTTCAAAATTAAAGACCTGGCGAATAGAATTCGCGGCTACACAAACTAAGGAAAAATTCAGTGTTTTAAGTTTTACCTGTGTAGACGCGGTTTCTAACCGCCCTTTTAACCTTAAAATGAATGAATTCTAAACAGATACTTTTCAATAGTTTTTTACAAGAAAACTATTCTCCTGAAGAGCGATCGCTACAGGGTTGGATGGCGATCGCAGGTTTTATATTACTAACTGTAGTTTGTTATTTTGCTGGTGCTACTGCCGCATTGCGCCTAATTTACCCAGTAACAGCTTTAGCAGTAGCCGTATTTTTATACTTGCGGCATCCCATTCTCTACATCAGCTTTACCTGGTGGATCTGGTTTCTCACACCCTTAGCTACCCGCTTAGTTGACTATCGGGTGGGCTGGGACGCTACCCGTCAAATGCTCATAGCACCATACTTAGTGGTGTTTGTCACCATAGCAACATTCTTACGACACTTTCCCCGCGCCTCTGGTCAAGGGGGTTTGCCGTTTGTTTTGGCTTTTATCGGAGTGTTCTATGGCTTTCTAATCGGTCTAATTTACAACCCACCTATCCCTGTCGCACGTGGATTGATGGATTGGCTCAGTCCGATTATCTTCGCTTTTCACTTATTTATCAACTGGCGAGATTATCCCAGCTATCGCCAGAACTTTCAGCGAACATTTCTCTGGTGTGTGTTGATTTTAGGAACTTATGGCGTATATCAATTTGTGGTGGCTCCTGAGTGGGATAGGTACTGGCTGATACAATCAAAATTATTCATGAGTTCTGGAAATCCTGTGCCTTTCGGGATGCGCGTCTGGAGTACATTGCACTCAGTCGGCCCCTTTGGTTCAGTCATGCAAGCTGGTTTACTATTGTTATTTACCAGTTCGGGAAACTTAATTTTTCCGGCTTCAGCTGTTGGTTACTTGTCCTTTCTGTTGACACAAGCGCGTACTAATTGGGGAGGCTGGTTATTTGGAATAATTATGATTATGGGTTCAGTCAAGGCGCGGATTCAAATGCGCTTAATTACCATAATTGTGGTCATGGCAATTTGTGTTGTGCCATTGACAACTATCGAGCCAATTGCTGGGGTTGTAGCAGCCCGTTTAGAAACTTTTTCTAATCTTGAAGAAGATAACAGTTTTAAAGATAGATCGGGAAGTTATGACAAAAACCTTGGTTTAGCTCTTTCTAATGGTCTAGGTAACGGTTTAGGAAATATTTGGAAGGTCAACGAAAAAACTGGTCAAATTGAAGTGGTGGTGATTGATAGTGGCATTTTAGATATGTTTTTCACCCTTGGGTGGTTTGGAGCCATCTTTTATATGGGTGGATTAATTTTGTTAATTGTTAGTGTTAGTAGCTATGGTGAAGGTCGTTTTGATAGTTTTGTCAGTGCTGCCCGCGCCATTGGTATCAGTTCTGCTGCACAGTTAGTTATCGGTAGCGGTATGTTGAGTGTGGCAGGGATGATTCTTTGGGGATTTTTAGCTATGGCGATGGCAGGACATAAGTACTATAGCAATCCCAAGATCCCGGACTTCTCTAAGAAGTCGAGGATCTGATAAATCTTACAACTTAAATAGGACTGATAGAAATTATGAAAGTAATTATTGTCATGCCACTAGCCGAGCAACGAGGCGGTGGTGAAATGATGCTTTGGGATTTGGTGCAGCAGGGACGTAATGCTGGTGTTGAGTGGCTGGTGATATTTTTAGAAGACGGCCCGATGGTAGAACAAGTGAAGTCCCTCGGTATTGATGCGCGAGTTGTGGAAAGTGGACGTTTACGCCAAATCCACCGTTTTGTGGGCGCTGTTTTTCGGATAGCTGCGATCGCCCGCCGCGAACGTGCAGATATAATTGTCAATTGGATGTGGATCACGCATATATCTGGAGGTTTGGCGGCGATGCTGGCGAGGTTGCCTGCTGTGTGGTATCAACTAGAAGTACCTAGCGATCAGACTTGGTTGGTGCGAATCGCTACTTTAATCCCCGCGCGGGCAATTATCACTCTTTCACAAGATGGTAAGCAAGCACAAGCAGAAATTTGGCCCCACAGACCAACACCTTTGGTTTATCCTGGTGTCGCACTAGACCGATTTGAGCCTAATGCTTTACCGTCTCCTGAAGAAGCACGGCGGAAACTGGGCTTACCTTTACATGGGCCGTTGATTGGAATTGTGGGACGATTGCAACGATGGAAGGGAATGCACGTATTGGTGCAAGCGATGCCCAAAATTTTACAGAAGTATCCCGATGCCCATTGTGTGGTAGTTGGTGGTAAACACGATTTAGAACCCGATTATGAGGACTTCTTAAAAGCAGAAATCGCCGCTTTGGGCTTGAAAGACCAAGTAATTATGGCTGGGCTACAGCGTAATATCCCGGAGTGGGTACAGGCGATGGATGTATTTGTTCATGCATCAGATAAAGAGCCGTTTGGGATTGTGATTATTGAGGCGATGGCACTGGGTAAACCTGTAATTGCTGGTAATGCAGGCGGCCCGACAGAAATTATTACCGATGGGATGAATGGACTATTAACACCTTACGGCGATGCGGATAAATTAGCGATCGCAATTCTCCGCTATCTTGACGAGCAAGAATTTGCCCGGAGTGCGGGAGTAGCTGCCAGGCAACGCGCCCTGGATTTCTCAACGCAGAATTATGCCCAAAATTTTATTAATGCGATTCGTTCGGCAATACCAAGCGTTTCATCTGCTGAATGAAACGGTAAACTTGTTGCAAAAGTCAATTTTATGAAAATGAAACCACAGATTTACATCGATTAATTATCTATGTGCATCTGTGGTTAAGAATAATAAATTAGATTGAAAGGAATTAAATTTTATGGATCATCCTTTTATCCGTTGTGGTATGCTTGTTCGGCAAAATCGCAAAATCTTTAATTCGATGGCTTTGTATGACTTACGTCGGGTGAATAATGTAACAGTACTGGCGGGAATGGCACTAAGATAAGCCCAAAGCCTTGTGTTGCCTCGTTCCCAGCCTCCAGGCTGGGAATGTATTCCGAATGGGCTGCTGCCTCTCGTCAAGAAAGAGGAGGCGGAGCCTCCCAGGATGGGTTCCTAGCCTGAAGGCTAGGAACCAGTCAGGGCAAGGGTTATATCTTAACTTAGTGCCATTCAGTACTGGCGGATTGTGGTGATCGCTATTCTCTACGACTTTTCCAGTATCCAGACTCTCGACTGCAATGCATAACAGCAAGAATTAGAATGTAGTCTTGCTCGATTGTATAGATAACACCGTAGGGAAACTTTCGTGTCAGGCATCACAAGAGTGTCTTCATCGATTAATGGACAGCGAGTGGGTGACTCCCTAATTTGATAAACTGTATCTTCCACTGCATCGATAAACCCTTGTGCTAACTCTAGACGACTTTCGGCATAATATTGAACTGCTTGAGAATATTCAGTCAGCGCCTGAGGGTGAAATACATATTTCATTGTTCAAGAAGTCGCCTGATCTGTGCTAATGCTTCGTCCCCTGGTATCGGCTCAACAGCACCGCTGCGGATTTCATCTCCCCGCCGTTTTGCCTCAGTCATCCAACCAGCCTCAACCATTGGATCAATGTCAAATTCTAGGCTTTCAAGCAGCTTTTCTGCCAGAAATGCTCTTGATTCACTTGGCAAAGACAATACTTCTTGTATCAGTTGTTCGATAGACAACATAATCACACAACTGGTGTTTAACTTTTGCTTTTAGTGTACCTCATTGATGAAGTAAAGCCGATACAACTATGGGGAAACTAACCTATGGCGATGGGCGATCGCAATCTGCTTTCAAAACGCCAAATTACAGACGAGGAAATACGATCCATTTGCTCGTCAAAGTTTTTCAGAGTGAGATGCTAGTAGCTAAGTGCGTGAAGACTCAGATTTGAATGAAAACCTGAGTTTAGGTATTCCACTTTCCTGTAAGCGACTTTTGATAATATCTACAACTTCCCTGTATGACATATCATCTTTAGGCCCAAATGGTATATCTGCTTTCCACTTACCATTTAAGGTGACAGTAAGCATAGCAGGTACTAGAAATTTCCTAGCAGATATATATGCTTTACTTATGTATCCTTCTTCTTCGTTGAGTCTTACTTTATTGAAATCTGATAGACAGGATTCTAGTAGCAACCAAAATACTCGATCTACTGTGGCTGCTAAATAAACTTCTTTATAAAGAGAGCCTTGCACTGTTGTGCCTTTTGCACCATGTATGTAGTTACCTCTACCGATTGTTGTCTTTCCACCGTTTGCGAGACTAATAACCCTGTAGCTTATTGGTTCTTTAAGATTACCCAAAAATGTCTTGACGAAGATAGTCATCCTTTTATCTTTGTTATTGTCTACGTAGTTATCATCTTTTGGTAAATAATTCAAGTATTTGTTGACTTGATACTGTTCCAAGTCAAGACCACGTTCTATTAATAATTGCTTGAAATACTCTTTTTTGGCAATAAGGTTTGTTAGTCTATTGGGAGAGTTTGGATTGCTTTCTTCTTCCGTCTTGTGTTCTATCAGGAAAATTTTCAGTTTGCTAGTGTCTATGTGTTCGTTAAATAGCAATTTAATCAGATCCTTCTTATATGGAGATAATCGTTCTATTGCCTTGTGACGCATTTGCTCATATTCATGGTATTGGTTCTCGGAAGACATATAAATTCCCGTAACACTTAGCAGGCATTTATTTTTGAGTATAACTAGAGAGTCTTCATTGACAACCCTCATATCAACTCCAGCTAATTGAGTCAATTCATAACCTTGAATATGTTCTAAAGCTTCTTTCGCGGCTCTGTAGATTTCGATAGCAAAGCCATTAACCAATAGTCTTCTTAAGAAGAATAACCCATATTGTTCATCTTTTATTTTACCTTTGCAAGCCCAGTTGTCTGAATAGTTAGTGCGCTGCTTGAACACCTGTTTTAAGAAACGATTAACAGACCGCCAATCCTTTGCAAATTCTTCTAACTCTTGTAAATTTATACAGACGTGTATTACATTCAGGGGCAATACAGCTTTCTGAACTCTCCAATCATCTCGCCAATATATAGAATCATTAATCAGCTTAGGGTCTTGTTTTCGTGGAGGCTCTACACCTAATACAAAACTGTATGGTGCAAGGATAGTTAGTGTTTCCCGTAATAGCGTTTCTGTTGGATGTAGTTTCTTTATTTTAATTTTAGTTCCGTTCAGTTGCGGGTTGTACTCCTCAATGCGCTGTCGTTCCATAGCATTGAGATGTGATTCAGCTACCAATTCGTAGTATATGACAAACTGCTTCTTTCGCTGTTTTTGTAGCTGATCCAGTCTGTGATGGCTATCACCTGCCCAACGACTACGTAAATTTTTCGCCTGCCCTACATACCAAACTATAAATTGTTCATCTAATACATAGTATATTCCTGAATTTTCAGGAAGTAACTCTCTACTCTTTATACTTATATGAGGTAATTGCAATATATATTCATTTGCATTCATATTCACCTTCTATAGTTACTAAGTTAAGTATCTACAGCTAATATTCCCAACTTTGCAAGCTATATTAAAATGCATCTCACAACTTAACAATAAAACTGTCTCGCAGATGAAAGTCAGCCTCCGCGCCTCGATGAGTTAACGCCCAGTAAGTCACCTTACCATCTCTATATTTAATAACGGTAGTAATGCCAACTTCAATGGCTTGCTCTGCCGAGATGATTTTACCCAAATCGACATCCAACAGAAGTGTTAAACCATCAGGTTGATTCTGAACACTAAACGGTAGCTTTTCAAAAGCTGTTTCCTCTTGCATTCCTTGACGATACCCATCAAAATGATAGACATTCCAGTGTCCGGCGGGAGAGAGATTGAATTCCCAATACCGTTGAGAATTATTGATGCCAAGGAAGAACTCAAAACAAGTGTCTTCCCACAATTCGTACTTGCGTGATGGTGCATTTGATGGTGGAGTAATTGCAATCTCTTTTAAATCGCCTCCAAGGGTATAGCAGATACTAAGTTGATTAGCATTTCGGGCGATATTGCCTGCAATTTTTAAATTAAGCAGGGATTTTGTAGAAGCAAAGGGTTGCAGCGAAAATGTTTGGTCGTTCATTTCATGTCTTGGATAATTTTGCAAATCTGCGTTTCTTGAGATTCAATACTTTCGGTAAGCTTAAACTGGACGATCGCTCTTGCTAAATTATGTTCTGGGTGCTTAACTTTAAAGTAGACATTCCCCGCTAAATAATCAGCAAAAAATCTCAGTCCTAGTTCAAAAGTAATTAGACGAATGGCATCATATATGTATGCATAATCATTTTCGATCAGAAATGCCTTTGCCACAGCGAGATAACCCTGTAGAATTTCCTGGCACAGATCAGTATCGAAATAAATACTTTCCCAATTCTCGGTTTCTTCACCAGCAGGATTACAACCCGATCGCAGACAATCGCCAATATCGTAATGTACCAGACCGGGTTTAACAGTGTCCAGGTCGATCACGCTGACTGCTTGCTGAGTAACAATGTCAAACATAACGTTATTGATTTTGGGATCGCCGTGCATCAGACGTAGTGGTAAGATACCCTCAGCTTTGGCATTTTCTAGGATATGTGCAAAGGTTTGGCGATCGCTAACAAACTGCAAGCAATAATTAACTTCTGAAGATTGACGCACCCTAGTTTTCGCCAAAACTTCCTGATAATGTTGGAGATAAAGCGGTGTAATATGGAACCCTTGAAGAGTGTCAGCAAGTTTTTCTGGTGGCAAATCGCTGATTAAATTGTGAAACATCCCCAAGGCATAACCGATTTCTTTGGCGTGTGAGCGATCGCTCATCGTATCAAAGGACTGGGAACCTTCAATAAAGCTGATTGCCCGCCAAAATGAGCTATCTGCATCCCTCCAGTGGTCTTGAGCATTTTTGGTCAAAAGTACGCGTGGCACTTCCCAGCGACGATTAAGGGGTGTATCCTGCAACCGTTTGTGAACATGCTCTGTTAAGGTACGCATATTCTGCATAATCAGTTGTGGCTGACGAAAAACCTGTGTGTTGATGCGTTGCAGGACAAAATGTTGTTCTTTTGAGGAATCTAGAGTTACTAAAAAGGTGTCATTGATATTACCACTGCCAAATGCTTTAACGCCTGTAACCTTCCCCAGTTGGGCGAATTGGTTAGCGATCGCCACCAGATTCCGGGCATCCTGTGTATTTAATTCTTCTGTCATGTGTTTGACCTGCACTACTCCTCACGTACATTGCACGAAAGCAATAGGGGATATCGTACCGCAAGTGTCAATATAATTCGTAATTCGTAATGACGCTCGTTCCTCTCTACGAGACGCTGCGCGAACGCTACCGCTTCTCTACGAGACGCTTCGCGAACAGCCCTCAAATTAGGACTAAAGTCCTTACTACAAACCTTAAATTATTCACGCCGCTCTACTTACAGCAATCCTGAATCCATTCGTGAAAAACAAGATCCCCGACTTTTCAAAGAAGTCGGGGATCTGCGGGTTGCAATTTTCGTCAACCCCGTGTTAATTCAACAGTTAGGAAATCTCATCGTTATTAACCCACTCGTCATAAGATGAGTCATAACCAATGTAGTGAAGAAAGTATTGCTGACCTTGGGTTTGCTCAATCGTTGCGGAATACCAAGCCTCTTGGTCATCATCCCAACATTTTACCTTTTGACCTACTGCATATCCATTGTCATCAGAGGAGCGAAGATCGCGAGTCCGAATGTCATCTTCACCCACCCACTCGTCATGAGATGAACCGTAACCAAGGTAATGAATAAAGAATTGGTCATCTTGCATTTTCTCAATTGTTCCCTGATACCAATCCGCGTCTTCATTATCCCAGACTTCTACTGTTTTGCTTACTTCATACTGATTATTATCTGATTGGACAGCAGATGAGACATCTTGAATAGGCTTTTGTTCCTCTTGTTTAATTTCCTCTTTTACTAAAGTGTATGCTTGCAAAATCAAACTGCGAGCGACAGTTTGAATTCCTGTATGCTCGTAGTAATTGGTAGTTTGATCTAGGAATGCTGCAACCAAATCTAAATTATCATCAGCAATCTGAATAAAATTACCCAAGTTACTAGAAATTGATTGCGGGGTTATGCCTGTCTTGGATACTAAATTATTCATCCAGCCTTGCACAGAGTTGAAACCCTGATTGATAAAACCAAGTTTATCAGAAGGATTACTGCCTGGGAGAAAGTTATTAACGGCTAAGAAAACCGGATTTTGAGTTATGACGCTAGCATCAGTGCCACTAATAACTCCGTGAATTTTACTGAGGAAGTCGGGGCCTAATGGCAGAATTCCATCTAGACAAACTAGAGCTACCATCCGCATTAGGGATGCATTTTGATAGTTGTTAGTAAGGGAATTAGCAAACTCTTGAGGATTCGGTTGAGGAATGCCATTTAGTTTGCAAAAGGCGATGATTTCGACAGCTATTTTTAGTACCAAGTCAATGGATTGAGTGACATCAGCTTTGGGAGTAATTTTACCTAAAAAAGAGAGAAAGCCGATTTTCTCACTAACTTTATTCGCTAAAGCCGCTGCTCCCATAGCTGTGTCTGCCTTATCAATTGTTTGATAAAGTTTGATTGCGAACTGGTAGCCTTGTTGAGGATCTTCGTATAAAACAACAGCGCGATCGCGAATTTTCGGAATTACCTTAGCATCGGTTTCTCCAGTAATGGTACGAATACTATTGTCAAACCCCGTCAAATTGCTCCACTCACCTGGTGCTACATAATCAAGAGCCTTTAAAACTTTGACAGTGATATTGTCAGTCGGTAATTCGTCAACCAACTGAATAATTGATTTATCCATCAGCCGATCCTCAAAACTCAAGATATCGTTACTACAACACGTTTCAGAGCAGCCCACACCCCACAAGAAGCCTTTCTTTGGTGGGCGCTGGGCAATTACTGAACCGTATTTATAGAGTTCCCCGACCTAACCAAAAAATAACGATGTGAGTAACAGGCGCTACACCTAAAAATATTGCCCAGGCGATCGCGCTGCAAGTATACAATGTACTCTTGAAGTTTTACTTAGAAGGAATGCGATCGCGACTCAGAGCTTTATCCCCTTCTGGGGATGAAAACAAGATAAAATAGAGAAACTGTGGCTCAAATGATACCATGCCTCGAAGCTCTCAAAAAAAGCCAAATATCGCTCCATCTCACCTTACATGGTCGCCAGACACAGAGTTAATCGGCTTGGAATTTGAGTTAGTCCCCGCAAAAGATTGTGACCTCTTCCCTCAGTATACGATTGGACTACACGCCTGGTTTCTCCAGCAAGTGCGTTCCACAGACTCAGAACTTTCTGCTTACCTCCATGATGGAGAGTCAGAAAAACCTTTTACCATCTCAGCTTTAAATGGAGAGATTACTAGTAGCGGCAGACAAATACAATTATCTGCAAACACCTCCTATCGTTGGTATGTCACAGCTTTATCTCATCGAGTGCAACAGTGGATGGCGCAATGGGTAGAAAATTTGCCAGAGGTGCTTGATTTAAGAAATGCCCCTTTGCAGATTCGTTCTGTCAAAATTGCCCATCCTCCCACGACTTATACACAACTGCTAGAATCTGAGCATAGTGGGACTCTCGCTTTGAGATTTCTCAGTGCTACAAGTTTTCGCCGTAAAGGTCATCACTTCCCTCTACCAGTACCAGTAAATGTATTTCATAGCTACCTGCGCCGCTGGAATGACTTTTCGGGGATGTCTGTTGACCAGGATGCTTTTCTGACTTGGTTAGATGATTATATCTTGATTATTCGTTGCCAACTGACAACCGCGAAGGTATTGGCGGGGAAGAAAGGCGCAGTTACAGGATTCACTGGGGCAATTGAGTTTAGTTTAACTAAAGATGCAGCAAAGCAGCCAGAATTTGGGCAGTTATTTTCTGCTTTAGGGAAACTTGCACCCTACTGCGGTACTGGTCACAAAACTACTTTTGGCTTGGGACAAACACGTTTGGGTTGGTCATCTGAAGTTGTCCAAGATATACCTGATGTGCAAACTGTCCTGGCAAAACGCATTGAAGATTTAACAGAGATGTTTAAGGCACAACGCAAACGGACAGGGGGAGAACGCGCAGATGCGATCGCTTCAAAATGGGCGACAATCTTAGCACGGCGGGAAATTGGTGAGTCCTTGCAGGTGGTAGCAGAAGATTTAGAGATGCCTTATGAAACAGTGAAGACTTATGTGAAGTTGGCACGTCGCGCTTTGAAGAGTGAGGAGTAGTTTGATATACTCTTGTTCAAGAAAGCGGAACGTTGAAAAATTAATATTGCGTTTTCTAGTTAAAGTGTTGGTTGTTACCCTACACACGCAAATTTTTCGCGGGGGTATGCCAATGCTTGAAACCCTTATGATTTCGTTGACCCCCGCGAATCGCTTACTGCGTAAGGATTTGAGATGTCTATTGTCGGGAGCTAGTGTCAGTAAAGTATGCTTATTGACAGTAAAATCAGACCCCCTGCGAAAATGGCACTTTCAAACCCAGTCGTAGCAAGTGTTCTAGAAGGGTAGGGTTTTCAAATCATTATCCCTCACGGGGATGGAAACAGTATTCTTGGGACTTTGGTTTTCTTCCTTAAAATTACCAAAAAATGCAGGTAAATCAACCAAATTTATCCGGTCAAGGAGTGCTGAAGCACCACGAATATCCGGTAATTTCGATTCTTCAAAAACATATTGTTTAATTTTTGTCGCACCACCATAAACTAAGCCAATACGCGTTTTATCCTCCCAAAGTTTTAAGTAATCCTCTTTTTGCTTTAACTCATTGAGTGTTTTAGGCGTACAGTCTTCAAAAGTGTTGTAGAGTCGCTGTGCTTGTTGAACAACAGATTTTATACTTTCCGGCACATCCTCTCCTTGTTGCAATCCCTGTCGCATTTGATGTAACGTACTGAGTTCATCATGATTGAGATTGTGCTTTTCACCCCAGGCAAGACACCAGGCTAGTGCAGTAATTGTACGTGTGCGATAATCCTTTGTCATAGGGTTAAATCAAAGCAATCAGCGATTAGACTCAACCTGCCAATAGTCTTATTTTCTGCTGAGAGGGCTTGGTAAAAAGTAACTTATTTATCTTTTAAGTGTCCATACTATTTCATACTCCCTTTCCAGTAAAAATGGCTTCTGCAAGCGTTCACACTTCTTCAGAAGCCATTTTGTCATCTGTAATGACATAAAAAAGTTATACAATTTGAATATCTGTAAGTCTTATGTTTACGTTCATATTTTCCTAAACATCAAAAAATAAAGTTGTACACTTTTTCCAGTATCTCTCATATTCATAAGTAAAAAAGTTGTATAATTCCTCAAAAGCAAGCCTTGTAAGGGTTTGGAACTATTTGTTACAAGATTCAATGGCAATCGTTCCCCAGACAAAGCCAAATCAGTAATTTTGGTTGGTGATGTATGCGATCGCAGTAGCAGAAGCTGTTACAGAGTGCGTGAAACACCCAAAGGTGAAAGCGGAAGCTGCTACAGACTATGCGAATAGATATTAGGAAGCGATCGCTTGTTTTAAGAAGTGCATTGTTTGATTTTTGTAAGCGATCGCCCCGAAAGTTTCCCGAAAGTGCGATGGCACTAGCAGTAATTGATTTTCGACTTCAAAGCTAATTGCTCTTTGTACCAATGCCATCGCAGAAGTGCTTGTCGCTCACATTGGGATTTGATTGTAAATAAACACGTAGCCTGTTGCAACTGTAGCTCATTAGATCGTTGAGACTACCAGAAATTATTAAATTATTAAGGTGATTTGGGTACATATTCCAGAGTTTCACGGTTTTGTCAAAACTAGCAGAAGCAATGGTCTTGCCATCGGGGCTGAATGCTACGCTATAGACCGTATTACTATGCCCGTTGAGGGTGATGATTTCCTTCCCTGTAGCCGCATTCCAGAGTTTCACGGTTTTGTCAGCACTAGCAGAGGCGATGGTCTTGCCATCGGGGCTGAATGCTACGCTATA
>NZ_JBALEL010000067.1:0-92733 GCF_036917935.1 Nostoc sp. | reverse complement strand
TCTCCCAGTAAACGTTTTCTCAGTGCCAAAGCTTGCTGATACAAAGGTTCGGCTTCGCTGTAGCGTCCTGTAGATTCGTAGAGTCCTGCGAGATTATTCAGGCTAGTGGCGACATGCGGATGGTTGTCTCCCAGTAAACGTTTTCTCAGTGCCAAAGCTTGCTGATACAAAGGTTCGGCTTCGCTGTAGCGTCCTGTAGATTCGTAGAGTCCTGCGAGATTGTTCAGGCTAGCGGCGACATCGGGATGGTTGTCTCCCAGTAAGCGTTTTCTCAGTGCCAAAGCTTGCAAATGCAGAGGTTCAGCTTCGCTGTAGCGTCCTGTAGATTCGTAGAGTCCTGCGAGATTGTTCAGGCTATTGGCGACATCAGGATGGTTGTCTCCCAGTAAGCGTTTTCTCAGTTCCAAAGCTTGCAAATGCAGGGGTTCAGCTTCGCTGTAGCGTCCTGTAGATTCGTCAAGTAATGCGAGATTATTCAAGCTATTGGCGACATCAGGATGGTTGTCTCCCAGTAAGCGTTTTCTCAATTCCAAAGCTTGCAAATGCAGAGGTTCAGCTTCGCTGTAGCGTCCTGTAGATTCGTAGAGTAATGCGAGATTATTTAGGCTAGTGGCGACATAGGGATGTTCTAAACCAAGACGATTTTCAGCTGCCTCTACACATAGTTTGTACCAAGGTTCTGCTTGCTGATAAAGTCCTTGACCTTTATAAAACCAGCCTAAGCCTGTGAAAGGCCAAGTTAAATCTTCGTCGCTGAGATATTGGGATAAGTGGGTTGCAATTTCTGCAATGTGGGAGATAAAGGGAGTGAGGTTTAAAATATCTTCACGGTTAGGCTGTTGAGGAATTTGCTTTGCTACCTCTACCATCTGCGCTGCAAAAGCGGTTTTTACTTCATCCGCCTCACTTGACTCATCCAACTTCATTTGGAAAAATTGCCGAATTAGTGGATGTAGACGATAAATTCCTTTACTTTGCCATTGTACTAAATGCAGTTTCCCTAACTCAGCTATAGCTTTATCCCAGAGTTCTTGTTCATCGTCATCTTTTATCCACTCAACAGAAAAAGGAATATCAGCCAAGGCATACAAACTCAGCCAACAGGCTAAACTTTGTGCATTTTCATCCAACTGTTCCCAACTCAATGCAAAAGCTTCAGCCACACCATATTCATAACGCATCAATGGGTTAGCCTTGGCTATTGCTTCGTGTTCCAGTCGCTTTTTTTGTAGCCGCTTCAGCAGTGTCTCCAGAGATAAATCTGGCATTGTATCCAGATATCGCCCCACTAACTCTAACGCCAAAGGCAAATATCCCAAGGATTTACAAATTTCTCTCGCAACCCAAGGTTCGCTTTTAAGTCGTTCTCTATCAACCAGCGATTTTAATAATTTCATCGCCGCCAATGGTTTGAGAACACCCAAAGGTAATTGCGCCAAAGTTCTATCAAATTCCTCGCGCGTTGTCAGCAATACTTTAAACCGGGGTGATTCTGGGGGTAGATAAGGCTGAACCTGTTTTTTGTAGTCGGTGACATCATCAAACACCAGCAGCACTTCACCTTGTTGCCAATTCTGCCAGCAGTATTTCAGCCTATCTGCTAATTCCCAATCGTCAGGTGCAATGAGTTTAAATTTCAATTCCGCAAATCTGAGAATCTGGATTCCGACATCAATACCCTGTGCAGATAACCAGCAAACCCCACCTTGATAATTCTGCAAATGCTGTTTGGCGTATTGGGTAGCAAGTTCAGTTTTGCCGACTCCACCCATACCCGCCACAGCTACAATCTCAACTTGCCGAGATGTTTGTAATTGCTGGTGCAGTTTTTCTAATTCCGCCTCACGTCCCACAAATTTTTCAAATGGGACACGAAGGGGAATATTTTGATGAATTTCTTTAATTGTGGGGTGGGCATCTTGCCCGCCATTATATTTGTTTGTCAAACAAGCCCGTAACTTTTCCAGCTTACCCCGGCTTTCAGAAGTGGCTAATTCAGGACAACTCTTGGCGAACTTGTCATAAACCTCAGTCATCCGCTTTCTGAAAGCAGACGCACCAATGTTTAATTCCCTGGCAAGTTTTGCTCCACTCTTCCTTGAATTTTCAGACTTCAAACACTCTACAAAAGCTTCCGTTTGCTCTGGGGATAAACTATGGGTAGCAGCTTCATTGGCTAAAAAATCAGCCGATAGCATAGACAGCTTGTGAGATTTCTTCTCGATTCTACTTAATTTCTACTTTCTCTCTACTTTGTCTCCACTTCTAGGGAATCTCCTCTTCTTCTGGCAGAAATACGATTTGCATAGAAACATTTAGAAGAGGTTTAGCCATGAAAACTGCCTTAACAACTCCTGTAAACTCCAATCAAATCACCCAAACTTCGCAATTAATCCCCGCCTCGCCAACATCGGTAGAGAATCCATCTACTTGGATGCGAAACGGGGACAGTCCCGGTGAAATCATCCTCGCGGCGGCAATTTTAACTTCAGTATCGATTGCGGGAATTGCTTCTGTGATTGTGGCGATTACGGCTTTAGTTAAAACTTTAGTGCCTGTAATGGTAAGCTCGACAAGGGAAAAAAAGAAGTAGAAAAATTGTAGGTTGGGTTAAGCAAAGCGCAACCCAACAAAGCCCCGGAAATGTTGGGTTTCGTTCCTCAACCCAACCTACGCAGCTAACCCAATACGCTTGAGTTAGTGATATTTAGTGTTCGGAGATCCCCCCAACCCCCCTTAAAAAGGGGGGCTAATATCTCTATTTACCCCCTTTTTAAGGGGGTCGCCGGAGGCGGGGGGATCTTAACCGAAGTGTATTGGTTTCTAACCGCCGATTTAATTCACCATATCAGAATGCAAGAGTTCTGCGTAGGCGTAGCCCGTCGTAGACATCGCCAATTAAACCTCTGAGCATCATCGTTGAACCTCTGAGCATCATCGTTGAACCTCTGAGCATCATCGTTAAACCTCTGAGCATCATCGTTAAACCTCTGAGCATCATCGTTGAACCTCTGAGCATCATCGTTAAACCTCTGAGCATCATCGTTGAACCTCTGAGCATCATCGTTAAACCTCTGAGCATCATCGTTGAACCTCTGAGCATCATCGTTGAACCTCTGAGCATCATCGTTGAACCTCTGAGCATCATCGTTGAACCTCTGAACATCAACGTTGAACCTCTGAGCATCAACGTTGCACCTTTGAACCTCAAATTTTAAGTTTGCTACTCAAAACAGCCAGGTAAATACTGTATTTATCCTGCCTCCTAATACTAAGGTGACTGATTTAACACCCACTTCAACCACTGCCCAAAGGAACTTACAACATTTAACCTCTGGACTCCAGTAGCACGGGCGGCGGCGAGTCCATCAACAGCGACTAATGCCGCATATTGCAAGCCCAAGAAACTATCAACTGCTGCATAAGGGCCACCTAAAGTAATAGCCCCAGCAGCATACATTTGACCTCTATCACTACGCATTTCTACCAATTCAAAATTGTTCGCTACAGTCAATCGCCCCAGGTGATTCACTGGGAGGTTGTAATGCTTCACCAAATCTGCTAAGAGGGGATTGGTATCTACCTTGGCATCCAGTCCAGTCGCATCAACAATAAAGTCAGCTAGCAATTTCATTTCCCCAAAGCTTTGCTCTCGGATATGGGTAATAGTCCGGTTTTGGGCATCTCGTTCTACATCCAGCACTTCACCGAAGGTAATTTGATACCAGCCTTCGCTTATCCCTTGGGCAGTAATTTGCTGCCAGTCGTGGCGGTCGGCGGTGGTAGTTCCGCCCCAGTCTGCTAGTAAACGCTTGCGTTCGTCGGGGGTGGCTTTTTCTAATATTGCCCGGAGTTCGCCACCCCAACAGGCTTTAGGCCAGTTAAAGGGTTGAAATTCGTAATGATTTTTGACTAGGCGCGTGGCTCTTTGAAATTTGTTGCCTTGGGGTTTAGGCGATCGCATTAAATGCAAAACTGCAATATTCCGATTTCGCTTTCTAGCTTCATAAATCCGCTGCAAAATCCGCGAAGCCACAATTCCGCGCCCCCGAATCAATACGGTACCACCATGTTGCTCTAGTTGCTCATAAACATGATCGTGGGCTTCATAAGCATTGACAACAGATTTAAAATCTTGATATTTTTCCCTATAAGCTTGCAAATCTGGCAGAAACTGAATTGCTGGATACCCAGTAGCTAAATGTAAATAACGAGTAACTAAAAAAGCATAATTTCCTGGGGCGCGAGAATAGGCTACGCAATATCTGCCATCATCAGTTTTGCGAATTACCCTAACTCGCCCATAGCGATAAATTTGATTCCAGCCAATCCGCTTCGTCTCCCTATCTATGGAATCAAAGACGTTACCCGCACGGGGAGTATAAGTTTCTGCAAATGTTGGTTCAGCAAACACTTGCCACAAATACTTAAATGCTGATTTCATCTGTCCCTTGGCTAAGTCTCCCCAAGCTTCTCGCAAGGCATAACTAGGCCAGCCCCAAATATTATCAGGACAAGAGTCAGAATTAGAACGCAGTCTTTCATATAAGGGAATTTGCGAATTCAGACAGAGGCGCTTGTAACGGGCATAGGGTTCCGCCTCTAATCCCAAAGCTACAATTTTGTCAGCACGTACACCACTAATTCGCAGCAAATCAGCCCATAAAAAGCTACCCAATCCCGCCCCGATCGCGAGATAATCAGATTCATCTACTGGTAATCCCGTAGCATGAAGTGCTTGCAGCGCGACTTTATCCGCCTGAAACGCCAATGGTGGGAAATTACTTGCCAAGGGCGTTAGCGGCTGAACTACAGGCAAGCTAGGGTCTGGGCGATTGGTATTTGCGTTGAAATGAATCGTTGAAGGGGGGCTGGTATCTGGTGCAGAGGCGCTAGCACCAAATGTCACTGCGATCGCATAAGGGCCAATTTGCAACGTATCGCCATTAAGCAGGACACTGCGTGTTTGTGGTTGACCATTGACATAGACACCGTTAACGCTGCCTTGATCAATCACCACTAGATGGTCTTGTTCCCAGTCAATTAGGGCATGGTAGCGAGAAACTTCGTTACTGTTAAGCAGCATCCGAGAAACGCGCACTCCCCTGAGTTCAGCCGGTAAGCGAGCGAATTCTCGACCAAAAGCGATCGGCATACTCAACAGTGGTTCTCGCCGTTCTCCCGTCGCTGGTTCTTCCCAACTTAATTGGATTTGTTCATTAGTCATTGGTTATGGGGCATTGGGCATTGGGCATTGGGCATTGGGCATTGGGTATGGTTCTTTTCCTTATCTCCCCCAGTCTTTTTCTTCTCTACGAGACGCTGCGCGAACAATTTTGAATTTTGAATTGCATTTCTCCCCACTCCTTAATTCCTTACTACCAACACACTTACAGCCGCAGCTAAAGATGTCCCACACCAATGACAGCCAATTTGTAAATTCTCTCCTGGGGAAACTTTATGACATTTGGGGCATTCTAAGCCATAAACTCCTGGCGGTGGTGCGGGGGGTGTTGATGGATGGTAGTGATGTCCCAGATGTACTGCTGGATGGGGTTGCAGCAAAATTGTTGCTGGAATGCTACCCGTGGAAATGCCAGTAACATTGAGTTTTATTTGTCCCAAAGAGATACTAGTGCCCTCAGTTAAAGGCATTTCACCTTGGACTAATTGCCGTCCATCGACAACGGGGGGATTTTGCGATCGCAAATTCCTGATATAAAAGCGCTGTTGCTGGTGATGAAAAAATATTTCAACGTGCAGACCAGAGACAGTAGGGTGACTCAGAACAATGTCGCACCGGAGGGGGTCGCGACCGATGCGGACAGTGCCATGATTTTGACTTGGCTGTTGTTCGTAAATGTTCTGAGTTTTATCTTGACCTGCATCGTGCCACTGTAAAGTTAGTGCGTTCATTGTTCTAACTTCCGAACTCGTATTTAGTTAGCGACTTCAACATCTTTCTGTGCGATTCCTAACACGATTGAGTCGGTGCAAGCAAGTATTTAGAAAAAACTTCAACAAGCTTTATTTCGCTGAGGCTAATTTATCAGCGATGCGTGTAGTTTCTGGCAGTCGATATTTGGGCGTGCAGCGTAATACATAGTCAATCGCTGTCGGTAAACTAATTCGATGACCACTGGAGATGTAGAGAGGTTTTACTCCTGTGCGCGATCGCAAAACTGCCCCAACCGTTTCACCCTTATATATGAGTGGTTGCGTGCTGCCTTTGGTTTGGGCCAATTCTTCGTGCTTACCTATCAACCTGGACTTAGCTACACCAATTGTCGGCATATCTATAAGTAACCCTAAATGGCTAGCTATACCTAATCTGCGGGGATGAGCAATTCCCTGACCATCACACAAGATGATATTTGGTGTTGTTTTAATCTTCTCCAGGGCATCGAGGACAGCTGGAATTTCCCGAAATGAGAGGAACCCAGGAACATAAGGAAAGGTAGTAGGACGATGTGCTAGGCTTGTCTCGATTACTTGCAAATCAGGAAAACTCAGGACTGCGACAGCTGCACGGCTAATTGTTCCATCAGCTTCAAAACCCATATCTACTCCAGCAACATACTGGATAGGTTCTTGCAGTTGATCTTCAGTAATTACTTGATCTTGCAGCGTTTCTTGGATAACTATGGCTTCTTCTAGGGTCGAGGGCCAAGCATGATCTCGATAAAATTTCATATTGAAAATTGGAATTAAACTGATTAATTTTAATCCTGTTAATTTGGCAAGCACAAAAACAAGATTTTTTGATGTTGATACAGGAAAAATATATTTTTTGCAAAAGTCTGTGAAAGACTATCTTTATACTAGACATTTTAGCCCAGGTTAGCTGATATCTTGCATCATAATGTTATTTAAGGCTGTCAAAAGGGAATCCTGAGAATATAAGTTTATTTTCCTACATTTTCTCTTTTACTGGTTATGACACAGCCAAATATTCTAAAACTTGCAAAACAGGGAGATACCCAGGCGATCGCATCTCTGATGAACCGCCACTTACACCCCAAAGGAATCACTGCAAAAGTTGCCTTCCAAGATGCTTGTTTGGAGGTAATATTAGAATCTGCCCAAGTACTAAATCAGCCAATTTTAGTTGCATTTATCCGCAAAGGGTTAACCGCTTTAGGGGCTGTATCTGTTGAAAAAGTGAAAGTTTACGGGCAACAAACGGGTAAGGAGTTTCCAGCTTGGAGTAAAGAGTTTGATTTGAGCATAGCTGAAGTAGAAGCAGTAGCTAATGAACAGTCTTCTAGTAATCCTCAAACCCTAACTATTTCTATTAACTTAAGTGGCGATACTGCACGGGGATTAACAAATAAAGATTTTGAATTTATTGCTAATCAAATAAGTACTGATATTTTATCATCTTGTACTAACGTTTTTATTCAAAAAGTAAGTATTAGTAATGGTAGCTCTGTAATTACCAAAGAACGCTAGTGTTTAATTTGGCTCATGCAGAGGCGCAGAGAGAGAGCCTAAAATCGGGGCTTTTGTAATAATTTTAATAAATTTGTGTAAATTTTAAACATAGGGCTGGAAAGATTTTGAAAATGTTGTTTTTACCTGTGCATAGGGAACCATGAGATAGAAGATATTATCTTAGTTTTTTGGATTTATTGGTTATGAAACAGCCGAAGACTCAGGAAGTTTATAAGCAAATGCTACAAACGTTTTACTGGCCTTTATGGTTTCCTTATCCTACTTCTTGGTTAAAAGCATTGGTTTTGAATCTATTTTTGAGCGCTATTATATTTATACTCAAGAATCCTGGAAAGGTAGGCTACCGTATCGCATATTTTGTAAGCAGTCCAGAATTATTGGCTATATTTACAATACTGTTAATCTTATCTCCAATTCCTATAATTTCTTTGACTCATCACTGCTTACACTTGCTTATTAGTCGGTTTATGTCAGAAGTTCAGGCACCCGAAATAGGTAGAACACAAGGATTATTACCAGGAATAATGAGTTGGTGGGAAGGATTGTACGCTTGGCTTGTAATTGCAATTTCTACACTGATAGCAGCTTTGTTTTCTACAATCTTCCTACCGTTCTTTAATTTTAGCTACGCCAGACCAGTTGAATACTACAGACAAATACAAGATATCAATAATAATATAATATTAATATTTGGGCTATTCTATATTTCTGCTGGGGCACTAATTTATCAAATTGAATATTTAGTAAGATATCGAATAATATCTGCTTATTCTGGCAATAAAGAAACAAAAAAAACAGATCAAAGCAAATCCAACACTGATTTTAATACAGACAAGGAACTCAATAAATTGCGCGGGGAAATGGGTTTACACAAAATAAAATCAAATATTTTATCGAATGATGAAGAAACTACAATCATCAAGACTCAACATAAATATCGTAATTTAAATAAAAAGTTGCTGCTGAGTTTTTTGATATTTTCAATTGCTGTAGGAATATACTTTTATTCAAAATTCGGAGAAATACTTCCCCTAACCTCTAAAATTCAAACATCATCAAAATCTGTATTACTTACACCCTCACCAGTGATTTCAGAATCGCCGACCGCATTACTTAAAACTGATACATTCCGAGAAGCAGTAAGTAAAGCAATCAATGCAGCTAACCTTACTCAATCAGCAAAATCTCCAGATGAGTGGAAGACAGTTGTGAGTGAGTGGGAAGCTGCGATCGCACTTATGAAAGCCGTGCCATCTTCTAGCCCTAATTATGTCGTAGCTCAACAAAAAATCAAAGAATATCATAGAAATCTCAACTATGCTGAGAAAAATTCCCTTGGTAATAAGTAATCGCACCTCAGCGCTAAACTAGAAAAAGTAGTGCGATATTCCGACACTAATGAGGAGAAATTATCATGCTTAATGGACTCAGGCAAAAGGCGATCGTCAAACCTGGTGGTGTAGTAGAAATCTGTTCTCCAGAACTTCCAGCAGGTGCGACTGTCGATGTGATAGTACTTCTGAACCCACCCCCAAAGCATTCTGAAAAGCTTCTAACTAGCTTTATAGCGTTTCCTAATCACATAAGGTCATCATAGCCCCCTCCTCGCTTGCGGGGAGGGGGTTGGGGGTGGGGTTCTTGTACCTCATTCAACCGAGAACCGCTTTATCGGGTCTGCTAGAGGCAGTTTTGCCACACCGGAAGAAGCCGATAACTTTATTCGCCAAGAACGAGATGCATGGGAATTCTAGGTGCTATTCAAGGCGTTTATCTGGGAAAATAGTACATTCTTCCGTAGCTGGACTTAGCTCAACCTTGCACATATTACAGAGTGTATTTTTACTAATCACACTGATAATATTGTGCCGCTTGCGACATATTAAATTGTAATAGCTTCTCCTCTGGCAACTTGTATCCCAAACTTGGCTTCAAAGGCGAAATATGCAAACTGCGAATAATTTCCGCCGCCACAGCCTTTGCTAGTAGTGGTGGTACAGAGTTACCTACTTGTCGAAATCCGTGCCATTTGGTTACATGAAATCTAAACCAATCGGGGTAAGAATGCAATCTCGCCGCTTCTCTGACTGTAATACAACGGGGCGTAGATGGATGAATCGGTCTAGGAGATGTAAAAGAACCTCTATACTTGTCCGTTCCGGCTCTTAAAGTATTGCAGACACCAGCAGGATGCAGCTTATAAAAACGACTAATTTTTTCTCTCTCGCCTTGTTGAGTCTCCTGAAAACGTTTAATAGTTTCCGCAGAATGTTTTGTTCTTAAACTTGAAGAAAGTATTCGCAAATCATATTCACGTTTGTAAGAATAATCATCGTCTAGGGATTTCAACCCGCGAAGTACAAGAGCATAGTTACTCGGCTTTCCGTATTCTGCTACAACCCAATTTCTTGTTAATAACTCAGGATATTTTTCTATTTCAGGTAAATCTCCAATTGCATCCCATACTGTAGGACTCAATGGAATATCAGATATTTTTTTAGAAGTTAAATTATTTGGTAATGCTCGTTTAGTAATCGGCTGAGGATATTTCGGTAACTCTAGATCCTCCCTTGCACCTATGAGAAATAATCTCTCACGGGACTGTGGTACTCCGTAATTTGCAGCGTTGATAACTTGGTAATTTTCTTCTACTTTATAGCCATAAATTTTAAATTCGCTAATTAAGGTTTGGAGGATTTGTTTGTGTTCGCCAACTGTGATCCCCCGGACATTTTCCATCACAAAAAATTTTGGTTTTAGCTCAAAAACCAACCGATGAAAGTGAAAAACTAAAGAGTTTCGGGGATCATCAACAATCCGTTTACCAATTAGGGAAAAGCCTTGACATGGTGAGCCACAAATTACTACATCAATTTCGCGATCGCCAATCTTAGACCGATTCCTAATTTCTTCCCCGGTTGTATCCACAACACTTTTACATAACACTGAGCAATAAGGGAAGTTAAACTCATGTGTTGCACAGTGGATCGGGTCGATTTCCACAGACGCCAGCACATCAAAACCAGCTTGCTCAAAGCCAAGAGTCATACCGCCCGCGCCAGCAAATAAATCAACTGCGATCGCTCTTTGTTTTTTCATCTCATAAGCCATGACACCTCTAAAGGGATTGGGTATTGGGTATTGAGTATTAAATATACAAAATTTCCCTAGTTCCTAGTCCCTAGTCCCCATTCCCCGGCAGCATTTGCAAAATTTCTTGAGCAGCGCGATCGCACACTCCAACTTCTCCTAAACTCCGCCGCATTTCTTGATAATCTAGCAAAGTTTGCTCTCTGCGACTGGGATTTAGTAGCAGTTCCATCGCTGCTTGGGTAATATTCTCTGCTGTGGCTTGCTCTTGTAAAAATTCTGGCACAATTGGCTTCATCACGACTAAATTAGGTGGCGATGCGAAGGTTATTGAACCTTTGAGGATTTTCCGAGCTATCCACGCAGTCAGACGACTGAGGCGATAAACTACAACCTGTGGCACATTTAACAGAGCAAGTTCTAGATTGACAGTACCAGATTTACTAATGCCTAAATCAGCTGCGGCAAAAACTTCCTTTTGTTGACCTGATAGAACTGTCGCCCGCAAACCGTAACGCTCAACTGCCTTTTCAATTGGCTGTCTATAGACTTCCAAAGATAGGGGAATCCAAAAATGAACTTCAGGTAATTTAGCTTGAATAGTTTGGGCAGCTTGAAAAATAATTGGTAAAAGATATTTTAGTTCTTGGTGGCGAGAGGCGGGGAGGAGTGCGATCGCAATCTCTTCTGGAGCAATCCCCAGTGTTGCACGCGCTGTTTCCCTACTGGGAGCATCTTGCATTCGGTCAACCAAAGGATGCCCTACCCAAATAACTTTTGCGCCTTTCTCCTGAAAGTAGCGGGCTTCTTGTGGAAAGATTGCCAACAGCTTATCTGTAAAACCAACAATCCGGTTAGTTCTCCGTAAACTTATTGACCAAGCCCACTCTTGGGGAGCAATGTAATACACCACAGGTACATCTGGCAGATACTGTTTCATATAAGTCCCAATTTCCAGATTGGGAGTCATGTAATCGATCAGCACCACCAAGTCAGGTGGATTTTGCTTTAGAGAAGCGATCGCCTGACGTTGCACCTGAAGAGTCGGTAAAACATAAGGCAACCCTTCTAGAATACCCATTGAGCCAATACTACTGGTATTTCCCAGCAAAATTGCCCCAGCCTCTACCATTTTTTCGCCACCCAGCGCCACAATCTCTAATTCCAACCCAATCGCCATAGCTTGACGCTTCAGCGCTGAAATTAGCAGCGACCCTTGTAAATCGCCAGATACTTCGCCAGTGCTGATAAATATCCGCATTTGATAATTGGTAATTAGTAAAAATTAGGAGTGAGGAGTTAAGAGTGAGAAGTTCAAAATTTAATTCATCAACTCATAACTCATAAATTTATGATGTCTGGGCAATTAACCACAATTCCTCATAACCCCACCCCGCCAGCTACGCTTTTGCTCCCCTCTCGAAGAGCGGGGAGGGGTTGGGGGTGGGGTGCTTTGATTATGGGTAAATCCACAGACATCATATATCTCACATCTCACGATTCATCACTTGCGGCTTTTTTCCTCTTACCGGGAATCAAGCCACGTCTTCCAGGCATCTGAGAAAGTAGCAGGAAGCGTCGCAGATGCTGCAATTCTTCGCTATCCCCTAACAATTCCAACTGTTCCAAAGCATCCTTAAAAGACAAATCAGAACGGTAGAGAATGCGGAAGGCTTTTTTCAGCATAAGCAAATCTGCTGAATCCATACCAGACCGTTTGAGTCCTACAAGGTTGAGGGTTCGCACCCGCGCCGGATTTCCCTCCACCAGCATATATGGGGCCACATCCCGGTCAATACGTGCCATACCTCCCACCATTGCTTGTCTACCAATATGCACAAATTGATGGACACCTAAAACCCCACTGAGCCTAGCGCGTGACTCTATATACACATGACCAGCCAACGCCACAGAGTTAGCAATCACTACTTGGTCTTCAATCACGCAGTTATGAGCCACATGGACATAAGCCATCAAAAGATTGCCGTCACCAATTACCGTCGCTTCACCAGCACCGGTAGCGCGGTTAATGGTAACGTACTCACGAATCAAATTGTTATCACCAATTTTGACCCAGGTTGGCTCTCCCACAAACTTGAGATCCTGGGGTTCCATGCCGATGGCTGCACCTGTAAAAATCTGATTTTGCGCCCCAATTTCACAAGGCCCCTCTAGCACTGCATGAGCGCCGATTATTGTTTCAGGGCCCACTTTGACATGCGCTCCAATCACAGCATAGGCACCGACTTGCACTGTATGGTGGAGTTCCGATTTCGGATGAATTACAGCAGTTGGATGAATTAGCGTTTTCAAGGGTGAATCTCCAGAACTGTCTTGATAATCCAGCGCCAGGCGGGGTTTCTGAGGCAGGGCATTACTCTGGTTAAGAGAGTTGTACCAACTACCGTCCCATTGAGGCGACTGGCGTTGTTGAGCGTGAAGTATTTCAGTGAACGAAAGTGTCGGGCAAAGCAAGTTAAGTGTGTTTGTGAGTGCGTCTCGTAGAGAGGGCGTCGAAAATCAAGAAATTATCAGATGCTGTTGTGGATTTTTTTTAACTGTTATCCTTTTTCAGGATTCAGTAGGGGCATTTCACGGCTATGCCCATACCACGAAAGCAAACTTTTAGCTAACTAAAGAAAACATTAATTCCCCTTCACAAGCAAGTTGACCATCAACTTCGGCACGACCTTGCATCTTACCGAAACGACGTTGTTTTACCCATAACAGTTCCACCGTCATTACTAGTTGATCTCCCGGTACGACCTGGCGGCGAAAGCGAACTTTATCGATACCAGCAAAGACGAACAGCCCGCCTTTTACCGAAGACATTTGAGTTAAGACAATGCCCCCAACTTGTGCCATTGCTTCGACTATTAGCACCCCTGGCATCAGTGGACGCCCAGGGAAATGTCCTTGAAAATGGGGTTCGTTGATAGTGACATTTTTAACCCCAACAGCTCTTTTACCTGGAACGTAGTCAATTATTTTGTCTACCAGTAAAAATGGGTAGCGGTGGGGTAGCAATTTCTGAATTTCTTCAGTTGCGAAAGTTGTTTTAATCTCAGAACTGATTGTAGTCTCATTTATAGCCTGTAGTTCAGTAGATGTAGGTGTAGTCGTATCGATGGTATTCACTTCAGTGAGGATTGACATTGGCCGTGTAGTTAATTTGTCATCTGAAAGTTGAGTAGGCAGACGTATATCCAAAGCTTAATAATCCTAGATTTCAGGCTTTAGTTCTAATCCCAAATCTAAAATTCTCTGAGCCAGTTGAATGTGTAAATTATGACTGGCTTTATACGCTAAAAAATGAGCACGAGGAAAAGTTCCTAGTAAACTCAAATCTCCTACTAAATCCAAGATTTTATGACGGACTGGCTCATTTGCAAATCTCAATGGTGGATTTAGCCAGCCTTCAGGCCCACAAACGAGTGCATTATCCAAACTGCCACCTTTAATTAACCCTGTTTTTTGTAAGTGTTCAATTTGATGCAGTAACCCAAAAGTACGGGCAGGAGCAATTTCCGCCGCAAAGCTAGCAGAAGCTTTTGCTTGTTCAGCAGTTAGTGACCAACTATGCCATTGATTACCAATGGCGGGCAGGTCAAAATCAATACCGTAACTAAAGCGGGTTTCTGCTGCTGGGAGGGCACATACAAAGGCATCCCCTTCATAGACCCATAAGGGTTCTGTAATAGGCAAGGGAACTTGGTTGTTAACGGGTTGTGAGACTAAGCCAACTTGGGCAATATTGGCTGTCCACACACTTGCTGAACCATCTAAAAGTGGGACTTCTGGTCCATCTATTTCAATCCGGGCATTATCCACGCCCAGACTCGAAAGTGCTGCCAACAAATGCTCTACCGTGCGAACATATACCTCACCCTTACCCAACTGAGTTGAGAGAACAGTGTGACTAACTGCCGCAACTTGGGCTAGAATGATCGGCAAATCCGGTAAATCTACCCGCACAAAGTAGCGTCCACTTCCCGCCTCGGCTGGTAATATCCGCACCTGGGTACTCACACCGCTATGCAGTCCCACCCCTGTTTGAGTGATTTGGGCTGCTAGAGTGTGTTGCTGCATAACCGAAAAGTCAATATATTTCCTTTAGTATTATTCATCGTCTGTTTTGGTAAAATCCCTGATATTCCCTGAAAAATGTCATTAATCCCTTTATCGGAACAGTATTGAGGTAAATGTAAAAATTAGCAAGCTAATCCAAAAAAGTTAATTGTCATTTGTCCTTTGTCAGTTGTCCTTTGTGATTCACTAATGACTAAGTAGAGCAGCGTGAATAATTCAAGGTTTGTAGTAAGGACTTTAGTCCTAATTTGAGGGCTGTTCGCGAAGCGTTCCCGCAGGGGTAGCCCTTACTAGGAACTCATCTCAATATTTTTTACATTACTTAATCTACTTTGATTTATTCTCACCTACTTACTTACTGACTAATGACAAATTAAAATCTTTCGCCAATACCGAAATTAATCCGGCTATCACCGTCATCGTTGATACCGTAGTCAATCCGAATTGGCCCCAGTGGAGACTGGACGCGAACGCCAAGACCATAACCATAGCCACTGCCATTTTTGTTCAACACTTCAGCGGCCCTAGTACTAGTTCCCAGGTCACTGCCGAGATCAAAAAATAGTGCGCCACTGACTACTGAAAAGACTGGAAACCGATACTCAACTGATGCTTGCACATAAGAGCGTCCACTACCTAATGCTCCTTCTTCATAACCCCGGACGGAGTTGCTACCCCCAAGGGTAAAGGCTTCGTAGGGAGGCAAGTCACCGAGGATGGTTCCTGCTTGCAGGTTAAATGCTAAGGTTTGTGCCCCTTTACTGAGGCTAATCAGCTTAATGGGTAAATACTGGCTGTAGCTACCCCGCAATCTGGTGAGGAAGATGTTGCCTAGTCCGATGGGAACCGACTGATCGACCCCAAAGCGGAGATAAGAACCGCTAGTGGGTTGCAGGGGGTTATTACGGAGATCCCGCTGTGCCCCTACTTGCAACAGTAGTAAATCGTCTTGACCGCTGTTAGATAGGGTCAGTGGAATTTCCTCACTGATCCGGTTTCCAGTATTATCATCAAATACCGCTCCTGTTTTTCTAAGATTACCATCAGCATCACGGGCGGAAACTCGTTGATACTGTAAACCCGCTGAGGCAGTCCAGACAGAAGTTTTATAAGGATTGGCAGACAGGGGACGGGTAAAGGTGACACCACCACCTAGACGGAGAATCCGGGGGCGATCGTGAGAATCTACATCGGTGGGATTACCAGGATTAAACGTCCTAATGTCTTCATCTTTGCCATCAAAAATCAATGAAATAGAACTGCGGCGGAAAATATTGGTTGTGTAGGAAGTCCGGTAAGGATCTCCTGCGATCCAGGGGTCGGTATACCGCACGTCAAACAGCAGTTCCCGTTCTCCCACCTGTATTTCTGTCCCCAGTTTTTGGTTCCTACCGTTCAGGTTTTGCTGTTGATAGCTAACTGTTCCAAAAAGTCCGCTAGCAGAACTAATCCCTGCCCCAGCCGCAATAGAACCGCTGCTACGTTCAGCTACATTCACTACTACATCCACCTTGCTGGGGTCAGTACCAGGGTCAAGAGACACATTCACATCTTCAAACAGTCCTAGTCCATACACGCGCTGTAGGTCTTTTTGTACTGTGTTGCGATTGAATATTTGTCCTGGCTTCAACTCCAATTCTCGTGTAATGATGTAATCCTGTGTCCGTCCCCGAATTGGTTGTCCCTTCTCGTCTGTCTCCTGACCATCTTTATTGCGGAACCGGACTCTAATATTCTCTACTACACCTTCTGCTACTTGTAAGGTAACAACTCCGCTTTCAGAGACTTGTGGCGCTCCAATCACGTTGGCTAGGACGTAGCCTTGGTCTTGATACCGCTTGTTTAACTGCTTGATGCCTTCTTGCAAGTCACGCAAGTTGAGGATTTTGCCATACTGCTCCCGAAATACTTCATCCACAGTATTAGCTGGTAGTACAGAAGCGACACCAGTGCCAGGATTGGCTTGCACTTCTACTTTGCTGAGAACGGGGTTAGGCTGTACAACAAAGCTCACCCGCACTCCCAAGGGGGTATCTTCTGGCGCTGCTTGGACGTTGGAGAAGAAGCCAGTACCAAAGATGGCGTTAATATCTTCTTGCAGTTGGCTGCGGGTGGTTGTTTGTCCTGGTTGGGTACGAATTACTCTGTAAACTTGGCTTTCCAGTTCTGGTGATAGTTGGCCAGCCTGGGATCTAACTACTACTTCCGATACCAGTACGCGAGGATCATTGGCTTCTGGGGCTGTGTTGGGTTGAGTATTGCCCGGAGTTGTCGGTGGGTTAACATTCTGAGGACTGGGAGTAGTGCCTGGGAATGGCGCAGGTGTTCTTTGTTGACTAGCTGGAAGGGGAATATCTGGAGCGGCTGATGGTTCTGGAGTTGTGGGTAATAAAGGTTCTGTTGTCGGTGGATTTACATTTTCTGGGACTGGAGTAGTCTCAGGAGTTGGGGAAGGAGTTGGGGAAGGAGTTGGTTGTTGAATTTCTGGCGCTGGAATTTCTGGAGCCGGAGACGGCTGTTGAGTAGGGCTGGGATTGATTTGAGGGGTTTGTGCAGTTGTTGGCGTTGTGGAGGTTGGCACAATTACCTTTGGGGTCGCGTAGGCGTAGCCCGGCGCAGGCATCGCTGCTGGATTGGCAGGGTAAATTGCGACAACGCGGGATTGCAGGCGCTCCCCCTCTATAACCCCTATGGATTTAGGTTGAGATTCTAGACTTTTACTAGAGTTAACCTGACCAGTATCCTTTTCTGGCTGCTGATTTGTTTCTAGTGTCAAAACTTCTGTTGTCTGTTTTGAACTGTTGGCGGTTTCTGCATTTGCACTCAATGAGCCACCCAAAGGGACTGCAATTGCTACTGCTGCCAGCAATACGGGAGATAAACGCATTTTACTTATATTCCTATTCACGACCACACACACACCATCACAAGGCAATAATGCCCTCATGCCAAAGGTAAAACTCAAAACATAATTTTTTTCTTTTGCTTTTTTACTTTACAAGGCAAAAGGCAAAAGGCAAAAGGCAAAAGTTAAATATACTTCCTTCTGACCTTTTGGTTTTTACCTGGTTAACTTATAGTTTCTACTGCTTTTAGCACTCTTTGTAAGACCTCCTGGTAGGCATCTTCTACATTTCCTAAGTCTCGGCGAAAGCGATCTTTGTCCATTACCCGCCGATTTGTGTCCTTTTCTGCGGTATCCCACAAACGGCAGGTGTCGGGGCTAATTTCATCTGCCAAGAGCAACTGCTGTTGTGAGTCCAAACCAAACTCTAGTTTGAAGTCTACTAGGGTAATGCCACACCTTTGCCAAAAGTTATTGAGAAATTCATTGATTTGCAATGCTAGATGTGTAATTGCGTCTACTTGTTCCGCAGTCGCTAGTTCTAGCAGGTACAGGCGATCGCGTGTCAACAAAGGATCTCCTAACTGATCGTTTTTGTAATAAAATTCAACCAAAGGCTGTTTCAGAATTGTACCCACTGGTAATCCTGTTTGCTGACACAGACTGCCAGCAGCAATATTTCTGATCACCACTTCCAAGGGTAAAATCTTTACTGCCCTCACCCGCATTTGATTCGGAGCAGGGCTGTCGATAAAGTGAGTCTTTATACCATAAGCCTCCAACTGTTTAAAAAGCTGGCTGGAAATGCTACAATTAATTTTTCCTTTCCCTTCGATGTTGCCCCGCTTTTGGGCGTTAAACGCCGTGGCATCATCCTTAAAATCAGCCAACAAGACTTCCGGATCGTCCGTTGTATAAAGAATTTTCGCTTTGCCTTCGTATAACTTGGAATTAACAGACATGGTGGCAGGTAAAGTTTTAGGCAATGGATAAAAGTTGTCCTCTGAGGCTTAACCATTTTATCTTTAGTTATTAACTATTAGCCATTGGTGATGATTTAAGAGGAAGCAGGGGGCAGGGTAAAATAATTCATAACCAATTCCCAGCCCAATTTGCTCTTCTGGATCGCTGCTTAATAGCCAGTTGCCAAAGATTTAGAAATAAATCTCTAACTTTTAACAGAGGACAATTAGCTTTCGTATCTAGTATGTTTACCTAAGTAGTTTTACTATCAGGATTGTAATTATTTTTGAGAAAAAATTTTACTATGACATACTGATATGTCTTAATAATTTGTACCTCAAGGTTTCGGCTGAAGTTAATTACAATTTGAACTTCATAAATTAAGATGAGATAAATTGACAACTGGGAGGAAAATCAAATATTCTCTCTAGTTACTTTAGCAGAAACTTTTTTTGTAATATTTACAACACAAAGTATTTCAAGCTTTATCCTCTAGTCTCAAAATCTGAATCAACCAATTCCTGCATCACGAATTGGAAAAGGAGTTAGATGATTTCATTTCCCCAATCTGACAAAACAAAGATTAGGTAGTGATTCGGCTTCAGAAACTCAAACACCAGGTGAATTGAATAAATGGAAAAAAAAATAGTGAATAAGGATGATTTTCTCTTCCCTCGTGGTCGCTACTACGGTCAGGTAAAGCCAGAAAACTTGGTTTTTAATGCAAATCTACAGGAATTTGCTCAACGGGTAAGTTACATTTGCAATTTAGAAACAGGTGGAAAAGTGCCTCCAGGTGCAGCTTACGAACAAATAAAGGATCTGTGGAAACAGTTGAAACGCTCAAAAAAAGAGCTAGGAATTGGCGAAGAGCCGTTTCAGGATGACCAAGGGGAGGCTCAAGGTTGAATGAGGCATTGGGCATGGGGAACTGACCAATGACAAATGACAAATGACTACTTAGTAAGCATTGTCCAGATACCATCCCAGGACTCTGGAGGCGGCGTTTGTTGATAATTACGCGCACGTTCTAGGTGGATATCAACAGCTTGGTCTTGGGGTTGGATAGATTTAGCGGCTTCAAAACAGGCGATCGCTCGTGAGAAGTTGCGCGATAAATAAGCAGCGCGTCCAGTATCATAGTGAAACAAAAACTCTTGGATTTTGGTATCTAGGGGAGTATTGCGATCGCCAATTAACTCGTAAATATTTACCGCCTGGTGTTTCCCTTTGACGCGAATTTTATCTAACTGGCGCACCCAAATGCGATCGCTGCACAATTGATAAGTAAATTCACTTAAAAGAATATCACAACCATAATCCTTAGTTACCGCTTCCAAGCGCGAACTTAAATTTACACCATCTCCAATTACGGTGTAATCCATCCGTTTGCGGGAACCAATATTACCAGAAACCACATCCCCAGAACTAATCCCAATGCCAATACGAATTTGTGGCTGCGCCTGGATAATTCGCCGCTGGTTAAATTCCTCTAGGCGGCGTCTCATATCTAACGCTGACTGCACAGCCCTCCAAGCATGATTTTCTGTGAGTGGTAGCGGCGCACCAAATACCGCCATTAAAGCATCACCAATAAATTTATCGAGAGTACCTTCGTAGTTAAAAACCGCCTCCACCATCGTTTCAAAATACTGATTGAGCAGCAATACCACCTCAGCTGCACCGAGATTTTCCGTAAGTGTTGTGTAGCCCCGGATATCAGAAAACAAGATAGTTACTTCCTTCCGTTCGCCTACCATTAAAGCATCTTCGCCCAGTGCCATCACTTGTTCAGCTACATGAGGCGTTAGGTAGCGGGACATGGTAGTTTTCATCCGTTTTTCCTGACTGATGTCTTCCAACACTACCAAACCACCGCGGACACTGCCTTCTGGGTTAGTCAGGGGATTAACAGTGAGATTGATACTGCGTTCTAATGTTTGTACCTGATTAGAAGTGAGAAACTCCGATTGGGGAGTCAGGGGTTGATTCCAAGGAATAAAAATATCGGGATTAGTGCGATCGCGCACTGCTAAAATTGAATGCTGATTCCTAAGTCCTGTTAGCGGATAGCTAGGGTTTAGCCCCTCCTGATTTTCACTCAGCACTTGATAAAGTCCCAGTATCAAACTTTGCTCTGGCACATAATGTTTAGCTCCAGTTTTTAGACTATCTTCTAGTCGCATTTGGAGATTTTCAATCGGCACAACTTCCCAAACTAGGCGGCCAATCAAATTTTGTTCCCACAAAAGCTTGTTGTTCTTGCTATTAGCGTCTCCTATCGGAAAACCCAGCAACTCTAGGGCCGCATCATTAATTGTGACAATCTGTCCTGCCATATCTGTAGAAATTACAGCATCTGACAGACTTTGTAAAATGTCTTTTTGATACTGTTTTTCTAACAGCACATTTTCAAACAGACGAGCATTTTCTAAGGCAATTCCTGCCTGATTATTAAAAGCCCGCATAAACTCTTCATCAGAAGCAGTAAAACTGCTTTGTTGCTTATTAATTAATTGTGTAACGCCAATCAATTCATTGGCAGAATTAAATACTGGCAAACACAGAATATTGCGAGTTACATACCCAGTTTTTCTATCTGTAGTCGGGTCAAAGCGGGGGTCTTTGTAGGCATCGGAAATATTTAAGGCTTCACCAGTGGAGGCCACATAGCCAGCAATGCCACGGTTAGCGGGAATGCGGATTTCTATCAAGTTTGTGCCATCTGCTGCCGCTGCAACTTTCGTCCAGAGTTCGCTCATCTCTTTACGATATAAAAACAGTGTGCTGCGGTCTGCTTGCATTAAAATTCGAGCTTGCTCCATGACTATCTGCAAAGTTGCTTCTAAATCTAAACTTTGCCCCAGTGTCTGAGTTGCCCGCAACAAAGCCGTTGCACCTCTTTGATTACGAGCGGCTACATAAAAAGATTGGCAGCTTTCCAAGATAATACCAATCGAAGCCGCAAAGTCTCGAAAACGTTCTTCATCATCATGATTAAACGGAACATTCCCGGTTTTATTAGCTAGTTGCACTACCGCTACAGTCTGGTTTTTGCTACTGATAACGGGCATACATAAAATATTACGGATTTTGTAGCCCATTTGTTTTTCAAGTTCTGGGCTAAATAGGGGGTGAGTATAAGTTTCAGATATATTGAGATATTGACCTGTACTAGCAACATGGCCAGGGATACCCACTGTAATCGGAATACGAATTTCTAAGAATTTTTGGGTATTATCTTGAGGAACTTTTGACCACAGTTGACCTTTGTCATAGTCAACTAAAAAAATGGCTGTATGTTCTGCTTGGAGGATTTGACCAATTTTGAGTGTGATAGCTTCTAGCACCTTCTCCAACATAGTTTCTAGAGCTTCATTATTGATCAGTTCAATAGCTCTAAGAAATTGCTGGAACTCAGCAGTTATGAAGTCGAGTAAGCAAACAAATTCATTAACAGATAAGTCTTTGACGCGACGCAGTAGGGCGTGAGTACGATTAACTTGAGTCAGTTCAGTTAATGTAGCCAAGACGCTGCCAGGGTTGGGGAGTGTCATGGTAATTTTAGATTTTAGATTTTAGATTTTAGATTTTAGATTTTGGGTATGGGGAATGCTTATTTTCTTTGTCCCCCTTGTCCCTCTCATCTCCCCACTCTCTACTCCCTACTTCGTACTCCCTGATTTTGCCAACTTTTCAGAAAATATCACTTTTTGATAGTAATCTTGTAGCTGCCTGGTGGCAGCTGCCCAACCCCAACTTTCTGCTTCCTGGCGAGCATTTTTACGGATGATGTCTCGTTGTTGTTTTTGTTCTAAAAGTCGAACAGTAGCAGCTAATGCCCCTTGAACATCTGCTGTTGGCTCAAAAAGATATCCATTTACGCCATCTGTCACAATATCAGGAATTCCCCCGGAACGGGCTGCTACCACGGGACAGCCAGCAGCCATCGCTTCTAGTAGTACTAAACCTAGTGTTTCTGTACGGGAGGGAAAGATGAAGGCATCAGCACTCGCAAAGGCAGAACCTAACTCTTGCCCCATAAGATACCCAACAAAATAAGTGTTTGTGCCAGCAAAGTGTTTTTGCAATGTTTGACGGTGCGGCCCATCCCCAACCAATGCCAACCGCGCTTGGGGAATTGCTTCTAAAATTGGTTTGATGCGCTCAATTTCTTTTTCAGCGGAAAGCCGCCCAACGTAAAGTAGCAATGGACTTTCTGGATGATTTTGTGATAAACGCGATCGCATCTCTACACTAGCTAAATCGGGGTGAAATAATTCTGTATCTACCCCGCGCTGCCATAAATCTACACGTTCAATACCGTGTGCTGTCAGTTCCTCAACCATTGCTGTGGAGGTACACAGATTCAAAGCTGCTTGATTATGAGCGCCTTTCAGCAGTTCCCAAAGAAACCCTTCCAGCATCCCCAAGCCGTAATGCTGGAGATATTGGGGTAAATGGGTATGATAAGACGCCACTAAGGGGATTTTGAGGATTTTGCTATAAAATATACCTGCTAAACCCAAAACTGCTGGATTTACGACATGAATAACATCAGGCTTAAACTCTTCTAAAACATAACCAATAGCTGGGCGGGGTAATGCCATTTGCAATTCTGGATACAATGGCAGAGGAAAGCCAGTAACACCGTAAACTTTAGCGCCTTTGTGTTCAGTTATGCCTCCATCAGGGGCAATTACCAGCACTTGATTACCACTGCGCTGTAGATGGTCAACAGTATGGCGTAGGCGCGTTACAATGCCGTCAACCTTGGGTAAAAAGGTTTCGGTAAATAGGGCAATTCTCATATAAAATCTATTCAGTACAGGCAGATAATCTCAGCTTAAGAGTGTATTTTGCTATTAAACACAGAGTAAACTGTCTCGCGTGCTGTAATCAATTCTGCACAGTCATAATAACTGTGGTAAACGGCAAAGTTAGTAATAGCTGGACGATACGCCTGAGAAATAATAACTGACTGGTCGTCATATTGTGCTAAAATAGAACGGCCTGTTTTAAACCCACGATTTACTGGGGTTTACGTTAATACGGTTTGGATAAGACTCGATCCCCCAACCCCCTTAAAAAAGGGGGCTAAGAATAGCCCTATTTCCCCCTTTTTAAGGGCGAAATAGGGGGATCATTAAGGACTGTACACCTTAATCAAACCTTAGTGGGGTTTACGTTAATTTCTGTGCCAAGAGACTTTGGGCATAATTTGTTTGTGATCAACTCGTTTTTGATACTTGATGGCAAAGTTTAACAGAGAATCGAGGAGAGAATCAGAGAGCAAGTGAGGCTGTAAACCTAAATCGAGCAATTTAGTGTTTTTAGCGTTGAAATAATGTTCTTCTTTCTCGACTCTGGGATTATCTAAATGATTGATTTCTACGTTCAATCCCATAGCGTTACCAGCTTTTTTCACCATCAATGCCAATTCGCCGACGCTAAATTGTTCGGTAAATTGATTAAATACGCGGAATTCACCAGCCTCGGCAGGGTTAGCGATCGCTAATTCCACACATCGGACTGTATCCCGAATATCCAAAAATCCGCGAGTTTGCCCACCTTTACCATAGACGGTTAAGGGGTGTGCGATCGCTGCTTGAATACAAAAGCGGTTTAGCGCTGTACCAAACACACCATCATAATCCAGCCGATTAATCAATAGTTCGTCCATCCCCGTTTCTTCGGTTAAGACGCCATAAACTACACCCTGATTTAAATCCGTTGCCCGCAATCCCCAAATCCGGCAAGCAAAGTGAATGTTATGACTATCATGGACTTTGCTTAAATGGTACATTGAACCGGGCTGCTTGGGATAAGGTAGGGTATCTTTGCGTCCATTGTGTTCAATGGTGATATACCCTTCTTCTATATCAATGTTGGGTGTACCGTATTCACCCATCGTCCCCAACTTCACCAAATGACAGTCCGGGAAATCTTCCCGCATGGCGTACAGTAAGTTCAACGTACCAACTACATTATTGACCTGGGTGAGAACAGCATGTTCTCGGTCAATCATGGAAAATGGGGCTGAACGCTGTTCACCAAAATGCACAAGGGCATTTGGCTGAAATTGCTGTAATGTTTTATGAAGAAACTCGTAATTCGTAATATCGCCGATGAACAAGTCAATCGATTTACCTGTCAAATCTTGCCAGCGCTGGAGACGTTGCTGAATTAGTGCGATCGGAGTGAGAGTTTCGACACCTAGTTCATTATCCCAGTGCCGCCGCACCAAACTATCTAAAATTCCAACTTCATAACCTCGATTGGAAAGGTAAAGAGCAGTTGCCCAACCGCAATATCCATCACCACCAATAACCAGGACTTTCATCTTAACCAGTTTTTACTCGCTGATAGCTAAATCTATCAGGTTTATGTCCCCTCTTAATCATCATTCTGGCAAAGATGTGGATTTTGGGGAGTGGGGAGTGAGAATTTTAGATTTTGGATTTTGGATTAAAGAATTGAAATTTAATCCAAAATCTAAAATCCAAAATCCAAAATTGAATTGCCCCATGCCCAATCTTTCAAGACTTGGAAATCCGATACTGCTGGGCAATGTAATAAAACAAACGATAGTAATCTGGAAATTTTTTGCTCTTGCTTCGTCCCTGCAAACAGTATTTCACTTGACTCTGAGTTAGCGTCAGTCTCATCGAACCTACTCGTTGATCAACTTCTACAACCAGCACCCCAGATACTCCTTGGACGGTCTGAAAGTTGGATTTTACCTTTTTCACCGACTCTTGATCGTTTGGTAGCTGCTGACTTGCCCACCCCCGAATTTCCACTGAGTTATCCTGTGGTGAAATAAACGCAATTCCATCATCATTTGCTGGGGCTGCTAAAGAAGTCCAGTTACTCGGATATGGAAATTCAAAGCCATAACGGGAGTTGCTATAAGTTTTCCAGGCGATCGCTCCGGCGTTAAAATCATTTGTAGTACAACCCCACAGAATTATTAACAGGGCAATAACTCCGCTAACGCTGGCGGCAAACCGATAAATTCTTCGCCCCAGACTACAGATTTTATTAGCAGTAGCCATTTACATTACACATTTTGCCAAAGTCGCTGATTTTATAGAAATACCAGAAACTCAGATCAATACCTTCGCCAATTTACTAGCTATTCCCGAATCCGTAAACTGCTGAATAAACTGCACCAAAAGAGCGCTGATTAAAAATTCAATCATATTTAGGATATTTCTGGCTTACCACATTCGCATGTGGCATCTCGCATCCACGCGCTTTCTTTGGGTGAATGGGGATGAATACCATATCACCGATTTGGGCAATTCTAATGGTATTCGGCTCTGTGTCCCTTTTTTCTCTGCTGGTGTCATTCGCTGGCATCTCTTATGGATATCAGTTGTTTACAACCGGAAAGGTGTTCAACTTTAATCCGTTTACACTCCAAATAGTTAAAAAATAAGCCCACTCAGGCAATCATTAATTACCAATCGCTAATTTCCATTGAGGTTTCAGGTTTTGAGTGCGTAAGTCCTGATTAATTCTGAGAGGTTTGTAATCAGCTATTTATCACTCAATAAACAGCATTTCAACCCCAATTGTAAACAAATGTAACAAAAGTGCCGTTAAAACGTTTTGCTGTCTTGACAACCAATAGAAGAACCGATAACTTGATATACATACCCGGGTAAGACCGTTAAAGAGTTATATGCAAACGCAAACTAAGCAAAAGGTCACTTTGTATTTATCGCCAGAGTTGCACAGAAAACTGAAGATTCGTTCAGCAGTTGATTCCGAACCAATGTCAGAACTTGCCGAACGTGCCCTTGGTTTTTACCTGTCTAATCAAGAGTTGGTTGACGAGTTAGAAGACTCTGCTTATGGGCGGACTCATAGAGTTTATTCATGCCCAACTTGCGATAGTTCACTAGTATTACGTGATGGGGAACTGGTTACTTTAGGCAATCAACCAGGAGTAGTTGGTCAAGAGCATCTTTCTATTAATGAGATGGATGAAGATGAAACCAATCCCAAAGGTGAGGAAGAGTTAGTTCCTTGCTAGATAGATATTCATGATTCGGTTGTCTTTACCAGAAGCAATGTCTCTACTGTCTCTATAAGGTCTCAAGTAGGTCGAAGTATGAAAGAAGAGCTCAGTATCCTAATTCAAGCTCAATACCCTTTAATCTACCTTGTGACCTCCGAGGAAGAGCGGGCCGAGCTAGCAGTTTCCACCATCGCCCAGTTGTTAAAGCCCCAGCGCCGAGTATTTATTTGGACGGTAACGCACGGGATTGTGGAGTATGGTCAACCCCGGAATGTCACCCAACATAATACTGTATCTCCAGAGGCGGCCATTGAGTGGATCATCCGGCAGAAAGAACCCAGTATATTTATTCTTAAAGATTTACACCCCTTTATAGATGCGCCTGCAACAAATAGATCGTTACGTGATGCGATCGCTAGCTTTAAAGGTACGCAAAAGAACATCATTTTGATGTCACCGATGCAACAAGTACCTATAGAGTTGGAAAAAGAAGTTGTTGTTATCGACTTTACACTGCCAGATATGGCAGAGTTGAATAAAGTACTAACTCAGCACGTAGACCAAAATCGTGGTCGGCGGTTGACAACAGAAGCCAGAGAAAAGCTTCTCAGAGCAGCTTTGGGTCTAACTAAAGATGAAGCTGAGAAAGTCTACCGAAAGGCACAGGTAACTACAGGGCGTTTGACGGAAGATGAAGTAGATATCGTTTTATCTGAGAAAAAGCAACTAATTCGGCGCAATGGGATCTTAGAATACATTGAAGAAGATGAAACCATTGATGCTGTAGGTGGCTTAGAAGAGTTAAAAAGATGGCTCAAGCAACGCTCTAACGCTTTCACAGAAAGAGCGAGAGAGTATGGTTTGCCTCAACCAAAAGGGATGTTAATTCTCGGAGTTCCCGGTTGCGGTAAATCGTTAATTGCCAAAACTACTTCCCGACTGTGGGGTTTGCCACTGTTGCGGTTGGATATGGGGCGAGTTTACGACGGCTCAATGGTGGGACGAAGTGAAGCAAATCTGCGAAACGCCCTGAAAACAGCAGAATCTATTTCCCCAGCGATTTTGTTTATCGACGAATTGGATAAATCCTTTGCTGGTAGTGGAGGTTCTTCTGATTCTGATGGAGGGACTTCTAGTAGAATCTTCGGCTCCTTCCTCACATGGATGCAGGATAAGAAATCACCAGTGTTTGTAATGGCAACCGCCAACCGAGTAGAACGCTTACCTGGCGAGTTCTTGAGGAAAGGACGCTTTGATGAAATTTTCTTTGTCGATCTGCCAACACCGGAAGAACGGCAGCAGATTTTCAATATTCACCTGACGAAACGCCGTGAAGACATCTCTCGATTTGATCTTGAGCAACTAGCCAAGATGTCTGATGGCTTTTCTGGGGCAGAAGTTGAGCAAGCGATCGTTGCGGCAATGTATGAAGCTTTTGCCCAAGATCGGGAGTTCACCCAACTAGATATTATTGCTGCACTGAAGGCAACATTACCGCTGTCTCGAACGATGCAAGAACAAGTAACGGCTCTGAGAGATTGGGCCAGACAGCGCGCACGCCCCGCAGCATCCTCCGTAGCTGAATATCAGCGAATGGAGTTTTAAAAGCTTTCCTCTGCCATCCCAGGGGGAAAGGCTAGCTGAAAATGCTAGCAGTTATAAGAAAAGCCGCATCCTTTTAAGCGCGGCTTCGCCGAAAACAAACCGTTGTCGTTTTTCTCAATCTTCTCATTGGAGGAAACCCAAATGTCTCACTTTAGCACCCTGCGTACCAAAATCACCGATGCCGAAATCCTCAAGGCTTCCTTGCGCGACTTAGGTATCAGCGTAAAGACTGAAGCTGATGTCCGTGGTTATAACGGTCAGCGTGTCCGTTCTGACATCGTTGCTATGTTGGATGGCGAATATGACCTCGGCTGGTCTCGCAACAGCGATGGTTCTTTTGATCTAATCGCTGACTTGTGGGGAGTTGCTAAGAAGCACAACCAAACCGAGTTGATCAACTCAATCAACCAAAAGTATGCCGTTAACAAAACTTTGGCTGAAGTGAAACAACGCGGTCTGCAAAACGCTAACGTGAAGTTGGTATTGCAATAACAATTTCTCTGCGCGTTCCCAAAGCTGCACGGGTTAACCATATAAATAGCGGTTAGCCCGCTTTTTTATCGGGACTGAGATTTATTTCTCAGTCCCGATTTTTAGTTATAACTCTTAATTTGACTATTATTTTTGGTTATTATTACAGTAGCAGCACCTTGAGTACTCTAAAAGCTTCAAGCAGAGAGAATAGCTTATCTAGAAGAAACAATTAGCTTAGGTGAACCTTTTAAACCTTCAGGACAAGAAAAAGAGTTTTGTTATAAGCTAGTTGCAGCAGTAATAAATGTTGCAGATGTCAAGAAACTTTGGAATGGATATAACCAAAAATATTATCTTTCTGCTCGTATTGAAATTGACTTACTCCCATAGCTGTATCACTTGATACTATTACAGTTAGGAGGAATAAATGGGGCTTCCAAAAAAAGGGACACGCACAATCTCTGTAGATAAAACAACTTATCAATGGGTTGTTTCACCTGATAGTGGTTATATGTGGTTGATCGTTGAGCAAAAGGATATTCAAGGACAGCGATTGATTGCTAGATTCAGATACCATAATACTTACGTTCATGATGAGGCCGGAGATTGGCGTTGTCTGGTACAGCAACGTTCAATTAGCCCTTCTCTCGTAAAATCAGCTATCTTGTTAGCTTTAAAACGTGGGTGGAAACCAACTCAGCGTGGGCTAGGAGTTTTTAGCTTTTGGGCTGATGAAGAGTTACCAATAGCTCAATTATCGACATCTCCAGGTGTCCCACTCCAAGAAATTGCCTGGGAGATTGTCTGCAACTTACGACATGATATCAGCATGGATACGAATTGGCGTAATCGATTATTCCATGCTGCCATTAATCAACGGTTTGAGATTCCTTTTGAAAATGAATACGAGCTAAGGTTTGCAGCATTTCTTGATGGTTGGACAGAAGATGGTTTCTGGATCATAGGTATTGAGTCAATAGATTTTCCACATATTGTTATGTATACAACTAATGGTGTTCTATAGATAGTTATCGCTCTTTTAAGAAAAGCTACTACCCTGAGCGAAGCTGTCAAACATGGGTTATTGAACCCTTAAGCTAGTGAGCCACATTTCGTTGAACACTATTAAATTATTGAATTTATGACTTCAAATCTTCACGCCATGTAAAAATAATTTGCTCCTCAGCTTGCCTAAATTCAATATTAAATTTATCAAATACAACTTCTCGCCCTAAAAGCAATTGTTCTCCGCCTGTGTTGCTTTGTAACCATGCTACAGGAGTAATAAAATTGTGTTCATCAATTGTCATTTCGACATTACGTAAAACGTACTCAACTCTGCCCCCTATAGTTTCTGCCAACAAAGTTGATTCGGAATCAGCCAAAGCATAGCCTAAATCTTGACCAACTTTTAATGAAATTAAACTTAATTCAGCACCAGAATCTACTAACATTGTTGTATTAGATTCTATATCTCTGTGTTTTAAAATAACACTATAATTTGGTTGCCAATCATGGCGAGCGATGCTGCGGAAGCGAATTGGTAAAATTTCTATAGAAGCAGTGCGACGCGGAACTAGGTAAATTAAAAAAGGCTGTTTCGCAGCATTAGCTAATGCTAAAACTTCGCGTAAGTTCTCACTTTGAGCAATTATTCCATTCGCATTGTAAGCAATATATTGATTTTTATACAAATCTAATAACATCTGGCGGTTACGATTTAACCACTTGAACATTTCATCTGTTTCTCTTTTAGAGGGAGTTGTGTTCATATATTTAATTTTGTCTGTGGATGTGGAATATCTCTGGCACTATTTTAATTGTCTGGTGCAAGATGTGAGTTACCAAACCTGACTTAAATCTAAATCTAAAATAAACTCACCACTAGAACTAAACCCTACACCTGTATCATTTTGCTTGTTTCTGGTAATGTGCGATCGCATCGCCGGAGATCCACTTTTGCGCCTATAGCTTAGACTGAGAAAAAAGCTTAGTATCGATGAATCAAAGTGTAAGTGCTACTCCCAGCTTAGAAGAACACACTCATCAACATCCTGTTGCTAGCAAACAACAGCTATTTGGGAAGCAACTAATTGTCCTTGTCTTGGAAATGCTTCTGGCATTACCTCTGGGTTTACTCCTCGCAAAGTTCCAAATTGGCAGGATTGCCTGGATATTTGGCGGGATTGCGGCTGGTACAGTAGTTCTTCAAGGGTGTCGAATTTTTTATCAATATTCCCCCCAACCTAACCGCACCGCTAGAAAAGTGGGAATGGCACTTGTCGGCTTAACTGTCGGCGCTTCCAATGCCCACGCTAATCTAGCTAATGTTGCTTCTAGTATTCCCATATTTATTTTTCTTACCTTATTTCTGCTGCTGAGTGGAGGCTGTATCGGTTACATTTACTCGCGCCTCAGCAAAACCAACCTATTTACAGCAATGCTGGCTACAGTTCCTGGTGGTGTAGGAATTATGGCAGCGATCGCAGCCGATTACAATAAAAATGTTAGCTTGGTTGCCCTAGTTCAGGCGATTCGCGTCACCTGTGTAGTTATTCTAATTCCCTTCATCGCTAGGACATCAACTGGTAATGACTATCCGCAAACACTCCCAATCAACGCTGCTTGGCTCAATCTCGATCCATCTCAACTAGAATTACTCTTGTTAGTACTCCTAATCACTGGATTAGTAGTTTATCCAGCTATATTATTTAAAATTCCCGCTGGCGATTTCTTTGGTGCATTGTTGATTGGTATCGGGTTTAATCCTTTGCTACATTGGCTGCCTTTTATGGATGATATTAGCTTTAGTCCGCCGCCAATAATAAACTTATTGGGTCAAATGCTCCTGGGAATTACTATTGGTGAATATTGGGGAGACAAACCCAACTTTAAAAAGGGGACTGTCGGCTATGCCTTCATGTCTGTGGGTATGACTCTCATCGCCGGAGCGATCGCTGCTATACTTGCAATGCAATTAACCTCTTGGGACTGGTTAACCTGTCTTTTAGTTACAGCACCAGGAGGATCAGCAGAAATGATCCTGGTTTCCCTGGCATTGAATCATAATGTTGAAATTGTCACAACCGGTCATTTAGTGCGACTAATTGCAATTAATAGTTCCCTACCTCTTTGGGTGTTTTTGTTTCGCCGTCTAGATGAACAAGTTTCTGAACCAGTTTAATTGATAAAGGCATTGGGCATTGGGCATTGGGTAAAAGAGTAGAGTTTTTATGCTTGTTCACGAGTATCAAAGACTCGTTAACGCAGCTAAAAGACTCATTTTTGCATTCCAAAATATATCTTTTCTGCCGTGACAAGGCTAAAATGTTGCAAAAAAATTGTAGGTTGGGTGGAGGCTTTGCGTAACCCAACATCCTGATATCTGTTGGGTTGCGCTCCGCTCCACCCAACCTACGTCTAATGCACTATTTTAGCTGTGCTGTTCCAGTAGGTTGGGTTAAGCAAAGCGGCAATTGAAATAAGGAGCATCCCAAATGTGCAAAAACCTTGATAGCCCTCATCCCCTCACCCCCAGCCCCTCTCCCAAAGATGGGAGAGGGGCTGGGGGTGAGGGAAAAGATTTAAGCAAAATTGGGATGCTCCCTTGAAATAAGGCATTAGGCTGAAGCGAGATAAAACTCCCAACTCCTAACAGACGCGATTAATCGCGTCTCTCCAAACTCCCTTTCAAATACAAAGGATGCATAAGAAATGGTTGCTCAAATCCAAGAACTTGAAGCCCAGCACTGGGTTAAAACTCGTTCTTCCCTCGACCCCAGCGAATCCACTTTCCTGATTTGGAAAGGTAAAATTTACGCCTTTATGCCCGGCGAGAAAAGACAACTCCTGTTTAAGATGCTGGGATTGAGCGTTAGCCGATGTATTCCCACAGCAGAAGGTAGCTGGGATTTTACTTCTAGGGAACTGACTTACTATCTCAACCCAAAAACAGATGAGGTTTTGTCAAAATGGGAGAATCCTTGGACAGGCGAGACAGTTCCGGTGATTCACGTTGCTAATAATCCTGTGCAGGGAACGTTTGAGGGAAATTTCCCCGCCCAAGTAGATGGTGATAGCACAACCTTCGTTTTTGATATATTTCCCTATTACCCCAATCCCTTAGCAGACGATCGCAAATTTGCCGAATACAGCCCTAATCCAATTTATCAGGCAGCCGAATTGTTTAAATTAACAGTGCCAACCGCAGATTTATTCAACCCAGCACTTAAATCAGTTTCTGAACTCAAACTGAGTTGGGATCGGATTGGTCAATGGCTTCCCTGGATGAAAATGAGCGATCGCCCCGGTCAACTTATCTACAGTGCTGTTGGCAGCAAAGTCAATGGTTTGACAGAACTGCCCCCACTGCTGCAAGATGAAATTACTAACCGTATTCCTTTATATAAACAAGCCCCAAAAGCATTGATAGATGGTGAAGATATGACTTCCTGGTTGTACTTCCAAAAGCACTTTCAAGCTTACTTAGCCGGTGAAATCTTCCCGCTTCCTCAAGCAGAAGAGTGAGGAGTGATATCATGTCCGCTTGATTGCTTATTAAACCCGAAGAACCCCACCCCCGCCAAAGCTACGCTTTGTCTCCCCTCCCTGCTTGCGGGGAGGGGTGCAATGACTGTGGTTAGCATAACTAATTATGCGGACATGATATGAGGAGTCAATACCGGTTAAGCCAAAAAAATAAAAATGTGTAGGTTGTGGTTGAGGAACTAAAAATACTCCACTACTTCTTGTGGGGTAATTTATTTATTGGAAGTCCCTAACCTGAACAATCAAATAGATGTAAACCTAACCGTTGGGAAAGTTCTTCACACACCTTCACCCCCCGCACACTATTACCACGCACATCTAGCAGGGGCGAAAATACTCCAATGCCCATTTTATTGGGTACAACGGCGATAATACCCCCACAAATTCCACTTTTCGCCGGAATCCCAATTTTATAAGCCCACTCACCTGCAAAGTTGTACATTCCGCAGGTATACATAACACTCAGAATATCTTTGATGTAACGCTTATCTACCGCCCGTTCTTTGGTGATGGGATTAATACCTGTATTAGCAAGGGTAGCCGCCATCACAGCTAAGTCTTGGCAATTCACCATCACAGCACACTGCTGAAAATAAAGATCCAGCGACTCTTCAATGTTCCGGTCAATCATGCCAAAGTTGAGCATCAGATGCGCCATTGCGCGGTTGCGATGCCCTGTACTGCGTTCTGAGGTAAAAACTGAAATGTCAACGAACACGTCGCGGCCAATATATCGCTGGAACATATCCAGCATTCGGTTAAGGCGTTCAGTTGGCCCGGAACCTTTAATTAAGCTGGTGGTAGCGATCGCACCTGCATTTACCATTGGATTATAAGGTCGCTTCGATTGCTCATCCAAAATAATCGCGTTGAATGCGTCCCCCGTCGGTTCCACGCCAACTCTAGTTAAAACGTAATCCAATCCATGATCTTCTAAGGCAAGTCCATAAGCAAACACCTTGGAAATTGACTGAATGGTAAAAAGTTGCTCGTAGTCCCCAACTTTGTAAACCTGACCATCTACTGTCACAATGCAAATGCTGAACAAATCCGGGTTTGCCTTTGCCAGTTCGGGAATGTATTTCGCTACTGCACCCTCCCGCACTGACTTGTACTGGGAATGCAAATCCTTGAGAACAGCTAATAATGGCGATAGTTCTATTTCTAAATCTCCTTGATGTGCTTGGTTTGTCATTAGGCAGATAGCATTTCCCAAAATATCTACTATATATAGTAGGAGTGCAGGTGTACATCCCTACAGTTACAAAAATTTTGTCAAAAACAGCTTGCTCTCAAAAATTATACTTGAGCAACTACTTAAGGTAAAAAATAAGTTGTAATTTTTGATACACACAACGTAGGTTATACAAGCGATCGCCAAGATTTCCTAATTTTCTTATCATTGATCGCAAAAAATATTAAGTTGAGTATCCTCCTTTATTTTATACTCAGTAATACTGTTATTGCAAGTTACATTGATCACTACTTTTCATCTAGTTATGTATAAGAAAATTTATGATGAATCTAAGTAGAAAAAAGTTTGAAAAAAGATATTAAACTCAAACTGATTTAGATAATTATTTCCGATGTAACTCATATCACGACTTATTCATAGGTAAATCTAAATATTTCATTAAATAAGTGATTTTAAGTATTTCTGCCGATGCCATTTAATTAAAGGTATATTACTGTCTTATGGTAAATAATCATAAAAGATGTTATCTAGAATACACGCGTACTTGCGAGCCTTTACAACCGATGTGAATAGGGTATCGTTACTTTAGCGTGCAATAAGCGTAAAGTTTTTTTAATAAATTTTTGACTTGCCAAAAAAAGCGTTACATAGCTAAAGTCCTCAATTGAGAAAGGTTTCACCCTTAAAATTGGAATTAGAATTTGAGAAGGTTGCCGATAATTACGCTAAAACCCTGATCCCCAAGCCAAAAGGTTCATGTTAGTGTGTTGCAGTTATAAAGAAAAAGTGAAAACAGAACGAGTTCGAGTTTTTCAGAAGGGAAGTCGCTTTTAAAAAGTGATAAATCCCACAATTCATAAAACTTAAGTTCTACAGTCGCTTTAAAAACGGACGCATGAATCAAAGATATTTGTGGACTATTGTTGCCCTGTTTATGACTGTTTTGGGTATACCCTCAGTCGGTTGCACTCAAACCATCAAGGGAAATGCGCTAGCATCCCAAAAATCGCCTCCCCCTGATGTGGTGAAGGTGGGGGAGTATCAATCAACAGCAGGAAAGCAAACCTTGGATGCTGTGATTACAGAAATTCATCCTCACAACGTTAAAGGACGTAAGGCGGCAACCCTTTTTATCCGAAATATACCCGTTCTCACCTTTTTGAGTTCTGTATCAAATACAAATCTTGAAAGTAAAAAAGTTGGTGAAATTGGAAATGCTGGGGGCGTACAATCGTACGCCCTTATTGCTAGCAACTCACTAAATACAGTGAGTACTAGGAACGTAACGCATGTGAGTAACCAGATTAGTTCTATTGACAATGACCCGGTTCAGATAGCTGGTGTAATAGCAGCTAAAATCAACCAGTTGAACCGGGAAAATGTGGACGGGAGTAAGATTACCGTCAGTTGGAAAGCCGGGGAAAAATCTACAGTTGCTAATCAAGCGCAAAACAAAAGCGCCCCCCTCCAGCAAGATGGCGATCGCTATGTAATCAAAATTAATGGCGAAGAGTTGGTCGAAATCAACGAAGGTACGCGATTAGCAGGTACTACCAACGATCTAGCGCAAGATGCATTGCAAGCAACCAATCGCCTGCGAAGACTACTAGGCAATGCATCTCCCCTAAAAGAAATTGCGAATTTGCCAGTGCGTCAACAAGCATCAATGCCAAAGCTGCCTCAACAGATTTCCGTCGGAGGAGTGCGAATCAGTTTCAGAGGTATGGCTTCTTATTACGGCTATGACGGTTCTGGTAATCGTACTGCTAGCGGACAGAGATTCAATCCAGAAGGAATGACTGCCGCCCATCGCAGCTTACCCTTTGGTACGCAAGTCCGTGTAACCAACACTCGCAATGGTCGTTCTGTAGTACTGCGGATTAATGACCGAGGCCCATTCATTCGGGGTCGAATCCTTGACGTGTCTGCTGGCGCGGCTCGGATTTTGGGAATGATGGGCAGTGGCGTAGCACCAGTACATATTGAAGTCTTGGGGAAATAATCTAGTACGGAGTAGGGTATAGGGTATAGGGTATAGGGTATAGGGTATAGGGTATATTCTTCATTCTTCCCAATCCCCAATCCCCATTACCCCTTATCCCCAGAGGGGGCCCCACCTTCCCCAATCCCCATAACAATTCCCCTAGTTTAATCATCTCTTCCCTCTATTTCAGATATAAACTAACGGGGGAGGGATCGATAAGAACTAGGGGTATTTTTGTGCGCCTGCTGACAACAGTCGCAGCTTTACGCTGCTATTTAACTAAACGCTGCTCAGAAAACAAGCTGATTGCAGTTACTGAGGATCTGAGACTAGATGAGATGACTGGCTGGTATCAGACGGCAGTCGGTCTGGTGCCAACGATGGGGAATTTGCATCAAGGTCATTTAAGCATGATTCAACGGGCGCGGCAAGAAAATTCTACGGTGATTGTGAGTATTTTCGTCAATCCCCTGCAATTCGCTCCCAATGAGGATTATCAACGCTACCCCCGCACTTTAGAGCAAGACCAACAACTTTGCGAACAAGCTGGGGTAGATGCAATTTTTGCGCCGACTCCGGAAGAAATGGCAGTTCCTCAGAAGAGTATACAAGAATCAAAGGTTACACAAGTTATCCCCCCATCTGCTATGATAACAGGCTTGTGTGGTCGTTCTCGGCTAGGTCACTTTCAGGGTGTCGCTACGATTGTGACCAAACTTTTCAACTTGGTACAGCCTGACCGTGCCTACTTTGGTCAAAAGGATGGTCAGCAACTGGCAATTATTAAACGCTTAGTAGCTGACTTAAATTTGCCAGTGGAGATTGTTGGTTGTCCAATAGTCCGGGAAGCTTCGGGTCTTGCCTTCAGTTCTCGTAATCAATATTTGACTGCAACGGCAAAAGAGCAGGCAGCGGTGTTATATCGTGGCTTGCGACGAGCTGAAGCTGCATTCATTGCAGGCGATCGCAATAGCAACAAGTTGATAGCAATAGTACAGCAAGAAGTGGCAATGGTCAGCACGGTTTTAGTGGAATATATTGAATTGGTTGAACCGACTACGTTGATGTCTTTAGAAAAAGTTGAGGAGGAAGGAATGTTGGCGATCGCAGCTCGTCTTGGTGCTACACGTTTGATTGACAATACGATATTGCGCGATCGTCAACCCATTATTGCCATTGATGGCCCAGCTGGTGCTGGAAAATCTACAGTGGCGCGGCAAGTGGCAGCAAACCTGGGTTTAGTGTATTTAGATACAGGAGCAATGTACCGTGCTGTCACTTGGTTAGTAGTGCAAAAAGGGATTGCTATTGACGATGAGTGTGCGATCGCGGAATTAACTAACCAGTGTAAAATTGAACTTACTCCTAACCCCGATTTACAATCATCCGTGCGGGTTTGGATTAACGGTACTGATATTACCCAGGTAATTCGCAGGATTGAGGTAACATCTCTTGTATCGGCGATCGCGGCACAAAGCGCTGTCCGTCAAGCATTGGTTAAACAACAGCAAAACTGGGGTAAAAGAGGTGGTTTAGTCGCTGAAGGTCGGGACATCGGTACTCATGTATTCCCCGATGCCGAAGTGAAAATCTTCTTAACCGCTTCTGTGAGTGAACGCGCCCGTCGCCGCCAGCAAGACTTTAACAAACAAGGTCAACCCGAAGTGAGTTTAGAGCAGCTGGAACACGACATTGCCGAACGTGACTGGAAAGATAGTACACGCAAAGTTTCTCCTTTGCAAAAAGCAGCAGATGCGATCGAAGTTCAAACCGATGGTTTGGACGTGTCTGAAGTCACGGCACAAATCGTTAACTATTACCAACAGCGTTTATCTCAGTTTTAACCACCGATATTTGCTGCCAGTTTTTTAGTTTCCAAGGGTGGTGGGTGAGTGATTATTCACTTACCATCCTCAAAACTGCATTTAAACAGGACTTACGCAAAAAAGTTCTGAAGTAGCGGTAATTCATGAATTACCGCTACGACAAATCAGGTATTTGAGACAATTTAACGTAAGTCCTATTAAAAATAAAATAGATAATTTTAATATTGACTATCTTCATTGAAAATCAAGCCTTGTACTATAAATATTAGATTATTTAAGTATTAAATCATCTCGCTTTCGGCTGATTTTTCACATCGTAATTAATCCTACTAAAGATAGAAGTATGAAAACTCTAATTGCTAAATGCTAGTTACTTATTGGCCTTTCGCTATGAGATATTAGTCATTTTTATTTAAATTCATTAATTACTAGCGATTTGACTTATCAGAGCAGTACTTTGTTTTCATCTTCACTTGATCTTCACTTTGGTAGTAAAATGACGAAGTTAAGTTTTATGTTTCATCATTAAAGACATAAAACCCCCAATCAAAGAAAAGCTGCTAATTTCCCAAGCTTCTGCAATAGCTTAAAACTGGAAACCGGTAAAGAGAGGATTTGACACAATGGTATTTGTACAAGAACCACTACCCTTTGACATTAATGCTCTAGAGCCAGATGGCATGAAAGCTGAGACTTTCGAGTATCACTATGGCAAGCATCACAAAGCTTATGTAGACAACCTCAACAAGCTCACTGAAGGTACAGAACTTGCTGATAAGTCTCTGGAAGAGGTGATCAAAATTTCCTTCCAAGACTCCTCTAAGGTGGGAATCTTCAACAATGCTGCCCAAGTTTGGAACCACACTTTCTTCTGGAATTCCTTGAAACCAAAAGGTGGTGGCACACCCACCGGTGATCTCGCAGCCAAAATCGATAAAGATTTTGGTAGCTTCGATAAATTCAAGGAAGAGTTCTCTAACGCCGCCGCAACTCAATTCGGCAGCGGGTGGTCTTGGCTGATTGATGATGGTGGTACGCTGAAGGTGATCAAAACACCCAATGCAGAAAACCCACTAGCTCATGGTAAGAAGGCACTCCTAACCTTGGATGTTTGGGAACACGCCTACTACATCGACTATAAAAACGCCCGTCCAGCGTTCATCAAGAATTTCCTAGACAAGTTGGTCAACTGGGACTTTGCTGCTGAAAACTTGGCTAAAGCTTAATAGGACTTACGCACTGAAAAGCTGAAACTTCGTTCGCGTAGCGTGCGCTTCGCGCATTCCCCCCTAACCCCCTTAAAAAGGAGGGGATCTGAAAAGCCCCCTTTTTAAGGGGGTTGGGGGATCTCTTCTACGTAAGTCCTAACAATCAGTTAATTGACCAATCTTGTCAGCAGTCACGAACTAGTCTCGTGGCTGTTTTTGGTTGACTGTTGAGGGGATGGGGGAGATGAGGGAGCAAAATCTAGCTTTTCTGAGAATTGCGATTCATGATGACCGGGATAATGCTGTTGGTTTTGGGTCACGAATCGTAAAATAGCATTTAGCTTTAACCTGGGACATACTCTATTTGCCCCAGGTTAGAGCTAAAAATTTTGAAACCTGGACTTAGGAGTAAAAACAATGGTGCAAGCTGTACAACAAGAACTGACACTAGAAAAGGTAAATAAAGCTATTGAGGCAATCCTCAATGTTTTGGATGTTCCCGAACCCGGAAATGATTTACACGCCAAGGCTTTATCTGCCTTTGTAAATGGCGATTATCAAACTGTAAAGCGGTTAGCCTCGACCAATTTATCTGATTGTTATGTTAAGGCACTGGGTTATTTAGGTGGGGCTTTGAAGTTAACGCCAAACACTGACACAATTCTGGCAGAGTCGGCACGGGCAGCAGCTGACTTTGCACGAGAGAGAACATTACGTAAACTTGGGGCTGCGATCGCATCTGCACTCAACTAATAATTTTTCTGAGAGGAAACGCAGAGGCACAGAGAGAAAAAACGAGTATAGATTTTATTAAATTTGAGCAAATGTCAAAAAATGAGCTAACGGGCAGTAGTAAAGAACTAGCGCAATACATCGAAGCAACGAATAGTATCACTAAACCTTGGCTATTGGTACAACTGCGCCTCAAGAAATTGCAAGAGCGTCGAGCCACCCTGACAAACGATGTCTACACTAAAGAATTAGAAGACATTTACCAAGACTTGATGAATTTGGGGGAATGGTGGCGCGGTATTGAAGATGAGGTATTTTAAAGTGAGGAGTTATGAGTTATGAATTTTACTAGCTTTTAACTCCTAACTTTTAACTTAAAACGCAACCTGATGCCTCAAGCTCTCGATCAAGTCGATTACGATACTCTCGATGCTGCAAAACGACGCTTCATCGATGCCGCAAAACGCACACTTGGCTTTGCAAGCGCTTATGGGATCGTGCCCGCGTCAGGTCTCGGAGCAAGCGCTAACGCTTTCAGCTTCAACCTTGCTCCATTTATTGAGGCGGGGGCTAGAGAACTTTCGATGACACTTGTCCCCGAAGGACTGGGCACCGCAGATGATACCCGCCCTGACGACCTCAGTGGAGAAGAACTTCGACGATTCTGGTGGAATATTGGGATCAAGATCATCTCGTGTCTGACGAACGACGCTGCAACATCTGGTATGCAGACTCTACTTCTCGGTCTTTATCTGCCGTCGAGTACTCCTGAAACAATCTTTACCACCGCTTTTCTTGATGGGTTTCTGGATGGAGTGGTTGAGGGGTGCAAACGAGTGGGGTGTGTGTACCTCTCAGGGGAAACTCCTCAACTAAAAACTAAGATGATTCCAGGGCGGCTCGACATCGCTGGCTCGGTTTTTGGGGTTATGCCGGCTGGTGTCGCTCCTATTGATAGCTCCCGCCTGGATGCCGGAAATACCATTGTTCTCGTCGAAAGTTCGGGCCCCCATGAGAACGGCTTTACCCCACTGCGAAAGCTCGCCGAATCGCTCCCTGATGGCTACAGAACAAAACTTCCAAGTGGGCAGGAGTTCTGGGAAGCGATGAATGCTGCGTCGTATCTTTACACCCCGCTTGTACAGGCGGTGCTTGGTGAGGGAATTCGTCCCACGGCAATGGAAAATATTACTGGTCACGGCTGGCAAAAATTGATGCGGTCAGTGAAGCCGCTTCGGTACGTCATCAAAACGATGCTCCCAGTACCAGAGATATTTACATTTGTTGAGAGTCATCTTGAGGGCGGGGCCGAGACGATGCTTTCGGTGTTCAATTACGGTGCAGGATTCGCATTCTATACAGAGTCGGAGCAGGATGCAGAGAAAATTGTCCTGCTTGCAAGAGAACATCAACTCTCATCTGTGATTGCCGGAAGGGTTGAAGCGTCCCTTTCCCGCGAGGTAGTGGTAGAACCGCTTGGAGTCACCTTGAAGGGAGATTCTTTTGGAATTGCGCGAGGGGTATAATGCAGCCCAAGCGTAGGCATAGCCCGTCGTAGACATCGCTAGTTTTCTCGAAGCTATTGTAGACTCACTTATGCGATGCCTGCGACGGGCTACGCCTACGCTAAAGTCATTATTGGTTAGACTACAGATGTAATTACTGAGATAAATAATATTTTTTACACACAATATAGAATAGCATTTCCGGCTGATTAGAGATAATTATTCTACTAAGTCTTTATTCTCTAAGTCATTTAACACAGATGCTATAGCCGTATTTATGAAATTTATGATGCAATCTTTATCACTACGCAAATTTGAAGTAGTCCGAAATACCCATGACTACTGAGATTAAGATTTGCTAACGTAGTCTTAACATATTGAAAAATTTGCTGAGAAAGCTGAGAAAGTAGCAGCCGATACTAATTTTTAGTGTTGGTTCTTTCTCATCCAGAGATGTGGCGTTTTAGTGTGTTAAGAATATATATTTTTGTCCAGAGGGGGTTATGGTTGTAAATTTGGCCCGTACTACTGCTTCGGCAGAACTTTTGAAGCAAGTATTCCGTAACATTGATGCACAAAGTTGTCCAAGGTTATTCAACTTTCACATGCACACTGTTTACTCGGATGGCAGGTTGCAGCCGAGTGGATTGATGGAACAGGCGATCGCTATTGGTCTAAAAGGATTAGCCATCACCGATCATCATGGTATTATCGGCTATCAAGCTGCACTTGCTTGGTTAGAAGATTGGAAGTGGAATAATCCTGATGCAAGCATTCCTCACCTGTGGAGTGGCGTGGAAATCAATGCCAACCTTTTGAATATAGAAGTTCACATTTTGGCTTATGCTTTTGCAACAGAACACCCTAGTATGAAACCCTATCTGCAAAGAAGGGCGACTACAGGCCAAGAATATCAGGCAAGTAACGTGATTGCCGCTATTCATGAAGCTGGGGGATTGGCAGTTCTGGCTCATCCAGCTCGTTACAAGCGATCGCATTTCGACTTAATTCCAGCTGCGGCCCAAAAGGGTATCGATGGCGTGGAAACTTTCTACGCCTACAATAACCCTAACCCCTGGAAACCCAGCATCGTGGAATCAGAACAAGTGCAAAAGTTAGCTGATGAATACTTTCTTTTCAATACCTGTGGTACTGATAGCCACGGTTTGAGCCTCCTACAACGCTTGTAAAGATGAATCCATTTGTTTTTAATACCCCTGGTTCCAGCAGCCAGGAGGTTATTTTTTTGGGATATTCAATATATATCTGGTGAAAATGAATGTAGAGACTAGGATTTACGCACTGTACAAATTAATCATGGTGTGCTTCTAGCAAAATAGGTCATGTGAGGTTCAAAAATTTTTCTCCTTTACTATTCTGCTGTACAAAAATATCACCTTAAACCACAAGTGTTTCGGCTTTACTTATTTAGTTTTATTAGAGTTAACTTCAAGAGATTGAGAAGCTATCATGATTGTCTCTTTGGCAGCTTTTTCCTGACGTTCACTGTAGCGGTCTGTGAGATAATCAACTTTGTCACGCAATAGCAAGGTAAATTTGTAAAGTTCTTCCATAACATCGACAACGCGATCGCGGTAGAGCGAATCCTTCATAGTCCCGTCTTCGTTAAACTCCTGATATGCTTTAGCCACTGAGGATTGATTGGGGATAGTGAACATCCGCATCCAGCGCCCAAGAATTCTTAATGTGTTGACGGCGTTAAAAGACTGCGAACCACCACTCACTTGCATAACAGCCAAAGTTCTCCCTTGAGTCGGGCGAACGGCTCCGATACTAAGCGGAATCCAATCGATCTGGTTTTTCATAATGCCAGAAATCTGACCGTGCAACTCTGGGCTAGACCAAACCTGCCCCTCTGACCACAGGCTTAATTCGCGCAACTCCTGCACCTTTGGGTGAGTGTCAGGTACGCTGCCGTAGATCGGCAGTTCACGCGAGTCGAAAAACTTTACCTCTGCCCCAAATTCTTCAATGATGCGTGCAGCTTCTTCTGCCAAGAGGCGGCTATAGGAACGCTCACGCAGCGAGCCATACAAAAATAAAATTCTGGGGGGATGGTCAAATGTTGTCATGATAATTGGTTAGGGATTTCCAAGAAATAAAGCATCCTTGTAATGCTTATCAAGCAGATGTAATTTCTTGATTCACAGACTCAATTAATTGAGTGACCCGTTCTTTGATTTCATCGCGGACTCGCGGAAAAATTTCTGGTTGTTCTGCTGGATCATCTAACTGCCAGTCTTCAAATACTTCCCGCACAACCCACTCCGGTGGCAAATTCACCCCACAGCCACACAAAGAAATCACTACATCAAAGTCTTGTGCTTGAAAATCACTGAGGGGTTTGGAGTGTTGATCGGTAATGTCGATACCAATTTCTTTCATGGTTGCGTAGGCTTCTGGTCTGACCTGACTTGCTTCTAACCCAGAACTAATCACTTCAATCTTTCCTTTACCAAGAGTTTTGGCAAAACCTTCCGCCATTTGGGAACGAGCTGAATTCTTTTTGCAGACAAACATCACACGTTTCATGGTTCAAATCCTCCGAATAATTTGACTAAATTTATCAGCTTCTCGATTCAGATGGCAAAAAATAACGTTTTTCAAACCAGAAAGCAACATTCACAAGACCAATTAATACAGGCACTTCCACCAGAGGCCCGACCACGGCAGCAAAAGCAACACCCGAATTAATGCCAAACACGGCGATCGCCACTGCGATCGCTAGTTCAAAATTATTTCCAGCGGCTGTAAAGGCTACACTTGCGGCTCTAGAATAATCTGTCTTAATCCGCCAAGCCATGTAAAAGCTGACCAGAAACATGATGAAGAAATAGACGATCAACGGAATTGCAATCTTCACCACATCCAAGGGTATCTGAACGATCAAATTCCCTTTCAAGCTGAACATAACCACGATTGTAAATAACAGAGCAATCAGCGTCATCGGGCTGATTTTAGGTACAAATTCCTCGTGATACCACTGCTTGCTTTTCACTTTTACTAAGAAGTAACGAGTGAAAAATCCAGCTAGAAAGGGAATGCCAAGATAGATAAATACACTTTTAGCAATCTCGGCAATGCTGACATTCACAACACTGCCTTGTAACCCAAACAGTGGCGGCAGTACAGTGATATAAAACCAGGCATAAGGACTATAAAAGATGACTTGAAAGATACTGTTGAAGGCAACCAATCCAGCCGTGTACTCTGTATTGCCTCGTGCCAAATCACTCCACACAACTACCATTGCAATACACCGGGCTAATCCAATCAGAATCAATCCCGTCATGTATTCTGGATAACCGTGTAAAAAGGTAGCCGCCAGAGCAAACATCAAAATTGGCCCAATGATCCAATTCTGAATTAGTGACACACCAAGAATTTTTCCGTTGCGAAATACATCCCCTAATTCTTCGTATCGCACCTTGGCTAAGGGCGGGTACATCATCAGAATTAACCCAATGGCGATCGGTATATTGGTTGCTCCCACCTGGAACTGGTTGATAAAGGCTTCTACTCCCGGAAAGAAATAGCCCAGACCTACACCAATAGCCATTGCTAAAAAAATCCACAAGGTCAGGAAGCGGTCAATAAAGGAGAGGCGCTTTGAAATCTTTTTGTTTATTACGGGGTTCATACTGCTTACATTATTAGGACTTACGCACGATTTACGGAATAACAAACCGCAGAGGCCTAATATCTGTTTCTCCAGCACAGAATTTTTCAAACCCGCCAGTAGTACCAGAAATGTTAACTGCAACCTGCACCTGATTCTTTGAGTCAGCTTGATAGTCTTTGGCGTAGGCGTAGCCCGTTGCAGGTATCGCTTGGGTAATCGGATAGACTGTGCTGGAACCATCAATTTTTATTGTTGCAGCCTTACCAGAATCTCTTACCTCAGTAACCTTCGGTGACTGCTGAGTTTGAGTAGATGTGTTGGATGGTGCTGTACAACTGGTCGTCAAAGCCAACATTCCGAGTGCGAGAGCTAATTCCTTTGTTGTTGTGTTCATTGACCCCACCCCTGTGAGTTATATCAAGAGTATATCTCTATCATTTCAAAAAAAATTGATTTGTCAATCTATAAACAGCTAGAAGGAAACAAAACATTACAAAAAAAATTGATGGATTTTTAAGTCTCGCAGGGGGGACGAATAGGTAATATTGGGCTAAAGCGGCGGAATTCTGCTAAATACTGCTCTAAGGCAACAAACTGCGGTAGATTGAGGCTGTAGTAAATCCAGCGCCCTTCTTGACGAGCGCGAACTAAACCAGCTTCTTTCAGGGTTTTGAGGTGAAAAGATAGTTTAGACTGAGTGGTTCCCAGGTGGTCGCACAGGTCACACACGCATAGTTCTTGAGAGCGCAGTAGTTCTAAGACCTGAATCCGTAGGGGGTCAGACAGGGCATGAAAGCCAGCAGCGATCGCATCAGGAGTGAAGGTGCTATTAGGAACCATCAACTTTTCTTGAAGTGTTTCTTTATGGTAAAGTCTAAATCATCGGTTAAACAATACCTTTACCAAAAAGAAAGCTCTGTCTATAGTCGATTCTTAGTTGGAATCACAATCATCGAGAAATAGGGTACTTCGGCTGGATCAACTTCATCTAGGGGTATGATGCGTTGCTGTGATGTTGATGCCCGCTCAATATATCTTGCCCGTGATGCTAGCCCTAATTTATGCAGGATATCTCGCACTTTGGTAAAGTGACGACCTAGTTTCATAATTGCCGCTGCATCAGTCATCAACAGATGTGTAGTCAGTTCTTCTGCTGGCAATGGCGCAGGTAGGACGGTGAGGATATCGGTGTAGTAGGTGAAAGGTACACCCAAGGCTACCGGACAAGCCATTAGTGAGGAAACTCCGGGGACAACTTCTGTTTCGTATTGGTCACATAACCGCGTGAAGAGGTACATGAAGGAACCATAGAAAAATGGATCGCCCTCGCATAACACTACGACATCTCGACCGGCTGCTAAATGGTCAGCGATTGGTTGAATTTCGTGGTCATAAATAGACTTGGCCTTTTCTGGCTCCAAAGCGCGGGGGAGGTGAAATAGCACCTCGATTTGATTGCCAGGAAGATATTGCGCGACGATCGCTCTAGCGATACTTTGTTTATCTGTGGCTGATTGATAAGCTACCACAGGAGCAGCACGTAATAGCCGCAGCGCTTTCAGGGTCAATAGTTCTGGATCGCCTGGGCCGACACCAATTCCATAGAGACGACCTTTCGGTTGCATATTCATTCTTCCTCCGTTGCCAGGGCGTTAACTGCTGCTGCCGCGATCGCACTTCCACCGCGCCGACCGTGTAAGGTTAAAAATGGTACATTTCTGCTGTCTGCTGCCAGTGCTGCTTTTGATTCTGCTGCACCGACAAATCCGACTGGAAAGCCCAAGATAATCGCAGGTTTGGGCGCTCCTTCATCGAGCATTTCTAACAGTCGGAACAGGGCTGTGGGCGCATTGCCAATTGCGATCACCGATCCTTCCAGGTGCGATCGCCATAATTCTAAAGCTGCTGCCGACCTTGTAGTACCCATACGCTGGGCAAGTTCTGGCACTTCTGGTTCGTTGAGGGTACAGATAACTTGATTGTTTGCAGACAACCGCCGCCTGGTAACGCCATCGGCAACCATCCGGCAATCGCACAAAATTGGCGCTCCTGCTGCCAATGCTGCTCTTGCGGATTGTACTGCTGTTGGTGAATATCCTAAGTCAGTGACAATATCCGTCATTCCACAGGCATGAATGAGACGTACAGCAACTTTTGCTACATCTAGTGGCAGCACCTCTAAGTTCGCTTCTGACCGGATGATTGCAAAAGAATTACGGTAAATTTCGTTGGGATCTCGGATATAGTCGGGCATTAAATTTAGGATTTTAAATTTTGGATTGATATATAAAATTGAACCTCGCATGACTAGAAGTCACGCGATTCCTGCTTCAACGATCTGTGCCTGAATTACTTCAGGGCTTACAAGTTCTCCACAGGCAGTTATAGCATCCGGCGCACCGACGGCTGCTGTCTTGAAAAGTCTCTTTGTTGCTGGGGAGACCCCAGCAGTATTAATACCCCCGCTTTTCGCTGTTAAAATTCTCAACCCTTCACTCAAAATATTTAACGCGGCGTTTTTATCTCTCAGGTTATAATTACTGCAACTAGGACAAGTCCATTCACGCAACTTTAAATCTTTCACTAGAGGGTTGATAAAGCCACAAGAGTTACAAGTCTGAGATGAGGGGTAAAATGTACCGATTTTTTGCACAATTCTGTCATGCCAAATAGCTTTGTATTCAAGCATAGTGGTAAATTTAGACCAACTTGCATCGGTTATACTCAAAGCTAGTTTATGGTTTTTCACCATATTGGCAACTCGCAAATATTCAATACAGATAATACTATTTTCTTTAATTAAACGAGTCGAGAGTTTGTGCAAAAAGTCATCTCTCAAATTGGTAATCCGTTGGTAAATTTGAGCCAGCTTGATTTTCGCTTTGACTCTATTGTTACTACCTTTTACGCTGCGGGATAATTTTTTATTGTATGAGCGTAACTTCCTTTTTTGAGTTCTATAATATTTCGGATTATCTACAACTTCACCATCGCTAGTAACGAGATAAGACTTAATTCCCAAGTCTAGCCCAATATTTTGTGTGACTTGAGGGTATTTTTCTAACTCAGTTTCGCATAAAATACTTGCAATATACTTACCAGAAGAAGTCCGAGTTATCGTAACGTTTACAACATGAGCGGCAATGTCTTGGGATTTGTGAAATTTCACCCACCCTAACTTCGGAAGTTTTAAGCGATTCTCTATTACCTGGATGTTACCGTTTGTCAGATTCGTCTTGTAAGACTGCTTGCAACCGTGCTTCTTTTTGAATTTAGGGAAGCCGACGCCTTTTTTATTTTTGGACTTCTTGAAATCAGCAAAAAAGTTCTTGTACGCTATCTCTAAATTCTTAAGTGAATTCTGTAAGGCAAACTTATCGACTTCTTTTAACCATTCGATCTCCTTTTTTAGTAGGGTCAACTGCTGACTACAAGCGTTATAGTTTAAAGTTTTCTGCTCAGTCGTATATAACTCTTGCCTCAATGCTAGAAAACGGTTATACACAAACCTAACGCAACCAATTGTCTTATTAATTAAGACTTCTTGATTATGGCTAGGAACAAGTGTAACTTGAAACGTTTTTTGCATTTCTGTATTAATATTTCGCTATAATAATTTTATCATAATACCAAGCATCTAATATTCTAAATGTAGAAATATGGAGCCGTACACTCATGACTTGAAGCTCGCACAAGAGTGCAGCTTGTAGAAATCAAAATGCTTAGATTGCCGACTTCTCTAAAAAGTTGGGAATCTTCTTATTCACAAATGATTGAGGAATAATGTTAAATAATTGCTGTAATTGTTCCAGTGCATATCGATTAGCAAATTCCCCAAAGGACTCATCAGAATTTAAGCGTTGAATTTTATATACATATAGCATCCGCTCTATTAATGCAGGTAGTTCGGCAAAAGTTACATATTGATATAGTTCACGTCCGAATTTCTGATTGCTGTCACCAACATAAATGTGATATCCCTCTACAGTTCCGTTGTCAGCTTCAATACTGACACCGAGGAGAGTAATATCACTCTTGCTATGCTGGGCACACGATTTTTCGCAGCCGCTAAAGTGGATATTAACTGGGTAATCAAGAGTAACGCGAGTTTCAAGATACTTTGCCAATGCCAACGCATGACTTTTAGTATCCGTGGCAGAAGCGGCGCAACCCTTTTTTCCAGAACAGGCAACTAATCCACCCTTGATGTTGGTTGCAGAGGAATCTAATCCTAAGAAAGCAATTTCACTTTGGACATCAGCAATGCATTGCTGAGGAATATCTGTAAGAAGTAAATTTTGCCAAGGGGTTAACCTGAGAGTTTCACTGCCGTATTTTGCGGCTAAATCTGCTAAACCCCGCATCTGTCTACTCTCCAATCGGCCGAGGGGCAAGACGACACCAATGTAAAATAAGCCTTGCTGACGTTGGGGATGGATGCCAATATGCTGATATTTCGTATCTGATCGCTCCTCCAACCCCTCTCCTTGCAGGAGAGGGGAGAATTTCTCCCCCTTCCCTGCGAGGGAAGGGGGCTGGGGGGTTAGGTCTTTTCTTGCTTCACTAGATAAAAGAGAAAAAGGTAAACATTGTTCAACTTCCTGGAGATAATTTTCACAACCCAAAGTATTCAATAACTCTCTCAAACGTAGCCGCCGCTTACTCGTAGTATGACTATGAACTAGATAGACATCCGCCAAAGCTGCCAAGATGGGCAAACATTTCTCTGGTGGTAACAAAATTCCCGTATCGCTAGGCGGTTGACCCTTCTCGCCGACACTGAGATAGAGGCGAAAGTAAACATTACCATCAACTAAAACAGCAGCAAAGGCGATATCATTCAAGCGATCGCACACCTGAATTATCCCACCACCATCAAAGCAAACGCTAAATTTTGCCGACAGTCCCGAAAGCGCCGGATGTGCAGCAATATAATCATCCCAACCTTGGACAAAAGGGCGAGTATCGATTAATTCCTGGGGATCGATACCAGCAGTTGGACTGGTCATAATATTGCGGATTTGGTCTACAACAGTATTGTCAGAACCCAATCCCATATCCTGTAGGTACTTCAGAACCTCAGCATTTATCCCCGTGCGGATTTCACGAACTTGGAGGTTAGCTCGATTAGTCACATCTATATAGCCGCCACCGTGCTGTTCTGCTATATCTGCGATCGCACGGCACTGCTGACTACTAATAATTCCACCTGGTATTCTAACGCGAGATAATATACCATCTGCGGCGGGTGTAGCATAAAACAAGCCAGGACACGTGGCAAATCCAGAAACCAAACTTAGAACTCCTTCCCCGTGCAACGCAGGGAGTAGACGGTGAGTGTGTCTTGAGGACATCCTGAGAGTTGGCATTCTGACTTGGGTGATCCCATCACAGCTGCGGCACAGTCCCGGAATTTCACCGGAGTTTCCCAACTCTCAGCTTTTGTAATTTAGACTTTGTTTTGGTTATAGATATCAACCAGACATCATCTAGATAATCATCTTACATTACCATAGCCAGAAATTTTACCTGAGCTTATCCACTGTCGTGTTAAGTGGTTCATGCGCCAGTGCGATCGCGTGGAAAGCTAGATCGCAGCTTTTTGTCGAAAACGGCTGTGAGTTTTTGTTTTCATCCCCTTTAGGGGAAGTGGTTATGTAAAGAGTACTTTACCAGAGATTGTCAATATTTTGTCAAAACCCTTAATAATTGTGGGCGAGAATGTAGGTAAATTGGAAATCTTAACAATTTTCTCCTGATGTTTCACACGCACCAATACTCACCCAGGTGCTAGAACCATCTTCCCAATGTTCTTTCTTCCATATAGGGGCATTGTGTTTGAGCGTATCAATAGCATATTGGCAAGCTTCAAACGCCTCACTCCGATGAGGAGAACCCACAGCTACTAAAACGCTGATTTCCCCAACTCGCAAACGTCCAACGCGATGATAAATCGCGACTCGATTCACATCAGACATAGATAAGCGAATATCAGCAGCAATTTGATAAAATATCCGCAACGCCATCGGTTCATAAGCTTGATACTCTAGAGCAATCACAGGTTTACCATCGGTTTGATTGCGAACCATACCACTCATCACAACCACAGCACCGTTGGCTGGATCGTCGGACTTGGTGTAGATTTCTTCCAGAGACAATGGTGCAAAGGTAATGGCAAAACTATCTTCGGCTCTTGGTTTAACAGCAGAGGCAAGTGTACTCGTCATAACTACATTGATATTATGTGGGCTTTTTCTATTGTCTCTGAACAAAGCGTTGCTGGCCTATGTTCACTAGCTCTTGTTAATGCTTTTGGGCAAAAAAGGATTTTTTAAGTTGATAAATGTGGCAAAGTTTTGATTATTCCCGACACCTTGGCTGATGAACGATTTGCGACAAATCCCCTAGTTACCTCTGCTGAATTGAGTGTGAGATTTTATGCTGGCGCACCTTTGTTAGCACCGACAGGAGAAGCGATCGGGACTCTGTGTATAGTTGATCGCGTACCACACCAAATCAGTCTTCAACAGGTGGAAGCATTACAAACTCTTAGTCGCGTGGTAGTTAGACAGCTAGAGAACCGACGGAAGTTGAACTGACAAGCATAAAACACCAGTACAAGCAGGTACAAGAAGCATTACACCAAAGCGAATCTACTTTGGACAGATGTAAACAACAAATTCGCGAACAAGCAGCATTACTGGATATTGTTAGTTTGGATTGATGAAATTTATGCGAGTATGCATATAGGAGCTAGAGTTGGTGCTTACATTGTCCTGACGGTTGCTGATACAGGATTTGGAATTAGCAAAGAAATATTAGATAGAATATTTGAACCATTTTTTACCACAAAAGAATTGGGTAAAGGTACGGGGCTTGGGCTATCAACAGTAATGGCAATTATTAAAGAACATGGTGGTTTTATCACTGTATCAAGTTGTGTTGGCAAGGGTACAAAATTTCAGGTGTACTTGCCAGCAGTTAATCAAGTTCCAATCCAGTCGTTACAAGATATAGAAATACCGACGGGATCGGGAGAATGCATTTTGGTTGTCGATGATGAAACTGCCATTCAGGAAATTACTAAAGCATCCCTAGAAAACTATAATTACACAGCAATTACTGCTAGTGATGGCATAGAAGCATTAGCAATTTATGCCCAGCATAAAGATAAAATTAGTGCCGCGATTATTGATATAATTATGTCTAAGAGGATGTTTGAAAAGTGGTTGGCTGTGATTTTAGGCACTTCTAGATCCCCCCTAACCCCCCTTAAAAAAGGGGGGCAACCTCTCTCAAAGTCCCCCTTCTTTAAGGGGGATTTAGGGGGATCTCAAAGTATTTGCTACCAAGAAGAGGACTTGTTCATTCATCCTCTAAGATGGATGGAGCAACTACTATTCGCACTTTGCAAGGCATAAATCCGCGATTGCCGATTATTGCTGTTAGTGGACTGGCAACAAGTGAGCAAGTACCGATCGATCAAACGGCTGAGTATACTGCCTTTTTACCTAAACCCTACACAACGCAAGAATTATTGAAAACCCTACATACAGTTATTAGTCATTAATCTGCATTATCTAGACGATCGCAGTCATATCTACCTTTAATCTCTTGATTGAAAAAGCTGCCAATCGAGCCAGAGGAATGTAAATCTTCCCAAGTATCCTCGTCTACGCCTAAGTACTGATAAACCGCTCCACTTTGAAACTCAACTTGCAAAATCTGTTCGTTGCGATCGTAGCCTAGAGCCATAGCCATTGAGGAGACAACTGGTAGCATCACAATTGGTTCTTCTTCAAAGGGTAATGCAGTCGTTTCGGCAATCGCCTCGTTAAGTTCTTGCAATCCTTCATAAGCTTGTATTGGCGCCGGAATTTCCAAAAACTCTAATTCCTCGCCTCGGTCGAGCAACAACTGCAAATATCCATCAGAGTGAGCGATCGCTACTAAACTGCTCAAGTCTACCTTAGATAGCTTCATTTATTTTGTACTCTCTTATTGGCGTAGTCGGGAGTGGTAAAGTTTTATGCAACATTAAGTGATTTAATAGTACATTTATACTAAAAATTCACTTTACTGTCAAGTTTTTTCTCCCAAGCGAGAATTTTAGGTATGTAGAGAGGCTTTAGCAAAGCAGCACTAAGTGTTTTTTCTCTGACAGCGTTTTACTTTAATAATGATACAAATACGTTGGTAGGGGCACAGAAATGCTGTGCCCTTACAAGAAATCTTTATGTATCAGGGTTTGTGTGAAATGGTGTGACATCCTGATGTGGAAATACTCACGATTCGGCTTGGGCTAATGAGCGCGTTTGAGTCATCAGCCGCAGCAACTTCTGCTTTGTTAGGGGAATTCAAGAGGCGAATCGAAAAATTGCATAAATGTTCAATTCGCCTCAGTTAAGTACTTAAAAATTTCAACCAATCTTCTCTGTGTCTGGACTTAACTGAGTCTCTATGTTCTTTGTGTCGCTCAATTAGCTCACCCTTTTGGGTGAGTCATAGATCAACCGATCAGATGACCTGACTGAAGGAAGCTGAGATTAATAATAAAGAGGACTCTATTACTAAAGAACACCGATTGCATTTTACCTAAATATAACTTATGAAACTTGCTACCTTAATAAATTCTGCACTTATTTTTGCTTCTATTACTCTTATACCTGGAATCGCTGGCGCTCAAACAGCTACTACCAATAACAGTGAAACATTAGCTGTTAACTCTAACAATTTATCCAGTAACTCGACTTCTGTGAATTACCTCCAGCCTTTGAATCTAGTTACTTTTGCTTATCAAGGAGGTCTGCAACAACACGGTATTCCTAGCGGAGAAGCGCTAATACTTAAAACTCAGAATAGAAATATTATTGCGAAAGATTTGGTTAAAGCTGCTGTTAATGCAGATAAATTACCATCACAAGTTTTAAACGATCAAAATTATCTAAGTGCTGTTAATTTAGAACTCAACGTATTGTCCGATTACGCTGCTGCTGATTGATTTGGTTTTTCTTCTATCTAAATCCTTTTATACACCTAAAAGACTGCGTATAAAAGAAGGTTTGATACTGAAGAAGATATTTCTAAGTTTTAAGATAACTTCTCCCTATAAGTTGTACTGATCCTGTGCTAAAGGCACAGAAAATTGTATAATCGACAGCTTATTGAGCAAAAATTTCTATAGAGAATGACAGAAGTAATAAGATCCGGGGGCCTAAATAATATTGAGTCCATTGAGTTTGAAGAGCGGTGCTTAGAAAAAGCCAGAGAAACAGGCGATCGCAATGGGGAAGTCATTTCTTTGGGAAGTTTGGGCAATGCTTACCAGTCACTAGGCGAGTACCACCTAGCAATTGAGTTTTATCAGCAGTGGTTAGATATAGCTAGAGAAATAGGCGATCGCTTAGAAGAAGCTAAATCTTTATCTGGGTTGGGTAACGCTTACCAATCACTGGGCAAATACCAGCGAGCGATTGAATTTTATCACCAGTGGTTAAGTATTACCAGGAAAATAGGCGATCGCACTGGGGAAGGCATAAGCTTGGGAAGTTTGGGCAATACTTATGAATACCTGGGTAAGTACGAGCAAGCTATAGAGTTTTATCAGCAGTGGTTGACTATAACCAAGAAAATAGGCGATTGGACTGGGGAATGCATAAGCCTGGGAAGTTTGGGCAATACTTATGAATCATTGGGATATTACCAACTAGCAATTGAGTTTTACCAACAATGGTTAGGGCTGGCAAAATTCATCAGCGATCGCAACGCGCAAGCCATGGCCTTAAGTGGGTTGGGTAGTGCTTATAAAGCTTTGGGACAGTACCACAAGGCCTTTGAGTTTTATCAGCATTCATTAGAGATCAAAAGGGATCTTGATAACCGAAATGGGGAAGCAAACGCCTGGTTTAATTTGGGTTTAGTGTTAGAAAAAATCAATCGAGAATCAGAAGCGATGAATGCCTTTTGCAATGCTCGTGAAATTTATCATGCAATGGGACTCGATGCCAGTCTGCAAGATTGTAACCATGCTATTGAGCTTCTTTCTCAAAATGTTCCAAGCGTAGCATCTGGGTTCTGGTTTAGGAGATGGTTAAGTCATTTGTCGCAGTTGATTAAACCTGGTTCTAAATGAAGAGTGCTGAGTTTTGAGTTAAAAGACCGTCCACCCCTCTCTACGCGCATCGTCTCGTAGAGAGGGGTGTACTTTATTAGGTTGCAGTCTGCTGTAAGTAATGAGCAACTCTTTTAATTCACTTAGGACTGACCACGATACTTATTGAATACTGCAACTGAGTCCTGGCGATCAAAGGAAAACACCGAAAACGGGTCTTTTCGATTCCCGATCTCCATCCCAGGAGTGCCTACAGGCATTTGAGGAACAGATAAACCAACAACATTTGGCTTTTCTTGAACCAGACGTTTGATGTCGTCTGCTGGGACGTGTCCTTCGATGACATATCCATTAACAATTGCTGTGTGGCAAGATGACAAGTTATCCGGCACATTGTACTTTTGTTTAACTGCTTCGATGTCAGGCGTAGAAAAATCTGTGATTTTAAAACCCTGTGCCTTTAAGTGATCAATCCACCCGCCACAACAGTTACAATCAGGACTGTGATATACAGTGGCATTTAGCACTGTTGATTTTAATGGTGTCTGTTGCTCCTGGATGTGCCTAGTAGTATTTACCAGTTGAGCATTACCTGCAACAGAACTAGGAAAAACAGCTTGAGCATAACTCAGACTAGCAGTGCTTCCTAAGATGCCCAACACCCCTAATGTTAGACCAATGATTACCACTACTTGCACAGTAGCAGATATCAAGATGGGAAGTAACCATTTTTGCCAGCAATAAATCAATTGTTTGTGCGACATCTGATACTTCCTAAATACAACATTGCTTTAAAAACACTCTGCGCTTATTTTGCGTCCCTCTGCGTTTAAATACACTACGATTTTACACAAAAGAGATATGAGTGAAATTAAATATTTGTTCCCTCTGCCTCCTGGCTTCCTCGATAAATTTTATTTCCCCAGTCTCATGTTTGCACTTGGCTTTGGGGTGGAAAGCCGTGTTGGATTCTGCCTTGATCAGCATCAAACTGCTTGGAGGTTTTGAAGAGTTCAAAACCTCCATCGGCAGCGTATTGGGCACAGCGATCGCGCAACGCCTGTATTTCTTTTGCCTGCATCGGTTGAAAGCCACGGGCGATGTTTAAGGGCGGGCTACGCCGACGCTAAATTTTGACGCAGTACTTTCAGAGAATCAATACCGGTGACGAGTGTGGCGATCGGTAAACTCATGGCATAGCGGATGGCTTCTTGGGGAGTCACTACACCTTTTTTGACTGCATCAGCATTGCCGCTGAGACTTTTCATGCAAATTACGGCAATTCCCCGTTTATTGAGTTCCGGTAGTACCTGGCGCTCAAAGCTTCTAAAAGTAGCATCAAAACAATTAAGCGGCATTTGCACTGCATCAAATGGGTAATTGTAGGAGAGCATTTTTAGATGAATAGCGGGGTCTTTGTGACCCGTAAAGCCAACGAACCTGACTTTACCTTTTTCGCCTGATCCAGAGCTTCGATTGCCCCGTTTGCCAATTTTGTCCAACAATTACCTTAAAATCATTCGTAATTGAATTGTTAACTACGAATTACGTTGGCGTAGCGGTAGCGAGTCCGCGTTCGCTTTTAGCGTCTCGTAGAGAGCGTCATTACGAATTACGAATTAGTAATTACTTAAGAGGATGTTTGAAAAGTATTTGGCTATGATTTTAGGCACTTGTTGATCCCCCATAACCCCCCTTAAAAAGGGGGGAACTGGAATCAAAGTCCCCCAATTTATCGGGGGATTTAGGAGGATCTAAAACGTTTGGATACCTACAATCGGACTTTTAAAACATCCTCTAAAGGCGTGAGGGTATTAAAAAGTAATTGTTTGTGGCTTGAAACTCGATACACTATCCCAATAGTTAACTTGGTTAATATTTACCTTGAGCAAAGCAATATCGGGTTCGTCCAGTCCTTTAGGAAACCAGGTTTGAAGTTCCGGCTTCCATAGCTCTTGCAACTTGTTGCGGTCTTTGACGAGTTGCGCTGTACCTGAGATAGAAACGTATCGCTGCTGTTCAGGTGACGAGAAACTAACATTGACCTGCTCATGGTGTTCAATTTCAGTCACCTTATGAGAATCAGTGTATGTAAAGAACCAGAGTATGCTCTCAGAGTTAATCTCACCACTCTTTGACATGGGATAACTATGCAAACTACCATCATCATCGACTGTGGTAAACATACCATAATCAATATCTTTGATTAGTTCATGCAGCTTTTGAATCTGTTGATTGCGGTCTGTAGAAGTTGCCATTGTTTGTACTGTTTTTTCTATTTGCTTTTCCTGAACTGTAATTATTTATTACAATCAAGTTTAATACTGGTAAAGTTATTTTTCAGTATCAACCTTTTTTGTTAAAATTGCGTGAGTCTACAGATGGAATTATCCTAAAATTAGCTTTTTTAGTTATATCTATAGAGATATTGATTGAGAGTGACTTTTTTGTGAATACACAATTTTTAAGCATAATCAGGTTAATTTTGTGCTTATTTCTTTAGACATAAATTTTAGAATTTTTGCACTAAATTTAAACTGCATCTGTAACTTTAGGGTGATAAAGTCATCATTTAGCAGACATACTATCAGGCGCTTGATTATTATGACACCCAGCAGCGATCCCAGATCATGAGAATAGTTATTACATTTGCGATCGCTACTCATGACTTGTTCTCAGCGTAGCAATGTATTTAATTTTACACTTTATAGTCTTCTTACTCTAACGTGTAAAATTTGTACCCTCTGAATGAGCCTCTTCAACCCATAGCAGGAGTATCACTTTCCATTCAGCGCCTACGATGAAGAACTAGGAAACAAAATTGCAGTATATCTGCCTTTCAAATTATGGACTGGAAGTACAGGTGGAAAAATGGTTATCGACCAAGCCGAGATGAAGCGGTAAAAAACCCTCATTTGTTAGATGAGAGTCAGTTTGAGAACGACCATGACCGAAAGCTAGCTGAAGAAACTGCAAGGAAGCATTTGGGTGTACCTGCACCAACCTTAGACGAAGAAAAATCAATACTACCTCATGCAGCTTGGCCTAATGAAAGCGTTTAATACTAAGGCATAAGCATTTTTTGCATATCTACGCTCCATACCATTATCAAGTTTGACAAAATGCAAATTTATCAACTTTTCAATCGATTAAACAATCGGAAATTCACTAAGTTACTCACTCAGACAGTAGCTTTAGGTTTAGGCGCTATTGTTTTATTCTCAAGTACTAATGCGAATGCAGCCGAGCAAGTTGTTTTAAAATATGGTACTTTTCAGGGGCAAATATCTGTTGAAGAATTAAGTCAGTTTACAGAAACTGGTAAGACTACCCCAACATTAACGGCTTATTTGCAGGCGGCCAAACAAGACCCCGCAGTAGCTCGTAAGGCACTGAAAGCCCCAATAAAAGCCGATGCTGCCTTTTTAAATAGCTTACTGTCTAGTTGGGCAGGGCCAATTTTAGTTAGCCAAATTGGTGAGGTAGTTCACCCTCCCGCAGGACAACTAGATCAGCAGGCGTTGCGAAGCGCTTTAAGTGCATCTATTAAACAAAATGGTGAAGTTACACTAATTGGAGCTATTCAGAATTATCCAAATACTTCTGTTGAACTTGAAGGAGATCGTCTCATCCCTGTTTATGAACGCCTAAGCAGTCTTGCAGAACTATTATGAGGCTTACTTAGAGACAATACAGTTGTCATCAAATGATTGATTTAGTGTCTCAAAGTCGGGAATTTTAGTCACGCTCAGGATTCAGTTAATACTGATGAGTCTATCTTAGGGTTCATACGCTGTTACTTAGAAATTCCCTAATCTAAATGTAGAGTTTAGTCTAAGAATAGGAAAAAGATTTTATGACAACCGATGTTTCTAGAGATACTAACAAGGATGTTAATGGGTCACTGATAACTGGTGTTCTCCTGAGCGTTTTGGGGATTATTGCGATCGCAGCGCCTAATCTCACCACCCTATTTGCCGAAAGTTGGATTGCGGTGATTTTGATTTTCGCCGGATTTACAAAACTAGTTTATGCCACTCAAACCCGCGAACAAGGAGGTTTTATTTGGAAACTTCTATTGAGCGGACTCTATATTGCAACGGGCATAATGCTGTTTGTTTACCCTTACACTGGTGTTCTGACACTGACTCTGTTACTTGGTACTTTTTTGCTAACTGAAGGTACATTTGAGTTAATTCTGGCATTCCAGTTACGTCCCCAAAATAACTGGATATGGGTGCTTTTTAATGGCATTATTACCCTAGTCTTGGGCGGAATGATTTGGTTCCAGTGGCCTTTCAATGCGCCCTGGCTTCTTGGGACACTAGTTGGTGTGAGTATTCTCTTCACTGGCATTTCACGCGTGATGTTTTCATTGAATGCGCGTTCTACCTTGAATCCTACTGACCAAGCTACAAATGCTACTTAGTAGATGGGAGTAGGGAGTGGGGAGATGAGGGAGATGAGGGAGAAAAACCAATGCCCAATGCCCAATCCCCATTCCCAAACTTAAGTAGTGAAAGTTTATAATACATTGCAGCAGTGATAGCCAAGAAAATTGCTAAATTAACTAAGGAAATCAAAATCAAGGCCAGCTAGCTGCAATCAACAATGGTATCTATTGCTACTCCCTTCTCGGATATTCAAAACCATTGGGCACGCTTATTTATTACAGCCTTAGCCCAACGTGGTATTGTCAGTGGGTTGCCTAATGGCACCTATCGCCCTGATAACTCACTTACCCGCGCTGAATTTGCGGCAATCATCACCAACGCATTTGGGACAGTTTCCAAGAAGCGGCAGTATATCCCCTTTGTTGATGTACCCACTAATTATTGGGCAGCAGCCGCCATTCAAACAGCTTACGAAAAAGCATTTATTAGCGGATTTCCTGATAAAACTTTCCGTTCCGCTAACCGAATTACTAGAGTAGAAGTTTTAGTTTCTTTGGTAGGAGGCTTAGAAATTGCCACCAAGGTAAAGCCTAACCTCCTCTCACAACTTTCACAAATTTATCAAGATTCTGTTCAGATTCCTGAGTATGCTAGAAATCACGTAGCTATTACTACTAGCGCTGGATTGGTGGTTAGTTTCCCAAATATCAAATTACTCAATCCTAATCTCGCAGCCACTCGTGCAGATGTGGCAGTGATTATTTATCAAGCTTTGGTGTATTTAGGTCAGGCTGAAAAAATTGCCTCTAGTTACCTAGTACAGCCGCCAATATCAACGCCCACGCCGACACCGACACCGATACCCACACCAACACCCACACCAACACCCACACCTGTCGGTAGTGTTAAGGTGAATCATAGCCGGGAGTTCCGGGGGGCATGGGTAGTATCTGTGTGGAATGGTGATTGGCCTTCTAAACCAGGACTTTCAGTTGCTCAACAAAAAGCTGAACTTACCGAGATTATTACTAAATTACAAGCGCTAAACTTCAATGCTCTGATTTTCCAGGTGCGACCGGAGGGAGACGCTTTGTATGAATCTCAATTAGAGCCTTGGAGTGCTTGGATTACAGGAACTCAGGGTCAAGCACCAGAACCATTTTATGATCCTTTAGCGTTTGCGATCGCAGAATGTCACAAGCGCAATATTGAACTCCATGCTTGGTTTAACCCCTACCGCGCTAGCACTTCCACCGACCCAGCTAAAACAGTCCGTCCCCACATCGCAGCTACCAATCCCGAAAGCGTTTATTTATGGAAAACTCAGCGCTGGATGGACCCAGGACTGAAAATAGTTCAGGACAGAGCTTACAACGTAATTATCGACGTAGTAAAGCGCTACGATGTTGATGGCATTCACTTAGATGATTATTTCTATCCATATCCCATCGAGGGACAACCTTTCCCCGATAACAAAACCTACGCTGCATATAAGGCAACTGGTGGTACACTCAGCCTTGGCGACTGGCGACGGGACAATGTTAACAAAATGGTACAGCGCCTCTACCAGGGAATTAAAGCAGCCAAACCCGACGTGAAATTTGGTATTAGTCCCTTTGGGATTTATCGCCCCGGACAACCCACTGGGATTACTGGGTTGGATGCTTACAACGTGCTGTATGCTGACTCGAAGAAATGGCTAGAACAAGGCTGGATTGATTATATCGCGCCTCAACTTTACTGGCGCACAGATCAACCACAACAAAGTTATCCGGCGTTGCTAAAGTGGTGGACACAGGTAAACACAAAGCAAAGACATGTTTACGCTGGTAACAATTTGACAGAACCAAGCAACAAGAGTCGAGAGAGTGATGAGATTGAAAAGCAAGTGAAAATTAGTCGTAGCCAAGCTGGACAGTTGTCACTGGGGAATATCTTCTTTAATCTCAGTGTTTTGACAGAAAATAGTCAGGGCATTGCTGATAAATTCCAAAGTCTGCTTTATAACAAACCTGCGCTACCGCCTACTTTGCCTTGGCAGGATACAACACCACCCCCTCCGCCCATTGGATTACAAGTCAATAACCGCAAACTGAGTTGGCAGCCTGGAGATAATCAGCCAGTTCGTTCTTGGACACTTTATCGGCAGAGTGGCGATACTTGGACAATTGGGCGAATTTTGTCTGCTGGCACAACCTTTGCTACTGTCCAACTAGCGGGAACTTATGCCGTGTGTGCGGTGGATAGATTGGCCAATGAGAGTGTGGGAACAGTTATTACAGTCAGTTGAACCAAACCCAGATTTCTCGCAAGCCATAAAAAATCATATTTACATGACCTGATGTAAGACTTTTTTTGATGTAGCAGTGGACACAATACTGCTCGGTTAAGAATATTTGTAGAAACCCAACAAACCCCGCAAAATGTTGGGTTTCGTTCCTCAACCCAACCTACTTGGACAATTGGGCGATTTTTGTCTGCTGGCACAACCTTCGCTACCGTCCAACTAGCGGGAACCTATGCCGTGTGTGCAGTGGATAGATTGGCGAATGAGAGTGTGGGAACAGTTATTACAGTAGACCTCTTGCAAAAGTCCCAAACACCCCACCCCCAACCCCTCCCCGCAAGCGGCGAGGGGAGCGTTTGCGTAAGCAAATGCGGGGTGGGGTTCTTAATTTTTGATTTATGCAAGAAGTCTAGTGAGTTGAACAAAACCCGGATTTCTAACAAGCCATAAAAAATCATATTTACCGACTTCTCACCTACAAATACGCAGCCAGTTTGTAGCGTACAGCATTCACGGATTTTCCAGTCCCTAAATGTATGCTAGGGACTGGAATAGCGTTACTGAGCCGATAATTCTTGCTGGCTTGAGCTTTGGAGTTGACCTTTTTTAACCATCCGCTCAAGCCATTTTTTCTATCTTCACCAAAAGTTGCCAACTACCAGTTTAGTTTACAAATAGAATCTGGAAATTGCTCCTGTATACGTATTCTCGTCCACCCCAAGGAACGTAGCAAGTTTTATTTGGTGGATAGTATTTCCCTGGTGTATACTCGCCATCAACCTTGGCTCGGCAAAAATATAATGTGTTTCTACCATTATTCTCAGTGCCACCAGCAAGATTATTACCAACGATGTACCCCGGAAAATTTCCCCATGTCCAGCTATTAGTTGCGTAGAATCTGATTGGCGATGTGTACGAATATTCTTTACCTCCCCATGCAACGTAGCATCTTTGATTTGGTGGATAGTATTTTCCAGGTGTATACTCCCCATCAACAATGGTTGAGCAAATATACAATGTGTTCCTACCATTATCCTCAGTACCACCTGTAATATAACGACTAGAATTACTAGTATTGGGTTTCACATTAGTCCTTGAAACAGCCGCTAATGCAGGTATTCCTATAGAAACTACTATTCCAACTGCTAGGAGTGTACCGATCCGATTAAATTTTATTAAATTTGTTGCGATCGCTTTGAATTGCATATTTAATAAATTCCCAATTTTTAGAAAAATCGTAAAATCAACCTTTTGGAGAGTGGTGAATAATAAATTAATATTTGAAAAGAATCAACTTATTAAAAAACCTATTTAAGATTTTCATGTTTTATTATGCGTTCGTAAAATAAAAATAAAAAGTTACATTATTACAAAATTTAGTAAACCAAAAAGTTTTTATAAGCCTTACCATCTGGACATTTCAGCTAAAGTCACCTACCTCGCCACTGCCCTACCACTGTTGCCGCGATCGCTGTGGGATGGGTATGCCAGCATCACCAAACCTTGTCTCGAATAACAGGATGGAAAATTAGGGATTCACCTTTGGGTAGATTTAGACAGAATCATCAAAACTGTATATTTGGATGGGGTAACACATAATTTGCCACAAAACCTCATGCTAAATCAGTAATTTCAAGATCACATAGATGAAATTTTGATTGAATTCTAGTCAATTTGTTCCTTAAGTTCCTCAAAAGCCATGACATCCCCTGAGCCTCAAACTGATTTTGGAGACAAACCTCCACAAACCTCATTTGAGCCACCTTCTGGAAAACGGCGGTGGCTTTGGTTATTTTTACCTGCACTACTATTGTTAGGAGGCGGAGCAATTATAGTTTGGCGTTTGCTCACTCCGCAAAATTCAGCGCCTTCAACTGCTAGCGCTCAACCTCAAGGGGTAAGAGTCAAAATATCGACAGTACAAAGCGGCATAATTGAGGAAAGTTCAGATTTTATTGCTAGCCTAAAATCCCAGCGCTCAGTCACGCTTCAGCCAAGGATTCAGGGGCAAGTTACCCAGATACTTGTAAAATCGGGAGATCCAGTCGCAGCAGGAGCGGCAATTCTCCAAGTAGATCGTACACCACAAGCAGCGATCGCTCTTAAGAATACTGTGCCTCCAGCATTTTTAATGCAACTGGCAAATGCCCGCGCTACACTAAAATCTCTGGAAGCAGAACGACCATCCTACGTTGCAAATGTGCAATTGTACCAGCAGAACTACGAAAAGTTTGTCACCCTAGCTCAACAAGGAGCCGTGTCTCGACAGACTAGTAATCAGTTTGCTAATCGGCTCGCCACTGCTAAGACTAGTCTTGATGCAATTGATTCCAGGATTCAAGCACAACGAACCAGCATATTGCAAGCTGAAAAATCCTTACAGCAAGCTAATGTAAATACTCAAACACAACAGCCCCAGTCTGACAAAATTACTGCTCCCTTTAGTGGCACAGTTGGTAACATTGCTGTGAAAGTCGGTGATTTAGTTAATACTTCCACACAATTAGTTAATATCACCCAAAATCGACCTTTAGAAGTGAACATCTCTGTGCCACTACAGCAAGGGCCCCAACTGCGTAAGGGAATGCCAGTGGAGGTTATGAACACACAAGGTCAGAAGCTAGGTAGAAGTAGAGTATTTTTCATTGCACCTAATGCCAGTAATGAAACACAAACGATACTAATCAAAACACTTTTTAACAACCCTAATGGTCAGTTGCGTGCAGATCAATTAGTCAGGGCTAGAGTGTTCTGGAATCAGCGCCCCGGAGTTTTAATCCCCACAACAGCAATGACTCGTGTCGGTGGGGACACTTTTGTTTATGTAGTTGAAACCGAGACATCTCCCCAAGGTGTATCCCAACAAGTAGCTCGGCAAAGGCGAGTGAAGCTAGGCGAGATCAAAGACAATAATTACCAAGTTATTGAAGGATTACAGCCAGAAGATAAAGTTATTATTTCAGGTTTGCTCAATCTCAGAGATGGTGTTGCGATCGTTCCAGAATCTTAATTAAGGAGAGTCTTGTAGGTAATTCGTTTAGGAAGTGAGAGTCTTCTCAATGCGACGGTCAGGGATCAGCCAGATGATTGCGACTAAAACGTACAATGCACAGGCAAACCATGAGTTCACAAAGGCAAGTGGAATTGCCACAGCATAGAATACCACCGATACTTTTCCTTTGAAGTCTTCACCAACTGCGATCGCGAGAGTCGAATCTTTGCCGTGGTAAGAAATCAGGGTGCGGGTAAGAATGAAATAAGCGATCGCAGCCAACAACAATACCGTACCATAAAGGGCAACTGGCATGGCAGCAAAATGATTCTCGCCCATCCAGCCAGTGACGAAGGGAATTAGGGATAACCAAAACAGTAGATGCAGATTAGCCCAAAGTATATGCCCATTAACCTGTCGGACTGCTTGTAGTAGGTGATGGTGATTGTTCCAGTAGATGCCGATATAAATAAAACTCAGCACATAGCTCAGAAATACCGGGATTAGCGGACGCAGCGCAGCTAAATCGAATCCATGCGGTACTTTGATTTCCAGCACCATAATGGTGATGATAATGGCAATTACCCCATCGCTGAATGCTTCTAATCTCCCTTTTCCCATGTACGCATTCCTTTTTATTTACTTGAGAGTTAAATTGTGACATTCTGTAGTTTATCGTACCAAGTAGTCGTCGCCATTCATGAAGATTATCTACGAGATGATCCTTGATATGCGATGGTTGCACTTTTCTTTAAGCTACTCCGCAAAATAAATATTTAATTATCACTCGCCAATTTCCGCCGTAATTCCCGAATAGCAGCGCTAGTATTACGCTCGTAGGCAATTTTTAAACACTCTGTGACTACTTCTGACACATTGATGTTAGGGAAATAACGGCTACTAGTTTCAACAGTGTAGCGATCGCCTTGTAATCTGTAAATCACAAGCTGGTTCTTCCTGAACAACCAAACTTCTGGTACTCGATAAGGCAGGTAATCGTTCACATCGGTGTAGCTGGTGATGTCTATCTCCACCACCAAATCGGGTGATGGATCAACGCCCCAATTGATGCGGTTTTTACCTGCTTTCGCCTCCCAGTTTTCAATATAAAAACAGTAGTCTGGTTCTATACCACTTTCCTGTGGCAGTTCCATTGTGATTGGGGTAAATGCCTCGTATTATTGTCCCAGATGATCGAGCAAAACTTTTACTACATCTGCAATTACACTTACTTTACGCCCATGCTCTGGTAGCGGTGCCATCAAGAGAATTTCTCCATCTCGATACTTAATACGAGGCGAAGAGCGATCGCCTAATTGTTCATTCAATGCTTGATAATCTTGCCAACTTCCAAGTAGGCGTACTACTGCACCTGGGGGCAAATGGATTGTATCGGGTGTGACAACAGCGAACATAGAACTAACTGAACCTTAATGCTTTAAATATCAATTGCTGCGGCTAAAAAATACAGCAGCTATAACAATTAAACCTAAAAGTGCTAAAGGAACCCAGAGATTAGGGAGATCAGACAAACTCATAAAGGACTTCCAAATAAGTAGGGTGTATGCGGCGGAAGCCGTAACGCATTGCAATAGACAGTCGCTACTTTATCAATCAACTTTTAACTAAGCTTTCTTTTAACTTCCTCAGCCAAATTTTCTAGTAGTACTTCTACTTGCTCACCTGTTTTCAAATCTTTGAGCGAAGATTTTTGCGCTGCTGCTTCTTCAGAACCAATAATTACGCAAAATTGAATTCCTTGCTTGTCTGCTAATTGAAATTGTTTGCCCAAAGGACGCTTATCAAAGTTAGTTATCACATTAATTCCCGCCTGACGGAGATATTGAGAAACTTTTAAATAAGTGGGCATTAAATCTTCTTGCATATTTACTACCATCACTTGGGCGGGTGTAGCCGCTAAGGTATTTAGAATCCCAGCTTTTAACAAGCGACTAATTAAGCGAGTTAAGCCAATAGAAATGCCTACACCAGGCATTTTTTCGCCCAAAAATACCCCGACTAATTCTTCATATCTCCCGCCAGAACAAATACTACCTAAAGCTTCATGTCCTAATAGGGTTGTTTCGTAAACTGTGCCGGTATAATAATCAAGACCACGGGCAATGGATAAATCAATACAGAAACGATTTTCGGCAACTCCGAGATTCCGCACCCCTGTAATTACCGTTTCTAATTCGGTAACTCCTAAGCTCAATTGCTCGGTTTCTGGCAGATTTTGGGCGAGGTGCTTGAGCTTATCTAAGACTTCATCAACCAAACCGTCTATTTTGATAAATTCAATGATTCTTTGCGCCTGTTCTGCTGAAATTCCTTCTTTTTCTAAATCTTGTTTTACTTTATTTTCACCAATCTTTTCTAGAGCATCAACAATACCAATACACGATTTAATTTGATTTTCAGCAATTCCCAATGATTTAAAGAAACCAGTCAGAACTTTACGGTTATTGATGCGAATCAGAAAATCACCAATATTAATTGCTTCAAATATCTCTGTGATAATTGCAGGCATCTGAGCATCATAGAGCAAGCTGAGTTCACGACGAGCAACTACATCAATATCGCATTGACGAAACTGACGAAAACGCCCATCTTTCGCCCGTTCACCCCGAAAAACCACATCCATTTGGTAGCGAGCAAAGGGAAAGGTTAATTCATTCAGGTGACGGGCTATATATGCCGCCAAAGGAACTGTTTGATCAAACTTTAAAGCTCTTGCTTCCGAACCAGTTTCGCCCGATTTATCTCTCTCGGCTTGTCGATTTGGTGGCAAGATGGGATCAATTCCATAGATGATATTGTCGCCTTGATTACCTTTAGCTTGCAGCACTTCTAAACGTTCGACAGCAGGTGTTTCGATGGGCGTAAATCCATAGCTTTCAAAAACTCTACGGATGATATCTAGCAAGTATAATTCTAGACGCTTTTCGCTAGGCAGAAATTCTGGAAACCCGCTAGGGGTAGAAAAGTTTATTTTGTCACCTTTGACCATGCGTTTACCTTACTAAGTTGAGATTCGAGATGAAAGTCATACAGAATCCGCCTGCATAACTCGCGCAGGCGGACTGGAGAATAATTAGTGGTTATCTCAGTGGACAAATTACTATTTTAGCCGTTCTTCTTGAATTAGGGTGCGTTGAAAGATTTGATTATTCTTAAACCAATGCCAAGTGCGGGCACGATTGTTATTGTCGGGACTAATGTAGATCATTTCATATAAGTTCATTTCTGGGTTTGTCTTATAAGCAAACCACAAAATAACAACTGAATCATCAGCTTCCCAGGCTTTTCCTTCAATGCGATCGGTATCAAACCAGAGTTTATTATCTTTATAGATTCCTGGAAATTCGTACTCTTCTCGTTTACCATCAGACCACTTATAGCGATTGATTTGGTAGTAGGGATGAGAGTCATTTTCTGGAAATTGACAAGTTAAGTGAGACTCATACTTGTCCAGGATTTTTCCTGCTGTATCAATTAATGTATAAGTTCCTACCCAATCTCCTTCATGACGGGCAAGTACGGGCATTGCTTCTCGAATATTTGACATTCCAATTCACCTTTTAACAAACGTAGGTAAGGCGCACAACACAAGATAAATATTAAGATTTACGCACTGACGGCTGAAACCTAGATCCCCCCTAACCCCCCTTAAAAAGAGGGGAAGTTCTAAAGCCCCCTTTTTAAGGGGGTTGGGGGATCTGAGTGCATAAGTCCTAAAAATAACAGTTTGAATCAACAGTAAGCAGTGCTGACCCTACAAAAACTCTTAAATGTCGGCATTAACATTGTAAGTCGATGCAATGCCATTGTGAGTCGAGACAATGCCATTGTGAGTCGATGCAATGCCATTGTAAGTCGAGACAATGCCATTGTAAGTCGAGACAATGCCATTGTAAGTCGATGCAATGCCATTGTAAGTCGATGCAATGCCATTGTAAGTCGATGCAATGCCATTGTAAGTCGATGCATTACACCGCTTCTAAAAACTTACCCTCTGTTTGTTGATAATATTTATGCTTCATTATCAAACCACCAAGGGTCACTACTAGCGTTAGTTTTAATCAAAATAGCTTTTTTTCGCATGAACCGTTTCAGCGCTGCCGCACCCATGCGTGACCCTCCCAAACCGGAGAATTTGAAGGCGTTTTTCTCTCCCTCATGCATCATGGCGGTGAGTCCAGCATCGTTGATACTAATACCACCTGCATCTATCTGCTGGGCAACTTCTAAGGCTTCGGTCTCCAAAGCAAAGACAGCAGCACTCAATCCATAAATTGAGTCATTCGCTAAAGACACTGCTTCCTCTACTGTGGAAAAAGGCATCACTGGCATAATGGGGCCAAAAGTCTCTTCGGTCATGACTTTCATGGAATGATTAACCTGGGTGAGAACTGTTGGACGACACCACCAACCCCCTCCTAAGTCTTCTACTACACCGCCACTGTGAATTACCGCTCCCTTTTCCACTGCATCTAGGAGATGATCGCTAATAATGGCTGCTTGTTTTTCGGTGATGATGGGGCCAATTTCTCCGCTTTCAACAGTGGGGTAAGCTAGCCCAAGACGATGCGCTTTGGTTAGTAGTTGATGATAAAACTTTTCAAATATCGATTCAGCAACGTAAATTCGCTCAATTGAGAGGCATGACTGTCCGGTGTTGACGACGGAACCCCACAATATTGCTGAGGTTGCTAATTCTAAATTGGCTGATTCTAAAACGATCGCAGGATCTTTTCCTCCTAATTCCAAAAAAGCTGGAATAAACTGCTTTGCAGCCGCCTGTGCTACTTTTCGCCCCGTCGCGACACTGCCTGTAAAACAGATCAAATCTACATTTTCAATCAAAACAGATCCGGTTGCGCCTGCTCCTTCAACAAAAGTTAATACATCGTGTAGTTTGGGGACGGCGTTGAGTGCTGTAATCAGTGGTGCTACAAAGCGGGGAGTAATTTCACTGGGTTTGACAATGACAGCACAACCTGCGAGTAATGCCGGAATGGTATCAATGGTAGACAACAACAGGGGAAAATTCCACGGGCTAATTACCCCAACTAGGGGATAAGGAACGGATGTTTGTTGTAAGGCAATAAACGGAATGGCTGTATTTTTTGCAGATTCTTGCAACAATTCCGGTGCTAACCGACACCAGCGATCGATGCTGGAGAGGAAAGAATCTATTTCTAATACCGAGATTGACAATCTTCCTGTATCATTTACCAAAGCTTCTGTGAGGCGATCGCGTCCAGATAATATCGCTTCCTTCCACTGCTGTAAGGCTTCAATTCTCCCCTCTAAACCCAACTCCTGCCAGCGAACTTGCGCCCTGCGCGTGCGCTTACATTGCTGTACCACCAGCTTTGGAGGCGGCGGGATAATTACATAGTCAAATTTGCCAGTTCGAGGATTGCGGACTTCTATTGGTTTTGTCATTAGTCATTAGTCATTAGTCATTTGTTATTACTTCCCATGCCCAATGCCCCATTCCCAAATTCAAATTATCCCTAATTGGCTTAACCGCTCAATGGTGGCTTGCTGGGTTTGCAGGAAGTGTTTGCGGTCTACTTCTCCTTCCAGCATAGTATTAGCGGGGTAAAAGTGTGATTGGCGATAACTTTCGGCGTATAGTTCAAACCGCTGACGGGCAAGTAAATTATTTAACCCTGGTCGGCGGCGATCGCGGCGTAATGCTGCTAAATCAATCTCTGCAAAAGCTGCCATGCTCTCACCTGCACCTGTCTCTGCTAAAACGATTCCGCGATGGTCAATGATTTTAGAGCCACCATCAGCCGAAGCAATAGGGATGGCAATATTAGCGATGCCTGCGGTATTGGCTGAAACTATGTATGCCATATTTTCAACGGCGCGAGTGATTTTTGCCGCGTCTTTGGGTGTGAGGTTTTTGTTGTATACTTCCGAGGTGGAATGAACAAAAATCTCTGCTCCTCGCATCGCCAGACACCGCGCCACTTCTGGATACAAAATTTCTTCTGATGCTAAAGCTGCCAAATTACCGATCGCAGTTTTGGCAACGGGGAAAACTCCCTCTAAGCCATAGCAGTCGAGATATTTATCCCAAACATCATGTGGGGTGGGAGCAAACAAGGAATTTAGCCGCCGATACCGCAAGATGATTGAGCCAGAGGGGTCAAGAATAAAGCAGGTTTGGAAATACAAGCCGGGAAAGTTGGGGTCAACTTCGTAGGCGTTACCTGCTAAAAATATTTTATGCTTTTGGGCAATTTTACCAAGGGCTTCATACTCAGCACCAGCCATTTCTATACAGGCTTTTTCTGCCCATCCTGCGAGAGAATCTCCCATCGGGAAACCGGTGAGGAAATATTCTGGCAATACAATTAAACGACAATCGAAGCCAATGAAAGCGATACTGGCAGCAATTTGTTGAGCTAGGCGGTTGATGGAGTTTTGCATCAGCGAACGCGCTTCGTGGCGTAGGCCGCCTTTGGCATCGCTGGTTTGGTTGACTGCATGACAGGTAACTTGCAGTGCTAAAGCGCGGTAGGATTCTAAATTAGTGGGCATGGGGTATTGGGCATGGGGCATGGGGCATGGGGCATGGGGCATGGGGCATGGGGAAAATGACTAATTTATAGAGTGCGATCGCCACCCCACAGCGATCGCACAAGTCTATGTGTCAACTCCGATCCAAACATCTGTGCGGCAAATTTATTACCTGGATCGCGTTCCGCACTGATCCGGCGCAGCGCCAAATCACGAGTTGCCAAAGCTGACTGTGCATCTTCTGGCACAGATTCAGCTGCATCTACCCAAGTTAGCCAGCGATCGAGTGTTTCGTGTGCAAGTGTGCGAGTTAGTTCCAGGGTTTCAAAAGTAGGTGCGCCTGTATAGCACAAGCTAACAGGCGATTGAAATAGGCGAATATACGCACTTTTGCTAGTAAATACCTTGAGCCGCGAATCTTCCTGTAACTTTAAGAATGTTTCATTAACTGGCTCATAATAGCGATCGAGATATGCCAAATCGGTTAAAAGCTCAGTCCGGGGAATGTAATCTATATAAAAGAAAATATTTGGAAGTGTGCCAAACTCAAAGGCCAAATGAGGAACCTGAATATGCGACTTCAACCAAGTGGTAAGACGCATAGTACTAAAGTTTGATTTTTGGGCGTTTCCCAACCACGAATGCACTAACCAGTCAATTTCTTCCCCGGAAAAAGCGGTGAGCGAACCCTTCATATTGCCATCGAGACTGCTGTATTGCTGTAAATTTTCTACAGAAGGGTCTGGATGTAACTGAAAACGAGCCTCTAATTTTTGGCGGAGTTCCTTTGTAATCTCCCACAACTGCTCAAATACAGCTTTCTTGTCTAAATCAGTTGGTGGCTGAGTCATAGTTTGAGTTTGTTGGTTTTTCTATAAACTTAATATTTAGTTTGACACTTTCCGGTATCTAATTCGTTACTGATATCGAGCAGTGCATTCATCGAATTCAGGACTGTGACAAACAGACCATCAACTAAAACGCGATAACATCTTTTTTAGGGCAAAATTGCAGCAATTTATCTCAGTCGATGATTTTTCATTTAGATGCCTTTGTCCTTAGCACAAATCTCCGTGATAATACTGTGATTTTATGTAAAATTCTTTTTACTGTACTTAATTATAAAAATAAAAATAATTTTGTTGATAAATATAGACAAATTAGAAGAAAAACAAATACTAATAAGTTAGTTGTTTGATTATCAATACAAAGAATATGGCTTTTGATTTAGAGAAAGCTTTTCAACTAGATATAGCTAAAATGAATTTAAAAAAAGCACATTCATTAGTATTTAGCTTACAGCATGAGACGAAAATTCCTTTGATCATTTGGTTACTAGAAAACCCTAATAGCCTAGTAGCATTACCTGGAAAAATTAGCCTGCTGCATCATGATTATATTCACATACTTTTAAATAGAGGGATTTCTACTCAAGATGAAGCCTTTGTTATCGGATTTACAATGGGTAATGACTTAAAGACTAATCAACTACATTTATTCGTCTATCAAGTCTTTGCTGAATTTATATATCCAGTTCCTTATAAATTTTGTAAGCTAGACTTCATAAGTTTTAAACTAGGATTCATTTATGGCAGAAAGATTAAAATAAAACAAATAAATGAAATTGATTTTGAAGCTTATCAAAATGAAAATATAGGATTTTTAAGAGATTATTTCGGTATCGATACTGACGAATATCAGCTTTTGTAAGAGTATTAAATGGTGATAATATCCAATTAAAAAATATCTAGATAGATAGTATTAAAATGCGCCTACCTTATAAACTGAGATTTGTTTCTTCTCAACTTGTAACTGTAACAGTACTGCTAACATTGCTCTTATTTATTCCTCAAATTTGGCTCAACTGGCAAGTGTATCATAGCTTCAATAATATTGTTAAATATGAATTTAAGCTACAAATGCTGAGTGATGAAATTACTTATCTTGATGAAGTATTAACGATGTCAGCCCGGATGAATGCTGCCACAGGTAACTTTATTTGGGAACAACGGTATCGCCAATTTGAACCTAAGCTAGATATTGCTATTAATGAATCTATTAAACTTGCTCCTAAAGCATATAAAAATGAGGATGCCAAAATAATTGATGCTGCTAATCAGCGCTTGGTTGCAATGGAATATCAATCTTTTGATTTAGTTAATAAAAATCAAAAAGAGGAAGCTAAACTACTACTTTTTAGCAGCGAATATGAAAACAATAAACGCATTTATGCTAATGGTGTTGCCGAAAGAAAGCATAACATTTTACTTCAATTACAGGACAAAATTGATGAATATTATCAAAGGATTTTTTGGGCAATTTTAGAATCTATTATAAGTTTAGTAATGCTGATTCCAGCATGGCTGTTAGTATTGCATTTATTGCAGCAATACTTAAAAGATAAAAAAATTGCTCAAGCCGCCTTAGAAGAAACTAATTCTAGATTGGAAATGCAAGTTGCAGAGAGAACAGCAAAATTAAAATACAAAAATTTTCAACTAAAACAGACACTCAAAGAATTGCAACACACTCAAGTACAACTTGTTCAAACCGAGAAAATGTCTTCATTAGGTCAGTTAGTTGCGGGTGTTGCTCATGAAATCAATAATCCAGTTAATTTCATTTATGGCAACCTACTCCACCTTAGAGAATATAGTCGGCAATTACTAACTTTAATTACCCTGTATCAGCAACAATGTTATAATTCTAGCCCAGAAATAACTACTCTAGTTGATGAGATAGATTTAGAGTTTATTATTGATGATATGCCGAAAATCTTATCATCAATGGCAGTTGGTACTGAACGTATCCGCGAAATTGTACTAACTTTGCGTAACTTCTCGCGTCTTGATGAAGCAGAAATGAAATTTGTTGATATTCATGAAGGAATTAATAGTACGCTATTAATTTTACAGTATCGTCTCAAACAAAATCATAACCAGCAGGAAATTACAATTATCAAAGATTATGGTAATTTGCCTCTTGTTGAATGTTATGCAGGAGGATTAAATCAGGTATTTATGAATATCTTAAGTAACGCTATTGATGCTTTATATCAATGGGAAACAGAGTGTTTAAAAGGAGAGATTGAAAAACAGCTTAGTTCTATTATTATCCATACTCAAGTTAAAAAGAAAGAGTGCATACTTATTAGTATTAAAGATAATGGTTCAGGAATAACTAAGGAAGCTCAAACTAGATTATTTGACCCTTTCTTTACTACTAAACCTATAGGGAAAGGTACTGGCTTAGGATTATCTATTAGTTACCAGATTATAGTGGAAAAACATAAAGGGAAAATTAAGTGTATTTCTGCACCTGGTGAGGGGACAGAATTTGTGATTGAGATTCCTATCAAGCAGGCAACTTCAATAGTTCCCGATTGATTGATATAGAGACATCTTTATAAAAACAACTCTCGGCATCTAAGCAATTTCAATTATTACTAATAGAAAATCCTCGACGCGTAGGTTTAACATTAGCTAACTCCACCTGAAAACTCACCTTGTCGCTCATTTCCCCGTTTCTCGCTTCCAAAGTCCACTTACCAGGACGCAAATTCCAAAATAAAGAATTAGCTGAGTTTGTATCTAACTTTTCACCATTTAACCACCACTCCACTGGTGCAGATTTATTTCCCGCTAACTTAAATTCGAGTTTTTGCTTCGCTTCTTCACCTGGATACACTAAGAATAAATCGCCATGATGCGGAGATAAAATTCTCAAATTAGTAGAAGTAAAATTCGATTGCTGTTGTTTTGCCAACCATTCATCATACTCTGGTGGCAAATTAAATTGATTTTCACCTTCGTAATTACTTTTATCTTCAGGATAGAAATATTCCAGCACCACTGAGGTACAATCTGGTGTTGGTCGTAACCCCGAAACTGCACAAACAGGTAATTGCACTAAACCTTCTGGAGATGGAAAACCTGCTGGTTCTTGATGTTCGTGCAGATGTAACATAATTCGATTCCATAAGGGTGCTGCGCCTGTCACACCTGAAACCTGTCGCATCGGTTCACCGTTGAAATTGCCTACCCAAGTAGCGACAGTGTAATCTGTGGTGAAGCCAACAGTCCAAGTATCACGAAAATTAGAAGAAGTGCCAGTTTTAACAGCAGCAGCAAAGGGTAAATGTAACACCGAGTCTACACCAAATGCTGTTGCACGAGCATAGCTGTCACTGAGTATGTTGGTGATTAATTGCCATATTGTCGAATTTGGGATTTTAGATTTGGGATAGCGTAGCGTTAGCGAGTCTGCGTTCGCGCGGCGTCTCGTAGAGAGCGTCTTTTGGATTGGGGAATTAGAAAATGTACTTACTAAGGGGGTCGCATCTCCTTGTCGTGCTATGGTCAGGTAAGCACGGGCAAGTTCCCAGAGACTAACTTCGCCACTACCAAGAGTCAAACCCAAGCCATAATGTTCTGGGGTTTGATTGAGATGTTCAAATCCCAGTTGATGCAGTCGTTCTAAGAAAGTTTCCACACCTACTTTTTCTAACACCCTGACTGCGGGTACATTTAAAGAATTTGCTAAAGCGATTCGCACCCGCACAGGACCAAGAAAACTTTCGGTGTAATCTGTGGGGCTGTAAAGTTTTGCGCCGGGAATTGCATAATGGGCGGGTACATCTGCCAAAATCGTATTTGGGCGAATTAAACCTTTTTCTAAAGCTAGTTCATAGACAAAAGGCTTAAGGGTAGAACCTGGTTGACGTAGTGCTTGTACTCCATCATTGCGTCCCAGTTTGGCTTCATTAAAGTAATCAGGTGAACCCACATAAGCCAAAACTTCACCAGTGTGGTTGTCAATCACCAACGCCCCTGCATCATGGACATTGTTGGCGGCGAGAGAAGAAATTACCTGCTGTACCTGTGCTTCGACAAACTGCTGCAAAGGGCGATTTATAGTTGTGCGAATAACGGATTGCTCCCCCGCTTGATTCCCCCCTTTGTCAGGGGGGTTAGGGGGAATCTGATTGGCTAACCAAAATAAAAAGTGTGGTGCGGCGATAATTCCCCTTTGGCGAGACTGAAAGACAACCTTTTCGGCGGATGTTCGGGTGGCGATCGCCTCACTTATATACTTTTCTAGTACCATACGATTAAGGACGTATTTTTGCCGCTGCTTCAGTCGTTCCCAATGTTCGTAAGGGTTGAAGTATGTGGGATTATTAGGAATAGCAGCCAACAAACTAGCTTGTGCAAGATTCAATTCACTCGCTGGGATGGAAAAATAAGTCCGTGCGGCTGCTTCCACACCATATATATTCCCTCCCATTGGCAGCCGATTGATGTATGCAGAGAGAATTTCATCTTTGTTCATCCCTGCTGCTAACCGCCAAGATAGCCAAATCTCACTCAGTTTACCAGAGAAGCTGCGGGGCACTGGATCTAACATCCGCGCCAACTGCATAGTAATAGTGGAAGCGCCGGAAACAATTCGTTTGGCGTGGATGGCTTCTTGGCTGGCGCGGATAACAGCTTTCATATCCAACGCCCCATGATGGTAAAAGCTGCCATCTTCGGCGGCTAAAATGGCATAGGTAAACTGGGGCGAAACCTGATTTAGTGGTACTACTGATGTATGCTCTTGGTCACGGGTGAGTAGTGTTCCTAATGGTAAACCATTGCGATCGCTAAATTGCATTGCCAACTGATTTTGGGCAATATCTGCGGTACGAATGGGCGCAAAATATGGTAGTAAGCGTACCACTAGGCAGATTAGCAGCCCAGCCAGGATAATCTTACTACTGCGCTTAATTTGGAATAGCGATCGTGAAATTAGTTTCATCAGGGAATACCCTGTCCAAGAATACTTACCTTAATTTTGACCCAACGATTACATCTAGATCAGGAAATATGTCAAATTCTTAATAATCAAATTATACTAACTTAGCAGATGTAAATTCATCTTTGCAAAATTTAAATAGTTCTTTATAGTTAAGAATTGTAGTTATTTTTTGGAACAATCACACTGAGTTAGCTATGAATGTAAATAAACATAGTTAAATCCAAATTTTGAGTATAAATAGCTAGTCAACTGATGTACTTTATTAGTCTTGACATTGCCCACTCAATAAAGTGGTGCAAAGTTTTGTTCCCTATAAATTATGAATTTTTAATTACTAAAAAATATGATTATCAGATTTTTACTCCGTTCCTACCATAAAATTCTCCATCTCTACGAGAGGCTGCGCGTTGGCGTAGCGTTCCGAAGGAAAGGCGGTAGCCTGCGGCAAGCCGTTCGCGTAGCGTCTCGTAGAGAAGCGTCTACGTTAAAAAAAATCGCCCATTCCTCAAGCCGGAAGAGAACAATACAGTTTATTCTGCTGTTTACATTTACGCTAACGATGACAGGGTGTAATTTTTTTGCTATCAACTCAAGTAAAGAACAACTCCCAGCAGTATCCCCACTCACACCGCCGAAACTACCAGACTGGATTGAACAAATTAGTCCCATTGGGGATGCCAAACCTCTCAACCAAATCCGCATCCGTTTTAAAGAAGCTTTAATCCCACTTGAAAGTCTTGACAGCCCAGAACAGCAAAAATTATTACAAAAATTTGCACTGTCGCCGCCTTTACCCGGTGAATTTCGCTTTTTAACACCGCGCATGGTAGGATTTCAAGCTGATAAAGCATTGCCAATAGCAACAAGATTTCAAGTCACTCTCAAAGCAGGTTTAGCCGATTTAAAAAATCATCGCCTAGACAAAGATTTACCTTGGACTTTCAATACCGAATCTATCAACCTGACTAATTTACCCGGTGTAAATCCCATTGAGAAGGCTGATATTGAACCAATTGATTTACAACAAAAGTTACAGTTTACTTCAAATGTAGAATTAGATTTAACTTCTGTACAAGAACATTTACAGTTAATTCCTGAAGGAAAAAACAAGGGTGTCGGCTTCAAAGTCGAATTCAACAAAGAAGAAAAATCAGTAAAAAATGAAGAAGACCCTTTAGAAAAATTTGACCCCTCAGCACGCAATTGGATTTATAATCTCATCCCCCAGCAAAATCTCGAAAAAGCAACCCCTTATCGGCTAGTATTTTCTCCCGGAATACGTCCTGCTTATGGCAATCTAACTACAGCGAAAGAATTTGCCAGCAAGTTAGTAACTTATTCGCCTTTGGCATTTCAGAAAATTAACTTTTATGGACAGCCAGATTCAGGAGGAACTTATGGAAGATTTATTAAAGGCAGTCCGCAGCTAGAATTTAATAATGTCTTACTGCCAGATTCAGCTAAAGAAAATATTACTATTAATCCAGCACCAAAAGATATTTCGAGAATTATCCAAATAAATGATCAGGATAAAATTGTCGGTATCAATCCTTATGCGCTAGAACCTGCCAAGACTTATACAATTACTATTGGTGGAAATCTCAAAGATAAGTTTGGGCAAACTTTGGGTAAACCTGTCACAGTTAAATATGATACTGGAGATTTAGCTGGGGATATTTGGGTACCATCAGATTTGAATATTTTCCCCACAAGTAAAGATTTACAGTTAAATATTAGTACGGGAAATTTACCAGAATCGAAATACAAAGCAGCTTATCGAGTAGTTCAACCGACAGATTTAGTTTATTTTAATAATAGTAGTGATTTATTACCACAACCTGCTGATTGGCAAAGCTTTCAGGTATCGGGTAAGAAAAATCAATCAGTTGATATTGCCGTTCCTCTGCGAGAAAAAATAAGTGCTGCTACGGGGATGTTAGCTTACGGAGTGCAAGCCCGCACTAATAAATATCAGGAGAATGGTAAGGAACTGTGGCGTGAACCGACGACTTATGGCTTGGTTGAATTGACGAATTTGGGCGTATTTAATCAGTGGTTTCCTGAATCAGGCTTAATTCGCGTTAATCATCTTACAGATGGTTCGCCAGTTAAAGCGGCTGTTGTTGAAATTTATCAATCAAAATTACAAGCAAAATCTCGCCCCGAACCAGTACCTTGTGCAACGGGTAACACTGATGAAAATGGAATTTTTAGAATTGTTCGTGAAGGATTAACGCAATGTTATTCTGGGAATGAAAGCTCTAGTAAATCACCACAGTTATTAGTAATCGCCCGTGAAAATCAAGATTGGGCATTTGCTAGAACGGAAGAATATAGCGGCGTTTATGGATATGGAATTGATGCAGGTTGGCAAGATGGTAAGCCAGAATCACGCGGGATAATCTTCTCGGATAGACAGTTGTATCAACCAGGAGAAAAAGCTTGGTTAACTGGTTTTGCGGACTATTTACAAAATGGTGCAATTCAGCAAGATAAAAATGCTGTTTACCAATTAACCTTGGTAAATCCTGATGGACAAAAGACCAACTTAGGTACGCAAACTACAAATGAATTTGGCACGTTTTCTCTGGAACTGCCAATCAAGACTACTCAGCGCTTAGGCTACTATACAATCCAGGCGAAGGGGAAGAATGGGCAAGAAATTTCTGGAGAATTTCGGGTAGCTGAGTTTAAGCCACCCAATTTTAAAGTGGAACTCAACTTAGATAAAGAATTTGCTCTCATTGACGAGAAAGTTAATATTAATGCTACAAGCAATTATTTGTTTGGCGCACCTGTAGAAGGTGGAGAAGCGAAATACTTTATCACTCGCCAGCAAGCTGATTTTGTTCCTAAAGGTTGGGAGGAATTTACTTTTGGTAGGCAATGGTTATGGCCGGAGGAAACCCCTACTATATCTAGTGATGTATTGCAAACTAATGCCCAGCTAGATGCTAATGGTAAAAGTAGTCAAACGGTGAATGTGGCTAATGATTTATCATATCCCATGACTTACCGGGTAGATGTGGAAGTTGCAGATATTTCTAATCTATCAGTAGCGAATTCTAAAACTTTTACAGCCTTACCAAGTAATCGCCTTATCGGGTTAAAAAGTAATTTCATCGCTGATGCTGGGAAGGCTTTTCCTATTGAAGTGATTGTTACTGACCCTACAGGAAAACCGATAACAGGTCAACAAGTGCGCCTGGAATTACAACAGATTAAATACAGCAGCGTCACGCAGTTAGTGGAAGGTAGCCGAACAGCAAAAAATCAAGTTGAATATAAAACAGTAGGACAAGCAGAAATTACATCTGCTAGTAATCCGCAATCGGTAAGTTTGACAGCGCCGGAATCTGCTTCATATCGGATTAGAGTTAATTTTAGCGATGCCAAAAGCGAATTAAGTGCCACAGATTTACAAATTTGGGCAACTGGAGGAAATCCTGTATTTTGGGGTTCGGGAGAAAAAGATGTCTTAGAAGTTAAATTAGATAAAAAAGAGTTCAAACCTGGAGAAACCGCTACTGTACTAATTCAATCTCCCTATCCAGAGGCAGAATTATACTTTGCTGTGATTAAAGACAAACCCCTTTATCAGCAGATTATCAAAGTTCAGGGAAGCGCACCACAAATTCAGTTTCAAGTTACGCCAGAAATGCTGCCAAATGCAGCCATTGAAGCTGTCTTAGTAAGACAAGGTAAACCCATAAACCAAGTGGAAGCCGGAAGTTTAGATAACTTGGTGAAGATTGGTTTTACACCTTTTAAAGTTAACTTAAAGGATAAGTATTTAAAACTGCAAGTTAAACCAGTGCAAGCATCATTAGAACCTGGTGCAGAGGAAACGGTACAGCTAGAATTGAAGGACAATCAAGGTAATCCCACCAAAGGACAGTTTACAGTTATGGTGGTAAATGAAGCGGTGTTACAACTTTCTGGTTATCGTCCGCCAGATTTGGTAGATACAGTTTATGCAGAACAGCTAATATCTACCCGCTTTAACGATAATCGCGCGGATGTAATATTACAACCACAAGATGTAGCTAAACCCAAAGGTTGGGGTTATGGCGGTGGTTTCTCAACTGGTGCAGCAAATACTCGCACCCGAACAGATTTTCAAGCCTTAGCTTACTACAACGGTTCTGTCCTCACCGATGCAAATGGGAATGCACAGATAACCTTTAAATTGCCAGATAACTTAACTACATGGCGGGTGATGGCTGTCGCCACCGATGGAAATCTGCGTTTCGGCAATGGGGACGCGACGTTTATCACCACAAAGCCACTGCTAACTAATGCCATCTTGCCACAATTTGCCCGTCCAGGCGATCGCATCCTCGCTGGTTTATCTGTAACTAATAACACTGGGACTACAGGAAATCTCTCAATTAATGCCGAACTTAACGGTAATGTGAAGTTTGCTGATAAAAACCCCACAACTACTTCTTTGCAAACCAAAGCTGAATCTGCAACTCATGCTTATCGCTTTCCAATGGTGGCGGATAGTGTGGGAGTTGGTAAAGTTCGCTTTACCACTCAGCTAAATACAGCCGCAGATGCTTTTGAAGTACCTTTGGAAATTAAGCCAATTGAAATTACAGAACAAGTCGTTGAAGCTGGTGTCACTGAAAAACAGGTAAAGATTCCCCTGAATGTTGATAAAAATACCTTCCCTGATGCGGGAGGTTTAGATATTCAGTTGGCCAGTACTTTGATAACGGAGATTCAAGCACCAGCAAAGCAGGTTTTAGAAGATAATGATTTGCCGTTTACCGAACCGGCGGCGAGTCAGTTAACAATTGCTGCCAATCTGCAAACTATTGCCCAAAAATATGGTCAAGCATTTGCAGAATTTAATCCCACCCAACAGGCAAGTCAAGCAATTGAAAAATTACAAAAACTCCAAATAGCAGATGGTGGTTTTGCAGCTTTCCCCGGACAAGAAAAATCTGACCCTTGGATTTCTTCTTATACGGCTGAATCTTTGGCTAAAGCCAGTCAGGTGTTCCCTAATTTAGTCGATTCTGCAATGGTGTCTCGCCTGAAAGTTTATCTCCAAAAAGTTTTAGCAAATCCCGGAGAATACGATTTTTGCAAACAACTACTGTGCAAAAGACAACTGCAACTTAATGCTTTAATCGCACTTGCACAAATTGGTGAAAAACGCAATACTTTTCTTGCAGATATTTATGAACAACGCAATAACTTTGATGTAGTAACTCAAATTAAATTGGCGCGATACTTATCTCAATTCCCAGAATGGCAAGACGAATCTCAACAACTGGTGAACAAGCTACAACAGAATATCTATGAAACTGGTCGCACAGCAGTTGTAAGTTTACCAGATAGTTGGGGATGGATGAGTTCGTCTACCGCGACGCAAGCCCAAGCTTTACGCTTATTTATTGCCAAGCAAAGTAAACCCGAAGTTATAGATAAGTTATTCCAAAGTCTTCTGGCATTGCGACGGAATGGTACATGGCAAACTAAATATAACAATGCTCAAGCATTAACAGCTTTGGTAGAATATAGCCAACTGCAACCCACGCCGCCTAATTTTGTCGCCACAATGGAATTAGCTGGTAATAAGTTAGGAGAAAATCGGTTTGATGGCTATAAAAATCCTAGTTTACAACTAAATGTGCCGATGAATAAATTACCTCGTGGTCGTAATGATTTAACATTGCAAAAATCAGGTAATGGCACTTTGCACTATCTGGTTGCTTACAATTATCGCTTGCAGGGAAATCAACCAGGCAGATTTAACGGCTTACGCATAACACGAGAAATTAGTCAAGTAAATAAAGAGAAAGTTTTGCAAAAAACAGGTCTTTATGCGTTCGATAAGCCTTTGACTTTAGCCTCTGGACAAGTGTTTGATATTGGTTTAGAAATCATCGCCGATCATCCTGTAGATCATATAGTAATCAAAGATCCGCTACCATCAGGTTTTGAGGCGGTGGATGCGAGTTTTCAAACTACCACAGCTGCATTACAAGCAAAAGCCGATAGCTGGGAACTTGGTTTTAAGAATGTGTACCGCGATCGCATTATCGCCTACGCCGACCACCTCGATCCAGGAGTTTATAGTCTGCATTACTTAGTCCGTTCTGTTACTCCTGGTACATTTTCTTGGCCTGGCGCGGAGGTTCACCTGCAATATGCACCAGAAGAATTTGGGCGTACTGCTGAGTCTACACTGATATTAGAGGAGCATTCCTGATGATTTATAGCTTATACCAATTTAATGTGAAGCTGCATATAATCGGGAGAAGCCAACTCCTAAGTTTAATTGGTTGAAACTGAAAATACAGCGTATTTCAGGTAAATGAAGTAAACAGGTAGGGGCACAACATGTTCATTGGTGTCAACTTAACGTGAAAGCAAGTCTAGAACTAGCTTTTAGATTGCCTCGTTCCCAGTCGGAGACTGGGAATGCTCGTCCTTGAGGCTCCGCCTCTCTTGCTGGCGGCAGAGCCGCCAGGAGCAGCATTTCTAGCCAGAGGCTAGAAACGAGGTTTTAAAGGAGTTTCAGCTTAAGTTGACACCAATGCAACATGTTGTGCCCCTACGATTATCTGTACCTCACGCCTGTTGCAATCTGCTGTATTATTCCCAAAAGACTGACTTACAGTGCAGATTTGAGTAAAGCGATCGCGCCGACCCACAGCATAATACTAATAGGCGCTCCAATTAGAATCCCAGCGATCGCCCAGCCTCTTTGATGGGCTTTGAATTGTTCAATACTGCGCCACCGTCTACTTTTCCAAGCCCATTCATTGCCTTTTGCACCGAGTGCGATCGCCATCAAACACCCAACTTGAGGTATAAAACAGAATAGTCCATACCAAGTTTGATTCGGCCACATCCACAACCAAGGCATCAGAAATGCGCCCCAATTCCAACCGAGAATTTCCTCTGGGACTGTTTCATTGTGATTATTTATCCCGCATCCAGAATTGTTGATTATTTCTTTTAGCGGTAAAAGCTGATTCCTGTTTGCAGATTTGACAGTTAGCCCCGATTGTAGAGCATTTAGCGCTTGGCTAGCACTACTAAATCTTTGTTCGGGAGCGGGTTCTATCAACTTTTGTAGCCAACTGACAAAACTGGGACTGAGATTAACTCGGTCTGTAAATTGCAGTCGCAAATCCTGCTGTGGTAAATCAGCTGGGGAAGTCCCAGTTAACAAATGAATTAAAGTCGCTCCCAGTGCATAGAGGTCTGAAGCCGCAACCGCTCGACCACCAAATTGTTCCATTGGGGCATAACCATAAGTACCTACAACGGTAAAAGTAACGCCCTCTCTTGCCGCTTTATCCTGAACTGCGCCAAAATCAACTAAATAAATCCGATTATCTTCGCCCCAGATTAAATTACTCGGTTTAATATCTCTATGTAATACACCTGGATTCAACTCATGTAGATAGGTGAGAATATTTAAAATCTCAACAGCAATTTTTCTCGCTCGCTTTTCAGTAAACCTTTTGCCAACAGCAAGTTTTTCCTTGAGCGACTCACCAGGAATATATTCTTGTATTAAGGCAAACCAGAGTGTGCGATCGTCGATACAAAAATAATCAATATACTGGGGAATTCGGGGATGATTTAGCTGTTTAAGAATTTGTGCTTCCCTCTCAAAAAGTTTCAAGTCATCCCACTGCACAGTACCGCCAAAGGCCAAAAGTTTGACTACAACGGTCGATTTTTTTTCGCCGTCAGAGGCTTGTAAATCCAATGCTTGCCAAGTTTGGCGAATTCCATTGTTACCGAGTTGGCGCTGGATTTGATAACGGTCTTGTAATATCTGTTCTGGTTGCAGCATCTTACACCTGCTGGCAATTTACGTTGATCTGATTCCCTTATATTCAAGGATAGCCATTATCTACAGAAATTGTGAGAGCCAGATAATTTATTGAAAAAGGAGTACCTAACCGATGAGAAAATTTAAAACACTTGATGAAGTTGAAGAAGAGTACTTCCGCAAGCACCCAGAATAAATTGACGATTATTTGACCGAGATATTTCAGGAATATGCAGAAGATAACGATTCCGGCGCGTTGTTAGCATCCTTGCGCGTCGTTGCTCGTGTACGGGGAATTAGTGAGATAGCCGAGAAAACAGGCATGACACGCCAGGGATTGCAAAAAGCCTTATCCAGCAATGGCAACCCGCGTCTTGAAAACATTAATTCCATCATGAAAGCGCTGGAATATTGTCTCATATCATGTCCGGCTGATTAGTTGTCATTGCGAACGAAGTGAAGCAATCTCCGAACCCTTGTGATTGCTTCACTTCGTTCGCAATGACTATCGTAAGTTATTAAGCGGACATGATATCACGCCGCCAAAAATCCTGCCTCCTGCCACAGAGTAAATCACCTCATTAGTTAACGATCGTGACACTATTAAGTAGGTAGGCACAAATAAACCTAACTATGTAACGAAAAGTAAAAGCGGTGAAAACCTTGCGATTGCTTGTCTACGACACGCTACGCGAACACTCCACTCCGTTGCGTACCCTGCGGGAACGCCAAGGGCGAACGCAATGACATAGTTATAAATTTTCCCGCCCACCTACTTAGGTAGGTGCGAAATGTGGGTTACAGATAATTTTGGCGATAGTAAGCTTGATATTCCGCAGACAGCAGAGGTTCCCACCAATCACGATGATTGAGATACCATTCAACAGTTAAACGTAAACCCTCAGCAATTGTTACTGAAGGTGTCCAACCAAGCTGAGTTTTAATTTTGTTCGCATTAATTGCATATCTCCGATCGTGTCCTTGTCTATCTTTGACAAAATTAATCAACTGCTTGGCTGGACGTAGTGGTAAATCAGGTGCTAATTCATCCATCATTTGACACAAAAGTTGCACGAGGTTGAGATTTTCCACCTCATTATTGCCACCAATATTGTACGTTTCTCCTGGTTGACCATGATTGATTACTACATCTAAAGCACGGCAATGATCGCCCACATAAAGCCAATCCCGCACATTTTTACCATCGCCATAAATAGGTAATGGTTTGCCTATCAAAGTGTTGATACACATCAGGGGAATTAGCTTTTCAGGAAACTGATAAGGGCCATAATTATTAGAGCAATTTGTGATAATGGTGGGAAGTTGATAAGTATGATAATAAGCACGAACTAAATGATCGCTACCAGCTTTTGAAGCTGAATAGGGACTATTGGGAGCGTAGGGTGTAGTTTCACAAAAAGCTGCGTCATCTGTGCCCAGACTACCGTAGACTTCATCAGTCGAAACGTGCAGGAAACGATAGTCAGATGGCTGTGCTTTTGTCTCCCAATGTTGGCGAAAAGCTTCTAGTAGGGTGAAAGTTCCCACCACATTAGTTTGCACAAAAGCAGCTGGCCCAAGAATCGAACGATCAACATGAGATTCAGCGGCAAAATGGGCAATGGTATCAATATTTTCCGTTGATAATAGCTCGTCTATGATGGTGCGATCGCAAATATCCCCCTCCACAAACCGAAAATTTTCTCCACCCTCAAGCAGCGCCAAATTCAGACGATTCCCCGCGTAAGTTAGAGCATCCAACACCACCACCCGATCATCTGGATAAACCTGACACCAATGATGGACAAAATTCGCCCCAATAAACCCCGCACCCCCCGTAACTAATAACCGCCGACTCATTCAATTTCCTCTCTTCTCTCTGTGATCTGTGCGCCTGGAGCGGTTCTTTTATGGAATTTTCCAGAAATAAATTATCCAATCTTGTGGGGTGGGCAACATGAGCGCCTTTGGTTACTGGGCGGGCGAGACGCCCACCCCACAATAAATAATTGAATATTTTTTGATTTCAAAGTCCCTATTTAAAGTTAAAGTATTTCTTCCCCAGCTTACCGTATATCCTCTGAGCGAGTAATTTTGCCATACGTATTCTCGTCAAATCCTTAATATTAGATGGCTGCTGGATCTTATGGTCAAAAAACTCATTTAACTCATCTAGAATAACTTGGAAACGCTGAATAATATTTTCAGTCCGATGCTCAACCAAAAACTCTTCAGACAACCTAAACACTACTGAAGAATCAATCACCTTCATAATACGTTGGACATCATATTCTTGAGAATATCCAGCAATTTTATAGCAATTAAATCCCGGATCTAAGTAATCAGCCAGTCCACCGTTGACACTAGAAAATACTTGACAGCCACAGGCAAGAGCTTCCATTGGTTGCAGACCAAATCCTTCACTAACCCGCTGCTGTGCCCAGTACTCAGCAGAATCATAGAGGTAAACCTTAGCTCGGTTGAATAGTCCAGGCAAATCCTCTATGTATGAATCAACAACTAATACTTTACAACGTTTTTGCAACGCTGGAATCAATTCTTTAATTAAATATTCAGAAGATTTGCGAGCCTGAACTAAAACATCAATATCCCTTTCCAGACCTAAATTTTGAAACTCATCAGAAATTTGATTGGGCAAATAATAAATCAGAGAATTGGGTGATTTTTCTCCCCAATATCCCATTGTATAGCGGCTAACAGTCATGATCGGAATACTTGCAGGTAGCCTAAATGGATAACCTGCACTATGTGCATGGTAAACGACATTGTATTGCTTAAGTTTACCCACGAGTTGAGCTATATCAAATCCCCAACTGATTACAAAAATTACATCATTTAAATTTTTCTCTTTTAGCAAATCATCAATAAAAAGCTGATCTTTTTCTCGTTGACGGTAAGTTACAACATCAGCACTACAGAAATTCTGAGCTAGATTAAGTGCTTTTAATTCAGCCCAAAGACCACCACAGGCAAATTTTTCATCTGTACCGGGGAGTAAGAAGTAAAGTTTTCTCATAATTTTTTTAGGGGAGTGGGAGTAGGGAATGGGGAGTGGGGAATGGGGGAGACAAGGGAGAAAATTTTACACTGTCACCCTTATCCTTCTCATCCCTCGAAGTCTCTTCATTCTTGCCAGCCCACTTTAACAAAATGTGCCTCACGCCCCCAAACGTCGCGTGTACGGGTAATATTTTCAATTGCTAGGTTAAAAGGAATAGCAGTTGTTAGGTAACGCTGCGCTATAGTACCTAAATCAGGTGCGAGTTCAGCGGCTGTGGTTGCTGCTAACCCCAAACCTATAAGTTGCTCAATTGGTCGAAATGGTAGCAATAGATGCACACCCACAGCTAGCCCAGCGGTTAAGAGCATTGCTACTGATAAATTTGTGCCGCAACGGGGATGTACAGCCAAATTCCATTCTCCACTGGTGATGCGATGTCGAGCAAGTGTGACCGCACGCCGCAAATCACTAATATTTACTTCACCATAGAGGTAGAAACCCTGCTCAGTAGACAACCCGCCTAATAGTTCATTATCTAGTTGAACGTTAGTCGGTTCTGCTGTGGCAGGATAGGCGCTTTTTGATTCGCTAAGAACCCAAACAGTAGCATGTTCTAAAGCGTGAACTTGCCGCAGCATCAAAATTTCTTTCAACCCTGGAATAAACGATAGCTGTCTGAGTAAGTCGGCATCTTGTGTGGGTTGCGGAAAGTCTGAAAATTGGTCTTGAAGACTCGGAAGTTTCTCAGATACAGGTATCGTAAAATCAAAGTTAAAAAATTCAAAGGGAGACGAGCTACCCTGACAAGAAGCGGAAGTATTCATTGGAACACTGCTCCAAAGCTGATGGGGCAACATAGATTTCTTTCAAATGTAACGCTTGCACCACTGAAATTGTTGCTAATTTTTGTGGATGATTTTTTAGTTGGGGCATTATATGATGGTTCTCCCTAGTCCCCAGTCCTACATCTGTTCTGCTGAATTTGGAAAGGAATTCTGATCTTTATAGTTTCCGAGTCCGAGGGTCAGCTGGCTCCACTAACATAAACTCCGGCTGAGTGAAGGACTCGGAACTTTTGGTAGAGTGTTCACACTGAAAACTTAGGCGTAAGGAGGGGAACAATCAGTAAAACTCAAAATTAGCTTGTAATTTACTAGACCAAAGCAATTACGCTGCTACTAGTAAATTGTTCATTCGATCTGGTTCGGTAGAGTACAGCAATTGACATCATTCAAACAGACTTTGCCCCACTGTAAAGCCCAGCGGACAAGAGCTACTCGATTATCTGTCTCAGTCTTTGTAAGAATATTACTGATATGGTTATCAACTGTACGCTTGCTAATCTCCAGTTTTCCTGCAATCTCTTGGTTAGTTAAGCCAGCGGCCACTAGGTCGATAATTTGCAGTTCTCTGTCTGACAGACTAACGGGGGTCTCAGACTTGCCACCAGCCATGACTATTTCTATCCTCCCTTGGTATATGTACTTAATCACTCTTTCTAATTCTAGAAGATTCTTTTCTTGGTAGGGGTTTCAAGTGTTAGCAGTAATACGATTGTCAATATTTTCTTTGGATTTCAAGTTGGCAGAAATATAAACTACGCAATAGTTAAAGTAATAAAGACAACTTGTTTTGATAAACATGTCGTCTAAGCACTGAGTTAATAGAAGCGAGGATTAGAAGCATATACATGCCATAGTAGTAGTAAAAATTGCTATTTAATTCTATGAAGGACTGGCGACAGATTAGTAGAAACTATTGTAGATTTTATACTGTAAATTCCTAATCCCAAATCGAAATCTAAAATTGAAAATGAGATGAGCAATCCCCGTGTTTTGTGCCTTGGTGAAATTTTGTTTGATTGTTTAGCCGATCAATTGGGGCTAAAGCTGGAAGAAGTGAAATCTTGGACTCCCTACCCAGGAGGGGCACCAGCTAACGTAGCTTGTGCTTTAGTCAAGCTGGGAATGTCAGCGGGATTTATTGGAGCCGTTGGCGAAGATGAGCCAGGGAATGCACTGGTCAAGCTATTACAAGATGTAGGTGTAGAGACGACGGGGGTACAACGCCATCCGACAGCACCAACGCGGCAAGTTTATGTTACACGCGATCTAGCTGGCGATCGCACTTTCGCCGGATTTGGTCAGTATGATACCTCTGAATTTGCCGATACTCACCTGCAAGCTAAACAATTGCCAAATTCGCTGTTTCAAGAGGCAGATTTTCTGGTTTTGGGTACTTTGGAATTAGCCTATCCTGAAAGTGAAGAGGCAATTCACCGCGCTTTAGAGTTAGCAGAACATTACGACTTAAAAATTGTGCTGGATGTCAACTGGCGTCCTGTATTTTGGGATGAACCAAACATCGCCCATCAAAAAATTCCAGAATTATTTAAGCGAGTCGATTTCCTCAAACTCTCCAAAGAAGAAGCTGAATGGCTATTTGAAACCGCAGATCCCGGAGCCATCACTTACCGTCTAGCTTCAATTGAGGGGGTACTGGTGACAGATGGAGAAAACGGCTGCACTTATTGTCTGGGTGAGAACGAAGGTAAATTACCCTCGTTTTCTATCCCTGTCGTTGATACAACTGGTGCCGGAGATAGCTTTTTGGCAGGGTTCATCCACCAACTGAGTCAGTATGGTATCCACAGCTTGCGGGATGCAGAAACAGCAAAACGCATTGTCACTTATGCCAGTGCTGTTGGGGCACTGACTACCATTAAACCAGGTGCGATCGCTTCTCAACCTACTGCTGCTGAAGTCGAAGCTTTTTTAGCCACACATCAACTCTAGGAACTAGCATAAATTACTGGGATATCAGCTACCAAAGGCTGATACTCCCGACTAGAAAATGGACGCTGCGGTCATATTGGACAATAAACGTAGTTGCAAACGTAATGTTTTTGCATACGCCTCCTGGGGAATTAGTTTGGAGTCGTTATTAAGCTTCATAAAATAATAAAATAAATGTTAATTTTTAATACAATGAATTGGTTTTATAAGTCTCAATTTTATTTGGTTTTATCATAGTCCAATAGAAGTTATTGGCAACCCTTTCATGCTTGGCGGTGAAACTTATTTCATTGGGACTGCCTTCTGCCTTAACCAGACCGTCATTGATCGCCAAAATCTGACAATAACCCTAATACAACTAAAAATTTTAATAGAAATATCGGGACTGTATACATGACTTCCAGCATTCCGAAAGATATCCAAAGACATACTCCTTTAGTAGGAGATGTGAATAATAAAAGTCGAATTGCTTACCAAGCGAGCCGCACAGCGATCGCCGGATTCAATGCAATCTTAATGGCAGGAGCAGAGGCTTATATCAATGGGCTAAAAATCCCCGATCCTCTGATTAAACTCCTTTTAAATCTCTCCATGCAAATCAGCTACAAGTATTTTCCTTCTCTTTTAGTTCCCTATGAATGGTTGTTGCAAGAAAGCGATCGCCTTGCAGAAGGGTCACACGAACTAATGAAGGTTCAATACAACTTACCCGAAGAAATGTTCAGTCTGAGCTTGAAAGAAACAGAACTTTTATATCCCAAATACACGATGGCTTTATGGGAAAAAGGAGCATCCAACCTTGAGCAAGCTCAAATGGACATGCTCGACGATTTAATTGCAAAAGTAGGCATTGAAGACGGAGACGAAATCTTAGATTTGGGATGCGGTTGGGGTTCTGCATCAAATTACATTCTTTCCCGGTTTCCGCATGTGAAAGTAACGGCTCTTAATTTGAGCCACGAGCAATGCGAATATATGCGGAAAAAAATGCAAGACCTTAGCAGTTACCTTAGTTCAGATAGATTCACTCTATACGAAAAGGACTTTAATGATATTGATTTGGAGACTAAGTTTGATAAAATTATGGCGATTGGGCTGTTTGAACATGTAGGTAATTTAACAAAATCATTCGCAAAACTGGCTTCTCTACTCAAAGATGATGGTAAGTTTTTAATTCACATAATCACAACTAAATTACCTTACAACATAACCCATCCTTTTATCAATAAATATATTTTCCCCAATATGCGGGTGTGGAATTATGATGTCATACCAAAGATTAATACAGACCTGAAAACCATTAATCGATGGTATTTAAATGGTTCTAATTACTCAAACACCCTCAGAGATTGGTTGATGAATTTTGACCAAAATCAAGCAAAAATCAAAGATTTAAATTATGGCATGAAGTATGCCAAGTTCTACCAGATGTGGAGACTTTATTTGTTCTTGTGCATAGAGTATTTTGACGGTTGTAATGGTGAAATTCTTGGTAACGGTCAATACCTATTGGTTCATGCGTGACAAGTTAATTGCGTAAGTCCTAATATAGCGGTTCTCGGCCCTTGTGAGATACAAGAACCTCACCCCCAACCCCCTCCCCGCTCTTCGAGAGTTGGCTCTGATTTGACACTCCCCGCGATAAATCGACGGGGATTCTTGGATCTAAGACATAACTTGCTCATGTAGGTTTTCACCAACATGAGTAGAGGTTTCATCTCCCCAAGCGGGGAAGAGCATCAAGTGCAAAGGTTCCAGTATGCCCTACTGTACCCAATCCTCGATTAAGGATAATTAA
>NZ_JBALEL010000066.1:0-5641 GCF_036917935.1 Nostoc sp. | reverse complement strand
GCATTAATTATATATTTAGTAGTATATAGTACTTTGAAGTACGTAAACTTGATTAGCGATCGCTCTTGGGAAAAAACTTTTTGGTTTACTGTTAATGAAGCCAACTTCAGCAGAGGACATCTCAGTGAGGTCAACTTTAGTAGATCCCATCTTAATGAATCAAATTTTATTGGGGCTGACCTCAGTGGAGCCGACCTCAGAGCAGCTAACTTCAGTGGAGCTAACTTTCTTGGGGCTGACCTCAGCGGAGCTAACCTCCATGAGGCGAACCTTAGCGGAGCTAAACTTTACAGGGCTGATCTCTATGGGAGCAATCTTCTAAATACCATCCTTAGCTATGCTGACCTTATTGGAGCTAACCTTAGTGAGGCTGACTTCACCAATACCGTTGTAGAAAGCACTATCTTTGGAGAAAACCGTGGCTTAACAGAAGAAGACAAAGCTAATTTACTTGCCCGTGGAGCTATTTTTCGGAACTCCCCTGACTCAGATGTTCCGGCTTCGATGAGAAGTTAATATTAACCTCGACTGCATTCTTATTGATCGCACCCTAACAACCCCAACAGGGATAATTTATAGTATGACTTTCGTATAACAGCCATGACTGAGCTACTTGAACAAGCGATCGCCAAACTAAAAAATTTGCCTGCTAATGAACAAGATGCGATCGCGGCAATGATTTTGGAAGAACTAGAAGATGAACGCTCTTGGGATGAAGCTTTCGCCCGTTCCCCCGACAGACTCGCTTTCCTGGCAACCGAAGCAATGGCTGAATACCGTGCAGGAAAAACCCAAGAGTTAGATCCAGATACATTATATTATTTAAATCTTCAGTACCCTGTAACACTTTACCCCGACCCAGAGGGGGGATATGTAGCTCAAATTAAAGATTTACCTGGATGTCTTACCCAAGGCGAAACCCTTGAAGAGACAATGGCAAATCTCAATGAGGCGCGGGAATTGTGGATTGAGACAGCTTATGAAGTCGGCGATAATATTCCCTTACCAAGTAATAATGATAGCTATAGCGGTAAACTACTAGTACGGATGCCGAAATCTTTACATCGACGTTTAGCTGAGACTTCGGAACGGGAAGGCGTTAGTCTCAACCAGTATATTGTGTCTTTGTTGAGTGCGGTGGCATCATTAACACCAAAGTAATCTTAGTAAATTCCAGATAATTTATAAATATTCAAAAAAAACTTCAGGTACTAATATTAATTCGCCAGATTTAAAGCGAGCAATATCTATCCATAACGCTCTATGTTTATGATGCTGTGATTCGGAAAAAACTAAACTTTCCAGTTTATAAAATTTTGAATCAGCAAAGTCACATTGATAAAGCTGAATAATTTCATGACCTTGCCTACCATTAAATGTAAACAGGTTCTCTATACAACCTAGATATTTAATATTCGTTAAGTCTGCTTGAATTTCCTCTTGAAACTCCCGTTCTAAGGCGGCGCGGCTGGTTTCGCCAAATTCGACACCACCGCCTAAAGCCCGATAAAATGTTTCTTGCTTTGCGGGATCGTAGCCTTCAGAAACAAATATGCGTTCGCCATTCCGAATTAGCCCCAAGGCTATTACCCTAATTTCACCTGCTTTATTCATTTTTGTTAATTATCGTAGATAGACTGAGGACGACTTTCGCTATCCTCAATAGGCCAATCTGGATTTTCGCCACCGATGTACAATTCTTCAATGGTGACATATTCCTGACTTAGCTGGCTGAGAGCGTTGATTAAAATATCCAGAGCGATCGCATCACTGGTTCCTAAGTCAAACCAACAACGCCCCCACTGTCCCTCATATTCAAACTCACCAATGTTGTGCATCAGTGCTAGCAGACTTTTGTCATACCCTTGTTCATCATAATTCATGTAGCTGATATCGAGTCCAGTGTCCTGCACCTGAAGATTCTCGGCATTAAATGCACCCAATTTACCCAGATAAAACCAGGAATTGAAAACTTCTTCTACAAACTGCTTTTCACGCGCAGAAGGATTTGTGCTGAATTTCAGCCAAATCCACATATCAAAAGGATTAATTTCGCGGAACTGAATCTCCATTTTGGTCTAATATCTCAATTACTCTTCTGCAAATAAGCATATCAAAGTAGGGGATATGGAATGGGGCATAGGGCATAAGGGATAGAGAAAAAATTAATCGCCAATGTCCAATGCCCAATGCTTAATTACCCCGGATTCTTCAGGCTAACAGCACTGCTGCGTTCACGCTCAATTTGTTTGACTAAATCGCTTGGGAGTTGGGATTTTTTAGTCAATGCTTTGTCAAAATTAGCGATCGCTTCCTGGATCATCTGCTGGCTTTTTTCTTTTTTCCCTAGTTCTTTCAGGATTTGGGCTTTGAGATAATAAATTTCTGGATTATCGGATGTAGTTTTGATCGCCCGGTTGACATATTCTAGTGCTTGTGAATACCTTTTTAAATCCCGGTAAGCAAGAGCAATACCCCGATCGACAAGATACTTCGGAGCAGCATTTTGTTCTAAGCCTCCAATTGCCTGATCTGGGCTAGCAAAAGGCAAATTAACCGCCAATAATAAATCCATATAACCCTTGATTAAATTCAGTTCTGGATCGTTGGCAGAAATTGCTTCGGCTTTGTCTAAATACTCATAAACTTGTCGCAGCCGACTAAAGGCTTGCGGCACACCCTTCACTGTACCCTCACGGGTGATAACTACTGCACCCTCTAAAAAATGACCAACGGCAGTGTATAAATTACCACGTAATGGATCGCTAGAAATCAGTTTTCGTCCAGTTTCTAGAGTTTTCTGGCTGTAGGTGTCGAGTTTAGCCCAATCCTTATTTCCGTATGCTAAAGATGCGCTGATGGCATAAGCTAGAGGTTCATTTGGCTCTTTGGATAGTGCTTGTTGCAGATAACGCTCTGCTGCTGGATAGTCGCCCTGTTGGAAAATCGCTTTAAAAGCTGCTTCTGTTTGGTCGCCAATTTGATGAGGTTCGCGATTGCGAAACGGATCGCCAGCCAAGGAGGGATTTACCCACAGATTAAGTGCGATTGCCCAAGGGGCAACGCCAAAGGCGATCGCAGTTGCAAAAGCAGTCTGAGCAAGGGTAGTGAGTTTAGCAGACACTACTAATTGAGGTGAAGAAAACATTTTAGTCATTTTAAGCCTCAGAATAATTGCGGTTGAAATAGTTGTATGTGTTACTTAGAATGCAAAAATGGTTAATTTTAACTTGCCTCTGCTTCAACCAAAATTTTCTTATATAAAGGTTAGCTTTGGTAATTTTTTTATGTTTTCAGGCTTGCTCTAGCCATTGTTTAAGGGTGAGTCTGCCACAATGGAGAAAAAGTAAATGATTCTTGCTGCTAGATTAAGGTGTTAATCCAGGTAATGCGCTAGAAATTTTTCCAGAATTTCCCAGATACTCTCAGTGTAGTTAATCAGTAATTTGCTGACTTTTTGGTAATCTTAACAAATGCTCTATCTCCGAAATGTAAATTATCACCCCACAGCGTGCCCAACAGCAATTCTCAAATCGATCAACTTGGAATTAGCACCCCAGCAGCTAGGTTTGATTATTGGCCCGAGTGGTTCGGGAAAAAGCACCCTACTCGAAATTTTGTCGGGACTAGCCGAACCTACTACTGGCGCTCTCTTCTGGCGGGAACAAGAACTTATAGCCGAACAGCTACAACAATTAGCCGGATTAGTATTTCAGTTTCCAGAGCGGCACTTTTGCGGTGGTTCGATTTTAGAAGAATTGCGTTTAGGACATCCTGAGTTAGGGTCAGAACGAGTCAGACAGGCGCTGAGTGAGGTGGGATTAGAGCATTTATCGCTATCTGCTGCCCCCCATGCTTTGAGTGGTGGTCAGCAACGACGTTTAGCTTTGGCAGTGCAATTGATTCGCCAGCCAAATTTACTGTTATTGGATGAACCGACAGCTGGGTTAGATTGGTCAATGCGTCGGCAACTGGTAAATTTATTAGCGAAACTGAAACAAGATTGGACGCTGTTGGTAGTGACACACGATGCTGGGGATCTGTTAGCGATCGCAGACCGTTGTTGGACACTCAACCACGGTGAACTACAATCAGTAGACCCAAAGACACTAGAAGCCAAAGTTAAAGAACCTCTACCAGTGGTATGAAAAGGGGAGTAGGGAATGGGGTGTGAGGAAAGAAAGGAATAACTAATACCCCATGCCCCATGCCCAATGCCCAATGCCCAATGCTCAATGCTCAATGCCCATACCCAATGACAAACTTATTGCCTGAGATGGCAGAAATCTGGCAGCAAACTCTCAATTGGCAACCAACTGTCCAACAGCAAGCGCAATTTCAAAAGCTTTATGAGTTGATCCTAGAAGGTAATCGCCAACTAAATTTAACTCGGATCACTGACCCCCAAGAGTTTTGGGAAAAACATCTCTGGGATTCTCTGCGAGGAATTGCACCTCTGTTATCAGCAAATTTCTCCCCTGCTTCCCCTACTCTCATCGATATTGGTACAGGTGCAGGTTTTCCGGGTGTTCCAGTGGCAATTACTATACCTAATTGCACAATTACTCTTCTCGATTCCACTCGGAAAAAAATTAATTTTATCGACAATATATTAACTGAACTTGCTCTTAGCAATGCCAAAACTCTAGTTGGTAGGGCTGAAGAAATCGGTCAGCACCCCCAGCATCGACTAGCTTACGATATTGCATTGATCCGTGCTGTAGGGGCAGCCTCTGTTTGTGCAGAATATGCCCTACCACTCCTCAAACAGGGAGGTTTAGCTATAATTTATCGCGGTAATTGGACAGAGGATGAAACAGCTGCTTTACAGAATGCTGTGAACCAGTTGGGTAGCGTCATTGAATCAATCGAACAATTTACAACACCCCTGAGTCACAGCATCCGCCACTGTGTGTATTTGCGTAAGGTTGCTACCACACCAGCTAATTTTCCTCGTGCTGTAGGTATACCTACTCAAAAGCCTCTTTGAGGGGGAGTGCGAGAAAAAGGGCGTTGTTGACTGAAAGTATGAATTAGCCTCACGAGAGAGAATGTTTATTCGTATGAAACCACCCTGTTCTCCACAAGCAGTGAGAAGGTATAGCGTTTCCTAATCATATAAGGTACATTATAGTCCCCTCATCGCTTGCTCTTAGGGGGTTGGGGGTGGGGTTCTTGTATCTCACTCAAGCGAGAACCGCTATAAGCAAAAATCAAACTTTGTCAGAGCGGGGTTGGTAAAGATATTGTTTGGAGGAAATTAACCAGGCAAAATAAGTAGTCGGACAAAAATATTTACAGTCATTGCGAATGGAGCGTTCGCAATGACATTGTGTAATTAATTCTGTCTGACTACTTATTAGTCCTAATTCCCAAAAATATACCAAGTGCCATTACTCGGTCGCCATACTGCGAAGTCATTCCTAATAGAGAAATCATAATTACCAGGGGCAGGAATATCACCACCAACGCCCCATTGTCTAGTAACTGCTACACCTGTAGAACTGTTAATTACATACCAAATCCCATCACTCGGTCGCCAGACGGCAAAATCAGTTCTACCATCATTATCGTATCTGCCAGGGGCAGGAACATCACCAGCAACGCCCCATTGTCTAGTAACTGCTAGACCTGTAGAACT
>NZ_JBALEL010000065.1:0-88986 GCF_036917935.1 Nostoc sp. | reverse complement strand
GTCTGCTGGTTAGAGGATTCCGTATTTACTAGTATTATAAACTACCAATTTTTTAGCGATCGCTCTTTGGGGAAAAACTTTTTGGTTTACTGATACTAGACCTCTTGCATAAATCAAAAATAAGAACCCCACCCCCAACCCCTCCCGAAGAGCGGGGAGGGGTTGGGGGTGGGGTGTTACGGACTTTTGCAAGAGGTCTAGTCTACTATATTGTCGTTTCATTAGTGCTAACTTTTTGCGGCAAAAGATAAATACCCCCAGAGATTAAAGTCAGGGCGACAGAAATCCAAAAGGCAATCAGAGAGGGAGTTTGCCATACTTCAGGTAGGGGTGCAATCAGAAGTGCGATCGCAACTATTTGACTAACAGTTTTGAGTTTACCCCAAATGTTCGCCCCGGTAATTGTCGTTTGATTCACCCGCCAACCAGCGATCGCTAATTCCCGCGCTAAAATCAAAAACACTCCCCAAGCCGGCACTTTTCCTAGTTCAATAAAAACCAGCAACGGCGCAAGTACTAGAAATTTATCCACTAAGGGATCAAGAAATTTACCCAAGTCAGTAATTTGGTTGAGTTTCCGCGCCAAATAGCCGTCTAACCAATCAGTTAAGGCAGCAATGATAAAAATCGCTAAACATATCCATCTAGCTTGTACTGCGGGATTGTACAAGCCATAAAGCAGAAATGGTACACCCAGAAGGCGAGAGAAGGTAATCCAGTTGGGTATAGTCATAGGGAATTCAAAAATAAAAGTTAGCAAGTGTAAAGCAACAAGCAGCCAAGCAAATATGCAAAATATATGCAGATTAGTGTATCTGAGTGTACCTGCGTGGGAAAATCTGTTTTCTGTAGCTCTCCTAAAACAATACTATGACTGAATACACAGACTCCCAATTCCGCATCGAACGCGATTCGATGGGCGATCGCCAAATTGCTAGTAGCGTTTATTACGGCATTCAAACGCTACGGGCACTCGAAAACTTCCCCATTAGCGGCATCAAGCCTTTAGCTACTTACGTAGATGCTGGATTAATCATTAAAAAAGCGACAGCAATTGTGAATGGAGAACTGAATTGCATTCCCCAAGATATTAGTCAGGCGATTGTGCAAGCAACTGATGAAATCTTAGCTGGGAAGTTCCGCGATCAATTTGTCGTGGATGTTTATCAGGCGGGTGCTGGAACATCCCACCACATGAATATCAACGAAGTTCTAGCAAATCGCGCCTTAGAAATTCTTGGTGAAGAAAAGGGCAACTATAACCGTGTTAGTCCCAACGATCACGTTAATTATGGACAGTCTACCAATGATGTGATTCCTACCGCAATTCGCATTGGTGGTTTATTGGCATTATCCAAGACATTACACCCAGCAATAGATGGTGCGATCGCGTCTTTAGAAAACAAAGCTGTAGAATTTCAAGATATCGTCAAATCTGGCAGAACCCACTTACAAGACGCTGTACCCGTGCGCTTGGGTGAGAATTTTCGGGCTTGGGCGCACATCCTTACAGAACACCAAAACCGGATTTATACCGCCTCTGGGGATTTGATGGTGCTGGGTTTGGGAGGTAGCGCAGCCGGAACGGGGTTAAATACTCATCCTCTATATCGCGCCCGTGTAGTGGAAGTTCTCTCAGAATTGATTGATACTCCTTTAGAACCTGCACCCCATCTTATGGCAGCAATGCAGAGTATGGCGCCATTTGTGAATGTTTCCGGTGCTTTACGCAACTTAGCGCAGGATTTAGTCAAAATATCTCACGACTTGCGGCTGATGGATTCGGGGCCAAAAACAGGCTTGAAAGAAATTCAACTGCCCCCAGTGCAACCCGGTTCCTCGATTATGCCAGGGAAATATAACCCAGTCATGGCAGAGATGACATCAATGGTGTGTTTTCAGGTGATGGGTTACGACAGTGCGATCGCATTAGCCGCACAAGCCGGACAATTAGAATTAAATGTGATGATGCCGCTGATTGCCTATAACCTAATTCACAGTATCGAAATTCTCGGCAATACCATCGCCGCACTCACCGAACGCTGCATTGGGGGAATTACTGCTAATCAAGAACGTTGTTTAGCTTATGCCGAAGGCAGTTTAGCTTTAGTAACCGCACTAAATACCCACATCGGTTATTTAAACGCCGCAGCTGTCGCCAAAGAATCTTTAGAAACAGGTAAATCCCTGCGCCAAATTGTTTTAGAACGAGGATTTATGAATGAAACAGACTTAGCCACAGTCTTAAATCTAGAACAAATGAGTGGTATCTTACCGCTCAGAACAGAATAATAGTTAATAGGGCATTGAGCAATTCAATTTTGGATTTTGGATTTTAAATTTTGGATTAAATTTCAATCTAAAATCCAAAATCTAAAATCTAAAATTCTTGCTCCCCCACTCCCTCTATCCCCTATCTATCCATGCAGACTCAAAAACCATCTGTCAGTCTCATTCGGGCTACATCCTACGAACGAGAAGCCTTACGGGAATCCTTAGTCATTCTCCTGGAACCTTTTGGAGGAATGGCAGCGTTTGTAAAAAAAGGCGATCGCGTTTTACTCAAACCGAATCTACTCACAGGATCGCGTCCTGGTAAAGAGTGTATCACCCGTGCCGAACTAGTTTACGAAGTTGCCCAGATGGTAATTGAGGTTGGCGGTAAGCCATTTTTAGGCGATAGTCCGGCTTTTGGCAGTGCCAAGGGTGTAGCAGTCGCAAATGGCTATCTGCCTATTTTAGAAGAACTCAATCTTCCCATCATCGATTTTCACGGTCAGCGTTACCAAACCATTAGTGACAATTTTAACCATCTGCGGCTGTCTAAAGAAGCAATGGAAGCAGACGTAGTGATTAACCTACCTAAAGTTAAATCTCATGCCCAGTTGACATTAACACTCGGCGTAAAAAATTTGTTTGGTTGCGTCCCTGGCAAAATGAAAGCTTGGTGGCACATGGAAGCAGGAAAAGACGCGAATAGATTTGGTGAAATGTTAGTAGAAACTGCCAGGGCAATTAACCCTAACTTAACCATATTAGATGGGATCATCGGTCATGAAGGTAATGGCCCCAGCAACGGCGAACCTCGCCAACTAGGTATTTTAGCAGCCGCATCAGATATATTTGCCTTAGATCGGGCAATGATAGAAATCCTCAATGTTCCTCCTGAACAAGTGCCTACAGTTGCAGCTTCCCAAAGACTAGGAGTTTGTCCAGAACTTGCTGCCATAGAGTTTCCGCATTTAAATCCTGACTTATTAAAAATAGAAGATTGGCGGCTACCAGACAAGTTAATACCCATCGATTTTGGTATGCCCCGCGTAATTAAGTCTACCTTTAAGCATCTTTACACCCGATTTATCAAGGAACCAATGAGTGTTTATGGAAGGGAGTAGGGAGCGTGGGAGATGACAAAGACAAGGGGACAATAACCCATCCCCAATCCCCATTACCCCTTATCCCCAGAGGGGGCCCCACAATCCCCAATTTAGTGCAAACTTGGTTACAGCAATTTCATTTATTAGCAGAGTAATCTGTAATTACCCTCCGATTGCTTAACCAGACCGCCCTATCATAGTTAGTGGCGGTTTTTTTAGCTGATTAATTTGTTATACAGGTTCTTGTTTTAGATTTTGATTGATCCAAAAAGTTATACGGATTTAGGATCTGGAAATTGGGATTGGGTATTTTGTTCAGATATGAGCAAAATCTGGCGATAAACCACCACACCTTTACGCCACCTTCTGAAACATTTTTTACTCTACCTATATATAGATTGACAAAATTCCTGTGATCTTAAGTATATTTTAAAATTTAAATTCTGAAATATTTGTTTAGTGGTATCACTGAATCCATGCTGCACAACACAGTTGATGTATCTGTATTTATTCGGTAATTATGATTGCTTACAAAAATCATTCCGACCCATTTCTTCTCTGGTGTCAAATATTTTTGTGTATAACTACCGTCTAACAATCGAAAATACTGAATATCTATCAGTGCTTTTGCGGTTTTGTGTTCTGTATCACAAATTAGTAATTTCAGTAAAATGACCTTATCAAAGGCATTGCAGGATGTTATAATTACGAAGTATAGGACAAATACATTTTGCTAATTAATCTTTAAGCAGCGAAAAAATGTTATTTATGATGCTGTTAAAGTTGGCTTTGCGTATGCGAACCGTTACACCATACAGGGAAACATCTGAAAATATTAATCACAAAATAAAACATGATTTGTTGACTTGTAACTTGGTATTAAGAATTCCATGTATAAAAACGCTATTATGACAGTTTTAAAACTGGTTTAGCTTGTATAATGCTACACATTTTACAGTTTAAAAATAGCTAAAATAGCATCAAGACTCTCACTCAGAGAGTAGACTTACACAGTGTTACGAATAACTTCAATTTTGTATGAATTCAAATAGCCAGTCTGCCAATCCTGCCGATACATATTCCCAACGTTTGGCAGACATTGTGGGAACTGCGATCGCTCTGTTGACTCTTACCCTACCCGTATTTGTCATCGCTCACTATTCTTCAACTAATGTTCAAAATAACCAGCAACCCCTGATCCAAAACCTACAAGGAAATCAAGATTGATAAAGCTTCCCAGTAGCATTTACCCACGAGGAGACCTACAAAAAAGCAGAACACTGATTTTGAGACAATCTTTGTAGATTTTGGATGCAGTTGATCAGGAATAAGCTGAATCTCGATTGTGTGACTCCAGATTTCAGTTGTCTTAACAGAGTTGGGACAGAAATCCCTCTAACAGCAATTAAGGGTAGAGGATATCCATAATACCCTCTTGGAAAAAGCGTTGCGAAGTTTGTTCGCAACGCTTTTTCTATTTTTTGGCTAATTTAAGGGAACTGGGAATTGGGGAGATGTCGCTTTAGCTTCCCGCAGGGGTAGGAGATGAGGGAGAAATAACCAATGCCCAATCTTCAATACCGTGGAATGAATACCTTGGGAAGAGATCCATATTGTCCTAAAATTCTACACGGGGAGCGAAGCTGACTGAGTGCCCCCATGATTCACTGTTATCAGAGGAGTTTTTTGTGGACTTATCTCGTATTCCTGCCCAACCGAAACCGGGTCTAATCAACGTTCTGATTGAAATTACTGGCGGAAGTAAAAATAAATACGAATACGACAAGGAACTAGAAGCTTTTGCTCTAGACCGAGTACTTTATTCCTCGGTACAATATCCTTATGACTACGGCTTTGTACCCAATACTTTGGCTGATGATGGCGATCCCCTAGATGGTATGGTCATTATTGACGAGCCGACCTTTCCCGGCTGTGTTATTGCCGCACGACCGATTGGCTTTTTGGAGATGATTGACGGTGGCGATCGCGATGAAAAAATCCTTTGTGTTCCTGACAAAGATCCGCGCTACACTCAAGTAAAATCACTGAAAGACGTAGCACCACACCGCTTAGATGAAATTGCCGAATTTTTCCGTAGTTATAAAAATTTGGAAAAAAAGGTGACTGAAATTCTCGGTTGGCAAGATGTAGACAAGGTTGCAGCTTTAGTTGAAAAATCCGTCAAAGCTTATAGAGGATAATAGAAGAGTTAGGAGTTAGGAGTTAAGAGTTATGAATTTTTATTCCTAACTCCTCACTTTGATAACTTTCGCTTGTTACGGATTTTAAAATCTGCCACCAACCCCAAACCAGAATGCAGCGTACTCTCCTTTTGGCAAAAATTCATAACTGCACCCTCACAGGGGCGAATATCAACTACGTAGGTAGTATCAGCATCGATGAAATCCTTTTGGAAAAAGCTGGTATCTTACCTTATGAGCAGGTGCAAGTAGTTAATAATGCCAACGGTCAGCGCTTTATTACCTATGCGATCCCGGCTCCAGCCCATTCAGGAATCATTGAGCTAAATGGAGGTGCGGCACGTCTAGGCATTATTGGCGATCGCTTGATTATAATGACTTACGGGCAGTTCGCTCCAGAAGAGTTAAAAAGTTACTCTCCTACAGTAGTCATTGTGGACGAAAAAAACAGGCTGTTGGAAGTGCGGCGCTACGATGACCTGCTCACTAAGGTCTAATTTCAAGGAAAATGCCAAATTTTGAGTTGTCGGGTTCCCAGAGCTACATACCTATCTGAAAAGTCAGCTACCATGCCAAGTAGTCCAGCAAGTGAATTTCTCGTGCAATTCTGGGGTGTAAGAGGTTTGATTCCCACCCCAAGTAGCAACACCAATCGTTATGGTGGTAATACCGCTTGTGTAGAAATACATGTAGCTGGGAAACGCTTGATTTTTGATGGCGGTACTGGCTTACGCATACTGGGTAAAACTTGGCAAGAACTACAACAGCCACTGGAAGCCCATTTATTTTTTACCAACTGCCAATCAAACAGAATTCAAGGGTTTCCCTTTTTTGCTCCCGCATTTATTGGGGAAAATTGCTTCCATATTTACGGCACAGCTGCCTCAAATGGAGCCTCAATCAAACAATGTCTGTACGATCAGATGCTCCAGCCACACTTTCCTTACCCTTTACAGGTAATGCAGTCGGAATTGCAGTTTTACAATCTGACTCCAGACAGTGATGTGAAATTAGATGATGTCACTATTACAACTGCATTCATTAATCAAACTCAGCGGTCAATTGGCTACCGAGTCACTTGGCAAGAGTATAGTGTTGCCTACGTCACGGATTTGCACCAAAATGCCGATCAAGTAGAGCGAGAGCGGATTTTAGAGTTTATTAAAGGCGTTGATTTGCTGATTGCCAATGCCACTTACACTCCGCCGACATCTCACAACCATGACTCTGCTGATTTACTCTGGCAAGCTGCGGTGAATGCGGCTCTGAATGCTGGCGTTAAACGGCTAGCTATTTCTCATCATCACCCAGATGATCATGATGATTTTCTTGACAAGGTTCAACTCGATATTAAATCTGCTTTTCCTCAAGCCATACTAGCCCATGAAGGTCTAGTATTAGCGGTTGGTAAGTGATTTAGACACGATCAAGTTTCTAAGAGCATGTTGATAGTCTAATTCGATCATGAGTACTCTCGAACAAGTGCTGAAAGAAGCTTTGCAACTTTCCTCCGAGCAGCAAGAAATGCTGATCAAGATTCTCCAAAACCGCCACCACGAAAATCGTCGTGCAGAAATAGCGACGGATGCTCAACAAACCCTAGCTGATTTTCATATCATGTCCGCTTAATAACTTACGATAGTCGTTGCGAGTGCAACGAAGTGGAACGAAGTGGAACGAAGCAATCACAAGGGTTCGGAGATTGCAACTCTTGGAGACGCTCCGCGAACACTTCGTTCGCAATGACAACTAATCAGCCGGACATGATATCATACAGGGAAATTTCGGCATCAGTCAGCCCAAGATGTTATTTCAGCATTACGCGGGGTTAGCTAAGACAGATGCTTTAATGATTACGGCAACTCCCATTACGATGCCAAACTTTGATGCTGTCATTAAACGCATAGCTGACAATGGTTTTCCCATCTAGGCTAATTGTGAGATGGTCAATCCTAGACTTATGTCCATACAGCACACAAAGCTGCTGCCTATTCTCTAGATCCCAAACTTCAATTTCGTTAATATTGCCAACAGCAAGCAGTGAGCCATCAGGTGTCATAGCACTATGAGGCATACCCGAATCAGGTTCGCGCTGGCTGATGCCAAGTGTATAAAGGACTTCCGTGGTTTGTATATCCCAAATGGCAACGGTAGTTTCTTCACTAGGTTTGTCCCTTTGTGCCACACCAGCAATGATTTGACCATTTGGGCGAGTTCCAACTGCATCAAGCCAATGCCTACAAACACAATTGGGGGAATGGAGGGAAGAATTTGAAGGTAGGGCATTAAATGTGCTGAGAACTTGCCCATTTTGCCAATCCCAAACTTGAGTTAGGAGATCAAATGCTTGAGCTACCAAAATACTACTATCTGAACTGGCTACTAAACAGCGAATTGGAAGATATGCATTTGCAAATAGTAAGGTGCGGAGTAATTGTCCCGTTGAGAATTCAATAACATTAATCTCAATCTTGGCATTCGTACCATAAGGAGCTTTGCATGTGGCTGAAAATAATACTTTTCCATCAGGAGTAAATGCTAAAGCACTGGAATCTCCTTGAAAAGAGAAGACTTCCTCTCCTGTCCAAAAGTCATAGGTTCGGAGATTGCCATACCGATCATTACTGATGATGCTTTTCCAGTCTGGATTTACCAAAGTATTAAAGTGACCATACCGATCTCCATGCAGTTCAAATGAATGGTTGGTATTCCCAGTCGTTAAATCCCAAACCTTGACAAGATTGTGAAAACAGCCTATCAGAAGAATTCCATCTGGGCTTAAGCTCAAGCTGTTTAAGTACTCTGAATGAGGTTCATCAAAGGTATGGAGACATGGAAACATAAACAGACTCTAGAAAAGAGTTCAGCGATAATAAATTTTTTAAATTACATATTTGGCTGGAAAAGAAGGTAGAATCGGGAAATCTACCTCATTGGGCTGCTGCCGCTAGTAAACGAGGCGGAGCCTCACAGGGGGCATTCCCAGCCAGAGGCTGGGAACGAGAGAAAGCTTTTCTAGACTGTCTAATATGCTTAAGTTGACACCAATAACAGATGTGTGCTAAGAAGCATTTTGCAACTCAGCTGTGCGTACTGAAAGCTGCTGTGTCTGATTACCCCGTTGCACTTTTACCTGTAATACTTGACCAAGGCGACTGTCTTCCACAACATTCTGCAATTGTTCAGCACTGGTAATTGCTTTACCATCAACTTGCAGAATTACATCCCCCCGCCGGATACCCGCAGATGCCGCTGGAGAATTGGGGACAACTCGCATGACAAAAACACCATTGATTTCTGGTATCTGAATCGGAGAGTTGGGATCGGTGTTATTTTGCTTGGCAAGTTCGGGTGTCAAAGTTAGCATTTGCACGCCTAAATAGGGGTGAGCAACTTTACCATCACGTTGCAGTTGCGCGGCGATCGCTTTAGCTTTATCAATAGGAATTGCAAACCCAATACCCATTGCATCAGGGCGAATGGCTGTGTTGATCCCAATCACTTCACCTTGACCATTCAATAGTGGCCCGCCAGAGTTACCAGGGTTAATGGCGGCGTCTGTCTGAATGAAATCCAAGCGTTTGTCACTAATGCCGACTTGGGCGCTAGAACGTTTGAGGGTACTGATAATTCCCAAGGTAACGGTATTATCAAATCCCAAAGGATTACCAACTGCGATCGCCCAGTCTCCTACTTGTACATTACTGGAAGAACCCAAGGGTGCCACTGGTAAATCGTTACCAGCGTTAATCTTGACTACTGCCAAATCTGTAACTTCATCAATACCTTGAACTTTACCTTCAAAGGTGCGGCCATCTTTGAGTCGGACTGTTACTTTATCAGCCTTATCGACCACATGAGCATTAGTCAAAACTAACCCGCTCTTGTCAATAATGAAACCTGAACCTAAACCGCGTAACTGCTCAGAAGGCATCTGTTGAGAGAAACCATCACCAAAAAACCGACGGAAAAAGGGGTCTTCCAAAAATGGATCAACGCGACGAGTAATTGTCCGCTCAGTATCAATGCGGACAACTGCTGAACCAACACGATTAACTGCTGCTGTGACAAAGCTAGTGCTACCGATCGCAGCAGTAGCTGGTGATTGCTGTTGGGCAATTAGGTTTGAAGTATCAAGAGCAGTTATTGTGGGTGCTGGTTCGGCTTGGGAGGGTAACACCTGTAATGTACTAACCGCTAGCACAACTCCTAGCGCGATCGCTAAAACATGAGTACTAAGTTGACGTAAAGATCGAGATATTTTGGGAAATCGCATAATCACAACCTAATTTATAAGCTTAATTGTTGCTTAGTCGTGACAAATCTATTTACAGTTATTTTTACTTCAGGTTTCGCTTGCTCTTTCCACTACTAGGGTTAGGGCATTTTGCGAACTACCTGTAATCAACTTAATGGAAAATTTAACCCAAAAGCTATTATGGACATTTACCCTTTACAAGTTCGGTTTTTACCCATCCATAAAACTTTTGGATTGCTAACAAGACTAGCCCACTGTCTGTTCTAACCGTGGACTATGGATAAACTAACTTTTGTATAAGATTTCATTCCGATTAGATGCGCCTAGCTGGGGTAAAGAGTTTATCGGTGAATGGGGAGTGAGGGCAACAGGAACGGTTAGAGGTTGTTGTAATTGTTTGACAACACTTTGCAGTAGTTGGTCTTGTCCAGTCCGGAAACCCCAGACATTTGTACCACGGTTGATAATAGCAAACCAAACCAAACCGCGATCGCGTGTGGGCATCACTCCCGCTAAAGCGCTCACATCCCGGAGAGTGCCAGTTTTGATCACAGTCGCAAGGGGAATGTGTCTGGTGTGTAGTGTCCCCCGGTGATCAAATCCAGACATGAGGAACAAATCAGCCAGATTCAGTTGATGGGCAGATGCCTCAACTTGAATAGCCATCAGCATGGCACAAACAGCCCTGGGAGAAATGCGATTTTCCGGCCCCAATCCAGAACCATTGATTAACTGGATTTCTACTTGTGGCACTCTAGCAAGGTTGGCAGCAGTTGATTGTACTACAGTTGCTCCTCCCACTGAGTCTGCCAGCATCTCTGCCATATCGTTGTTACTGTAAACATTCATTTCCTTGAGCAGTTGCTTTAAGGGCAATGAGCGATGACGCAGTAACAAAGTTTGTTGAGGGTTTGGTTGCGCCTCAACTTTCACCCCACCTGCAATCACAACTTGAGGCTTGGGTGTTCCCTTGGGCATGATTGAGTATGTATAAATAGCGGGGCGACCCCAAGTCGCACGATTTAGTGTTTGCTTGAGCATCAGACCTGCTAGCATCGGCTGACGTTGGAAATTCATGGCAAAACTGCCAGTAACGATCAAATTTCCCTTTACCTGCTTGATGCCCATTTTATTGAGAGTGTTACCAAGAGCGATCGCTTCTTCCCAAACAAACAAAGGATCGCCACGGCCTGTAATCACCAAATCGCCCTGCACAACTCCATTTACCACTGGGCCAGTCACACTGACCAAAGTATCAAATTGGTAATCTGGGCCCCAAGTTTTCAAAGCAACTAGTGAAGTAGCAATTTTGGTTAAAGAAGCAGCTGGCAGAGGAGTCGTACCTTGGTGATTTGCCATCAGTATCGGCCCCGACTGCATCCAAATCCCCTGACTCTCAGCCAGATTTGGCGCCACTACTTTTGATGTTATGAGCTTTTTCAGATATTCCTGCACCGTAGTCGCCCCAGCTGGATTTGGATCAGGGGCAAGAACTAAGCCAGGGCTACTTTGCCAAGTCAAAGCATCTAAGGCATCTAGAGGCTTGATTTGTACCCCGGCCATTTCCAGCCAAAGCGACACCAAACCTGAACCCAATAATTCCAGCATCTTTTATTCCTCTGTTAGGATTTGAAACGTTGTTTACTGTGCTAATATACAAGCTTTTTTAGGATAATCAGTATTGAGTCATAATAACTGGTGTTTTTCTGATCTGTAAGTAGGGTGAATCATATAGCGCTTCTGGGTTGAGTCCAATACAGACCTAACCCCCAGCCCCTTAAGAGCAAGGGAAGGGGGTAAGATTCAAAGCTTCTCTCCTAAAAGGAGAGAAGCCAAAGTATATTTCATACAAACGAGAAGCACTATATTGTTTTCGTGGCTGCTTTGACAGTGCCAAAATGTCCATTACTCATGAAGATAGCCCCATGAAAATAAAAAATAAAAATGCCTATAAAGACTTTTTGATATGTACAGATACTACGCCATTAGCCTGATTCAGAAACTGGCGATATTTACGACGGGCTGTGACGCTCAATAGCCAAGCGGTAGCGTTCGCGCAGCGTCTCGTAGAGAGGAACGAGCGTCCGTCTCGCTATCGGTGACGCAATTTTATAACCTTGAAAAAAGGAAAGGGAAAGTAATTCAAAATTCTCCCCCTTCTTTTCCTTAATAAGCGAGTCGGCATTCAAGTTGCATAATCAGGGCGGGTAAGACTTCGGCGTGAGCGCTTAGTCGAACGCTGCCCACCTTACAAGATATTGAGAAAATTTTAATATGCAAATTAGATGTGTTTTAGCTTACTTACTTTCTTTCTGGATGCGCTACATCCTCTAGTGAAGGAGTACCCATCCGGTTAATTGTGGCAATCATCTGATATAAGCGCCCCAAGTCGCGTTGATTAAAGTACAAAATCAGGCGAGGTAGTCCAACAGTTTCATCTTGTGCTTCTTGAGGTAATGCCTGACTTTTTTCAATCCTTCCTTGAATAATAATGTCGCTAAAATCAGCATTGAGTTGCTCTAAAAGAGCGTCTGATATATCTGTCTTCAGGCGGATGACTAACTTATCGCCTACATAGCGGCTGGAATGATAAACCTGGTAAAAACGGGTGATAGCGTCGCAAGCCACATTCAGGTTATCTGTCACCGTGTAAAGGCTGGGGTCTTCAGGATTGACAAGACCATTTTGCACTAATTGCTTATCAATATATTCGCTCCAAGAGCGCCAGTAATCACCACCAGGGCGATCGATTAAAACTAGAGGTACTGGCCCAAATTTACCCGTTTGGCTTAATGTCATACATTCAAAAGCTTCATCTTGAGTGCCAAAGCCTCCCGGAAACAAGGCTACAGCATCACTTTCTTTGAGGAGAAACAGCTTGCGGGTAAAGAAATATTTGAAGTTGATTAGCTTGGGATCGCCCTCTATAAACGGGTTTGCTTGCTGTTCAAAAGGTAACTGAATGTTTAATCCAAAGGAATTTTCTCGCCCAGCACCTTCATGACCCGCCTGCATGATTCCACCACCACCGCCAGTCATCACCATAAATCCTAATTGAGAAATAGCACGAGCAAACTCAACGGCCATTTGGTATTCTGGCCTATCTGGCGCTAGACGAGCAGAACCGAAGATAGTGACTTTACGAACGTGTCGGTAATCATAAAAAAGCTGGAAACCGCGCTCCATATCTGCTAATGCAGCCGATAAAATTTTCCAATCGAGACGCTCAATTTCGGTATCAGCTAGACGAACAATAGTAGCAAGTGCTTGCTGAATAAATTGCCGATTTTTTAATGTCGGTAAACGAGCAATCAATTCAGCGATATCCGCCTGTAAAGACTCTAATGTGTCAAACGACGCAGATGAGGTCATGAGAACTGCCGCAACAATGGCACTATATTTTACGTGAACTACTCACACTCTAGCAAGCGGGATATATTAAGTTGTCACCAGTATACGGAGCATAGAAACGAGACATGAGACAATCTCTAAAAGCTTCTTCTAAACTGCCTCTTACTTGAAGTTGACACTAATCAGCAATGTTCTCTATGAAAAATCTATATGTATCAGGGTTTGTGTAAAATGGTATGACTTGCATTTATAGCGTATATCAAAGAAAAATTTTGTATCTTATTGCCAGATTTTTTGGGAATTAATCTCCATAATAAAAGCACTCTACCCCTAATCTAAGAAAGTAAAAAAGCTCTCTAGACCACAATGCCGTTCAGTTAAACCTAAAATCCTTGGTAGAGACGCGAAATTGGACTGGGCAACTCTTGGAGACGCGTTAGCGCAACGCCCCGCTATGCTAACGCGTCTTTACAGGTCAAAAATCAGTAGCAAAAATCCTTAACCCAAGCGTATTGCTCTAAAGGATCTTTTATCGAAAACCGTCTCAATTACGCTTCGACACATTAATGCATAATATGAGCTATTTGTATAGTGCCAAAATCCTAGTAGAATATTTTCGCAAATCTAAGTAGGAAGATAGATGGAAGTTTCTGGACGCATCAATTACCCACTGAATCCTCCTCCCACTATTGAAGATTTTCCCGTCCTTCAAACTGAAAAATATACCCTACGGCTGGCTTCAACTGAAGAAGAATTAGAATCAATTTTTCGGTTGCGCTTTGAAGTTTTTAATCTTGAACTAGGCTTGGGATTTCCTGCTTCTAACTTTACCCAGATGGATATAGATAAGTTTGATGCAGTTTGCCATCATTTAATCCTAATCTCCAAACAAACGGGTAAAACGATTGGAACTTATCGGATGCAAACCTATACAATGGCTTCTCAAAGACTCGGCTTTGATGCTACCGATATATTTAATCTTAATGGAATTCCCAATTCTGTGCTTCAGGTATCAGTGGAAGTTGGGCGTGCATGTATAGCTAAAGAATATCGCAATAGTCAGACACTTTTACTACTCTGGTCAGGGCTGGCAAATTATCTCATCTGGAGTAAAAACCAATATTTCTTTGGCTGTGCATCATTACTAACACAATGTCCTTGGCAAGCTGCTTGCGCTTATGATTATTTTCAGCAGAATGACTTGATGCATCCGAGTATTTTGGTTTATCCAAATCCACAATCTTGTCTAGAAATACCTCAAAATTCTCCAGATCCATATAATGTTGAAATTCCGAAAATTTTGCAGGCATACTTAAATATTGGAGCTAAAATATGCAGTGTTCCAGCTATTGATCGGCAGTTTAAGACTATTGATTTTTTAACTATATCTAATAGCAAAAACTTTGCTAGATGGCGTTAACAAATTTTGCAAAAATTCTCTTTGGCGCTAACGATAGTCAGTCACAGGCAGCGACAGGAAGTAAAGTTTGATGTTCGTCACTCTGAATCTGGGGCGATCGCATCAACTTCAACTTCAATTAACATCCCTGGTTCAACTAAAGATTTCACTTCTACCATAGTTGAAGCTGGTGGATTTTCTCCAAAGAATTCTTGATGTGCTTGTCCAAATTCAGCCCAACAGCTAATGTTTGTAACGAACATCCGAGTCCGCACAACATTGCTTTGATCGGCACCTAAGTCTTGTAAAGCTTTTTGGATAATTTCAAAACAGCGCTTTGCCTGTGCATAAGCATCGCCAGGAGCAAAAATACCTCCTGTGGTATCAACTGGTGCAGTACCAGAAATATAAATGTGGCTTCCGACTCTTATGCCTCGACAGTAACCTACTTTTGACTCCCAAGATGTATTAGAAAATGTCCGCTTAAGTTGCATGATAAACCTAATTTATTACCAATTTATGATATTTTACTCCACATTCGCATCTCGGCTGCAAAATCAAGATCAGTTTTGCGGTATTTGATACAACCTTATGTAATTGTTTTCAGAGTTAATAGAAGAGAGATATTTATTGTCAATCTTTCAAATCAGATGACTCTCACTCAAAGTACCTTGGCTATGTCTGATGAACAAACTCAGATATAATTCCTAACGAACGCACCTGATTCAGTCCACCTGAATGGATTATTTTAGACAAATTATTGGGAAAACTACTTATGCACCATCTCAAATTTGCTCCGAGTTGGTTGCGATTTTTAATTATTTTCTTATTGTCGATGGGTATATTGTTTCGCTTTTCTAATCTTGATGGCAAAGTTTATTGGCATGATGAAACTTATGCCTCATTGCGGATTTCTGGTTACACAATTAATGAAGTAAAACAGCAACTTTTTAATAATCGTGTCATTGGTGGAGAAAGTTTTGCCCAGTTTCAAGGTGCAAATCCAGAAAAAAGCTTAAATGACACAATTATGTCTTTGGCAAAACAAGATTCTCTGCATCCACCGTTGTATTACATAATAGCCAGATTGTGGATGGAAATCTTTGGTAATTCGGTGACGGCGATTAGAAGTTTATCAGCCTGCATTAGTTTGCTGGTTTTCCCTTGTGTTTATTGGCTATGCCGAGAATTATTTAATATACCATTATCGGTTCCTGGTGTTGCGATCGCACTCATGGCAATTTCTCCAATTCACCTCGTATACGCCCAAGAAGCACAAGAATATATTCTTTGGTTAGTCACCATTTTACTATCCAGTGCCTCTCTGCTGCGAGCCATACGGCTAGAAGATGAGCTAGCAAAAGAACGGCAAAAACCCGATTCATTCGCTATCTGGAGCATTTATACAGTAACTTTAGCCATCAGCCTTTATACATTTCTTTGGAGTGCATTTATAGCAGTTGCTCACGGAATTTATGTGATGATAACTGCCAAATTTCAGTTTACTGAAACTGTTAGAACTTATCTGCTAGCATCTCTGGTAGGTTTTTTAGCTTTCATGCCTTGGATAACAGTTGTAACTGGTGAATTTTTTCAATTTTTGATTTCAGCAGATAAAACAACAACGCAGTCAGATTTGACACCTATATTTCCATTTTTACTAATGCAGTTAAGCCGAATTTTTTTTGACGTAGACCTAAGCTCAGAAAATTCTTTAGGCAATTTAATTGCACTATTTTTTTTAACTTTGGTAGGATATTCAATTTATTTTATTTGTCTAACAACTAACTATAAAATCTGGTCTTTTATCATCACATTAATTGTAGTTCCAGCACTACCTTTAATACTGCCAGATTTAATTGCTGGGGGTATACGATCATCTACCGAACCATATTTAATCCCATCTTATTTAGGAATACAAGTAGCTGTTGCTTATCTACTAGCTACGCAATTATATAATGGCAGCGTGTCACGTCGAGGCATTTGGCACATAATCATGGCATTAGTGATTATTTGTGGTTTGATTTCTTTTAAGGTGAGTTTCCAGGCAGAAACTTGGTGGAATAAGGGTATGAATTATAGCAATCCACAAGTTACCCAAATCATAAATCAGAGTAATCGTCCACTTTTGATTAGTGATGCTTTGGGGAATAATTATGGTAATGTCTTTTCTTTAAGCTATCTTTTGGAACCAAAAGTGCGATTTCTGTTGGTGAACAATCAAAAAATTCCGAAAATTCCTGATGGGTTTACTGATGTGTTTTTACTTAATCCTTCAGACACTTGGGTTCAAACAATAGAAAAAAAGTATAAATTCAAGACAGATGTTGTTTATAGTGATAACTATTATTCGCTCTGTAAATTAGCTAAAACTCGTAATTTGCGCCGACGTAATATCTCACTTAATAATAAATTATCTACTAGTTTATAGTGTGCTATGGCGGTTCTCAGTTGAGTGGGGTATAAGAACCCTACCCCCAACCCACTAAGAGCAAACCAGGAGGGGACTATGATCTACTTCATCTGATTAGGAAAGGCGAAAGGCTATATATTAAAACCTCACCCCGATAAAGCTGTGCTTTATCTTCCCTCTTTGTGAGTTCAGAGAGTGTCTGGGGGTGAGGTTAAGAATTAGGAAACTTTATAAAATGTTGCATATTAGATGCCTCACTCAGATTGGCAGATAAAGAGTATAAAATTATAACTTTTGGTGACAGTAATTAAACCTCATACAGTTGTTTAGTTAGAGTAAATAATTGTGTACAGGTTATTGTGAGATTTAGTTATGCGGCATCTCCAACTTGCTCCAAATAGGTTGCAGTTTTTGATTGTTATTTTGTTAATATCAGGTATATTTTTTCGCTTTTTTAACATTGACGGCAAAGTGTACTGGCACGATGAAACTTTCACTTCATTGCGGATTTCTGGTTATACGGCAAATGAAGTCAGGCAGCAAATATTTAATGGTCGCATAATTAATAAGGAAAGTTTTGCCAAATTCCAAAGTCCCAATATGGAGAAAGGCTTAAGTGACACAATTATGTCTTTAGAAATAGAAGATCCACAGCATCCACCACTGTATTATATAATCGCTCGGTTTTGGGTGGAAATATTTGGCAATTCGGTGACGGTAATCAGGAGTTTATCTGCCTTTATCAGCTTGTTGATTTTTCCCAGTATTTATTGGCTATGTCGAGAATTATTTAAAGCATCGGTATGGGTATCTGAGGTTGCGATCGCACTCATGGCAATCTCCCCTATTCACCTAGTATACGCCCAAGAAGCACGAGAATATATTCTCTGGATAGTGACTATATTACTATGCAGCGCTTCATTGCTACGAGCATTACGGCTGGAATCGAAAGATCAAGCACCACGCATATTAACTTGGGCAATCTATGCAGTCACTTTGGGGCTTAGTCTCTATACATTTTTGTTGAGTGGATTTGTCGCAGTTGCTCATGGTATTTATGTAATTGCCACTGCGAAATTTAGGTTTACTAAGACAGTCAAAGCTTATCTATTAGCATCTCTAGCAGGGTTTTTAGCCTTCACACCTTGGATGTTGGTTGTAATAGATAACTTTTTGCAATTTGACAGTTCAACAGTCTGGACAAAGAGACAGTTACCCCTAGAGATTTTAATTAAATCTTGGCTTTTACAGTTGAGCCGAATTTTTCTTGATTTAAACTTTGGCTTTGAAAATCCGTTTAGCTATGTAATTACGCCAATTTTTTTAATTTTTATTGGATATTCTATTTATTTTCTTTGCCGAACAACTAACTATACAATTTGGTTGTTTATCGTAACGCTGATTATGATTCCCGCACTACCTTTAGTGTTACCAGATTTAATTTTTGGGGGTATACGCTCACTTTCCGAACGTTATTTATTGCTTTCTTATTTGGGCATTCAACTAGCTGTTACTTACTTACTGGCTATGCAGCTACATAACAAGAGTCTTGTACGCCGGAGAATCTGGCAAACAATCATGGGACTAGTGATTATTTGTGGGCTAGTTTCTTATGGAGCGAATTCTCAGGCTGAAACTTGGTGGAGTAAGGTTATTAGCTATGGTAATCCACAAGTTGCAAAAATTATCAATCAGGCTACTCATCCACTTTTGATTAGTGATGATTCTGGTATTAATTATGGTAATGTCTTTTCTCTCAGTTATCTTTTACAGCCAAAAGTGCAGTTTCAATTAGTAAAAGACCATTCTATCCCCAATATTCCTGATGAGTTCATTGATATATTTTTACTAAATCCTTCAGATACCTGGCGCAAGCAAATAGAAACAAATTACAAGTATAAAACATTTGTTATATATAGTGACAATCATTACTTGCTCTGGAAAGTAGAAAATCCGCGTCGCGACGTAATTTTTTGAAAAAATTAGGACTTACGCAAAACTACACGCTGTAGGTAGGGGCAATTCATATAGACTAATTCGCATCTCGTAGAGAAGCGGCTTACTGCATGGTATTGCCCCTACCTGAAAATCATTCTTTTCAACTATTATTTGTGTAAGTCCTGAAAATGTAACAAAAAATTTCCAATAATACTTTATATTAAAAAATATTTTCATGTGTTTTTTAATACATCAATTTGTTTACTAGATTCATCATTTTTTATCAGATATTCAAATATTTGCTTGATTAAAATCAGCTAAAAATAACAAAAATAAATATTAAACAAATTCTCATCTGAAATTAATTTAAGTAATGGTACGATGCTTTAAATTATCCTTTGTGATGAACTCAATGATTCATTAAAAGGTATTGTATGCAAATAACAGATTTTCTTAGTCTTTTACATCCAGCGATCGCAATTATATTCGTGTTTCCACTCATCGGTACAGTGGTTAATTTTGCTTGGCAGACACGCCAACGTAGATTGCAAATGTTAGCCGGAAGTAAAAGTAAAATTCCTCCAGTGGTGGGTGCAGAACATAAGCAGTTAGGTGAAAGGCTCACAAGTGCAGTTGTCGGATTAACTTTAATCGGATTAAGCTACCCTATTGGCAAAAATATTATCAAAAATCAATTGTGGAATAAAACACCTTTTCAAGTTATTTTTATCCTACTAATATTTGCTGCCACCATCGCCTCGTTAGTATTTCTTTATCGGGCAAAGCAGCGGGTGTGGCGGGCAGTTTTTGCAACTTTAACCGGTGCAGGTTTAGTAATTCTAGGCTGTCAAGATGGAGTCTATCGCCTCACCAAGGAGTGGTATTGGTCACATTATTATATTGGGATTACCGCAGCACTGCTGATGATTTTTTCATTAGCAATTGTTCAAGATATTTATCAAGATAAGTCCAATCGCTGGCGTATCGTCCATACGATTTTAAACTGCATTGCTTTGTTACTATTTATTGGACAAGGCATGACAGGAACGCGAGACTTATTAGAAATTCCCTTGAGTTGGCAAGAAACCTACATTTATCAGTGTGATTTTCCTAATAAAACTTGTCCAACGCCAAATTCCCAAGCACCAAAATAAGCTCTGGATAATGCATATTTCATTTCACCAGATGTCTATTAAAAGCTATATTTAGGCTGCTGGATGCATTGGGGTTTTGGATTGCGATATCTGCGGTAAGCTACGCTAACCCAACCACGTAGAGATAATCTAGCTCATAACACAAAAAAATAAGTGGATAATTGTAGCTGTTACACCACATATCCACTCCATACTTACTGTATTAGGGTGATTACAAAAGACCCCACGAGATGATTAAAACTTGGGAAAGTTCAAACCAATTAACGTGACTCAGTTCCTTGATTGGGGCTACCTGCTACAGAATCCTCTCCTGGTGCTTCTGGAGTAGCACTGGGTTTAGCATCACTCTTTTCAGCATCGCCAGTTTTGCGGATACCTTCTTCGATAGGGGTTTGGTAGCCACCAGAAGCGGTAGGCGTAGCTTCTTGATTATTGGATTTTTCTTTTTGTTCTTCAGCCATGACTACATTCCTAATCATTTATTCTTGTGATTATCTTAAAAAAATTAGGGGTGTGAGTGTATCTATCTAGAATATAGTTATGGCTGATTCTTCCCTCTATCGTAAGTATTGTTTAGTACTACTCATATATGCTGATAAAAATCCATAAATATAGAATTTGTTAACCCTTAGAACCCTTGCTGTCGTTAAGGGAGAACTTGGAATGGGTTTTATGTCCAAGATGCTTTTAAAATTGTGTTTATTGATAGTTGACAGGAAATAGCAAATAATCTGACTGGATCAGGACTTACGCAAAAATCACCAAAAAGCTTAAGTTATCGAACCGCCAACGCGCAGCGTCTCGTAGAGTAGAGAAGATTTCGTAGAGTGTGGGTAAGTCCTATGGATCTGAATGAATAATATGGTGTGATGATTGTGATACAAACTATCAAAGTGTAATTAATGAACCAGAGCAATCTATCGTTACCATCTGGATGTGTCCTTCGTAAGGCAACCTCTGCGGATCAGTGGTCGATTCGATTGCTGGTATTCTCAGCGAAACTCGACCCAACCCAATTAAATTGGCAGCAATTTTGGGTCATTGAATGCGATAAAAATCTTATAGCTTGCGGACAGCTACGTAATTTCTCAGAGGCGCAAGAACTTGGTAGTTTGGTCGTTGCATTAGCTTGGAGAGGTGGCGGTTTGGGTACTTTGCTAACGCAGCATTTGATTAATACAGCAACGCAACCACTTTATCTAGAATGCTTAGGTCAGCGACTGGTGCAGTTTTACAGTCGCTTTGACTTTGTGCCAATATCTTTTGAAGACTTACCACAATTTCCCAAGACAATAGGCTTGTCTACGCTCAAGAGGAAATTTAGATTCTCGCAGTTAGCTAAAAGGCTGCTCAAAGTTCCTGTGGTGTTTATGGAATATCAAGGTCAGACTAATTCGTAATTCGTAATACTCGCCGGAGGCGAGAAGCAAGCTACGTAATTCGTAATTTAAGATATGCAGAACAAGGCTTGAGTGTCCCCCATTCCCCATTTTCAAATTGGAGGTTTAGCAAAAATCGTTAGTAAGATAGGCCCTAGTAAATAATGGTGATTCAAACACAATAACCCAGCAGAGGAGCCAAGAAGTTGACGTTGATTAGGGCTGTAAAGTCTAATTCCACGGGGAGAGACTGGCAATAATTGAGGTTCTGTCTCTTTTTTGGAAGTAATGTCAACCAAATAAAAGCGTCCATTAGGAGAAAGTACCCGTGCTATTTCACTAACCACCTGTTTAGCTTCCAAATAGTGCAAAAAGCTGATAGTACTGAAAACGGCATCAAATTGACCATCAGCAAAGGGAAGAGACTCAGCTTTGCCCTCGATATAAATTAAGCGTGGACGGTGACGATTGCTCTGTCTTGCTACCCGCAACATGTTAGCAGATAAATCCAATCCGGTAGCTCGCAGGTCGGGAAACTGAGTAGCAAGGCGCTCAAGCAAGCGTCCAGTACCACAGCCGATATCAAGTACATTTGCTGGCTCTGGTAAATCGACGTACTCCAGCAAGCGTTTGTGAACGGCTCGATAAAACACTGAAGGAAAGAGCCAATCGTAACTTGATGCCCATAGGTCAAAAAGTAGCTTTTTGTTACTGAAAAAGTCATCAGTCATTAGTTTTCGCAGCTTTCTTAAAGCTTGATGCTTTTTTAGGGTAAGTTTAGCTGCGCCTCCAAGAATTTGGTTAACAACACAAGTTAATTTTAGCGGTTCTGAATTGGTTGTAATACCTGGCTTTTGTAGGATTCGGTGCGTTAGCTTACGGCGTAACACAACGCCAGTTGCTTCTCCCCCATGCACTGGCTCCCCGACAAAAATGCAGTTTAGCACAAAAGATATGTTTGCCTTGACAAATTATCGGGAACCGTAGCACTTGAATGTGTAGTTAATAGTGTGCCGAGAAACTCATTCTATCTTTAGAGGTATGAGTAAAAAAATGTAGAGGCATAGCACTACTACGTCTCTACAACGGTTCTGGATAAGGCATATTTAATTTCACCAGATGTCTTCTGTAGAAAACCAAAGAACGAGCAGTCAGTGCATAAAACTACAGAACTTAACTGTATATATCTATAAAGGTTCAAATACAAAAAACTCAATCTAGTTTGAAATTATCAAGATGAAAAATTATGGCAAGCATTATTCAAGTCGAGTTACATAATGATCTACTGCACCCAGTCCGCGAGTGCTTGGAAACGATCGAAATTCATAACTCCAAATTGGCTCATTTCCTGTGCAAAGCTATTCCTGCTCAGTGTCCCTTTGAGCGAGACATCACGCTGTTTGGTCGGAAGCTATTTCAAATTCCCCCGATGTGTAAATTAAATCCTCTATACGAGGAAGTGGTTGGTTTGCGTTTTAGAGCGCTCTGTTATCTTGCCGATGAATGCGGTGAAGATATCACAGCTTATTGCTAATAACCAGTTGGATTGTTATTTGATCGAGCAGCGATCGCTAATTGCAGATTTACGGTTGTTACATTACTCAGGTTTATACTAAGCTAACGTACACCTAATTTAGATGTTTGGCTATTAAGTAGCTGGCACCTCGAAGACAGTGTTTCTAGACCGTATTGTTGCTTACCGTATCCTGCTGAAATCATTAACATCATCATGACGCACATCTTACTGATTGAAGATGAGGTCAAACTGGCAAGATTTGTCGAATTGGAATTGAATTATGAAGGCTATCAAGTCAGTATTGCCTACGATGGATTAACTGCACTCACCGCAGCACGGGAGTTGCATCTGGATTTAGTGATTTTAGACTGGATGTTGCCAGGTTTGTCGGGGTTGGAAATTTGCAGTCGCCTGCGAAGTATAGCTGATAAAGTGCCGATCATCTTATTAACCGTCAAAGATGAAGTGAGCGATCGCATTGTAGGATTAGATGCTGGTGCTGATGATTACCTCGTTAAACCCTTCAGCGTTGATGAATTATTAGCCAGAGTTGGCGCTCACCTACAATGAAGCAACCAAGCAGAGGCCGCAGATGTTTTAGAATTTGAAGACCTAAGTTTAAATCGTCGCACGCGGAAAGTGTACCGAGATCAGCGGTTAATTGAGTTAACTGCAAAGGAATTTGATTTACAGAATATTTACTGGCCCATCCGCGACAGGTAATTAGCTGCGATCGCATTTTAGAGGATGTCTGGGGTTACGACTTCATGGGCGATACCAATATCATTGAAGCTTACATTCGCTACCTCCGGCTGAAACTTGAAGCCAATAATGAAAAATGTCTCATTCAGACTGTGATCGGTGTTGGCTAAACATTGCATGATTGAATTGGGTATTGGGGGGAGACAAGCGAAAGACTTTTCAATAATTCTTCCTTATTCCCCTAGTTGCAAGTCCCCAATCCCCAATCCCCAAAACCTTCAATCAGAAGACCTCTTGCATAAATCAAAAATAAGAAAGAACCCCACCCCGCCAAAGCTACGCTTTGTCTCCCCTCCCCGCTTGCGGAGAGGGGTTGGGGACTTTTGCAAGAGGTCTAGAGAAAGATTTGGGGTTTTTGGCAATCTCAGAAAAAACTCATCCAACTCAGAGTTAATTATACTAGGATGCACAAAGCTGTCATCATCCAAAATCGAAAACCCAAAATGGCATGAGCTATCTAGAAACAGCAGCGCCATTCTACCGCGAAGTTGCCCAAACCCCCCAAGTTGGACTTTGTTGTGTGCAAAGTACGCCCCTGCAACTACCAGGATTAAAAATTCCTTTGCCAATGCAGCAAATGAATTATGGTTGTGGTACCACTGTTCACCCCACCGAACTAGGAAACCAACCTACTGTACTGTATGTCGGCGTTGGTGGCGGCTTAGAAGCGTTGCAATTCGCTTATTTTTCCCGCTATGCAAGTGCTGTAATTGCCGTTGAACCGGTTGGGGCCATGCGGGAAGCTGCTGCACGTAATCTGAAAATTGCTGCTAAACTTGCTGCTATCAAGCCATTAGAAATAATTGTTACCAATTCAACCTGGCATTATAGCGGTGGTGGTTGCTGTTAATTTATTCAGAAAGAATTCAGGAGTCAGGAGTCAGAATTCAGAATGATTCTGTGCGACTGGGTAATGAATGCACAATTTAAATATTTCACTAATTACATTCTGACTTCTTCTTTATAAACCTCAAAATGTTGTTAATTAGTCTATTTTTAGCTACGCTTTTTTTAGCATATTCAAATGGTGCAAATGATAACTTTAAAGGTGTAGCAACGCTGTTTGGTAGCCGAACTAGCAGCTATCAAACAGCAATTTTGTGGGCAACTTTTACAACTTTTGCGGGTGCAGTAACTGCAACTTTTTTATCAAGAGCGTTAATTAAAAACTTCTCTGGAAAAGGACTATTACCTGATGCGATCGCTAATACCCCAGAGTTTCATCTCGCAGTCGCGATCGCTACTGGTTTGACTGTACTGATTGCCACCCTCATCGGGTTTCCCATTTCCACAACTCACAGTTTAACAGGTGCGCTGGTTGGGGCTGGATTAGTTGCGATCGGACTACAAGTTAATTTTGCCGCTTTGAGAACTTCCTTTATTTTGCCTTTATTACTCAGTCCAATCATTGCTATTCCTTTGGGAGCAGGAATTTATAGATTATCTGGCTATATTAATTCAAAATGGCATCTACCAGTCAACCAAAAAATGATTGATACTTGCCATTTTATCAGCGCTGGAATTGTCTGTTTTGCTAGAGGATTAAATGATACTCCTAAGATTGTTTCACTCATCCTAATTATTGAGTATTTCTCGATTCAGGGAGGAATGATCACGATAGCGATCGCAATGGCACTTGGCGGTTTACTCAACTCCCAAAAAGTTGCAATAACTATGAGTGAAAAGATTAGCTCAATGAATCAGATTCAAGGCTTATCAGCAAATATAGTAACTGGAGTTCTGGTCATTGCAGCTAGTCGCTTTGGGCTTCCAGTTTCTACCACTCACGTTTCAGTTGGTTCTATTTTTGGTGTAGGATTAATTAGCAAAAAATCTAATCCGCGTGTTTTTTATCAGATCCTACTATCGTGGATTTTAACTTTACCAATTGCTGCAATTATTAGTGGAATAACCTACAGATTATTGCAAGGTTAGAAAAATTGAATATAGTTGTGTAATTTTTAGGAGTAGTAACTAATGCAAACTCAAACAAAAACTCTACTAAATACAACACTCACAGCCTTCACAAGTTATCTAAATTGATATGTCTTTTATCGATGAAATTAATCCTGTCAATGCTTTGATTGTGGGAGCCAGCCAAGGTATTGGTTTGGGTTGTGTGAAAAAATTGCTACAAGATCACAGAATAGCTAAAATTTATGCAACTTCTCGTCAACCGGAATCGGCCTCAGAGTTAATAGCTCTTGTAGACAAATATCCGGAGCGATTAATTTGTTTGGAGATAGATATTACTGACGAGTTACAGATTATTGAAGCTGTTCAAAAAATACATACTCAAGTTGACAAACTGCATTTGGTAGTCAACTGTGTAGGACTGTTACATGAAGATACTTTGCAACCTGAAAAAAGCTTAAGACAGATCAATTCAGAAAATTTGCTGCGCTATTTTCAGATAAATAGTATTGGTGCTGTCTTACTGGCTAAACATTTATTGCCTCTGTTTCGTCATGGAGAACGCAGCGTGTTCGCCACTATTTCTGCTAAATTGGGCAGTATTGGCGATAACCAACTTGGTGGATGGTATGGCTATCGGGCTTCTAAAGCAGCACTCAATATGTTGATGCGAACTGCGGCAATTGAGTATAAAAGAAGTTGTCCGAAAGCATTAATAGTAACATTGCATCCTGGTACAACTGATACGCGCCTTTCTCGTCCTTTCCAGGGAAATGTACCTGCGGAAAAATTATTTTCAGTGGAACGTACTGTTACCCAATTATTGGCTGTGATCGAACAGCTTCAAGAAGGCGATAGTGGACAGTTTTTCTCATGGAATGGGAGCAGATTGCCTTGGTAACTGCGTTACGCTGGTGCTAATGAAAGTCACGTTACTTGTAACCAAAGCCTATGAAGTTTTTTGTGCCAGCAGCTAAGGATGATATTAAAGCAGAGCAGGTGTATAGTGCGATCGCTCAGGCTGTCAAAGCACCAATAACCGAAAAACGTATTTGGAAGTTACAGTGGCGTGACAACGAAATTGATATGGAATGCGAGGTAGGTAAACCCTTACCATCCTCTTACCAAACAGGGAAAGAGCTAGTTATGGCAATATTTAAGTGTGAAAATCTTTATAAGATTTGTACTCTTAGCCGTGGAGGAGTAAAGGGAGAACCTATTTTGGTTGGAAAAAACTCTCAATCCTCAGCAATATATTTTTCGGATAATACAAACAATTGACTCTGCATTTTAATAGGCGATCGCCTGTTTGATGGAAGTGGATGCGATCGCCTTAATAATATAGTAGATAAAATGCAACTAAACGATATAAAGTTCCGATACGAGTTAGTTACTGACTGACTGATTATCGGAGATGTGACTTAATGATTTTAGTATATTAGCGTTTCCTAATCATACAAGGTACGTCATAGCCCCCTCCTCGCAAGCGGGGAGGGGGTTGGGGGTGGGGTTCTTGTATCTCACTCAACTGAGAACCGCTATAATGAGTATTAGACTGCTAAGAACTAGGAAACTCTAACTCAGCACTTCCCCGTCTTAACTGCACCACCTCAGATGGTAGGTGTCGCTCCAACCAATCTTCTAAATCAGCCAGTACCTCGCGATAATTTAGGTCACTCTGAATCTCGTGATAGGCTCCGGGATACTCGATTCTCAGCTTATCTGTGCAGTTTACCCGTTGGTAAAAGATGTTGCTTCCTGCTGGCAAAGCTACTCGGTCTGCGCCACCGTGGAGAATCAATAATGGTAATTGCCAATCACCTGCATGAGCATTAATCCAATCAACTGTAGCAAAGAATTCTGTCGCTAGACGGGCAGCAGCACGGGTATGTCGCATTGTATCTTGGGCATAGGCGGCTAAAATTTTTTGATCTCGTGAACCAGCGCTAATGTCAATGCCTGTATTCAGGGTGAAACGCGGCCATACCCGTGAGAGCATTTTTCCTAAAAGTACCCGCATAGGTGAAACTCCAACTTTCCCCAAGGTTGGCGCGAGAGCGATCGCACCCTGCAATAATGATGCTTGTTGGGGATAGCGCAGGATGTAATCTAAGACAATCACCGCGCCTAAACTATGACCCAAGAGAAAAACTGGGCATCCAGGATTCTGGGTCTGAATTAACTCTAAAAAGGCTCCCAGGTCTTCGCGAAACTCACTCCAAGCGTTGATATAGCCTTGCTGACCCGGTGAGCGTCCATGACCACGCAAGTCTAAGGCGTAGACAGCATATTGCTTGGGTATCAAATGCTGAATTACATTACTGTAGCGATCGCTGTGCGCTCCGAGTCCATGCAAAATGGCTAATATTGCCCGGACTTTACCCTCTGGCTGCCAGCTTTGGTAATACAGTTCGAGTCCTCCAACACCTGGGAATGTGCCTTCCCTACGAGACGCGATGCTCACGCTATGGTCAATCATCTGGTTAATTTTTTACGTATTTTCCCAACAAGCTACTAAAAAGTCAATATCTATAATAATGTACAAGAATTCAAATTATGAAGATTGCATAGTCAGAGGACTGTTGTCGTGGTGAGAGATTATTGCCCTAAAAAGTTTGTAACTTTGAAATTTGATGTTCCCTCCCAACAGTGGTTCAAAAATGCGTTTACCTGACCATCTGCTGAATCAGCCGATTCCCTAGATGCATTAAATTGCACTGCTGTCACAATGTACTCAAAGATAATTACAAACTGCTTTTGGGGTGAAAGTCTTTCCACTACAATTGTTTCACCTATCTTAGGGATTTGAGATAAATTTACCACAAACGTCTCAATTTTTGGTTTATCTAATGGATTTTTGAAATTGAAGTATTTACAGTAAACAATAATTTTCACTTAGACAACCACCAATAACATTATAGATAATCAAAATTATCCTTAAATTGAAAAATTGTTACTATTATAATAGTTTATTAAAAAACATCTCCCAGCTTATACTAATTCTCCCAAATCAGACTACAGATGTAAATCTAGAAACCCAGGTGAAATCTGACAAGTCTTAATTTTACGAATTACGAATTAGTATTATTTCCCCTGCCATAGCTGCCGCAACGACTGAAAAATCTTTACAAATCTCTCTTCTAGCCAGACCATAACATAATCAAGCCATTCTAGAAGTTGCTCTAAGGGGTGTTTCTCATAACCCGTTGAAGTTACTTTGGTTTCTATCCAGTCTGGCTGTGCCTCAACTTGACTACTTTGGTGAAATCGCTGTTGCAAAATTTCCCCTTTACGACTCTCGCTTTTAGTTTGGGAAATGCGGCTTTGAGTTTGTTTTACAGAGGCGACTTTTCCAGATGTTTTTTGACTTGAGGTAAGATTACTACTTGGTTGTTTCCTTTGCACCAAACCAGATCCGACTTTAGCTTGTTTTACACTCAAATTCTTTTGTGGAAAATGCCCTATTGTTAAACTTGGGGCTAAAGCAGGATTTATCCTCGCAGAAAGTGTAACTGGCTTGTCAGCAACAGCTTCGGTGTCACCAAATAAATCATTCCACGTTAGCCAAGGATCATCTGTGAAATCCTGGTTCTCTACCAGAGGGCTTTTTGCCAAAGCTTTTCTAAGGGGTGACGAGAAGAGTTTACCTGGCAATCTTTTATTACTAGTTGTTGCCTCAAGTGTTTTTCTATTACCAACACCAAAAAAGTAATTAAGCGCTCCCTCAATCAAAGCCTGAAAATTCAGTGTATGAGTTTCCAAACCATCAGCATTGGGTGCAATTTCTCCCCTAGCAGCTAATTCCTCTTTGCCATAAAGAAATATGTTTAACTGAGTTTGGGCAACTTGGACAATTTCCTGGCTACGTTCTTGCACTGGGACTAAAGCATTCGATTCCAACTTAGCAAAGGCTATATCTAGAAATCCTAATAATCTATCTGTATTAAGTAAATCTTTTGGTATCCCCTCGGCTAAAACTGGAATTTTGGCTGTATTTCCGTCAGTGAGTTTTGCTAATAATCGGTCAATTTGTGGTAATAGCTGCGTTTCTTTTTTAGCTACAACCAAACGCCAGAACTGCCAGTAATTAGCAACTTCGTTAATAATTCGATCTTCTAATTTTGCCTGTTGTTGGGGTGTTAAGATATCTAGAATTTCATTGTCGGCAGTAACAAGCACTAAATTCCGACTGATCAAATTTGTGGCAATTCCTCGCACTATTGTAAGATGCTCTTGAAGGGCATTCTCTAACTGTGAAGGGTTGAGACTTCCAGCTTGATTCTCTGTAATATTTGATGATTGAGTAAGATGAGCGTTATGATCAACGATTTTCGGCCGAAAAACTCCCAATAAAGCCAAGGGATTAAAATTTTCAGATGCTTTTGTAGGAGTGGAGGCGGGTTCATCTGATGATAGATAATTGACTGCCTCTAGTACATTTTGAATGGGACTATCAGCATTGGGCAGAGTTTCGGGCTGGAAATCGGTATCATTAGGTTGTAACTTTAGTCTTGTTTGTGGTTCTTTAGTTTGTAGCGTTTTCCCAGATGATTCAGATGACTGAAACAGTAGATACACTGGGTAAAGTAGTACCTCAACACTCCACTTCGTGGCGACTTGCAAATGCCGGAAGGTGTGTTCCCACTGTTGTGTCACCCGCCGAGATTGCTGGTGGACAAAGTTAAATAGTCTGCTTTGATAACGACCAGAGGAACCAGAAGACATAGTAGTAATTTTTTAGTTCAAGTCTTGTTAAGTTGTGAGACTCGCGCCAAACAATAAAAACGACCAACACCTCATCTTAGCGAATATATGACCCCGACTGTCTCTCAATCCCAGACCAAATTTATCTCGCAAGCAATTGAGCAACTGCGCTCTTTTTGTCAAGTTAATCTTCAGTCTACGTGGCTATATCAGGAATCTGACCTGATTATTACTGATGTTGTAGCTGCTGATTTGTCTCATTGGCAACCTGTCCAGTTGAATGCTAAAGAACATATCGCTTGGACGGGCGGGAAAAAAGTGCTATGGCTAGTGCAAAGATTGGTGGTTCCCCAAGATTTACAGGGTTATCCCTTATCTGGGTTATCTTTGCGGCTGGCGCTGGTTTGGTGGGCAGATTCTGCTGAGATTTATCTAAATGGGGAGTTAGTGCTGGAGGGTGATTTATTTGATTGTTCGCCAAGAGTACTTCTCAGTCAAGGGGTAACGCCAGGGGAAGAGTTTATTGTGGCTTTGCGGTTAGTGAGTCCGGGACATTGTGATGGTGCTTTAGTGCGATCGCTCCTAGTTTATGAATCTATTATTGATAATAATCCCGATCCCGGTTTTGTGGCTGATGAGTTAGCTGTGGTGCAGCTTTATTTGGAAAAGTTTGCGCCGGAGAAGTTGGATGTTTTGGCGGCGATGGTGGGGGAGATGACGAACCGCAGAGGCGCAGAGGACACGGAGGAAGATAAGGGAGAGTTGGTACAGTCGTTTTTATCTCTACGCCAAAACCTAATTAAATCCGACATCTTAGCCCCCCAATTGATTGGGGGTTGGGGGGAGCAAAAATCCAAAATTTTCCTATTGGGTCATGCTCACTTAGATTTAGCATGGTTATGGCCTGTGAGTGAAACTTGGAATGCGGCGCAAAAAACTTTTGAGTCGGTTCTGAAGTTGCAAGAAGATTTTCCTGAGTTAATTTTCTGTCATTCGACTCCCGCACTTTATGCTTGGATTGAGGAACATCGCCCGGATTTGTTTCAGGCGATTCAAGCACAGGTGGCCGCTGGACGTTGGGAAGTTGTCGGCGGAATGTGGGTGGAACCAGAACTCAACCTAATTGCTGGTGAATCAATAGTCCGTCAGCTATTGTATGGTCAGCGCTATATCCAGGAGAAATTTGGCCAGCTTTCAACTGTGGTATGGGTTCCAGATTCTTTTGGTTTCTGTGCAACTTTACCGCAGTTTTTCGCTAATGCCGGAATTGAGTATTTTGTGACGCAGAAGTTGCGGTGGAATGATACTACTAAATTTGATTATGGGGCTTTTTGGTGGCGATCGCCTGACGGTAGCGAAGTCTTTAGTTTGATGTCTGCACTCATCGGTGAAAGCATTGATCCAGTTAAAATGGCAACTTATGCTCTTGAGTGGCAAACCCAAACTGATTTACCAGAATCCCTCTGGCTTCCCGGTGTCGGCGACCACGGCGGCGGCCCCACTCGTGATATGTTAGAAACCGCCCAACGCTGGCAAAAGTCGCCTTTCTTCCCAGACTTAGAATTTACGACGGCTGAAAAGTATTTACAGCAAATCAGTAAAGGAGTCAGGAGGCAGGATAGCGCAGCGTTAGCGAGTCCGCGAGCGTCGGCAGAAGGGAATAGTGATGATTCTCCCTCATTCCCTACTTGGAATGACGAACTATACTTAGAATTCCATCGCGGTTGCTACACTACCCACGCAGATCAAAAACGTTGGAATCGTCGTTGTGAAAATTTATTGTATCAAGCTGAACTATTTGCTACCTTGGCGACTGTAAGCTGTGGTGTGACATATCCGAAAGCAGAAATTGAAGCAGCTTGGAAGGTGGTGTTATTTCAACAGTTTCACGATATTTTACCTGGTTCTTCAATTACCCAAGTTTACACGGATGCGTTACCCCAATGGCAGCAAGTAGAACAAGTGGGAACGAAGATATTACAGTCATCACTTTTAGCGATCGCATCTCACATTACCCTATCAGAACCACCAAAACCCGATAGTTTGTCTATTTTCGTTTTCAATTCTCTCAATTGGCAACGTTCTGAGGTAGTCTCTGTAGCCTTACCGACACCAGAGGAATGGCAGATTTACGATGCTTCTGGAAAGCAGCTTGTCTCCCAATTATCTGAACCATCAACCCTACTATTTCTCGCCACCGAAATTCCACCCGTAGGCTACCGCATATTTTGGCTTTCCCCCTCATCCTCCCCATCTCGCACATCCCACCCACTCCTGCCAGACTTGATTTTAGAAAATGAATTCTTGCGAGTTGTTATAGATCCTGACACCGGAGATTTATCAAGTGTTTTTGACAAAACTTATCAACGAGAAGTCTTGAGTGGGGCGGGGAATCAACTGCAAGCTTTTAAAGACAGTGGTCAATATTGGGATGCTTGGAATATAGACCCCAATTATGCCCAACATCCCTTACCTTCAACAAATCTTCAATCTATTCAGTGGTTAGAACAAGGCCCAGTGCAAAGTCGTGTGCGCGTGCTGCGTCAGTTGGGTGAATCGGAATTTTGCCAAGACTATATTTTGCAAGCTGGTTCACCTCTGCTGAACATCGCTACTACCGTTAATTGGCAAGAAAATCATGTATTAGTTAAAGCTGCTTTTCCTCTGAATCTTGAAGCAGACTTTGCTACTTATGAAATTCCCTGTGGCGCGATTCGTCGCCCAACTAAATCACAAACCCCCGCAGAACAAGCAAAATGGGAAGTTCCTGCTTTGCGTTGGGCTGATTTAACAGCAGAAGACACACAGACAAATACCGCAATCCCAAATTGTTATGGTGTCAGTTTGCTCAATGATTGTAAATACGGTTATGACAGCAAACCAAATCAACTCCGCCTCACACTCCTACGCAGTTCTAATTGGCCAGACTCAGAGGCTGACCGAGGTTTTCACGAGTTCAAATATACCTTGTATCCTCATGCAGGTAGCTGGGAATCAGCCCATACAGTACGGCGTGGCTATGAATCGAATATACCCTTGCAAGTGATATTGAATCCAAGCACTCACAACTGGGCACAGTCTAAACGCCCCGCTACCGCTAACAGCACTATTGAAGGGGTGAGTTTCCTAAATTTATCAGCTGAAAATTTAATCTTGATGGCCTTGAAGCCATCTGAAGATGACCCACAGCAGTTAATTCTGCGGTGTTATGAATCTCACGGAGAAACAGCCGAGTTATCTTTGCAAAGTGATTTAGGGTTAAATCTAGGAGATAAAGTAGATTTGTTAGAGCGTTCCTCTGCTACTGAATTCTCATCTGGGCAACAAATCTTGACGATACAGCCTTGGAAAATCGCCAGTTTCAAGGTAATGCCAGCGATTAATCTCAGGCTTAAGTGAGCCACTATTGCTGTGTCAGTGGTCAATTATGGTTTTCCACAGACCACAGACCACTGAATAATGACTAATCACACATGACTCTTTTAATCTTCGTGGTCATCAAACGGATCGTTCAATTGCTTGCTAGGAGGGCCAAAAGAGGTATAAATCGACAGTCCAGTGATGACAACCACCACGGCAGCTACAGAAATGCTAAGAACTATTGCGGGTTCCATAATTGAGAGATAGATGATGAGTGCTATTCTTATAGAATATTACAGAAGATTAAAAAAAGCTTTGGTAAGTAATCTTGGGTGAACTATGGCACAAAGGACTTGGTTGGGAGATATCTTGAAACCCCTAAACTCTGAGTATGGGAAGGTGGCTCCAGGATGGGGTACTACCCCTGTAATGGCTGTTTTTATTTTGCTATTTTTCGTGTTTCTGCTAATTATTCTGCAACTTTACAATAAATCACTGTTGGTTCAGGATGTATTTGTCGATTGGCGGAGTTTAGGACGCTAACGGATACACACCGATAGAGTTTGGATAACAAGTTAAGTTACACCCGGTTCTTCCGGGTTTTTTTGTCAGTTGCGATTTCCGACTAGACTAACTATATATGTGAGTTTCTGTAGTGGTTCTATAGTTTACAGGAGACAAAAAATGAATATATTTGGTATCGGTCTGCCGGAAATGGCTGTAATTATGGTAGTTGCGCTGTTAATCTTTGGCCCAAAGAAGCTACCAGAGATTGGTCGGAGTGTGGGCAAAACAATTCGTAGTTTTCAAGAAGCTTCCAAAGATTTTCAAAACGAGTTTCAAAAAGAAGCAGAACAGTTAGAAGAAGCTGTAAAAACGACTGCTGAATTGGAACCTAAGCAAATCCACCCTGCTAAATCTGAGCAGGATACCGCTAGTTCTTCCCAACCTAGCTAGTAGTGTGTCAAGTTCGTAGTAAGGACTTTAGTCCGGGATTTTTTAAGCACTGAAATGCTTACTACGAACCCATCTAATGAGACAGACTACTAGTGGTTCATATCATTAATTCTGATAGGTGATGGTGGTCATATCCCCGACTTCGTAAAAGTTGTCGGGGATCTCGCAGACCCTCAAAACTAATGGGACAGACTACTAGAAGAGTGATGCATATCAATTGACTGTAGACAAAATGACAGAAGCTGTTACGCAACCAGCTTTGGTAATTCCCCAACTAATTGTCGGGTTAGGGAATCCAGAAGCTAAGTACGACCAAACACGCCATAATATCGGCTTTGCTGCTCTAGAAGCTCTCTCTGGTTATTGGCGCATTTCCTTAGCGTCAAACCGGAAGTTTCAGGGTGAGTATGGCGAGGGTATGGCCCCAGGTGGAGGTAAGATTCGCTTGCTAAAGCCGTTGACTTACATGAATCGCTCAGGACAGTCAATACAAGCGGTGACAAGTTGGTATAAATTGCCGCCTGAATCAGTGTTGGTAATTTATGATGATATGGATTTGCCCTTGGGAAAAACTCGTTTGCGCTTATCTGGTTCGGCTGGAGGACATAACGGCATGAAAAGTGCGATCGCACATCTTAGTACTCAAAACTTTCCCCGTTTGCGAATCGGTATTGGTAAACCCAAAGATGCAGCTAATAATGATGATTCCGGTGCTGTCTCCCATGTGTTGGGGCGATTTTCTGCTGCCGAAAATCAGCAGATGTCTCTTGTACTTCAGTTCGTTGTTGAGTGTCTTGAACTAAGCCTCAAACAGGGAGTAGAAAAGGCGATGAATGTTTGTAATAGCCGCACCATTAATAATTCTGAGTCTTAGAGGATGTTTGAAACGTCTCACATAACACATTAACTTTGACCTTACCCCCCCAACCCCCCTTGTAAAGGGGGGCTTTAAGAGCCTATTTGCCCACTTTTTCCAAGGGGGGTATTAAATACTTTTGGTAACAAAAATAGCTTTTCAAACATCCTCTTAGGGTTGGATGAATACTGTCAGATGATTATTTTGCTTGATGGCAGCGATTTTAGCTTGCTTCCCCGTAGGGGTACGGTGTGAAACCCAACAAAGTCCTGAAAATGTTGGGTTTCGTTCCTCAACCCAACCTACACAGAAGTGATTTTTAGGCTTGATTTAGCAGTATAGGAATCATATTTGATTTCTGAAAAAATCTCGGTAGTCTTGTAGTGAACTGTCATGGCTTTAATGTTGCAAAAAATTGTAGGTTGGGTGGAGCGGAGCGCAACCCAACATCCTGATATATGTTGGGTTACGCAAAGCCTCCACCCAACCTACGTCTACGTCTAATGCACTGAAAATGTTGGGTTTCGTTCCTCAACCCAATCTACACAGAAGTGATTTTTAGGCTTGATTTAGCAGTATATTATTAACTACTAAGATAAACAAGGAAATATGATTATATTTAAAGATTTTGATAGTTGATTCTGCCCTCATTTAGTAATTTATATCCAGATGCTAATGCTGTAAAAGCAATTATGAAATTCCATAAGCTAGTTGGCCTTAAAATAACTCCACCGCTTCAGAAAACTAGTACTATGCCAATGCCTAAAAAAATCCATCCCAAGTTACCAGTTTCTCTACGAAAAAAAACTAATGCAAATATACCAGTCATAGTTGCCAAAACTGAAGCTGTAGCAGGTAAGCTGCGGTAAAAATATGAATAGTAACCGCTAACAAATATGATGTTTTGACCAAAAAAGTATAATCCTGTGAAAATTAGAATTAAACCTATAAGTTTGATTAACAACCTGCCCATAATATTTTTACATTTTTAATGGCTGAAGCCAATTTCAATCTGATTATAGTGGAGTTTTTAAAATTATACTAAATTTTTCTTCCGAAAAATTTAAATCAAGTGAATATACGTAATAGAAGTCTAGACTGTCTGAAGATGTCAGTACAAGTAATGTTGATTACATAAAGTAGTCCTTGCCAGGGTTTGATCAAGGTGCTTTAATAGCGATCGCATTCTGCAAAACAGTCCTACTTACAGAATATGTACAAGATGTGCAGCGACTCGACATCGCTGCTGCTGTTGATAAAATTACAGACTCAAAACATTAAACTCAAAGATATGACAAGCTAGTAGCATATCCTTGACACTAAATTCTCCCAAAAGCTGAATAGGAGCATACATGGAGCCAATTATTGCTATAGTTTTAGCCCTTATAGGTTATGCATTAGGTTCTGCAAAACTGATTAATCAAGGAAATGAAGCCCTAGTCGAACGCCTGGGGCGGTATCATCGGAAACTTAAGCCAGGGCTGAACTTTATTGTTCCCTTGGTCGATCAAGTTGTGATGGAAGATACTACACGAGAGCAGTTTTTAGACATCAAACCTCAAAATGTGATCACCCAAGATAATATTTACGTAGAAGTGGACGCTATTGTCTACTGGCGCATTCGAGATATTGTCAAAAGCTTTTACGAAATTGAGGATCTGCAAGGAGCATTAACACAGATAACCACAACCACGCTCCGGGAAATCATTGCCCAAAATACCTTAGAGCAGACCAACGTTTCTAGAGCGGAGATGGACTCAGCTATCTTAGACCAGTTGAATCATATAACGGCAGATTGGGGAGTTGAGATTCTCCGGTTAGATATTCAGAGAATTACTCTACCTGAGAGTGTCCGCAAGTCTAGGGAAGAGGAACAAGCCGCAGTAATCAAAAAACGGGCGCTGATTACCGAAGCCGAAGGGGAAAAGGAAGCTGCCATTAAGAAAGCAGAAGGAACTATGGCTTCAGTACAAATCATTTCTCAAGCTCTACGTTCTAATCCTGATAGTAGGGACATTCTGCGGTATCTTGTAGCTCAAGATTACGTAGATGCCAGCCAAAAACTTGGTGAGAGCAATAATGCCAAAATTGTCTTTGTAGACCCAGCCAACTCAAGTGAAATGTTTCAGGAGTTGATAGCCGAGTCGGTAGTTACAGAAGGTCACGGCAAAAAATCCGAAAACGGTAATACTTAACAGTTAGGCTGTGCGGCTTGTCTCAATAGGGCATCAGCGACTAGTGAAACATCGCGCATTTCTTGAACATCGTGAACTCGGAGGATATCAGCACCATTAAAAATAGCAGCACAACAAGCTGCTGCCGTTCCCCAAACTCGTGCTTTGGGATCTGGTTGATTTAAAATGCGACCAATAAAACTTTTACGAGATGCTCCTACCAAGATAGGACAGTTGAGTGTTGTTAGCGATCGCAAGCCGCGAAAAATTTCTAAATTTTGCTCATAGTTTTTAGCAAAACCAATACCAGGATCAATAATAATTTTATCTAGGTCAATGCCCACACTCGTTGCTGCCTCAATTTGGCTAGCTAAAAAACTATAAATCTCACCGAGTAAATCTTGATAATCGGTCTGTTGTTGCATTGTCTGTGGTGTTCCCCGGATGTGCATTAAAATCATCGGCACACCTAACTCTGCCACTGTTGGCAACATTTCTGAGTCAAAGGTGCCGCCAGAAATATCATTAATAATATCCGCTCCAGCTTCTATAGATGCCCTGGCTACAGCAGCACGAGTTGTATCTACAGAAACTGGGACTGAAATATCTGGTCTTAGCACTTCTAATACCGATAACACCCGGTCAAGTTCCTCCGCCAGAGTAATTTGCTTTGCCCCTGGCCGCGTTGATTGACCGCCCACATCGATCATGTCAGCACCAGCAGCTACCAGTGCTTGCGCCTGTACTAAAGCGGCAGAGGTAGTATTAAACTCACCCCCATCACTAAAGCTATCAGGCGTCACATTCAAAATGCCCATCAAATAAGTCCGCTGTCCCCACTCGAAACAGCGTCCTCGAATTATCAAGTTCCTTGGCATAAATCTATATTAGGCATTCCCATGCTCTGCATGGGAACGAGAAAAAAGCACATCACACGGACTGAAAATTCACAATTCGAGCAAAACTCTCAGGTTCTAGACTTGCACCTCCCACGAGGACACCATCAATTTCTGGTTGAGCCATAATCTCATCAATATTATTCGGCTTCACTGAACCGCCATATTGAATTGATACATTCGGATTAGTCAACTGGCTACGAATTAAGCCAATTATCCGATTTGCCTCCGTTACTTCACAAGTCTCACCAGTACCAATTGCCCAAATCGGTTCGTAGGCAATCACCAAATTATTTTGATCAATATCTACCAAGCCTTTGTCGAGTTGGAGAGTAATCAGAGATTCAGTTTCTCCGGCATCTCGCTGTTGTTTAGTTTCGCCAACACAGAGAATTGGGGTCAAACCAAACCTTTGAGCAGTTCGGAGGCGCAGATTAACAGTGGCGTCCGTTTCATTAAAGTATTGTCGTCGTTCACTATGACCGACAATCACAAAGCGCACACCACTTTCTGTCAGCATTGGGGCAGAAATCTCACCCGTATAGGCTCCAAATTCTTCCCAGTGGACATTTTGTGCCCCCAGTTGGATGAGGCTACCGTGCAAACTCTTGGACAAAAGGCTTAAATCAGTGAACGGAGGGCACAATATCACTTCTCGCCCTTGCGGGGTTTCCTCTAAGTGAGGCAGAAATCCTTGTAAAAACTCCTGGGTATCTGCCTGAGTTTTGTACATTTTCCAGTTGCCGGCAATAACAATTTTCCGCACAGGTAATTTAGTCAAGATCCTAACGCGTTATATTTAGATGCATTTTTCAGTTTATGACCTTTTGTTAGTCATTAGTCTACGAGTTGGGCATTGGGCATGGGGCAAAACATTTCCGTTAGCGGATAGCTAGGGTTTAGCCCGTCCTGAGTAAATAAGTGAGATTCCTAACTCAGCACTCCTAAAGGGCATTGGGTATTGGGTATACTTATCCCCCTTGTCTCCTTTGTCTGACTCATCTCGCCAAACCGCTCTTAAAAATAACTAGGATAGTAAACGGGGTGAATCTAAAATCTAAAATCTAAAATCTAAAATCTAAAATCTAAAATCTAAAATCTAAAATTAATATGACTTCCACATTCCCCGTGCCTGAACCTCATCAAAGCGATTCTGCTAACACTGACGCAAATTCTCTCAGTTGGGAGGAAGAACTGGATAGTGCCATTTTCAGTTTTGAAGACATTCAAACAGAACTGAACTATAAACAAGCACAAACGGCGCTGCGAAACTTGGTAGCCAATCTTGACCTCACCCCCCAAGAAAAAACCGGTTTAGAGGCGGAAATTGCTGATTTAGAAACCATGCTGGGAAAGTTAGACCGCATGGTAGTGCAGATTGCGGCTTTTGGCATGGTGGGACGTGGGAAGTCTTCTCTACTCAATTCTTTGATTGGGCAAACGGTATTTGAAACTGGGCCTCTGCACGGTGTCACCCGTGCTGCCCAAACAGTTAATTGGAGTATTAGCGAGGAGATGATTGGGGAAACTGAACGTGCTTTACGAGTTACTCTCCCTGGTGTAGGTCAATCGCAGGTGGAATTAATTGACACTCCTGGGTTAGACGAAGTAGATGGTGCAACCCGTGCCGCCTTAGCTGAACAGATTGCTAAACAAGCGGATTTGATTTTGTTTGTGATATCTGGCGATATGACGAAGCTAGAATACATGGCCCTTTCTCAGTTGCGGGAAGCAGGTAAACCGATCATTTTGGTGTTTAACAAAGTAGACCAGTATCCAGAAGCAGACCGGATGGCAATTTATCACAAAATCCGGGATGAAAGGGTGCGGGAATTACTTACGCCTCTAGAAATTGTCATGACTGCGGCATCGCCATTGGTGAAGACGGCGATTCGTCGCCCTGATGGTACTAGGGGCATACAGTTGCGTACAGGTAATGCCCAAGTCGAGGAACTGAAGCTGAAAATCTTGGAGATTCTCCACCGTGAGGGTAAAGCTTTGGTTGCTCTTAATACTATGCTTTATGCGGACATTGTAAATGAGCAGTTGGTTGAGCGAAAAGTGATGATTCGGGAACAGAATGCCAATCAGTTGATTTGGAAGGCTGTGATGACTAAGGCATTAGCGATCGCACTCAATCCCGTAACTGTGGTAGATATTCTGAGTAGTGTGGTAATTGATATTGCTCTGATTTTGGGTTTATCTAAACTCTATGGCTTCTCTATGACGGAAGCCGGGGCTGTACAATTGCTCCAAAAAATCGCCCTGAGTATGGGCGGCATCGGTGCAAGTGAATTATTGGCAAATTTGGGCTTGAGTGGATTAAAAACTTTACTTGGGATCTCTGCAACAGCTACGGGTGGCATTGCGCTAGGCCCCTATATATCGGTGGCACTCACCCAAGCGGGAGTAGCTGGTGTTTCTTCTTACGGCATTGGACAAGTTACCAAAGTTTATTTAGCCAATGGTGCAACTTGGGGGCCTGATGGGCCGAAAGCAGTGATTAATCGGATTTTAGCAAACCTGGATGAGACTTCAATTCTCAACCGGATTAAAGATGAATTACTCCACAAAGTCAAACTCAAAAAGTGATGCCTAGACGTGGAGTTAATAAGGTTCCGTTAGCCATGTTAATCTCTAATATAGCGGTTCTCAGTTGAGTGAGATACAAGAACCCCACCCCCAACCCCCTCCCCGCAAGCGATGAGGGGGCTATGACGTACCTTGTATGATTAGGAAACGCTATAGTAATCTAGCATCCGCAGATAAATTGGTTTTGGGGATTTAATCGTGGTTTGAAATTCCAGGTGTAAAATCCGATTTTCTGTTTGTAGAAATGTCAGTGAATCAGCACGTATCGGTTCAATGCTCAATTCGGTTTTTAAGATTTCAATTGTTCGCGGTTCTTGATTTAATAACCAACGGATAAAATCACGGGGATATTTTTCTGCAAGTATTTTACAAAGGTTGTCATATTCTGCCATCTATAAAGGTTGCACCTAATTTTATTGATTATTTGGGGATTTACAACAAATAAATTATCCAATCTTGTCAGATAGACTGAAAAACCCGCCGGCTAAGGGCGGGCGAGATACTCACCCTAATTATGCAATTTAAATGTGGAACAGCTTATTTCAGAATGCAGAACCATCAAACGCAGTTTTGTAAGCATCAGCAGTTTCTATCCCAAAACCTCCAGCTTCGACATGACGAACTAGCGATTGAATGATTGGTGTAGCAATACTAATACCAAACAAAGCATTGAAACCTGCAACAACCACTGGTGCTGACAAAATGACTGTAAATTCTGGAAATAAAGCTAACACAGCCACCAAGACCAAAAAAACAATTGGTGTCGCAATACCTGCTGCCTTTGCTGCTTCAAAAATTAGATTTTTATACTCTTCAACAGTAATGTCGCCCCGATAAAGATCCAAAGAGTAGGAAATCGCCGTTACTACAACCTGGGTGAGAATAGCTGTTCCTGTTGCAGTAATGCCAAGTTTAGCGATTGTTCCAGAATTGCTGACAATAGAATCTACCGCATTATAAACCCGAATATAAAACTGCTCGCCAACGGTCATTACTTTGGCACCTCGGCGGAGATTGTCAACACCTACTTCCCAAAGGATATTATCAGCAGCATTCGCTCCACCTTGGGAACGTGGCTTGATGTGGCTACCATGCTTATTTCTAAGAAATTGACGAATTGTATATTCTTTACCTCCAAGCTTTGATGTGCCAGGAATTTTCTCAAAAAGCTTCATGACATCTGCATCAGAGCGAGGTAAGTCTCCCACGCGAACACCAGCACGATATCTCAGCCTATTGGCAATCTTGGGCATCTCTTGGGCTAATTCGCCAGCTGTCTTTGGTAAATTTTGCAAAGCATCAGCCATAACCATGCTAGATGCGGCAACTCCAACAGCAGTTTGTTGAAATGTTTTACTAACATTTTGAACAGTTTGAAAACTTGACTGTGCTGCTATAGTTGACAAACTTTGTAAATCATTAACTGCATGGACACTTGAAGTAGTTATCTCGGTAGTAGCGTTCTTGATTCCATCAACTACGTCATCCATCCCGTTTACTACATTGTTGGCTGCTTCTTGAGCTTTATCTCTAACTGTATTTGCCAACTTCTGTGCTTGGTTGATAAAATCCATGTTTTAGTAACCTTTCATTTCTGCTGTGGAGTGGTTGCTTCAGTTTGTCTTTTTCAAACTAAGAAGCACCTCAGCATTCATGACGAATTTACTTCCAAAATTGTTAAAGAGATTGTAATCACTTTATATTGTTTGTGTATCGTTGTTTCAAAAACTGAACTATCCGACTAGTTTGACCAGCAATTTTGGATTTTGGATTAAAAGAATTATTACCAAAGTTAAAAATTTGTGGAGGTTGCTCTGTTCCACGATCAAACTCTGCTGCGAGATAGAACTTTCTTCAATGCGATGTCTACGACGGGCTACGCCTACGCAGTTAACGGCACTAAAAATATCCTTTGAAAATTTATTAATTTAATTTTTTCAAGTTACTAAAATATTGTGGATACTCGATTGCGCGACGCTTAACCCCGAATTTCGACCTCTGAACTCGGAACTTCGACTTCTGAACTCGGAACTTGAGCTTCTGAACTCGGAACTTGAGCTTTTGAACTCGGAACTTCGACTTTTGAACTCGGAACTTGAGCTTCTGAACTCGGAACTTGAGCTTCTGAACTCGGAACTTGAGCTTCTGAACTCGGAACTTGAGCTTCTGAACTCGGAACTTGAGCTTCTGAACTCGAAATGTCAAGTTCTATACTCAAACTCCGAGCTTCTAAGCTCTAACTTTCAACATTTTAGGCACAATTGCCGTTAGATTTTCTCCAATATTGACGATTACATCTGCACTTTTCGAGATTTACAAACGAAATTGCGCCTTCACCAACTTTTAGTTTCTACCTTTGAAAGAGTTTAGCCATTCTTGAACTTGCTCTCGTGCAATATCGCGCCCTCCAAGACCAAAGGCTAGGGCAATAGCAACTGCGATCGCACCTAGTAAAAGTCCAAAGGCTAAATTCACAATATCACTGGCAACTCCAATCTGTTGCAGTGCCATTGCAGAGACTAAGGCAATAATTGCAATCCGCGCCACTTGTCCCAAAATCTGGGCTTGGCGTTCGCCGGAACTGGTAATGATGTTAAAAGCCAGATTTGCCAGGAATAAACCAATGGCAAATATTACCAATCCTGCCAAAATCCGGCCGAATACGATCACAATCCCAGACACTAATGCTGTTAGGGCTGGAATATTCAAGATATTCACCGCCGCCACCGTCGCAAACAGCATGATACCCACTAAGGCAACAATGCCTACAATTTCCGATGGAGTGCGGGTTGGAATCGGGGGGGTTGTTGATTCTGTTGAAATTACGATTCGTCTGCTGGTTGTTGTCACACCCAAAATAGCGAAAATGTTATTAAAGCCTAAATTGGTGAGAATACTTGTAACCAAATCCGCGATAAACCGCCCCACGAAATAGGCAACAATCCAAATTGCCACGGCTGTAAAGATGGCTGGTAAGGCGTTGAGAACTTGTTGCAGCATGGCGATCGCCGGGATTGATATCGCATCAATTCGCAAGGCATTCAACGCTGCGATCGCTACAGGAATCAAAATCAAAACATAGACAATTGTGCCGATAATACTCGATAGAGGTTGCACCCCCGCAGCTGAAGATAATCCCAAGCGACTACCTAAATGGTCGATCCCAGTTGTCGCCAACAAGTTCGTCACAATTCGCCGTACTACATTAGCGATGAACCAGCCAACTACAGCAATTAAGATCGCCGCTAAAATGTTCGGTAGAATTAGCAGAACTGCTGTAATCAGAGCTTGTACTGGTTGTAAAGCCTGTCTGAGTCCAAGAGTATCTAAAACTGGGGCGAGAAATAGTAAAAATATAAACCAATACAGAGCATTGCCTATCGTCTCACTCAAAGACAGCTGATTCAGGCTAGGTGCAGTGTTTTCTGGTTCTGGATTCAAACGCTCATCCAGGTTAAATGCCTGTAATGAGCGCACAGTGATAATCTTCACAATGGTCGCCAAAAACCAGGCGGTTCCTAAAAGGATTCCCGCACCAACTAACTTTGGCAAAAAACCAATAAGTTGATTGAGAAAATTATTCAGTGGTTGAGAGGCTACCTCCAGATTCAATGTCTGTAAAACAGCCACCGCCGTCAATAGGATTATGCTCCAAAAGACTAAGCTGGAGATTAATTTCTCCACTTGGGGAACATCTTGACGACCCGTTATCCCTGCGGCAATACGGTTATCTATGTTTGTGCGTTTGAGAATTCCTTGCGTCACTGCTGCTGCGATCGCTGCAATTAGCCAACCTACTAGCAAAATTGCCACTGCCCCCAGTAGACGGGGTGTAAACAGAATCAACTGTTGAACAATACCTTGCACATCAGCGATTCCTTGATTCACTACCGGTTGCACCGATTGCAGGCTGGGCGATTGCGCCAAAAATTGCTGCACTCTCGTAGACAAATCAACTCCGAAGGCGTAGCCCGTCGTAGACATCACCTGGTTTATTCCTTGCCAAGTTGTGTTCATGGTTTTCGGGAATTATGCTTAAGTATTCGCCGCAAACACTGAGTTAGTGTTTTGCCTATCAATTTACCAGTAAAAACACACATCTATATTGATATCAAGACTAATTTTTGACTTTGTTACTCATATTTGATTTAATCTACTGACAGTGGCGAATTTTGCGTTACTCTAATTGCAGCAACAGCACCAAAGATGTAGAATGTCCCAAGTTTTGGAACAATCGATTCAAATTAATGCTACAGCTACGGTGGTGGAGCGCTGTCTTAGCGATTTAACCCTCATGCACCGTTGGCTCAACCCCGTCCTCCGTTGCGAACCTGTAGGCGAAGCTTGGAGCACCGATGTCGGCAGTCAAAGTCGTTTTATTATTCAAATTCCTCTACTAAAACCCACGTTGAATAGCCTAGTTGTGGAACGACAACCGGGTTTGGTAGTTTGGGAATTTCAGGGATTTTTTCAAGGGCGCGATCGCTGGGAATGTCAACCCACAGAAAAGGGAACGCTTCTATTGAACCGCTTTGAGTACGATATCCCTAACCCCTTAGTGAGTTGGGGCTTCAACACCTTTGCCGCATCTTGGACAAAAGAAGATATGCAAGCCCAGCTGCGCCGCCTCAAACGAGTCGCAGAAGAACAACAAAATTAGTCATTAGTCATTGGCTTACTGAAACTCTTTCCCAGTACCCAATGCCCACTCCCCACTCCCTAGTTGTCTTTACCCAATTCGGTAAGTAGCCGCCGAATCACAGAGGCATCTTCGGCATCGGGAATTTTTGTTAAATAATTTTGTAAGTCGTCTACGGCTTGGGGGTAGTAACCGAGTTGATAGTAAATCAAGCCGCGATCGCGCAATTCTAAAGTTAAACCAGGAAACAGCAACAAAATTCGTTCAACCGCTCCCAGCGTTTTTTCTAGCTTTTGCTGTTTGAGGTAAATAAATTTTAAATTTGTCAGCATCCGTGCCAAAAATTGCCGATTACTGACTACAGCTAAAAATTCTGGTTGTAGCGTCACAGGTTGCTGATAAAGTTGAGACAGCCGTTCCTCGCAATCTTGGGCAAATATTATTTCACCGCCATTGAAAGCATCTACAAAAATCTCTATATCGGGAATATCTGGGCGGATTAGGAAATGTCCTGGCATTCCTATACCCACCATCGGAAAATCAATCCGTCGAGCAACCTCCAGGTAAACCAGCGCTAAGGTAATGGGAATCCCCACTCGGCGATCAATTACATCATTCAAAAAGCTGTTGCGTGGGTCATAATAGTCAATTTTGTTACCAGAAAACTTTAAATCATCGTAGAGATACTGATTAATACTTTGAACTATCCGCAAAGGATATCGTGAGGAAGGCAGGCGTTCTTGTAACTCCCATGCCATTGTCTCAAGGGCGTTGAGATATTCCTCTGGGTCTAGCTTGGGATATTCTTCTAGTGCAATATACAAAGCTGCCTTTGCTAGGTCAATCTGCTCGTCAGACTGCTGAATTTCCTGGTAAAAATATTGTCGTGCTGACGAGAAATTCATAAGCTGTTGTTCGGTGGAAGTGTGAGGATGAAGCCGCAGCTACGCCCAACTTAGGCATCGCGGCTTGGCTAAAAGCAGTTTTTCGTATCTATCTTTATCTTATGGATATTCAGAAGTTTTGGAAATGTAGTTTGTAGATAGCTTTATATATATAGGAATCATATTTGATTTCTGAAAAAATCTCGGTAGTCTTGTAGTGAACTGTCATGGCTTTAATGTTGCAAAAAATTGCTTTGTTGGATGGAGAGGAGCGCAACCCAACATCCTGATATATGTTGGGTTACGCAAAGCCTCCACCCAACCTACGTTTACGTCTAATGCACTATTAAAGCCTAGACAGTCCACTACGTGCATTTCAAAAATCAAATACTAGTCCTATATCTATTGCCAACTAACTTTTACTAAATGCTGTGTTGGTGATGTCTACGACGGGCTGCGCCCAGGCAAATCACATATCTTAATACAAATATGTATCACGATATATAAATTATTATAATTTTATACAAATTTTATATATTTATTAATTTAGTAATAGCCGGAAAATCGCGATAAAAGCTTTATATACTATGGTTTACTATGGTTTTGGCAATTTTTATATTTTAGAAAAATACAAATTACTATTATAAATTTTTAGTGAATATGAGTAATAATACTTGTTTTTCCAACTCTATTTACCAATAATGCTCATAGTTATACGATTTAGCTGAAATCAAGTTAATACTATGCCAGTAGCGCCATAAATTACTGCTTGTATGTGCGATCGCTATGCGTAGTTTGCTTGCCCCCGTAGGGATATGTCGCTCCCTACAATAGGCAGTCGCGTTGGGCAGGTAATGCCCCACTTGAAGCAACTGCTGTAAGAATCCCACAACAGGGTGGCTCACCTCCTGCCTTATCCCAACGACAAATAACGCCGAACGGCCAATCTATTTATGCTCTTTGAGTTTTTTTAATGGAGGAGTAAAAAATCTCATGAATACTTTAATAATGCTAAAAAAATTATCAATACTTGCTGCTGGAGTTTGCATAACTTCAGTTTCTCTTACTACTACAGTTCACGCCATTGTTATTGGTAATTCTCCTGGTCTAAATAGTGGAAACTGTTTTCCTTTTAACTGTTTGAATGGTACGCGCTATCAGCAAGTATATAATGCTGATTTGTTTTCAGATGCAGTTGTCATTGATGAAATCTCGTTTTTTAACACCGAATACTTGAGGGTATCGAATATTATCGACACAGCCACCTATGAAGTTTATTTATCAACAACAGCAAAAGCTGTGAATGCTTTAGATACTGTCAATTTCAGTAGCAACGTAGGTACTGATAATAGCTTATTTTTTAAGGGGAAGCTTGGTGGAACCATCATTGGCAAGACTTTCAGCATATCAGCACAATCTAGCTTTCTCTACAATCCTTCAAAAGGTAATCTTCTGCTTGATATTTTCAAAACTAACAGTCTCGGCGAAGGTTCGGGATTTTTAGATGCAAGAAACGGTACTTTCGGTAATGATTCTAGCCGCGCACATAATTTTGGCACTGGGTTTACAAGCTATGGTTTAGTTACTGAATTTAGGACGCATCCAATATCAGTTCCTGAACCAACCTCTATTACCGGACTGCTGGCATTCGCTGCTTTAGGCGCAGGTTTGACACTGAAAGACAAACAGCATAAAGCTATAGCTAGAGTCTAAAATACATCGCCAACCGAATTTGAATACTGCCGGTCAGCAATCGCCTGACACGGCAGTTTGAATTTTGGATATTTCTGATGCGCTACAAACCTCAGCCGCTAAACTCCTTTTTAAGGAATTACTAAGGGAGTTATGTCCCCGTCCGGTGCTACAGTGAAAGGTGACATTGCTTATTATTATGTCTTCTCCGACCTTATCTGAAATCTAGCTTCACTCATTAGGCGCAGCATGGTCACAACCGCAGAAAAAACAAACATTGGTTACATTACCCAAATCATTGGCCCAGTTGTAGACGTTAAATTTCCCGGCGGGAAATTGCCACAAATCTACAACGCTTTGAAAATCAAAGGCACCAACGAAGCTGGACAGGAAATCAACATCACCGTTGAAGTACAGCAACTGCTGGGCGACAACCAGGTGCGGACTGTTGCAATGAGTTCCACCGAAGGCTTAGTGCGCGGTTTTGAAGTCACCGATACAGGCGCTTCCATCAGCGTACCAGTTGGGAAAGCCACTTTGGGCCGGATTTTCAACGTCCTTGGCGAACCTGTGGACAACAGGGGTCCTGTAAATGCTGAGACAACTTTACCCATCCACCGCTCTGCTCCCAAATTCACCGACCTGGAAACCAAACCTTCGGTGTTTGAGACTGGGATTAAAGTTGTTGACCTTCTGACTCCCTATCGACGCGGCGGTAAGATTGGTCTATTCGGCGGTGCTGGTGTTGGTAAGACCGTGATCATGATGGAGTTGATCAACAACATCGCTACCCAGCACGGTGGAGTATCCGTTTTTGCTGGCGTGGGTGAGCGCACCCGTGAAGGTAATGACCTTTACAACGAAATGATCGAATCTGGGGTGATCAATAACGAGAACCTCAATGATTCCAAGATTGCTCTTGTGTATGGTCAGATGAACGAGCCACCTGGAGCCAGAATGCGGGTTGGTCTGTCAGGATTGACAATGGCCGAATACTTCCGCGACGTGAGTAAGCAGGATGTGCTGCTGTTTATTGATAACATCTTCCGATTCGTACAAGCGGGTTCGGAAGTTTCGGCGCTACTAGGTCGGATGCCATCTGCGGTCGGATATCAGCCCACATTGGGAACCGACGTAGGTGAATTGCAAGAGCGGATTACCTCGACTACAGAGGGTTCCATTACCTCCATTCAAGCAGTATACGTACCTGCGGATGACCTCACCGACCCCGCACCTGCTACCACCTTCGCACACTTGGACGGTACAACAGTGCTGTCTCGCGGTTTGGCATCGAAGGGAATTTATCCCGCAGTAGACCCGCTTAATTCCACTTCCACCATGCTACAGCCCAACATTGTTGGTGATGAACACTACAATACGGCTCGGGCGGTGCAATCAACTCTGCAACGTTATAAAGAACTCCAAGACATTATCGCCATTCTTGGTCTAGATGAATTATCTGAAGATGACCGTCTGATCGTAGCGCGGGCCAGGAAAGTTGAGCGTTTCTTGTCTCAGCCGTTCTTTGTGGCAGAAGTATTCACCGGTTCTCCTGGTAAGTACGTGAAGTTGGAAGATACCATCAAAGGCTTCCAAAAGATTCTGTCTGGTGAGTTGGATGCTCTGCCAGAACAGGCTTTCTACTTGGTTGGCGATATTAACGAAGCGATCGCCAAAGCTGAAAAAATGAAAGGTTAGTCATTCGTCATTGGTCATTAGTCATTAGTTCAAGTGCTAATGACTGATGGCAAATTGCAAAAGACACAGGACAAAGGACAAAGGACAAATGACATTAACCGTTCGTGTAATTTCCCCAGATAAAACAGTATGGGATGCCCCAGCTGAAGAAGTCGTTTTACCTAGCACTACTGGTCAACTAGGTATCCTAACTGGACACGCACCACTTTTGACCGCTCTGGATATTGGTGTCATGCGAGTCCGTGCCGCTAAAAATCAGAATTGGCAAGCGATCGCTCTTTTGGGTGGCTTTGCCGAAGTCGAAGAAAATGAAGTGACAATTCTGGTTAACGGCGCTGAACGTGGCGACAAAATTAACCTTGATGAAGCCCGGACTGCTTATAACCAAGCAGAAGCGCGACTGAATCAAGTGACAGCAGACGATCGCCAAGCCCAAATCCAGGTAAACCAAGCCTTCAAACGCGCCCGCGCTCGGTTTCAAGCCGCTGGCGGTTCGGTCTAATTTAACTTTATATTTCAGATTTGTAGGTTGGGCAATTTCCAACCTACAAAATATTTATTAATTTTTCCAAAAAATTACGCCAAGTTTAAGAAATCGAGGCAAGTCTTGCTGAAGTGTTAACTTAACTAATTAGTTGCCCAAATGGGCACAAATTATGAAAAGCTTTTCATCTTCCCTTGGTAAGCGTAAACAAAATAAGGTAGCTCGTTTTGCAACATCTGTCGTAGCAACGTTAGCCATCGCTGGTAGTATTCATTCTGCCAATGCTACTTCTGTCAAAATAACTACTGCAAAAGAAATCACTTCGGCATCAATCCAGCTAAATCAGACCACACCAAATATTACCCAGTTACAAACTAGCAGGACTCAATATCAAGCTGCTGGAATTGATCCTGTTGTAATGGTTCCCATTCTACTTGTTGGCGGTTTAGTCATATTTGTCCCCCTGTTCTTTGGTGGACTGGTGGTGATTGGCGAACGTGAAGTTGGCATTGTGGTGAGGAAATTTACCCTTTCCGGGCGTGGACTCCCCGCCGGCAGTTTGATTGCCCTCAACGGCGAAGCTGGCTTACAGGCAGATACCTTAGCTCCTGGTTGGCACTGGGGCTATTGGCCTTGGCAGTATTCTGTAAAGAAAGAATCGGTAATTGTCGTTCCCCAAGGGGAAATCGCTTTGATTGTGGCGGCAGATGGAGCATCCAACCCACCAGAGCGGATTTTGGGTAAAATCGTGGGTTGTGACAACTTCCAAGATGCTCGGAAATTCCTTATCCAAGGCGGGGAAAAAGGGCGGCAAATGGGTTTTCTCACCGCTGGTACGTACCGGATGAATACTGCCCTGTTTAAAGTCATCATGGCATCAAATGCCAGCGCTCATGGCATGACTCCAGAACAGTTGCGAGTGTACAGTCTGGCAGCTGACAAAGTTGGCATCGTTACTACCTTAGATGGTGTACCAATTTCTGCTGGTGAACTCGCAGGCCCGATAATTGACAAACACAATAACTTCCAAAATGGTCAGAAATTTATTGATGGTGGTGGACGGCGAGGCTTACAAGAGCAAACCTTGCTTTCTGGTTCTTGGAACTTGAATCCTTGGTTTGTCCAGGTTGAGCAAGTACCGATGACAGAAATTCCCATTGGGTATGTGGGTGTGGTAATTTCTTTCGTGGGTAAGGCCCATCAAGATGTCAGCGGCGCCGCTTTCACCCACGGTAACTTGGTGAATCAGGGACATAAGGGTGTGTGGGTCGAACCGCTATATCCTGGTAAACACCCGATTAATTCCCGGATTATGAAGATGGAACTGGTGCCAACGACCAACATAGTATTAAACTGGTCAGGTCGTACCGAACGCCACAGCTATGATGCTCAACTTGCTTCCTTGACAGTGCGATCGCGTGATGGGTTCGCCTTTGATTTAGAAGTAGCGCAAATTATCCATGTGGGTGCCTTAGATGCCCCGAAGGTAATTTCTCGCGTTGGTGCAATGCAAAATCTAGTAGACCATGTATTAGAACCGACTATCGGTAATTATTTCCGCAACTCAGCCCAAAACTGTACTGTACTAGACTTTCTGACTGCTCGGAGTGAGCGACAAACTGAGGCTGCTGAGTATATTAAAACAGCATTGCGGGCTTATGACGTGCAAGCAATCGATACCCTGATTGGTGATATTCAGCCACCAGCATCACTAATGCAGACACAGACAGACCGGAAAATTGCTGAAGAAGAACGCAAGACTTATGAAGTCCAGCAGATGGCGCAAACCCAACGGCAGCAGCTTGTCCGGGAAACGGCACTGGCTAATATCCAGCAAGAAATGGTGAAATCGGAGCAGAGTGTGCATATTGCTGACTTGAAAGCGCAAGCCCAAATCAAAGAGGCAAACGGTGAAGCTGAGGGGACAAAACTCCGGGCAATTGCTGAGGCTGAAGGTATTCGGGCCACAGGTAACGCTAAAGCGGAGACATACCAAGCTGGTGTGGAAGCTTTGGGTTCCCAAGGTTATACAGCAATGCAACTAATGCAAATTATCGGCGATCGCAATGTCCGCCTGATTCCAGATGTCTTAGTTAGCGGTAACGGCGGCAATAACGGCTTAGTGGATGGGCTACTATCCCTGATTTTATGGAATCAAACTGGTAAGGGTGAATTGACACCAACACCTTTGCATCCGCAACCAGTAATTACCAAAGCACAACCAACCACAGAAAACGGTTTTCCACCGATAGTTGTGAATTTCCCTGTAGATAATAAGTCAACTTAACGTTAAAAGGGCGGTTATAAACCGCGTCTACACAGGTAAAACCCACCTCCGTGGGTTTCAAATCCTCAATTTTTCCTTAGTCGGCGGAGGCGCAATACGGTTCGGATCAGATCCCCCCGCCTGCGGCGACCCCCTTAACAAGGGGGTAAAGATCAGAAAAAGCCCCCCTTTTTAAGGGGGGTTGGGGGGATCTTCGAGAGACAAACATGTTAACCGAACCATATTGCGCGGAGGCGCACTTTGTTTGTGTAGCCGCGAATTCTATTCGCCTTGGCTAGCTGTAATTCTGGCGGAGAAATTTTGCTGTTACAAGAACGTTATCGTTTAATGAAGCAGATTAGTAAAGGGGGATTCTGCAAAACCTTCCTCGCTGTAGATGAGGGTCAGTTTCCGCCAATTCCTTGTGTCGTTCAAGAATTATCGTTGGAATACGAGACATCTAAAACTTTTCAGCAAAAGGCGCAAAAGTTAGAAGAATTAGGAAAGCATCCCCAAATTCCTGCTTTATTGGGTTATTTTCAACAGAACGGGCATTTTTATTTAGTGCAGGAGTTTATTGCAGGTACTAATTTAGCTCAGGTGGTTGAGGAAGAAGGCGCTTTTAATGAAACTCAGATTTGGCAATTGTTAGAAGATTTGTTGCCAGTTTTTCAGTTTATTAGCGATCGCCACATCATCCACCGCGATATTAAACCCCAAAATATCATCCGTAGATCCCCAATTACCAAGAACGGGGATTTGGTCATAGTCGATTTTACAACTGCGAAAATCGTCACAGAAATCGATCGGCTCACATCTGAAACCAGTATTGGCAGTCCAGAATATGCTGCACCAGAACAAGCGAGAGGAAAAGCGGTTTTTGCTAGTGACTTATATAGCTTGGGCGTAACTTGCATTTACTTACTTACGCAGATTCCTCCCTTTGATTTATTTGATATTGCAAATGATTGTTGGGTTTGGCGAGATTATCTTACAAGTAGAATAAGCGATGCCTGGCGACAAGACGCTTTGCATCTACGCTTGGCACAAATCCTCGACAAGCTACTGCAAAATGCTGTTAACCGTCGTTTTCAATCAGCTGATGAAGTTATGCAAGCAATGGGTATGGAATCTAAAATCCAAAATCTCAAAATCCAAAATCCTCCTTGGCAGTGCTTACATACTCTAACTGGACATTCTGGGACATTCAGTAGTGTGAATGCCCTTGCCATCAGTCCTGACGGTTACACTTTAGTCAGTGCTAGTGATGATAAAATCGTCAAATTGTGGGATTTAAATACCAAAAAAGTCCTAGCTAGCTTATCAGGACATTCCCAAGCTGTAAAATCAGTTAGCTTCAGTCCTGATGGTCAAATTCTGGCAACTGCTAGCGATGATAAAACGATCAAATTGTGGCAGGTTGAGACATTAGAGGAAATCTGCACCCTATTGGGACACTCACATATTGTAAAATCAGTTGCTTTCAGTCCAGATGGGCAGATTCTCGCTAGTGGTAGCTGGGATAAGACAATCAAACTCTGGGATGTAAATAGTGGCACAGAGATTTTTACCATAACTGGACACCAATTACAGGTAAATTCAGTAGCATTTAGTCCCCAAGGACAGCTTTTAGCCAGTGCTAGTTATGACAGAACAATTCGCTTGTGGCAGATACCTCTATTAGAAGGTTCCCAGAGAGAACTTCAAAACCGCCCATGCTATAGCTTGTTAAGCACCCTTTCGGGTCATGCCTGGGCGGTTTTGACAGTCGCTTTTAGTCCCGATGGTCAAATTTTGGCGTCGGGTAGTGATGATAACACTATTAAATTGTGGGAGGTAAACACTGGTCAGTTAATTTGCACACTTGTAGGCCATTCCTGGTCTGTGGTGGCTGTGGCTTTTACTGCCGATGGCGAAACGCTCCTAAGTGCAAGTTGCGACAAAACAGTTAAACTTTGGAGGGTAAGCACAGCAGAAGAGATTGTTACTCTCTCTGGTCATATAGACTCAGTATCTGCTGTTGCTGTGAGCAAAGTTACACAATTAATTGCAAGTGGCAGCCGGGACAAGACTATCAAACTGTGGCAGCTTGTAGAACAGCAAAATAGCTAATTTTGTAATATCAGGCGCTACCTGTGAAGGCAACTTCTGGAAATTTCAACTGAGCTTCTGCCATTGGACGGTTTCTGCCTTCCTCTTGCCAGTAGTTAATCACTTCTGTCGCTTTGTTAAGCAACTCAACACGATCCAGGTCAGTAATCCAATGTTTGGATTCGAGTTCCTTTTTTAACTCTTCCCAGGCATCATTTCTGGGCCAAAAGAAGTACTTAGTCAAAGGACTGGTGCCTTTGCCTACAACTTGATCGACTGCTAGAGCAACGTTCTCGTCTAACCACAGAATTTTCAAAATAAACTTGGTCAATCACACCTCCGGGAATTTCCGGGCATTACTTAACTAGGATAGCGATCGCTTATTTTAACGCAATACTCTATCAAATGACCAAACAGTAATTGAGAATGGTCTCCCATCAGGTTTTTGGGCTGTGTTATCCGGTTAGTTTCGTTTTGGTGAATAATCACTAAAGCCAAGCTATCGATGATGTCTACAAAAGATTAAAGCGTTTACTGGCATAAACTTTCGTTTTGATTAAAATGCTAGAATCGCTTCAGCACAAATGCTTTCAGGCATCTTTGATGACTCTCGACCTTCCCGACTCTCTGATTCTCGATACAGCGCTTTCAGTATCTGGATTAACTGACTATATCCGCTTGCTGTTAGAGCAAGATGAACAATTGCGGCAAGTTTGGGTAACTGGCGAAGTTTCCAGTGCTAACCACCATCGCAGTGGTTTATTTTTTACGCTGCAAGATACGGATCGCACCGCCGGAATTAAGTGTGTAGTATGGAATAGCCAATTGCCAAAACTCGCCCAGACACCCGTTCCCGGTGAGCAAATAATTATTTTGGGCAGTATTCGCCTGTATCCGCAACGGGGAGAGTATCAGTTATCAATTTGGCAGACTCTACCTGCTGGTGTTGGTTTACAGGCTCTGCGCTATCAACAACTCAAAAATCGCTTGCTGGCTGAAGGGTTATTTGATCCTCAAAGAAAGCGATCGCTCCCCACCCACCCCCAAACGATCGCTGTCGTCACTTCCCCAACGGCTGCTGCTTGGGGCGATATTCAAAAAACCCTGAAGCAAAGGTATCCAGGTTTACACGTTTTATTTTCTCCGGCGACAGTCCAAGGTGAGCAAGCGCCGGAATCTATCGTTAAAGCAATTGAGCGCGTGGAAAGAGATGGCCGCGCCGAAGTGCTAATTTTATCGCGGGGTGGTGGCGCGGTGGAAGAGTTGGCTTGCTTTAATGATGAACGAGTGGTGCGATCGCTGGCTAGTTGTTCTATTCCTGTAATTACTGGTATTGGCCATCAACGAGATGAATCTTTGGCAGATTTAGTCGCAGATGCTTGTGTGCATACACCGACTGCGGCAGCAGAAATGGTTGTGCCAGCACTTTCAGAGTTGTATACTGAACATCGGGGGCGAGTTGTGGCTTTAGATGAGGCGGTGCATGACTTTAGGGAAAATGCTGAGAATAAACTGCAAGTATTGCGAAACCGTTTGCGACGTTTGCGGTTAGATCGGCAAGTGCAGCAGGAGGTGGAAAAGCTAGCTTGGAAGCGTCAGCTTTTGGTGCAAATGACGACGGGGCGATCGCAGCAAGCAACGCAGCATTTAGAGTTATTGCGGCAGAAGTTGGCTAGTCTTGACCCGAAAGCGGTGTTACAGCGTGGTTATGCGGTGGTGAGGCGGGAAGATGGGGCGATCGCTCGTTCGGCAACGGAGTTGGCTGTGGGGCAAGATTTGTTGATTGAATTGGGGCAGGGTGGAGTTAAAGTAAAGGTTATGGAAGTGAACGAATCGCTCCAGGCGTAGAGGACACAGAGAGTTGAATGGTTAAACGTAAGGGTGCTTCTAGTTCTGAGGAAGGTTGGAATTATGAGGCGAAGGTTGCTGAAATAGAGGGAATTATTACTCGCATTGAGGCGGGTGAGTTGGAATTGTCGGCTGTGTTTGACCAATTTGCAACTGCTGTGGAGTATTTGCGTCAGTGCGAGGGTTTTTTGCAGCAGCGACAACAGCAGGTAGATTTGTTGATTGAAACATTAAACCAAGAGTAGAAGCTAGAGCCTGATATCAAGGCTGAAGTAGTCGAATTTCAACCCGGAGATTCCCGAATTATTGAAAAAATCAGGGACTTGTTTCTGCGCGTTTGATTCAGGATTGCTATAGTTAAAGTATCTATTTAAAACCTGTATATTTTATAGAGAGTTTTATTAGTAAGTTAAATATAATTAAAAAGCTAAATAGCGAAAAAGAAATAATTTGACTTAGTAAATCTCTGTTTTCACTAGATATTCAACATTTCTGATTTCTATCAAAGTTCTAATGAGGAGTTTGAGAAACTGAGAATGACTGATGAGATCATTGATTTGACAAACTGCGATCGCGAACCGATCCACATTCCAAGTCTGATCCAGCCTCACGGCGTTTTACTGGTTTTGCAAGATCCAACTCTGGAAATCCTTCAGGTGAGCAGCAACACTCAAAAAGTTGTTGGTCGTCAACCTGATGAATTGCTGGGCAAGTCGCTGTCAAATTTACTCGATGCCAAGCAGCTGAAGCTAATTCAAAAATGTCTGGCAGAGGATTTTGAGAGCGTTAATCCCCTTAACCTGTCTATCAAATATCTGAATAAATCAATTTATTTTGATGGTATTGTACATCGTTTAGATAATATCATTATTCTAGAATTAGAGCCGAAAAAAGCAAAGGGAAAAACAGACTTTTTTGACTTCTATCAACAAGTAAGAGGAAGCATCACTCGCATTCAGAAAGCACCAACGCTGCTGGAAATGTGCCAGATTGTGGTTACAGAAGTCCGGCGAATCACTGGCTTTGATCGCGTCATGGTCTATCGATTTGATCGGGAAGAGGCGGGCAGGGTAATCGCTGAAGACACCAATCAGGAAACGCCCTATTTAGATTTACACTATCCACCCTCTGACATTCCTAAGCAAGCCAGACAGCTATATACCCTCAACTGGCTGCGGCTGATTCCAGATGCCAGCTACCAGTCTGTCGCCTTAATTCCAGCGAACAATCCCTTAACAAATCAACCGCTGGATCTGAGTGTATCGGTGTTGCGGAGTGTTTCTCCAATTCATCTAGAGTATATGCAAAATATGGGCGTGACCGCCTCTATGTCTATTTCTCTGATGCAGGATCAAAAGCTTTGGGGATTGATTTCCTGTCATCATTCCTCCCCCAAATATGTTTCTTACAATATCCGCACCATCTGCGAGTTTATTGGACAGGTGATGTCTGTGGAACTGGCAAACAAAGAAGCCAGTGAAGACATTGATTACAAAAGGCAATTGAAGTCACTGCAAACTCAATTTGTGGAAGGCTTGTCTCAGGCTGAGTATTTCCTGGATGGGATGGTGCAACTGAAATCTGAATTACTTAATCTGACCAGCGCCACGGGAGCGGTAATATGCAGTGGCAACCAGTGTATTCGAGTCGGTAAAACGCCATCTGAGGAAGAGGTTCACGCCTTACTTGATTGGATTAAACCTCACCTGGATCATAACTTGTTTGAGACGCGATCGCTCACGAAAGATTACCCTGCTGCCGAGTCATTTAAAGCGATCGGCAGTGGCGTTTTAGCCCTGGAAATTTCTAGAGTTGATCACAATTACATTCTCTGGTTTCGTCCAGAGATAATTCAAACGGTGAATTGGGGCGGCAACCCCAACAAGCCTGTGGAAGTTTTGGCAGATGGCAGTTTCAGAATGTCTCCTCGCAAATCCTTTGAAATCTGGCAAGAAACAGTGCAAGGGTCTGCCCTACCCTGGAAACCTTGCGAAGTTGAAGCGGTTGCTGAACTGCGAAGCCTAGTTGTCGGTGTTGTGTTGCGACAAGCAGACAAACTGGCATCGATGAATTTTGAATTACAACGGAGTAACGAAGAACTCGATTCTTTCGCCTACGTTGCCTCCCATGACCTGAAAGAACCGCTGCGGGGCATTCACAACTATGCTAACTTCTTAATGGAGGACTATGCAGACGTACTGGATAACGCTGGAGTTGCCAAACTCCAAACCTTGGTGCGGCTGACGCAGCGAATGGAAGACTTGATCAATTCACTCCTGCATTTCTCCCGGTTGGGACGCGCCGAACTGATCCGGCAACCAGTGAATCTGAATGAGTTATTGCAGCAGGTAATCACCACGTTGACCATTGCCCGCCCCCAGAGTGAAGTTGAGTTTCGGATTCCTCAACCCTTTAAGAGCGTTGAATGCGATCGCGCTCAAATCAATGAACTCTTCACCAACCTGATCAGCAACGCTATTAAGTATAATGATAAACCCCAGAAGCGGGTCGAAATTGGTTTCATCGAAGGAGATGCTCCCACTTATCTAACTTTCTACGTTCGTGATAACGGCATTGGCATCCTCAAAGAGCATCTCGAAAAAATCTTTGAGATATTCCGCCGCTTACATGGACGGGAGGAATTTGGCGGTGGGACTGGAGTAGGGTTAACCATAGCCCGCAAAATCGTGGAACGGCACGGTGGTAGAATTTGGGTGGAATCTACCCCAACTCTTGGCAGTACGTTTTACTTCACCCTGTCAGTGGAGGCAAATACATGACTAGCTTTTCAGCTTCTCCTGTCAGGCAAACGCCATTACTTTTAGTTGTGGAGGACAGCAACGAAGATTTTGAGGCACTACAACGATTTCTAGGGCGCTCTAGCATTGCGATCCCGATTCAGCGGTGTGTGAATGGGGAACAAGCTTTGGCGTTTCTTTATCGAACTGGCAACTTTGTTGAGCGTGAAACTGCGCCCCGCCCCGGCTTGATTATGCTTGACTTGAACCTGCCCGGAACTGATGGACGAGAAGTATTGCGCCGGATTAAACAGGATGACAGCTTGAACATGATTCCGGTGGTAGTGTTTACCACCTCTAACAATCCCAAAGATATCGAAGTATGCTATCGATATGGAGTCAACAGCTATATCGTTAAGCCGATCAATTTTGCTCAACTGAAACGAGATATTCAGATGCTGGTAGAGTATTGGTTTGAAGTGACGACACTGCCCGATTCCCCGAAGGATTAGTTATGAGTCAGAGATCGCGCATTGTCTTAATTGTCGATGATTCGCCAGAAGATCGAGAACTCTATCGGCGGTGTTTGCTGCGCGATCGCGAGTATTCCTATACACTTTTAGAAGCAACCTTGGGGCAGGAAGGATTAGAACTTTGGCAGCAACACCAGCCCGATGTTGTGTTGCTTGATTATCGACTGCCCGATCTCGACGGACTGGAATTTCTCGCTCAATTGCAATCCCTGAGTCCACAGCCGTGCTTACCTGTGATTGTTGTCACAGGGCAGGGCAATGAGGCGATCGCAGTTCAGGCGATGAAAGCGGGCGCACAAGATTATCTCGTCAAAGGGCAAATTACCCCAGAAGGGCTGCAAATAGCAGTCAATGGGGCAATTGAAACAGTGCGGCTACGCACCCAACTACAACAGCGTATTGACCGAGAGCGCGTAGTCGCACAGATTACCCAGCAAATTCACCAATCGCTGAATCTAAATGAAATACTTCAGACAACCGTAGCCGCAGTCCGGCAGTTTCTCCACACCGATCGCGTTGTGGTTTTTCGGTTAAAACCTGACGGGGATGGGACTGTAGTCGCAGAATCCGTTGGGAGAGAGTGGCGATCGCTCCTGGAATCGACGATCCACGATCCCTGTCTTGCTGAGAACTACCTGGCATGGAATCGACCGGAAACCTCAAGCTACGATCCGGCTTTTGTGAAGAATTATCTCGAACGTTATCGTCAAGGTTGCGTAACCGCGATATTTGATATTCAAAATAGCAGTATTGACCCGTGCCACGTTGAATTATTGGCTCAGTTTCAAGTAAAAGCTAATCTGGTTGTGCCAATTCTGCAAGATAACCACTTTTGGGGATTGCTAATTGCTCATCATTGTGCTTCCCCTCGCTTCTGGCAACCCTTAGAGATTGACTTGCTCAAAGAGTTGGCAACTCAGATGAGTATCGCCTTGCGACAGGCAGAACTGTATCAGCAAGCACAGCATGAACTAAAAGAACGCCAACAGGTAGAAGCAAAACTGCGCCAGAGCGAAGAACGGCTACAATTAGCACTCTCAGCCTCTCGGATGGGAACGTGGAACTGGAACATCCAAACCGGAAAAATTTCCTGGTCGGATAACCTGGAAGCCTTATTTGGAATGGAACCAGGAGAGTTTGACGGCTCATTCGAGATGTTTGTGGCGCGGTTGCACCTTGACGATCGCGATCGCGTGATCGCAGCCGTAGATCGTGCTGTCGCCACCAAAGAAGACTATGACATTGAATTTCGGGTAGTATATCCCAACGGTAAGATTCGGTGGGCACTGAGCCAGGGCAAGGTATTTTACGACCAACACGGGCAACCGATTCAGATGGCGGGTATTGATTTAGATATCACCGAACGCAAACGATCAGCCGAAGCTCTGCGCGAGAGTGAGGAACGTTTTCGGCAGCTGGCAGAAAATATTGATGCGGTGTTCTGGATTACAGAAGTGTCGGAAAACCGAGTCAGCTATGTCAGTCCTGCCTACGAACGACTGTGGGGATTTAACCCGCAGGAATTGTATCAAGGACAACAAGCATGGATCGATCGGATTCACCCAGAGGATCGAGAATCGACCCAGAGAGCGTTTCAGCAAAAAGCTGTCGCCGATAAATTTGATCAAGAGTATCGGATTATTTTAGCCGATGGTAGTATTCGCTGGGTTCACGATCGCTGCTTTGGGCTTCGAGATGAAACAGGAAAGATTTATCGGTTTGCAGGTATTGCCGAAGACATCAGCGATCGCAAACACTCTCTTGCAGCCCTGCAAGAAAGTGAAGAACGCTTCCGCACTTCAGTTGAAAATATGCTGGATTGTTTTGGGGTATACCGTGCTGTCCGGAATGAGCAGGGACAGATTGTCGATTTTGTGACTGAATATGTCAATAATGCGGCTTGTTTCAACAATCAAATGACTTATGAGCAGCAGATTGGGCGGGGGTTGTGTGAATTACTACCAGGGCATCGTGACGGTGGATTGTTTGATGAATACTGTCAAGTAGTAGAAACAGGACAGCCGCTCGTTAAAGACAGCCTAGTTTATGAGGATGAGTACGGACAACAACGCTTGGTTAGAGCGTTTGATATCCGCGTGGCTAAATGTGGAGACGGATTTGTTGCCACCTGGCGAGATATCACCGCTCGCCAACAAACCGAGGAAGCCCTGCGCCAGAGTGAAGAATTTAAAAACCGGATTTTAGACAGCAGTTCTGATTGCATTAAGGTATTAAGCCTGGATGGGCGTCTTTTGTACATGAATACAGGTGGACTGTGTTTAATGGAAATTGACGACTTAAATCTTTATCTCAATACGGAATGGCTCTGTTTCTGGGAAGGCAGTTCTCGGCAACAGGCAGAGCAGGCACTCGCTGCCACTAAAACAGGCCAAGTCAGCATTTTTCGCGGATACTGCCCAACCAGAAAAGGCACTCCGAAATGGTGGGAAGTCGTCGTTAGCCCGATGCTGGATGCTTCCGGGCAGCTGGAAAAAATCTTGTTGATTTCACGAGACATCACCGATCGCAAAAAGATAGAACTCCTCTTGCAGGAGAGCGAAGCCCGGTTGAAATTGGCGTACAAGGCTACGCGATCGGGATTATGGGACTGGGACATTATCCGCAACAGCGCCCATGTATCTGAAGAGTACTACAATCTATTTGGGCTTGACCCAACTATAGAGCAAGTCAGCTATGAACAGTGGTTAAGCCTGCTGCACCCAGACGATCGCGCCTCAGCCAATGAAACAGTCACTCACACCATCCAGCAACAGCAAGAGTACTATGAAGCTGATTACCGGATCTTACATCCTGATGGCATTCGCTGGTTAGCGTCTAAAGGTCAGGTTTTCTATGATGCAGCGGGCAATGCGGTGCGGATGGTGGGAAATGTGCAAGATATCACCGATGGCAAACAAGCTGAAATCGAACGCGATCGCTTATTGAAATTGGAGCAAGCAGCCAGAGCCGAAGCCGAACGCGCCAATCGGATCAAAGATGAGTTTTTGGCCGTTCTCTCCCACGAATTGCGATCGCCTCTCAACCCGATTCTCGGCTGGACAAAACTGCTGCAAACCCGCAAATTTAGTGAAACCAAAACGGCTGAAGCTTTAGCTACCATTGAACGCAACGCTAAACTGCAAACTCAACTGATTGATGACTTGCTCGATGTCGCCAAGATTCTGCGCGGCAAACTCAGCATCGATGCGGCTCCTGTAAATCTGGCATTCGTGATTGAATCTGCGATCGACACCGTAAGTACAGCCGCCCTTTCCAAATCCATTGTGTTGCATTCACTACTGCCGAATATTGGGCAAGTCTCTGGAGATTCCAACCGCCTTCAACAGATCGTTTGGAATTTACTTTCCAACGCTATCAAGTTTACCCCCAAGGGAGGACGGGTAGAAACCCGACTAAAGCGAGTCAACGATCAAGCAGAGATTATCGTCAGTGACACTGGCAAAGGCATTAATCCAGACTTTCTCCCGTATATTTTTGAATCATTCCGTCAAGAAGATGTCTCAATTACTCGCAAGTATGGGGGATTAGGATTGGGGTTGGCGATCGTCCGGCAGTTGGTTGAGGCTCACGGCGGCACGATCGCGGCTGATAGTCCTGGTGAAAGCTTTGGAGCCACCTTTACAGTCCAGTTGCCACTGCTGAATGTTGAACCGGAAATCAAGCAGCCAGATGAGTTGCCACAACCAGGACTTGAACTCACGGGGATTCGAGTCCTCACAGTTGATGACGATCCCGATGCGCGTGAGCTATTAACAGTATTGCTGGCTGAATATGGAGCAAAAGTGCTGACTGTTGCCTCTGCGACGGAAGTATTGGCAAATCTGGAGTCTTTTCAACCCGATGTCTTAGTCAGTGATATTGGGATGCCGGAAGTTGATGGCTATTCCCTGATTCAACACATCCGCACTTTACCCCCCGAAAAAGGGGGAGAGATTCCGGCGATCGCTTTGACTGCTTATGCCAGAGTTGAGGATTCCCAGCGAGCCATAACAAGTGGCTATCAACGGCACGTTACCAAGCCCCTTGATCCAGAAGAGTTAGTTCAAGCTGTGGTGGCACTTGCACAGACAAAACTAAAACATCCCATTCTCGAAGCGGGGTGAAAGTGAAAGTTAAGATTGGCAAATTGGAATTACGATCGTGAATGTGGCTCCCTGCCCAGATTCGGAAACACACTGCAATGTGCCTTTGTGTTTTTCAACCACAATCTGATAACTAATGGAAAGTCCCATTCCTGTGCCTTTTCCGACAGGTTTTGTCGTAAAGAATGGATCAAACAAGCGTTGCTTGATCTGAGCCGGAATTCCGGGGCCATTATCTGTGATTTTAATCACAACTTGTTTGCTTTCTACCAGGGCCGTGCAAATCGTAATCGTAGGAGTTAAGAGTTGGTGTTGAATATTCGCTTCTTCTAAGGCATCAATGGCATTGCTCAAAAGATTCATAAAAACTTGATTGAGTTGTCCGGCATAGCACTCGACTAACGGTAACTTCCCATAAGCTTTGACAATCTCAATGCCAACAGAATCAGGTTTCGCTTTCAGCCGATGTTGCAGAATCATCAGTGTGCTATCAATGCCCTCATGAATATTGACTTCTTTCATTTCAGCTTCATCCATACGGGAGAAGGTGCGTAGAGAGACAACAATTTTTTGAATGCGTTCGGCTCCCACTCGCATGGAAAAAATAAGTTTGGGTAAGTCTTCTAGCAGAAACTCCAAGTCCATCGCGTTGGCTTCTTCTTGAATTTCAGAATGGGGAATTGGGTAATGTTTCTGATAAAGTTCCAGGAGTCTGAGAATATTTTTGGTGTATTCATTTGCATGGCTAAGATTGCCAAAGATAAAGTTGACTGGGTTGTTGATTTCATGGGCAACACCTGCCACCAGTTGCCCCAATCCTGACATTTTCTCAGTTTGGATCATCTGCGTTTGGGTGTGCTGGAGTTGTTGCAGGGTTTGCTCTAGTTCTGCTGTGCGCTGCTTCAATTGGTTTTCAGCGCGTTTGCGATCGCTAATATCGTGGATATTGCCAAGAATCACCGCTTCACCATCCAGAACTATTCTGGTAAGTGTGATGTCGGCATCAAAGACTGTACCATCGCGGAATTTTCTGCTTTTCCACTCAAAGTTAACGGTTTCTCCAGTTAATGCTCTTGCCCAAAAGTCTGTAGCCAGGTGAAAGGGATTATCGGGTGCAGAACAGTGCTGCAAGACAGAGGTTTGTGTAACTTGCTCTCTGTCTAGCTCATAGAGCTTTAGTGCCGAATCGTTAGCATTCAAAACCACACCATTCAAGTCGTGAACAAAGATGGCATTATTAACGTGATTGAAAATGGTACGGAGATTTGTCTCAGAAGTTTGCAGAGCAGTTTCGGCAGCTTGACGTTCGATTTCAGCACGTTTGCGATCGCTAATATCAATCACCATCCCATCCCACACAATCAAGCCATCGGCTTGCAGTTCTGGGCGAGAAACACATTGAATCCATTTGATCTTGCCGGAAGCAGTCATAACTCGCCACTCGTGACTAAAAGGCGTTAACATTCGACCAGAATCAGCAACTAACTGTCCCAGCGTTGAGCGATCGTCTGGATGCGCCATGAGGTGAATGTTGTGTACCCCTGCCATCACTGCCTTTGGATCAACCTCATACACGTCATAGCAACCCGAACTGACGTAGGGTGTCCAGGAAGAGCCATCAGTAGCCAGACAGAATTGGAATACCATGCCTGGAATATTGTCAGCCAGCTTCTGGAAGCGGGCTTCACTGGCACGCAGTTCTACTAGTGTTTGTTGTTTCTGCTCAAAGAGGCGAGCATTTTCTAGAGAAATGGCGGCTTGAGTACATAACAGGTTAAGCAGTTCGACGCGATCGCTAGTAAATGCCCCAGTCGTTAAGTTATTCTCCAAATAGAGGATACCTGTGAATCGACCCCGATAGAGAATCGGACTACACAAGATGCTTTTTGGCTGTTGGCTCTGAATGTAAGTATCGCTGGCAAAGGCTGGATCAGTAGTGGCATCTATCAACACCACAGGTTGTAAGGAATGTTTGACGTGATAAATCACTCTCAGAGGAATCTCCTGGCTTTCCTCCACTGGAATTCTTTGCAGAACGATGGGTTGAGTATTAGTGCTGATAGTGCCTTTAATCAGCAAGCGATCGCCTTTGGTGTCGGACAGCAGCATTAACACGCATTTTTCTGCCCCAGCGTTTTCAATTACTATCTGAAGCAGCATCATTAGGATTTTTTCTAATTCAATTTCACCAGAAAGAGTTTGAGAGGCTTTGAGAACGGTTGCCAGATCGAGCAATTCTGTAATACTGCTTGAGCTAGAGGTTTGAATAGAATTAAAAGATGGAGCAAAAATTGTGTCAGATGCCCTCAGTAACGGTTGCCGTTGTTGCACAATTGCGGTCAAAAGCTGAGGATAGCGCTGTTCCAAATCGGCGACTTTGGCTTTAGCTCCCCAATGGGCGTAGCAGTAATATGCTTCTTGCATATATGCTTGGGCGAGTTTTTCTTTGCCCCAGTTGAGGTAGAATTTACCTGCTAGTTCATTGCTTAGTGCTTCTTCTTGAATATATGCATTTGCTTTGGCGGAGGCGATCGCGCGATCGTAGTAATCCATCGCTTCATACATCTGCCCCAACACCCGATACTGCTCTGCTTCCACCAAATAAAATTTGTGTAAATGGTTTGTAGGTGCGTGGTTTGCCCATTCTTTGAGCTTCTTCTGGTTGCCAACAACTTCCTGGGGTAGGCATTCTTTACCTTGGGCGTTGGCTATGATCGCCAGATGGGTCAATGAATCGTAAAAGTGAAACACCGGAATCATGAAACAGCCAGATACACCATGCAAATATTGTTTGGCAGCAACTGCTACTTTCATTGCTTGCTCCCACTCATTGAACAAGTAACAAAGAATTAGTTTATTGATATACAGTGTTCCCATTGCATAAAGATCGTTAGCCTGTTGATGCTTGGGCAACATCATTTGTTCGTCATAGACTACACCTTTAATTTCCCAAGGACACTTACTCTGTCCCAGTAAATTTAAGACGGATTGGTAAAAGACTCTCAGATAATTGTGAGCAACTTCCTGTTTAAGTTCAGCCAATGCCTGACTGTAAACCTTCATCTCTGGTTCTAAGATTGACAAATCTTTTCCGAGAAAATAGGACAGCGAACAGTAATTGTAGGCACAGTAAGCAGCATATTCTAAAGTACCCATCTCCAGACCGCTATGGTATCCGTCGAGCAAAGGAGCGAGTGAATTTTGAATATGATGTTTCCAGGGCTTCACGAAGGGATAAACCATGTTAATCGTGCTGGCTTTAAATTCTCTACTCTGGCAGCGTGATAGTAGTCCCATTGCCAGTTCACCAACGCGATCGCCTAAATCTATTTCTCCAATCCCACACAAAATTACTCCATACCAAGCATAAGCCTGGGCTGATACCGCAGCATTACCATAAGTAACTGATAATCTCACCTGCTTGCACACAATTAACGGCAGTAATTCTGGAACCGCTTGATAGACTGCTGCTGTCACAGTCGCTAAAATTCGGATCACTGCCAGACCTCGGAGGTCTTTCATCTCCGGCAGTTCTAAGAAATCTTCTAAATCTTTTCCTTTTAATACATCTTGAGTCTGTTGCAAACTTTCAGTAATATCTGCGTCACTCGGCTGCTCTGGAAACAACACTCCAAATAATTCCAAAGTAGAAAGAGCAGTTTGAATTGCTTTAGGCTGTTGACTCTGGGCGACCTCAGCCAAAATTCTCACTTCATAGACCTTCACTTTATCTAATAATTGACGAGCATTTTGCACTACCTCGTCAACTATCTGCTCCATTTGCCTAAAGTCACCGCTCAGACAGGTTAATTCTGCGGCTAAATTATACAGAGCCAACGTTAGCTCATAGCATTGCTGCCAACAACTTGCTGTCAGAAGTTGTATGCCTTTAGTGGTGTATTCAATTGCTGCGACGTAAGCGGTTGCAGATTTTGCTTTTTGTGCAGCAGCTAGATTTAGCTTCGCTAATCTTTCCCGTTCAGCTTCTAAAACAATTAAATCGGCTCCTTTATTTAATTGATTAACAATCTCGAAGATTTTTTCCTCTTTTTCCGTTTCGTTCATTACACTTAAAAGCAATTGCCCAATTTTTAAGTGCATCAGTTGTTTTTGGTTATCGGGGATCAGCGAATAAGCAGCTTGTTGGACGCGATCGTGGAGAAATTTGTAGAAAACAATTGCTTTATTATCTGCTTCAATCTGTCCATTCTCCTCAATCAACAACTCTGATTGGGACTGATAAAACTTGTAAATATCATTGCTGGGAATTGCTAACCCTTCCTGAAGGGCTTTCCATAAGTCAGTAGCAGTTTCAGCTTGAGACTTTTCATAGACAATTGCCAGCGTAGCTAAATCAAAAGAGTTACCAATGCACGCGGCGAATTTCAAGACATTTTGAGTGGCAATTGGTAACTTCTGCAACTGCATTGCCATGAACTCCACCACGTCATCTCTCAAAGAGAGCAATTGCACATCACTAATATCACACTGCCAATGCCCAGCTTGAGGATCAAACTCAATACTTCCCTCTTCATGTAGTGCCTTCAGAAACTGTGTGCTGAAAAAGGGGTTTCCTTGAGTTTTTTGATAGACTAGCTCGGTCAAAGGTTGAGCGATCGCTGCTGTACATTGTAATGTATCTGTAACTAGCGAATTTAAACTTTCTTGACTTAAGGGAGCTAGTGTGAATGTATTGACAATAGTGCCAGCTTTCTTGATTTTTTCTAACGTCAATATCAACGGATGAGCAGACGAAACCTCATTATCACGATATGCACCAATCAATAACATGAAGCCGCGTTCTCTCTGGCCAATCAACACCTGAATCAAGTTTAGTGATGCTGAATCTGCCCACTGTAAATCATCCAAAAACATCACCAAGGGATGTGTAACTGTAGTAAATACTTGAATAAATTTTTGGAACAACAAATTAAAACGGTTCTGGGAAGCACTACCTGAGAGTTCCACAACTGGAGATTGTTGCCCAATAATCTGCTCTAACTCAGGAATCACTTCGATAATTACTTGAGCATTTTCCCCCAAAGCTGTCAGAATCTTCCCTTTCCATTGCTTTAATTGGGTGTCACTTTCGCCTAACAACTGCCCCATCAAGTCACGGAAGGCTTGTACAAAGGCACTAAGGGGAATGTTGCGGTTGAACTGGTCATACTTGCCTTTGATAAAGTAGCCGCGTTGTCGGACAATGGGCTTATGTACTTCATTCACCACTGCGGTTTTACCAATGCCGGAGAATCCCGCCACTAACATGAACTCCGATGCCCCATTAGCAACCCGCTCGAATGCTTCTAGTAGTATTTTAACTTCTTGCTCCCTGCCATAGAGTTTTTCTCCGATTACGAAGCGATCGCTAATATCTCGTTTTCCAATCGGGAAATGCTCAATTTTTCCTATTTCGTTGAGTTGTTCTCTGCATAGATGCAAATCATGTTTTAGTCCCAACGCACTCTGATAGCGGTCTTCGGCATTTTTCGCCATCAGCTTGTGGATAATCTCTCCCACAACCAAAGGGATCTCAGTGTTGACATCGCACACACTAGGAGGAAGTTTTGCAATATGACAATGCACTAACTCCATCGGATCTTGAGAATCAAAAGGCACTTTTCCTGTCAGTAGCTCAAAGAAACTTACTCCCAATGAATAAAAATCACTCCGGTAGTCAATCCCCCGATTCATGCGTCCTGTCTGTTCTGGTGATAAATAAGTTAGAGTCCCTTCCAGGACATTGGGATTTTGGATTTCGGTGGTTTCTCTTGGTAACAATGAGGAGATGCTGAAATCTATCAGCTTTAACAGCTTGGTGTCCGGGTGAATTAGGATGTTAGCGGGTTTAATGTCTTTATGAATTACCCGTTGCTGATGTAACTGGTGCAGAATATCTGTTAGTTGTAGGGCTATAATTAAGAATTGCTTTAAGTCTTGCGGCTGTTTTTTTGTAAATTGTCGCAGTGATATACCACCAAAATCTTCCGTCACCAAGGCATAGCTATTATTATAGGGTTCTAGGCTGTAGGGCTTAATAATTCCAGGAATCTCTAAGTTTTTGGCAAGGGCATATTGGTTGCGAAATTGTACTAGTTCGCTGAAGCTGGGGTATTCCTGTTTTAAAAACTTGATCACAACTGCTTGATTATCTGCTTCTCTGACTGCGCGATACACGAGTGTGCGTGAACCTGAGTATAGTTGCTCTCTAATTTGGTAGCCTGCCAGTGTCACACTTATATCCAGTTTTGCGCTCATCACTTTTTCGGGGAATTTTTCTAGTTAGGTTAGAATTCCCTACAGGGCATTTTATGTAACACACTTTGGTAATTATTTACGTTCTGGATGTATCGCTTGTATGAGAAACTGCAAGTTAGCGATCGCTCTTTTTGTGGCGGAGCAAGAGTGATGATTCTGTTGGGGTAGGGTGGGGTTAAAGGAAGTAAACGAACCGCAGAGACGCAGAGAGGTTGATGGTTGAGCGTAAGAGTGCTTCTAGTTCTGAGGAAGGTTGGAATTATCAGGTAATTACAAATTATTTATGGCGGTTATCGCTTGGGTGCAGTAAGTAGGTGGGAAAATTTATAAGTATGTCATTGCGAGTGTAACGTTCGCCTCCGGTCTCCAAGAGTTGCAATCACAAGGACTTTGACGGCTTTACATTTTGTTACATAGTTAGATTAATTCGTGCCTACCTACTTACAATTTTGACCTCACTTCCATTGGAGTTGGATGTTGTGGAGACGTGTTGACTGCGATCGCCGGCAGTATGAGGTAGTTAAATTGATTGTATCGTAGTGCATTAAGCGAAAGAGACGTAGCAGTGCTATCTCTACATTGTATTTTCGATGTTACGTCTCTGTAGACACCGCTCAAATTTAAACATTAGTTGTCAAAGTTTGAGCGTTTGCAACAAATGCTCTTCCATGTATAAGAAATGCTTAAGCATTTGCAGGAAATATATAATTATTTCTCGCAAATGCTTAATACTTTGCAACAAACACTCTTCCAGATATAAGAAACTTTTAAGCATTTGCAGAAAATATATAATTATTTCTCGTAAATGCTTAATACTTTGCAACAAACACTCCACCATCTATAATAAACCTTTAAGCATTTGCTGCAATCATTGTAATAAACTTATAAGTCTATTTATTACCTGAAATATAACAGATATCCTAAGAGGCTACGGTCTACACACAAGTCCTAAAAACCTGGTTTGATCAGGCTTGACTCGTTCCCAGTCAGAGACTGGGAATGCATTCATTGAGTCTCTGACTCAATGTCTTGACTGGAAGCGGACAACTATCCCTTAGAGGATGTTTGAAAAGTCCTATTGTCGGTATCAAATAGTTTTAGATCCCCCTAAATCCCCCTTTTTAAGGGGGACTTTGATTCCGGTTCCCCCCTTTTTTAGGGGGGTTAGGGGGGATCTAAAAGTGCCTAAAGTCACAGCGAAACACTTTTCAAACAACCTCTTAACCCCGAATTGAATGTCTGGCATATTTTGTTTTGAGCAACCAAACCTCTTGCAAAATTCCCTTCACGCGGTAGAATAACGAAATTTTGCAAGAGGTCTAATCATGAAACCATTTCTTTTTGTAACAGACTTGGATGACACCCTCGTATACCGGACTGTGGGCGATGACAGCGCTTTACCAGAACTAAATCAACTCCTGAAGAGACATCGCCAAGAATACGGCACTAAAATTGTTTATTCTACCGGGCGATCGCCTGTACTTTACAAACAACTCCAAGCTCAAAAAAATCTTTTGCAACCGGATGCCCTCGTTCTTTCCGTGGGTACAGAAATTTACCTTGATGGCACTGATACTCCAGACTCAGGTTGGTCAGAAATCCTCTCTCCGGGATGGGAACGGGAAACTGTATTATCCATTACAAAAAAATATCCTGAGTTAGTTCGGCAACCAGATTCAGAACAGCGTCCCTTCAAAGTGAGTTTTTTCCTAAAACAAGAAGCATCTGCAAATGTTCTCCCACAACTTGAAGCAGAGTTGCAGAAATCTAAATTAAATGTAAAGTTAATCTACAGTAGCGATATTGACCTTGACATTGTACCCCATAGCAGCGATAAAGGTCAGGCAATGCAGTTTTTACGCCAGAAGTGGAAATTTGCAGCAGAACAAACAGTTGTCTGTGGTGATTCAGGTAATGATATTGCTTTATTTGCTGTAGGCAACGAACGGGGAATCATTGTGGGGAATGCCCGAAAAGAGTTACTCCAATGGCACAATGAGTATCCCGCTGACTACCGCTACCTGGCTTCATGTTTTTGTGCAGGTGGAATTATTGAAGGCTTAAATTATTTTGGTCTCTTGTAATGATTAGTTATCTAAAAGGTATAGTCGCTGGTATCCAAACAATTGGCGCTAATCGCGTGATTCTGACTCTGGAAGTGAATGGCTTGGGGTATGATTTGCAAGTTCCCCAACGGCTAGCAAACCACTTACCAGAGTCGGGAGGAGTGACGCAAATTTTTACCCATTTGCAAATTCGCGAAGAAGTGCCCTTTCTATATGGCTTTGCTTCGCCATCCGAACGCGATTTATTTCGTCACTTGCTGACTGTCACAGGTATTGGTGCAGCCTTAGCGATCGCCCTCTTGGACACTCTGGAACTACCAGATTTAGTCCAAGCAATTATCGCTGGCAATACACAAATCTTAATTCAGGCTCCTGGTGTGGGCAAAAAAATCGCTGAACGCATCTGTTTGGAACTGAAAAGCAAATTGGTCGAGTGGCGCAAATCAGCCGGGTTCTTCGTCGCCACAGGCGGGCCAGCACCAGGAATTCTCGAAGAGGTGCAAATGACCCTCTTCGCCTTGGGATATACTGCCCATGAGGTCAGTCACGCCCTGCACGTAGTCAGCGAAGACATCGGACTACCCAAAGACGCTTATGTCGAAGATTGGATTAAACAAGCGATCGCTCATCTCAGCAGCGAACAAGTTTAATTGTCATTTGTCATTGGTCATTCTCCCCCTACCTCCCCCATGCCCACCGACCCTTATGCCTGGCTAGAACAGTCCTTAGCAACAATTCATCGGGCAGACTGGTATCGTTCGGTACAACCTATTAATGGTCGTCCGGGTGCAACGGTGGTTTTAGCTGGGCAAGAGGTAATTAATTTTGCCAGCAATGACTATTTGGGATTGGCTGGGGATGAGCGGTTGATAGCAGCCGCAACAGCTGCGATCGCCGAATTTGGGACTGGTAGTACTGGTTCTAGATTACTCAGTGGGCATCGAGAATTACACAGGGAGTTAGAGTCGGCGATCGCATCTACCAAACAAACAGAAGATGCCTTGGTATTTAGTTCTGGGTATCTAGCTAATTTGGGTGCAATTACCGCCCTTGTAGGCAAGCGTGATTTAATTTTCTCTGACCAGTACAATCATTCCAGTCTGAAAAATGGAGCGATTCTCAGCGGTGCAGCAGTTGTGGAATACCCGCACTGTGATCTGGCAGTATTAAAAACTCAGTTGAGTCAACAGCGGCAAAACTACCGACGCTGTTTGATTATTACTGATACCGTCTTCAGCATGGACGGCGATTTATGTCCAATGCCCGCACTATTGGCGATCGCTGATGAGTTTAGCTGTATGCTGCTAGTCGATGAAGCTCATGCCACTGGAGTACTAGGAAAAACTGGCGCTGGGTGTGTCGAACATTTTGGGTATACAGGAAAGCAGTTGATTCAAGTTGGCACCTTGAGTAAAGCTTTGGGTAGTTTAGGCGGATACGTAGCGGGAAGTAGCGCCCTAATTGACTTTTTGCACAACCGCGCACCCACTTGGATTTACACCACTGGGCTTTCACCTGCTGATACAGGGGCGGCCTTAGCAGCAATCAAGATAGTGCAACAAGAACCGCAACGCCGTGCCCAATTGTGGGAAAATGTACATTACTTGAAACGTTTGCTGCAACAACAGTTACCTAACTTAAAATTATTGCCTTCAGAATCACCTATATTATGTTTTCAATTGCCAAGTGCTACAGATGCTCTCAAAGTTGGAAAACAGCTAAGAGATGCTGGCATTTTTGCCCCAGCAATTCGTCCTCCCACAGTCCCCACAAGTCGGATCAGAATATCTTTAATGGCAACTCATGAGGCAGCGCATATTGAAAAATTGGTAGCAGTGCTGAAGATGATATAACTGGGCATTGCGTTGTCGCAAAAGTAAGATAAGATACTTTGAAATTTAAGATATTGGATTAATTTATGAATTTCGTCAAAGTATATACTCTGACAGTTTTATTTTCAGCATTTACATTTGTTCAGGCAACTCGCGCTAATGCTATTACTGCGCCACCACTTCAGACACAAGTCAAGCAAGTAACACAGTGGTTCACTGGTTTGTTCGATAATTCCCAACAAGTGGTAACTAACCCTTCTGTTCCACTTATTACTCTCTCAAGTTGTAGTGTGGAATTGACCAATGCTAACCCTGCAACTGGAACAGAGAATATTTATCTTGAACAAAAAAGTATTAATCGCTTCCGTCTTTATTCTTTTAGCCAAGAGAATTCAGCAGTGAATCTCAGCATTCGTGCCTTTGATACAAACTATTCTGTTACTGGATTATGTAATCGACCAGAGTCGGAACATACTCTTGACTCTAGTAAAGTTTCGGCAACAAGCTGCAACTTGAAACTTTTCTGGGAACCTGCTGACTACATTGGTAATAACTTTCCTAATGGCTGCCCAACAAGTTCTGGTGGTAAGGTGGTTTCTAGTGTAACTGTCTTTAAAAATGGCATTGACTCTTTAGACAAGATTTTTGGGGCTAATGGTAATTTGCTTTTCGCTACGCCGATTGAGTTTCGCCGAGTTGACTCTATTCCTGAACCTTCCTTCACATTAGGAATACTAGCACTAGGTGTCTGGGGTACAAGCAAAACGATTTTACGCAAACACAAACAGAAATAAATTCAATCGCTTTTCTCTAAATTTTGAGAAAACCTACTGGCTAGATGCGGCTTGTGTTGGTGCATCAACGCCAATTTTAAATGTTCAGAACATTTAAAATCATCTTGATTTTGGCATTTGTTATAGCGTTTCCTAATCATACAAGGTACATCATAGTCCCCTCTCGAAGAGCGGGGAGGGGGTTGGGGGTGGGGTTCTTGTACCTCACTTAAGCGATAACCGCTATATAAACTTAAATTACAGCATCTCTTAGAGGATGTCTGAGAAGTATCAAATATTTGCTGATCCCCCCTAACCCACGCCAGTCGCTCATGGGGGAAACCCCCATCGCTTTTAGCGTCTCCCCTTGGGAGAAGACCGCGCTGGCTCCCCTTAAAAAAGGGGGAATAAGAGTTGCAAAAAAAAATTGCTTTGTTGGGTTACGCAAAGCCTCCACCCAACCTACTAGCGTAAATTACAGCATCTCTTGAAATTGAGTATTATATCATCAACAAACCGATGTTATAGATATAAAAGATTAATGGTCAGAGACTATTTATAAAGTAAATCAAAAGTTAGGGTGTGTTATGGCTTTAGCCTAACGCACCGTATTATGTGGCAGTGGGTTAGGCGCTTCAATTATCCTTTTTGTGACCAATCATATCGAAAATATGCGCCTCACACACTCTACAGAAATTTGATTTTTACTTGATAAATAACCTCTAAGCTCTGGCTTTCAATACTATATTATTGAGTAATTAACCTCTAACAAAAGAGGTTTTTTTTAAGAAAGAAAAATCTATCTGTAGACAAGTTACTAAAATTTACAAACTAACTTAGGGTATGTACAGCCTCTGCAATAAGTATTGGTTGTTCCAAGACATTTTCATGCCCCATATTCATGATTCCCAATTAGTGCGTTATAGCATTGTTGTATTAATTGTCGCACTTACATTACTGCTAATGCTGATGTTAGACCCCTCATTAAGCATGAGTGGAACTCCTTTCCTGCCGTTTTTTAGTGCTGTAACAGTGAGTGCCTGGTATGGTGGTTTGAAATCAGGGCTTTTAGCAACCGGCTTGTCTATACTACTGAGCAATTACTTCTTTCTCCCGCCAGTTTTTGAGCTAAGTTTTGATTTATCAAATTCTGTGCAAATTGGGTTGTTTGCATTACAAGGATTGCTCTTTAGTGTGTTATGTGATGCATTAAAGACTGCTAAAAGGCGGGCGGATGAAAATCTCCAAAAGCTGAGAGTTAGTGAGGAGCGATTTCGATTAGCGTCAAGTAGTTTAGATATCGCGATCTTTCAGCAGGATCGCGATTTGCGATATCAGTGGATTCATAATCCTCAAGGTCTAAAAACTGTTGAGGAAATGTTAGGTAAGTCTGATGATGAATTATTTCCAGCTATAGTAGCAGAGCAATTAGGGGCAATCAAGCTGAAGGTAATAGAGACTGGTATTGCCACCCGTGAACAGGTTTATCTGACAACTTGTGGAGAAGACCGTTATTATGATTTGCTCGTTGAACCACTAAGGGATTTAGATAATAATATTCAGGGTATTGCCTGTGCAGGTGTGAATATTACTGAGTGCAAGCAGGCAGAACTAGAAAAAGCCAGGTTGCACCAGGAACTTCAGCAAGCGATTCAGCAAAAAGACGAATCTCTGGCTTTAATCAATGCTTGGGTTACTAGTTCACCAGTGGCGCTGGCTTTTCTCGATACTGAACTTCGCTACATTCATGCTAATGAAGCGCTAGCCGCCATTAACGGTGTATCCCAAACTCAACATATTGGTCGCACCTTTAGGGAAGTACTGCCGGAATGGGCGGCACAAATTGAGCCTGTGTTTGAGCAAGTGATGGAAACTAGGCAGCCTTTACTCAACCAGGAAGTGAGCGGTGAAACCTATCCACTTGGGGTCTATCGTTATGGTCTTGTCAGCTATTATCCGGTGTGTTTGCCGGATGGACGGTTGTTGGGAGTAGGCATTAGTTCAATTGATATTACTCAACTGAAACAAACTGAGCAAGCACTGCAAGAAAGCGAAGCGAAGTTTCGTAGCGTGGTGGAGTCAAACATGATTGGTATTGGCTTCTGGGACAAAGATGGTACGATTACAGACGCTAACGATGCCTTGCTAAATATGGTGGGTTATACCCGTGAAGAATTAGTTTCTGGAAAAATTAGCTGGCAAAAGTTGACTCCTACAGAATACTTACCACTTGATAAGCAAGCACTAACTCAATTTCAACACAGTTCCTTTTGCGCCCCGTTCGAGAAGGTATATGTTCGTAAAGACGGCTCACGCTTCCCAATTTTGGCAGGTGGTAGCCATTTTGAAGGGACTGTAGATCGAGGAGCTTTTTTTGTTCTCGATATTACAGAGCGCAAGCAGGCCGAAGAAAGACTGTGCTATATTGCCCAAATTAGTAGTTTACTCTCTAATTCGCTAGATTATGAACAAACCTTAGAACAGATCGCCAAAATCTCAGTTCCCCAGCTTGCTGATTGGTGTAGCGTTGACATTTTAAATGAAGATGGTTCCATTCGCCGCCTACCTATTGCCCATGCAGACCCATCGAAAGCGGAGTTGGCGCGTAAACTTCAGGAATATGTAACAGATTATAAAACTGCAAGTGCAATTACTAGAGTACTGCAAACCGGGCAAAGCGAATTAATCTCAGAGGTATCTGACTCGCTATTAGTGGCAAGTACTCAGAATCAGGAACACTTAGAACTTGTTCGGCAATTGGGGATGAAGTCTGTGATGATTGTGCCGTTAGTCGCAAAAGGGCGAGTACTCGGTAGCATCACCTTTGTCACCACTCAATCAGACCGTCGCTACGATCGCTCTGACCTAACTTTAGCAACAGATATTACCCATCGTGCTGCCTTAGCAGTGGAAAATGCGCGACTTTATCGAGATATCCACCAGGCTTTAATCCATTATGCCGAATCTCTATCTCTTCTAGATGCGCTGCTAGAAGCTGCTCCTGTTGCCGTATGCTTTTTGGATGGGGAACTGCGATATATCCGAATTAATCAAGTTTTCGCTGACATTAACGGTTTGACTATAGAAGAACATCTAGGACGCAAATTTAGGGAAGTGTTGCCAGCGATGGCGGCTGAGTTAGAGCTACAGTTACAGCGCGTGTTAGATACTGGAGAACCGCTGCTGAATATGGAAATCAGCGGTGAGACAAGGGGACAACTAGGACGTTACGGTTACTGGCTGGGGAACTATTACCCGGTTAATAACGCAATGGATGAAACGGTAGGAATTGGAATTATTTTGGCAGATGTGACAGCAGCAAAGCAAACAGAAGTTGCTCTGCGAGAAAGCGAAGAAAGGTTTCGGGCAATGTTCAACCAGGCTGCTGTGGGCATTGCTCTAGTAGCGTTGGATGGACGATTTCTGCAAATTAATCCTGCTTTGTGCGAAATTACTGGGTATAGCCATGAAGAGTTAATTCAAATCAACTTTCAGGAAATTAACCACCCTGACGACTTAGCAGTTGATTGGGAAAATGCTCAGCGAGTTTTAGCAAAAGAAATTAGTGGTTATTCTCTAGAGAAACGCTACATCCGCAAAGATGGTTCTATCGTTTGGGTAAATCTAACTTCATCAGCAGTTTGGGATGCTAACGGACAACCAATGTATGCATTAGGGATTATTGAGGATATTAGCCATCGCAAACGAGTTGAAGCCACCCAAAACTTTTTAGTTGAAGCTAGCACCTTACTCGCGGCCTCATTAGATTATGAAACCACCTTAGAAAATGTGGCTAATCTAGCAGTTCCAACTTTAGCCGATTTGTGTATTGTAGATGTCTTCCAGGAAAATTGGTCAAGTAAACAAATTGCGATCGCAATTGCCGATCCCACAAAACTAAATATTTTAGACGAAATCCGCCGACGTTATCGACCCAAAACCAAAGCCAAACAGCTTGTGCAGCAGCTAATGCTGGGAATATCTGTCTTTTATCCCGAATTATCTGACTCTCATCTTTTACAGATGGCTGAAGACAAGGAACATCTGCAATTGCTGCAAAGTCTGGGTATTCGTTCTCTAATGGTGATTCCAGTTCGTTCCCGTGGGCAATTATTTGGAGCAATCTCTTTTTTTACCGCCGAGTCAGGTCGGCAGTACAAACAAACAGACTTGGCTTTAGCAGAGGATATTGCTCGTCGGGCGGCGACAGCGATCGACAATGCCAGACTTTACCAGGAAACTGAACGGTCTGTCAATCGCACACTACTTTTACAAAGAATAACTGCTGCCCTCTCGGAAGCCCTAACTCCCCAACAGGTCGCTGATGTAGTGGTGAACCAAGGGATTGCCGCTTTGTCAGCCACTGCTGGCTCCGTTGTCTTACTTACTGACAGAGGTACTGAACTGAAAATTGTGCAAGCAATTGGCTATCCCCAATCAATCATAGATACTTGGGCAAGTTTTCCGATCGCAGCACCTAACCAAATCGCGGAAACAGTCAGAACAAGAGCGCCGATTTTTTTAGAAAATTTAGCAGCCCTGATTGCTAAATATCCCAACTTAGCCGATGCTGTAGCTCTTACAGGAAATAATGCCTGGGCTTCCATTCCCTTGATAGCAGAAGGCAAAATAATTGGGGCACTAGGATTAAGCTTTACCACTGGACAAATATTTAACGAAGAAGACCGGGGATTTATGTTGACATTGGGACAACAGTGTGCCCAAGCGATCGCCCGCGCTCAACTTTACGAAGCCGAAAAGACCGCAAGGGCACAAGCTGAGACAGCCAACCGGATTAAAGATGAATTTCTCGCTGTCCTTTCCCATGAACTGCGAACTCCCTTGAATCCGATTTTAGGGTGGGCAAAGTTACTCAGAACCCGCAAGTTCGACGAAGCTACTAAAATCCGAGCATTGGAGACAATCGAGCGGAATGCCAAGTTACAAACCCAATTGATTGGAGATTTACTAGATGTTTCGCGGATTTTACAAGGTAAAGTCAGGTTAAATCTCTATGCAGTGGATTTGAAAATAGCGATCGCAGCTGCATTAGAAACGGTACGTTTAGCAGCAGAAGCCAAATCAATTCAAATTCAAATGCTGTTAAGTAATGATATCGGCAAAGTTCTCGGCGATAGCGATCGCTTGCAACAAGTGATGTGGAATCTCCTCTCTAATGCCGTTAAATTCACACCCACAGAAGGATTTGTAGAAGTGCGTCTAGAACAAGTTGGTTTAGATGCCCAAATCCAGGTAATTGATACAGGTAAAGGAATTAATCCAGAATTTTTGCCCTACGTCTTTGATTACTTCCGCCAAGCAGATGCCAAAACAACCAGAGTCTTTGGCGGACTGGGATTGGGACTAGCAATTGTGCGTCATCTAGTAGAACTTCACGGGGGTACAGTTCAGGCAGAGAGTTTGGGAGAAGGACAAGGGGCAACCTTCACAGTTAAACTACCCTTGCTCAAAAATTCTGAGTTGCGAGTTAGCAGTAGTGATGCTTCTCAAGCAGAACTCAGTGCTGAGGAAACATTACTTGCGGGAGTGCAAATCTTGCTTGTGGACGATCAAGCTGATGTGCGAGAGTTTTTTAGCTTTGCGCTGGAACAATATGGCGCGACTGTAACGGCAGTTGAATCAGCAGATGAAGCCCTGCAAACATTAGTGCAGTCAAAGCCAGATATCCTCTTAAGCGATATTGGAATGCCCTTGATGGATGGGTATATGTTGCTGCGCGAGGTGAGAAAATTACCGCCAGAACAAGGCGGACAAATTCCCGCGATCGCTTTGACCGCTTATGCGGGAGAACTTAATTATAATCAAGCAATAGCCGCAGGATTTCAAAAGCACCTACCTAAACCCGTCGATCCAGTCGATTTAGCTACAGCGATCGTTAATCTTATATCAAGTTCGGATAATTAGTTATGATTTTTACAGTCATTGCACCTCACCCCAAAGCTGTGCTTTGGGGTGGGGTTATTCGAGTTTAATAACTAATCACTCGAACTTAATATTACAAGTGGAATATATTTTTGATTTTTCTTCAGAAATTTGCCGTTTGCAAATTGATGTTATAAATTGGTGCTCAGGTTTTAATCTAAATTTATTTACCAATGGAAACCCAACTATTCACTTCAACCACACAAGAAACTAGACCTACCAAGACGAAAAAACAGTCTTTTCTTGGTAGGAGTATTGGTACTCCTAAAGTACCATTCCGTAAATGCAATAAAATAGCACAACAGCATGAGTTACTGAGTGACTGGGAAGACGCAAGTTAATTTAGTGGCCTACTTTTACACCAACTTACACTATGGTGTAGGCTAACCACATTTATCATATAGGAATCAGATTTGATTTCTGAAAAAATCTCGGTAGTCTTGTAGTGGACTGTCATGACTTTAATGTTGCAAAAAAATTGCTTTGTTGGGTGGAGGCTTTGCGTAACCCAACATCCTGATATATGTTGGGTTGCGCTCGGCTCCACCCAACCTACTAGCTTGCCCCTACTAGCTTGCCCCTGACTTGATTGCTGGGGTAAATCTAAAATCTAAAATTGTGTGACCTTCACAAAACCACATTTATCATAGCAGCGGATAGCGAGAGGATTGTCAACGTGGGGATCTATGACAATTTTATCAGCTTGCCGCTGTTCAAAAAGATAGTTGATAACTGCTGACAGCATTTTTGTACCAATTCCCTTGTTCCAGTAGTCGGTTTCGCCTATGAACAAGTCAATCGCATAGACAAAAGAATCCTTGTGTTATGGAGAAGGGAAAAAGCTATGCAGAGGAAAGTGAGCAACCTAATTCAATCCTTTACCCTTTACCCCTCTTATTTATAGAAATTGTTTAAATCAGCGATGCAATGATATTAATACTCATAGCTAAAATGGTGGTATTGAAAAAGAAAGATAATATGCCATGTAACAGAGTCAAACGCCTCATATCGGGTGATGTCGTCTGTACATCTGAAACTTGACTAGTCATGCCAATTACAAAAGAATAATATAAAAATTCCCAGTAGTCTGGATAGTCGTTATTAGGAAAATCTAAACCTCTGGTGATTTCTTGACTATTATTACGACTAATATATTTGTAATAGCTGTGTGCATATTGCACTGCAAACATCGTATGCACTAGTAACCAGGAACCGACAATGGTCATAATTGAAAGTATGACATGTAGGATAAGCAGAATTGTTGACAATCCTTTTTTATCAGTTAGTAAAAACCCAATGGCTAAAACACTGGCACAAGCCGCAGCAATCACCAGCATGAATATAGCTAAATGTCCTTCATATTCACTCTCAGCATAACGGCGAATTTTTTCTGGGTTAGCCTTGAGCATCTTCCACCAAGTTACGGCTAAGAAAAAGTCAGTACCGGAGTTCCAAGCGCAGAGAATGCGAGTAGGTAAGTGCAGCCAAAGCGGAAGGATTACTGAAACTAATACCGCAAGTCCGACAGCAATGATTAGTCGGGGACGGGAGTCAAAGTTTTTAAATAAATTAAGTTTCACAAATATTGCGATCGCAGAGTTTAACTAATTCGTAATTCGTAATCTTTGGTGAACGATTCGCGTCTAATTGTAAAGTCATTAGTTTTTGAGCTAATCGTCATTCCAGATTTGGTTAGGGTATGAATTCACATACTTATATTAATAATATCGGCTCTTTGATAAAATCTAATACTAGAAACTTACCGTTGCTAATACCTAAATTATTCGGTCGTTTACCAGCAAAAACCATAGTTACATCTTTGCGTAAGTGATATAAGTACACTGTCACACATTTGTTTTCATCAGTGTAATACTTTGCGGTGATTGCATCTTCTGGCAAATGACAGATTCACTAAAACATCGGTGATGCGATCGCTCTATGATCCGGTAAGTATCGTCTAGACGAAAACAGATTTATGACGCAAACAATTTCAATCAACAACTCTGGGCGCTTGCAACTCACACCGCTAGAAATCCCATCCCGTCTGCTGTTGGGGCCAGGGCCTTCTAATGCCCATCCCACAGTTCTCCAAGCGATGAATACCTCACCCGTTGGGCATCTTGATCCAGCTTTTCTCGCACTCATGGATGAAATTCAGTCGTTGCTACGCTACGTATGGCAAACAGAAAACTCACTTACGATTGCAGTCAGTGGTACGGGAACAGCCGCAATGGAAGCAACCATCGCCAATGCTGTAGAACCCGGTGATGTGGTTTTAATTGGTGTAGCTGGTTACTTTGGTAATCGCCTCGTGGATATGGCTGGACGTTATGGCGCTGATGTGCGAACCATTACCAAACCTTGGGGACAAGTCTTTAACTTAGATGAACTGCAAACTGCCTTAAAAACTCATCGTCCAGCTATCTTAGCTCTAGTTCATGCCGAAACTTCCACAGGCGCACGTCAACCATTGGAAGGAGTCGCTGATTTATGTCGTGAATTTGGTACTTTGCTACTAGTAGATACGGTGACAAGTTTGGGTGGTGTCCCCTTGTTTTTGGATGCTTGGGGAGTTGACCTAGCTTATAGTTGTAGCCAAAAAGGGTTAGGTTGCCCGCCTGGTGCTTCTCCCTTTACCATGAGTTCGCGTGTAGTTGAGAAATTGCAACAGCGCCAGACGAAAGTCGCAAACTGGTATTTAGATATGTTGTTGCTGGGCAAGTATTGGGGCGCTGAACGCACCTATCACCACACAGCACCGATTAATTTATACTATGCATTGCGGGAAGCACTACGTTTACTTGCAGAAGAGGGATTAGCAAATTCCTGGCAGCGGCATCAAAAGAACGTAGAATATCTCTGGGAAGGTTTAGAGAATTTAGGACTGAGTATGCACGTTGAGCAAGAGTATAGACTGCCAACGCTTACTACTGTCTGCATTCCAGCCGGGGTAGATGGTAAAGCGATCGCTCGGCAGTTACTCAATGAACATAATATTGAAATTGGCGGTGGTCTTGGCGAACTCGCTGGTAAAGTTTGGCGCGTGGGATTGATGGGCTTTAATAGTCGAAAGGAAAGCGTTGACCAACTTTTAGCAGCACTACAGCAGGTTTTACCTAAGTAGTTTTTGCGTATCAGGTGCGTTAAAAGTAGCTTAACGCACCAAACAAAAAGAGCATAGGCGTAGCCCGCCGTAGGCATTGCGCTAAAATTGTTTAAGAATTAAAGGAAAGTCGATACTTTACACTTACTCTTTTTACTTATCCCAAAAATTAAAGAAAGAGCAGGTTAATTTTTGCAGGTCAATACAATCGCATTGTTAGTTGATGCAATGGCATTGTTAGTTGATGCAATGGCATTGTTAGTTGATGCAATGCCATTGTTAGTTGATGCAATGGCATTGTTAGTTGATGCAATGGCATTGTTAGTTGATGCAATGGCATTGTTAGTCGATGCAATGGCATTGTCAGTTGATGCAATGGCATTGTTAGTCGAAACAATCACATTGTCAGTCATTGCACCCCACCCCTCAATCCCCTCCCCGATGTTTTGGCTACGGTGTACACACAAGTCGAAAAAAGCTCGATTCTCATTGTTTTCTCGTTCCCAGGCGGAGCCTGGGAATGGCTGATTAGAGGCTCTGCCTCCAGTTAGACATTGAGTCAGAGACTCAATGAATGCATTCCCAGGCTCCGCCTGGGAACGAGTCAAGCCAAATCACGCAAGGTTTTTAGGACTTGTGTGTACACCGTAGCCGATGCTTTGGGGAGGGGAGACAAAGCGTAGCTTTGGCGGGGTGGGGTTCTTGGGGTCCATTAATATCTGTTGAGTATTCCTCACTAACTTCACTGCGAGAAAAAACCAACAACCAGCAGAGGCAAGAGTATTAAGATAGACACAATCAAAACGAGGGTTAACCAACAGCACTCAATAAGCTTTCCATAGCTCACATTCACTCATCTTTTCTTACTTTTATTTCTTCCAAGGCAATTTAGTCCCCATTTCAGTCAATGCGGAGAAGACGAGATAGAGAATCAGTAACCCAACGCCCACAAAGAAAGCCAGTAAATCGTTATCCATAAATGCTATTTGCTAAAACTTCGCTAATCATAGCGGAATCATCTAATCTTTAGCATTTTTCTACAGCCCTACAATCTTTGGTCTTCTGGGTGCAAACTGTACCAACCATGCCAGTGACGAACTGCTAGCCAAACCGCTGAAAGCAAACCAGCCAAACTAAGGGTTAGTCCGCTAAACGGTACTAATAATCCAAAAATAGGTAGCACTGCCCCAGCAATAGTAGCGACGATCGCAGCCAGGGAAGCACTGCGGCTAGCTCCCAATCCCCATGTTAAAATTAGTAAGATGATAGAAATTAAAGTCCAAGCCAACTGAGCATTGATAACGCGAGCTAGATAGGTCAAAGTCAATAGACAAGCAAAGAAAATACTACCAGCGATCGCAATATTTTTGAAACTCATTGGCAATGACAAATATAACAACAATATCCACCACAAAAATATTGCCGGTGCTAGTAACAAAAGCCGGGGAATGATGCCAGTATGACGAATGGGGTCGGTGTTAGTAAATACTCCAAATGGATTTTTGACTGAAACATTATCGTCAAATTTCCAAGTAAACTTAGTACTACGTCCATCAACTTTAATCTCATTTGGTACAACACCACTAGCAAAATCAGCCGGAGCAAAGTTGGCAATTGCTGTGAGGCGAAAATTAGAAAGCAACTGTCCTGCTGCACTATAAACCCAGCGCGGCCCTCCTTGAGCCTGATAGGTGACTCTAAAGGTGGTTTCTTCCCCTGGTTGCAGCCGGAAAGGAAAGCCATAGTCTCCCGGATTGGTTTGTTGTAGCCTTATACCGTTACGCTCTACTTTGTAGCCAGCAAGCAGTGTGTAGCCATCAGGCGGCGGTGTTTCAAAAAAGAAATTATTAATATCCTTGAGTTGGTTAACTACTTTATAATCAGCAGTGTATTCCACGCGATAAATTGAACTGCGACCTGGAACATCTACGCTTTGATCTAGCTTGACTTGAATTTGCGAACCACCCAGCGTTAAGAAGCGGCTAATCTCTCGCGTATCATTGACTTTGACTATTTTGCCATTAGCTTGCGTAGTATAAGAATATGGCTCCTGGGTAGTGTAGCGCACTTGCGGGGCAGATTGTTCGAGCTTTTCACCTGCGACACTTTCAGCCACTTGAGTCACCCTTGTTTGTTCCCAGTAGTGATAACGATTGCTCAAAGTTGAACAGAGAAAAAATCCCGGTACTAGCAGAACTAATATTAGAGTTAAATGCTGTAATCCCCGCAACAGTTGGGAATAACGAACAGCCCATTCGCCAATGAATATAAATTGTTCCGGCTGGTTGCGACGCAGAGAAAAACTTATCAGTGCGATCGCAACTCCCAAAGCTACAACCAAAAATACTAATAACAGTGAAGCTTTGAGCGCCTGGGTTCCAAATTGGACAAGCTCAACTGGATGCGTCAAATCGGGTAATCCGGGAATACCTTGAGCAGAAGATGACATTGGTTGATTTTTACAGAGTTTGGAGAACCAGACCAATAAAATCTCTTAAAAGTTTCTGGACAATAGTTTTATTTGATACGCGGACAGTTTCAAGAAGTGCTGCGTAGGCATCGCTCTGTCCCTGAATTGCTTAACTGCAACTTAGTATAAACATCAAAAACCCGGTCTTCATGACCGGGTTTTTGAGCGGAAACAATGAGGATATATTCCCCGAAGGTTAGTTATAGAAGTTCAGTATAATCTCGATGCTCTAATATGTACTACCACGCCGTTGTTACCGATTCCGGAAAATTAGCTAAGAAATTTTGACTAGCCTTCGTTGATCTCCCAAAATACAGCAACCTACTGGTAGCGTCAGCGTGTAGGATTGATAAATATTAATTTTCCGGCTTTTGCTGATGAACAATGCATTTGGTAGCTGGCAAGAATGGCTAACAGTATTCACCTATCTAGGTTTCACCGTCTTCATTATCTGGCGCGTGTTTACCGCCGAGAAGAATTAAAAAAGCTGCATATCATCTCACCAGGGCCTTTTTGCTCAAAAGGCAAAACAGTCCCAGCTTCTTAAACCTTGACTCCTTCACGACAATTGTAAACCTCGGTAGGTCTTTTGACTCCATCTACGCTAACGGTTGCCCTGTATTCCCAATAATTTTTAGCACTTCGGCTGATACTGAGAATGCAAATCTGGTGGTGTAGGCGTAGCCCATTGTAGTCATCGTAATTGCGGCATACAGATGCAAAAGCCGGATTTACCACGCAGAAAGGTAGTATGAATAGCAACACAAATATTATGTATTTAATCCTGCTCATAAAAAATTATTTAACATTATTTGGAAATATGATTAAATTTTTAAACCCTTTGAGTTGAGTCAATTACTTTTCCTAGTTTGACAGACCAGAGATTGCAACTCTCTAGCACACAAAGCATGAGAGCAACAGCAAAAAAGCTCACAATACTTTATGTGCTATTTTCCGCTAAAGTTTACTAAGCTAAATTGAACCATGCTCAAACACCTCCTCTACTTTGAGGGTAAACATCTAGTGCGTCTGTTCATGTACCATACCCTAATACCAATTCGTAATATCCTGCGGGAAGCTGCACTAAGTGCGGCTATTTAATTGAGAAAGTCAGATTACATCTGGCTGGGTTTCCACCATTTGTATCTGTAGTCTTATTTTGGAGAATTGATATAACAACAAATGTGCAAAAAAAGTCAGTCGTAAGGACGATAAAATTGCAACCAAAAACAAATTTTGAGCAATCTTGGATTACACGCTGTTGTGCAGCAATACTGCTCTTTGGTCAAGTGTGGCTACATTTACTCCAGGGAAAAACGTACTATCGCAAGATTTTGCAACATCTTGTTACCGCCGGTCCAGGTTCTATCTCTCCAGTTCTCCTTGTCAGCGGTTTTGCAGGAATGATTTTTACTATTCAAACAGCGAGGGAATTAGTGCGATTTGGGGCTGTCGATGCAGTGGGAGGTGCTTTTGCCTTAGCTTTTTGTAGAGAATTGGCTCCAATTTTGACCGCTAGTATTATGGCAGGACAAGTAGGTTCTGCTTTTGCAGCAGAAATAGGTGCAATGCGAGTCACCGAGCAAATTGATGCACTTTATATGCTCAAAACTGATCCAATTGATTATCTAGTACTTCCTAGAGTAATTGCTTGTTGTTTGATGGTGCCTTTGATGACGATTTTGGCTTTAGTTACGGGCATCATCGGCGGAGTTTTTGCCGCATCAAAGTTTTACCAAATTATTCCCGAAACATTTTTAGAATCAGTCAGAAATTTTTTGCAGCCGTCAGATTTGTTTATTATTTTGCTCAAAGGGTTTGTTTTTGGAGTGCTGGTTGCTGTCATTGGCTGTAGTTGGGGTTTAACTACTAGAGGGGGAGCAAAGGAAGTAGGAGAATCTGCAACAAAAGCAGTTGTTACTAGTTGGGTATCAATTTTTATCATGGATTTTTTCCTCTCTCTACTGCTATTTGAACAGCCTGCATTTTAAACCCAAGTATTGAATAACAAGATTCCCAACTTTTTTAATAAATTGGGAATCTAAGTCAAACAATTTTGGATTTTAGATTTGCAATTTTGAATTGACTCTGCCCACAAGGGTACTTAGCTCAAGAATTTTAGATTTGCTTTCTTCTCTACGAGACACTTTGCAAACGTAGCGTTACCGAGTTATCGAGCGTCTTTTAGATTGGTTCTGTCCACAAGGGACGGGGCATGAACCAAAAATTATTTTAATCCAAAATCCAAAATCTAAAATCTAAAATTGCTAGTCAAACAATTTTGGATTTTAGATTTGCAATTTTGAATTGACTCTGCCCACAAGGGTACTTAGCTCAAGAATTTTAGATTTGCTTTCTTCTCTA
>NZ_JBALEL010000064.1:0-151701 GCF_036917935.1 Nostoc sp. | reverse complement strand
GAGTTCAACCTTTAAATAACAGTAATCTGCTGTCAGGTTGACTAGGCTATATGCTTATTAAGCATTTTTACCTAGTAACGAATCGCACTGAAATAAATCGTTAGTAGCAAAATAGTTGTAAGTCACTCAACTTGATAAATCAATCGGTATCCAGCACTCTTACCTTTTTGAATACTACTGTTACCGAAAAATTGGGTATAAAGCCCCGTCCTTATAGGACGGCTTTTCTGGTATTATGAAGAAGTGGAAAGGTAATCAACCACTTAAAAAACCTAGCTGCCGAAAGGCAAAGCACTGCACCTTGAAAACTGAATCTATGCGGTTCTACTGCATTTTTCTAGACTCCACCTCGCAGTAGGTAAAAGATTCAGAGGAGCTAGACAGACAGTTTTTTTGGAACAATATGTTTCAAATAAAAAAAGAATTTGGAGCAATCCAACTAGGGTAGGGCATACCCAAAGTCGCTTGGGGAGAGTCCCACCTCTTGGATAGACACTGCAAGGTATCTGTCTTAAGTGGTCTCGGTGAACCAAGAATCCTCTCTTCGAGACGCTAACGCGAACGTGCATTTATGCCGAGGAGTGTCAAATTAAGGAATAGAAACCGATCGCAATAATCGCTCAACAACAGTTCTAGCGTTGCGTCCTCCTCTAGGAATAAGGCGATGGCAAAGAACGTGAGGGACGAGAAATTTCACATCATCGGGAATAGCATAATCACGCCCTAATAGAAAAGCTAGCGCTTTGGCAGCCCGTTGTAATGCTAATGTGCCACGCGGACTGACACCAAGGGCGATTTCCTCATCTTGGCGTGTTGCCCGCACCAATTCGAGGATGTACTGTTGCAAGGAAGTTGCCACTTTTACTTGAGAGCAAAGGTAACGCAATTCCTGTACTTCTGCCAAAGTAATACAAGGTTGCAAATCAGCAACTTTCACACCCTTTTGAAGATTTTGCAGCATCAGGAGTTCTTCTGCCTCCGAAGGATAGCCCAAACTCAGCGATAACATAAACCGATCCATTTGCGCTTCCGGCAGGGGAAAAGTACCTTGATACTCGATAGGGTTTTGAGTGGCAATGACAAAAAACGGCTGGGGAACTGGACGAGAGACACCATCGACTGTTACCTGATGTTCTTCCATAACCTCCAGCAACGCTGACTGAGTGCGGGGTGTAGCGCGGTTAATTTCGTCAGATAGTAATATATTGGCAAAGACTGGCCCAGGAAGAAAAGTAAATTCGCCGCTTTTTGGGTTCCAGATGTTAGTGCCAGTAATGTCAGTTGGCAGTAAATCGGGAGTACATTGTAGCCGTTGAAACTTGCCATCCAGTGAACGAGCTAGGGATTTAGCAAGCAGGGTTTTACCTACACCAGGAACATCTTCTAAGAGAGCATGACCACCACCTAACAAGGCGACTAGCACTAAGCGTATTGCCTCAGCTTTGCCAACGATAGTAAGAGCTAGATTTTGTGTTAAAGCGTCGATTTTTTCTCTCATGGGTTGTGGGGAGTGGGGGAGCAGAGGGGCAAAGCAGCAGAGAGGCAAAGCAGCAGAGGAGAATAACCAATGCTCAATGCCCCTTTGCCTCTTTGCCCTATCTATTGTTCCCACTAAGCGCTCAAAACTTCTCTAGCAACAACGCAGTCAAGTTGAATTTGTGTTTTCAGGGCTTCTAGAGAAGAAAATTTTTGTTCAGGGCGCAAAAATTTAACTAGCTGCACAGCCAGTTTTTTGCCATACAAATCACCAGACCAATCAAATAAATGTACTTCCGCAGATGAATAAGTACCGTTTACAGTTGGGCGATTACCGATATTCATTACGCCCAAGCTCTCGACATCTGATGTTTCATCAAGAGTGAAAACGCGGACAGCGTAGACTCCTTGGCGGGGCAGAAACTTTTCTTTTGGTAGTTGGAGGTTGGCGGTGGGAAAGCCAATTGTTCTGCCCAATTGTTGACCTTGAACGACATCACCAAGGAGGGTGTAGGGGCGTCCTAGTAATAGATTTGCGTTTTCGATGTCGCCGTGCTCAAGGGTTTGGCGGATCAATGAAGTGCTAATGCGGGCATCCTGAGTTGGAGTAGTACTGACACAACTACTTTCGATGGGCGAGTCACCTGTATAAGTTTGTAAGGGAACGATGGTAACGGGGATATTATGCTTGGCGGCGAGTAATTGCAAATCTTTGGCAGTACCACTACGCTTTTCGCCGAAACAAAAATCCTGCCCGATACTAATTCGTTGGCATCGCAGCTGTTGCACGAGAATTTTTTCGACAAATTCTTCGGGGTTGAGAGCAGACAATTCTTTGTCAAAGGATAGTAGTACCAGTTGTTCTACCCCAAGCGATCGCAATTGTTGGACTTTTTCATCCAGTGGCGTTAACAAAGTCCGGGGTTGCCCCGTAAAGAACTCCTGTGGATGGGGGTCAAAGGTGACAACTGTTGAGTAGGTATATTCTTGATTTGTCGGTTGATTTTTCTTTGACTGCGGACTACTGGCTACTGACAAGTCACCACCAGCGTGCAAGACTGGTTGAATTACCTTTTGATGACCAAGATGAACACCATCAAACTTGCCAAGGGCAACAGCAGTCGGCGTTAGTAGCCCTTCGCTCGAAGAAGCAACCCGCACAGAACACCCATTTTTAGACAAATTTAGCACGTGGATTCTGAGATTTTAGGTTTATTTTAGCTATCAGCAGGAAGCTACTCTATGGTAAACCGCCTTGAAGAGGACATTCACCAACTGCCCATGAGGTCTTGTGCTATCAGCCAGGGTGTTGATGCCACCCCTTTTAGCTATCAGCCAAAAGCCTAACCCAAGGGAAGTCGCCCAAAATGGTTTCTTGTGCCATCAGCTTGAGAGCTAATTGCTAAGTCCAGATAACCCCAAATACTAGAGCTATAAAAGGCTCTAGTTCCGTGTTGAGACTTCAACGAGGTTTTACGCCGACCATCAGCTACAATCTTAGGGCGTCTGTGGGTGTCTGGGCTGGGTTGGTGAATCTATAAAGTTTGTCCTCCTGTTGTCGCCCTGATCCTGTGGTCGGCGTGACAACTCTGGGCAGCGCTGTCTCACCGTGGAACAGGTACGCTCTCGCGCTGAAAGCTTCTGATCACCAATCTAATCTAAAATCTCCAATTCCTCCGATCGCAATCTTTAGGTAGAAAACTTACTAACAGGAAAAGATTCTGATAAGGCTACTGAGGTGGGAATCTGAAGTACCATTCCTTCCCGCGCCATAATAGCGCCAGGAAATTTTGCCGCGGCTTGTTTGCCTACACGATCCAAAAAGTCATCATTGTGGGCGGGGTCGTGGTGATAAATCACCAGAGTTTTGACGTTAGCAGCTTGTGCTACTTTCACCGCTTCTTGCCAGGTAGAATGTCCCCAGCCGATTTTTGGGGTTTTTGAGCAATGGTATTCTTCGTCTGTGTATGTGGAATCGTAAATCAAGATGTCAGCATTACGAGCTAGCCACAGCACATTGTCATCGAGTCGATCGGGAAAATGTTCGGTATCAGTGATGTAAGTAGCAGCACCACCACGCCAGTTGACGCGGTATCCTACGGCTTCACCTGGATGGTTTAAAGGTGCTGTTTCTACGGTAACGTCATCCATCTGGATTGGTTGCCCTGGTCGAACGTCGTAGAAATTTAAATTGGCTTGCATAATCTGCAAGGGTACGGGAAAGTTCGGGTGCAACATCTGATCGTTGAGGCGCTGTTCGATGGTAGAACCATCAGGTGCGATCGCGCCGTAGATATGAAAGTCATTGCCCTTAACAAATCCTGGGGTAAAGAAGGGAAAACCCTGCATGTGATCCCAGTGAGAATGGGTAAAAAATATGTGAGCTTCTAACGGCATTTGGCACAATAAAGATTGCCCCAAAACATGTAGTCCCGTGCCAGCATCGAAAATTAAGCGCTTATCGCCCGCTTGCATTGATATGCAAGGGGTATTACCGCCGTAACGAACGGTGTGTGGCCCTGGAGTGGGGATGCTGCCGCGAACGCCCCAAAATTGTACGTTAAATTGGTTCTCTATCCTAGACATGAGTGTTGCTTGCTGGACTGAGCGGGCGATAATTGAAAAAATTGTTACTTATTTTGTCTAAGTTTATGCTGTCTCACCGATTTGGGTAGAGGGAGGATTTCTTGGTAAAACAGCATACCCTGTTTCTGGCTGATTGTGTAAATGTGGATGAAATACTGTCAGTTAGAATTTTCCGGGTTTTGGGGTGGATGTGTATCGGTTATTTCAAGAGTGCCCCTACGTTATAGCCTACATTTTTCTGTGATGTATGTGAATAACCCCGGTTTTGTCCTGATAAATCAAATGATTCAAGGAATATTAAATTCCCACTCAGACAATTTATCTAATCCAGTTGCGTATGTTAGATTGTATTGTAACGGGGTTATACTGATGTAGTTTTTACGTACAACCTGCACGTCTGTCGGTACATTTTGAGGCAGATTTAATCCGGTTGGGGGTTCCACATCCTCAATTACCTCTCCGGTTAACCAGTAGTAGGTTTTTCCACGAGGATCAACTCGTTTATCAAACACATCTATGTAACGCCGCACTCCTTGACGGGTGAGAGTAACTCCAGCAATTTCTTCCCATTTGAGGGCAGGAATATTGACGTTGAGCAACATTAAATCTGGCAGCGGTTTTTGGACTAATTGGTCTACGAGAATTTTGGCAAACTTAGCAGCAGGTTGAAAGTCTTTAGATGTGTGACTCATAAGACTCAGCGCTACGCTGGGAATGCCTTCAATTAGACCTTCCATTGCCGCAGAAACAGTGCCGGAATAGAGAATTTCAGTTCCCAAATTCGCACCTTGATTAATACCAGAGAGAACCAAATCCGGGGGAGTCGTAAGCAAAGCCCACAGCGCCAATTTGACGCAATCTGAAGGCGTACCATCACAAGCCCAAGCTTTGACAGCAGGATGAAAAATCTCTTCAACAATTTCGGCGCGAATGGGTTGGTGTAAAGTTAATCCGTGTCCAGTTGCCGATCGCTCTCGATCTGGGCAAACCACACTCACATCATGACCGGCCTCTGCCAAGTAGTTGGCTAGGGTACGAATCCCCAAGGCAGAAATGCCATCATCGTTGCTAATTAGTAATTTCATAGTCATTGGTCATTCGTTATTAGTTATTAGTTATTTGTTATTAGCCATTTGTCAATGTCGCAGGTCACAGGCAGCAAAAAAATATCGATACTCATTAGTACACTAGGGTGGGAGTTTGCCTACCTTGAACTAGTGACTCTGAACAACTTGTCTGGTTAAGTTGAGATGTTAGCTGGATTTACGCGCCCGCTATACTAGCCCAATCATCTCTAACTGATAAACAGAGGTTTGGTTTCGACCCTCACCTTTGGCTGATGTTAATGGTATGACTATAAGTTTATTTATCGACCAGTTCACAGCTTTTGACTATAGACTAATGACTAATGACCAATGACTAATAACTAATGACTAGCAATTTAGAAGCTCAACTTTTAGCACTGCGGCAGTCAGGAGAAAAAGCGATCGCAGCCGCAGACACCCTAGAACGCCTAGAAGAACTCAGAGTTAACTATCTGGGGAAAAAAGGGGAACTGGGGGCACTGTTGCGAAGTATGGGGCAGATGAGCGCAGAGGAACGGCCAAAAATTGGAGCGATCGCCAATACAGTCAAAGAATCCCTGCAAACTAGTCTAGACCAGCAACGTAATGCCTTAGAATCCGCGCAAATTCAAGCTTTGCTAGAGGCAGAAACTCTGGATGTAACTATGCCAGGAATTTACAGCCCCCAAGGTCGCATTCATCCCCTCAATGGTATTATCGACCGGGCGCTGGATATCTTTGTCGGTATGGGCTACACCGTAGCCCAAGGGCCAGAGATGGAAACAGATTATTATAATTTTGAGGCTCTCAACACCCCGCCTGACCACCCCGCCCGTGATATGCAGGATACCTTCTACCTGCCAGATGGGAATCTTTTACGGACTCATACATCTTCGGTACAAATTCGTTACATGGAAAGAGAAGAACCACCGATTCGGGTTGTGGCTCCAGGGCGAGTTTATCGGCGAGATAATGTAGACGCGACTCACTCAGCAGTTTTTCATCAAATAGAACTTTTAGCGATTGATGAGGGACTAACTTTTACAGACCTCAAGGGCACAATTAAAGTATTTTTACAAGCAATATTTGGCGATTTACCAATTCGCTTCCGTGCGAGTTATTTCCCATTTACTGAACCCTCGGCTGAAGTAGATTTGCAGTGGAATGGTCGCTGGCTGGAGGTGATGGGCTGCGGTATGGTCGATCCAAATGTACTTAAGTCTGTGGGTTATGATCCAGAAATTTATACAGGGTTTGCTGCTGGTTTTGGTGTAGAACGCTTTGCAATGGTGTTACACCAAATCGATGATATTCGTCGTTTGTATGCTAGTGATTTGCGATTTTTGCAGCAATTTTAAGTAAGCGATCGCTTTAAATAATCAGGCGTTTACTAAATCTCTTGCAAAAATCAATTAGATGAAAATATAACCACAGATAAATATCCATGATTTATCTGTGGTTTTAAATAATAGATTAGGATTGATGAATTTGGTAAACTTATCAGTACGTGACTGTTGACGTGATATGACTGCGATCGCTGGCAAACATCTAACGCTTGAGCTGCGATCGCTTCTACTATTTTCCCAGAATTACAGCTAACCGCAGAGCAAGTACTCAACGCTGGATAAAGCAATGCGGTAAAAGGCGGACAGACGAAGTGATTTGAGAGGTGCGATCGCGCAGTTTTCTTACTTAGTTGCGGCTGAAGGAGCTACTTTATTGTACAAAAACCTGCTTGAGTACAATTACTCCATTCATTCACTGCAATTACGATTGCTTTCATCTCGATTTCAGGGCAACATATCTTATAGTAAATTCTGTAATCCTAAAATACTAAAGATGAATAGCAGAGATTTAATAGCTAGAGGATATTTCCCAAAAGAACTGCCTCCTCCTTTTAATACTATTTCCCTCGCTGACTTTGCTACATCTGGTAAAATCGCTTTTCCACGTTACCCTAAGAGAACTGCAAAAATTTATAGTCATAATCATGTTAGATACAACTCATTGAGAAGAAACTTAGGTATTCCAAACCCAGTATTTTTCTTAGAAATTTCTAATTTATTAGATACTAATTGGTCTACAGTTAATCAAATAATAAAACGTTCTAACTTTTCAAAAAGTAAGCCTACTCATACTCCTCATCCACAACGTGAACGTTCTATTTCGCCTGTACTTGATTTCTACTTAATTCCTGTTGAAAGAGCTAAAAATAGAATAGCCGGGCGATATATATTACATACAGATATTTCTCGATTTTATCAATCTATTTACACTCATAGTATTCCCTGGGCAATACATGGAAAATCATTGGCTAAACAACAGAGAAATGATATGACTCTTCTGGGAAATAATATTGATAAAATTTTGAGAAATAGTCAAGATGGTCAAACACTAGGTATCCCTATTGGCCCAGATACTTCATTAATCATTGCCGAACTGATACTTTGTACAACAGATATAGAACTAGAAAAGCGATTAAAAAACACTTGTAACTATCCATTTAAAGGCTTTCGTTATAGTGATGATTATGAGTTTGTATTTCAAAATATTTCAGATGCTGAATCAGCTTTAAGCCAAATTCAACAGGTACTTTCAGAGTTTGAATTAACTATCAACTTTGAGAAAACCAAAATTATTGAGTTACCGTGTTCTTTGGATTCAATATGGGTTTTAGAACTATCTGATTATAAATTTAGCGGAAGTGGACTTGCACAAATGCAAGATATTATTCGTTATTTTGATAAAGCATTTCAACTTAGAAATGAATTTCCTGGAGAACCAGTACTTAAATATGCAGTTGCCCGAATTAGTAATATTAACAACCTTGATATAGAGAATTGGTCTCTTCTTGAAAGCCTTCTTTTACAGTCAATTACTATTGAACCTAGTACTTTACGTGATTCTCTTTCAATAATTCAAGAAAAGAAGGTAAACAAATATAACATTAACTTATCCTTACTTGAAGAAGTTATTAACTTTCAAATCTATAGAAATGCAATACTTGGACATAGCAGTGAAGTAGCTTGGGCTATTTGGTCAGCAATGGTATTTGACTTATCAATTAACAAGCTAGCTACAGAGTCTATTTCTCAAATGGAAGATTCTATAGTAGCAATTTTAGCTTTAAATGCGCGTAAGCAAGGACAGATTAAAGAAAATTTAGATACAAGTAGATGGGAACAATTTTTAAATGAAGATGAGCTTTATGGTGAGCAATGGCTCCTTTGTTATGAAGCTAATCTACAAGGGCATTTATCTAAAGGAGTCGATTACGTATCAAAAGATCCTTGGTTTTCTCTGCTAAAGGATAATGGTATTACTTTTTATGGTAGTAAGACTCCCTTAGTTATTCCGCCAAGCTCTACTAGTGGCCCCTCTGGTAGATTCTGACTTTGGCAATTTAAGGTGGTCGGTGAATTACACTAACCACCATTTTGAAACTTTATTTAACTATTCCCGAATGACCTTGAATATCTCCCAAAGGTTCAAATCTAACACCTAAGTATTTGGCGAGAAACTCCTCTGCGATCGCAACCCTCGCCTAAGCAATTTTCTAGTCTGGTAAACTAGAGGCAACCCCAGTTCTGCTTCCTTCATTCGTTATATGTTTGCTGAAACCTCCTCGCGCTACGTTACCCGTAACCCTGAAATTTTGAGTGCAGAGCCGATTATTATAGGTACTCGGACATCTGTTCGTGCCATTGTCGGTTTGTGGCGATTGGGGATTATGCCAGAAGAAATCCTGAACCATTTACCACATTTAACCTTGGCACAAGTATTTGATGCCTTGAGTTTTTATCTCGATCATCAAGTCGAGATTAATGAATACATTGAGCGAAATCAAGTACCCGATGAATTAATACATCCATCTGTATAGAGGAGAATAAAGGACATTTTGGGATTATCGTTGTGCCTCAGAAAAACGCTTATGAAGTCGCGCAACGGATTGGTATTCTGGTAAGCATACTAATGGCTGATGAAATTAGGAATCAGTTGTTGTATGCATAAATCGTTCCAAATTAAAAATGATTAAGGTGGTCGGTGAATTACACTAACCACCCTTTTAAGGCTTTATTTCACTATTCCTGAATGACCAGGAATATCTGTCAAAGGTTCAAATCTCCCACCTAAGTATTTGGCGAGAAATTCCTCTGCGATCGCAAAAAAGTGCAACCGATTTTCTGGTCTGGCAAAACCATGTCCTTCATCTGTGTAAAGTGCATATTGCACTGGTAAACCAGCCTGTTGCATTGCATTGACAATTTGATCGCTTTCTGATTGTTTCACCCTTGGATCGTTTGCACCTTGACCGATAAGTAAAGGTTTTTGAATTCGGTCAGCAAAGAATAAAGGCGATCGCGATTTCAGAAACTCCTCTTCTGTCTCCAAGTTGCCAATGCGATGATAAAGCATTGCCTTGATCGGTTCCCAATAAGGCGGTATAGTTTCTATCAGCGTAATCAGGTTACTCGGCCCGACAATATCCACACCAGCAGCAAAGATTTCTGGTGTAAAAGTCAATCCTACTAAGGTGGCGTAACCGCCATAAGAACCGCCCATAATCGCAATCTTTTGCGGATCGGAAATACCTTGTTCCACTAGCCAGTTCACGCTGTCAATCAAGTCGTCGTGCATTTTAGCAGCCCATTCTCGATTTCCTGCATTCAAAAATGCTTTACCGTAGCCAGTGGAACCGCGAAAGTTCACTTGCAGAACGGCATAACCCCGGTTAGCTAGCCATTGCGTTGTCGGAGAGAAACCCCAAGTATCCCGCGCCCAAGGGCCGCCGTGAACCAGCAGTACTGTTGGGAGATTTTGGGTGGGTATTCCTACAGGAGTTGTCAGGTAACTGTGGATAGTTAAGCCATCCCGCGCTTCGTAGGAAATCGGTTGCATTGAAGCTAACTGCAACGCTTCGAGTTTGGGTTGGTTGCTAAAGAGGAAAGTGCTAGTTTTGGACTCTCGGTTGTAGGCATAGTAATAAACTGGGCCATTGTCAGTTCTATAAGCTAAAGCCCAAGTTTTATCTTCCAAGTCGCGGCTAATTAGAGAGAATTCTCCAGGACGCACCTTGGCAATTTCTTCAAAATCAGCGGCGATACTGCGATCGATTACCTGCCATTCTTGTTTATCTTTGTAGAAAGAAACTGCTTGGATAACTCGCGTTAATGGCTGGATGATTATCCCCACAACATCATACTGCTGGTCTTCAGCAATGACGGTTTCTTGACGAGTGTCTAGGTCAACAGCTAGCAGACGTTTGGCGTTAGCATCGTGATTCCCTTGAATATAAAGTGTTTTACCATCAGCCGAAAAACTTACAGAATTCCCTTCCTCTTCTGGCCCCCAGTGACGGAGAATTTCCCACTGTTTATCTGGTTTCTGCAATAACAAATCATAACCACCATCGGGTGTGCTAGCTGTTGCTGCACGTATTTGGAACTCAGCATCAGATGTCCAACTGATAATGTTACCGGGGTTGTCAGTGTCGAACTCCACTGCACCATTTTTGAGGTTGATGCGGTAAACGTCAAACTTTTGGGGATTGTTCAAGTTCAACGCTACCAGTGCTTTATCTGGAAATTTGGGTTCCAGTTCCACGAGTTCGGCCTTGACACCCTGGAATGGCGTTAAGTCACGCACAATCTTGGAGTGAATATTAACCAAGTGAAGGTGAAAGTTCTCGTCGCCATCCGAGTCTTGCATATAAATCAACTGGTCGGCGTTATAAGTCCAGAAGAAAATGCGAATACCGCGCTTTTTGTCCGCAGTTAGTATTTGGCCGTCTTCTTGTCCTACAGTTCGCAACCAAACCTGCAAGACATTTTTCTCATCGGGGGCGATATATGCCAAGTACTTGCCATCAGGGGAGAGTTGTGGGCTAGTTTTTTCGGGATTCCCAAACAGAATTTCGCGCGGAATCAGCGGTGCTAGGGAGGGCGCTTGAGCAGATGACATATTTTTATCCTCTAGTTAACCTCTTTATTGTTACTTAGTGGTGAAAATAACAAATCCTATTGGATGAACCAACTTGGAGAATATTTAGGGAAGCAGGGGAAAGAAAAAGTTATATTTTACTGCCTTCCCGCCATCACATTACTTATCTTTTCCTTTGCGTCCTTTGCAGTTATTAAAAAAATTCAGGTATTCTAGCGGCAATTGTCGCAATGTCCGCAACGCCAGTTAGCTGCTTCTTTGTCAAAACCAAAGGCGTTTAACAAAAACTGCCAACGACACTGCTTTGTAGTTAAATATTGATGCATTTGTTTAGCAGCATGTAATTGCGTCGGTGGCTGATTTCCGGCTTTTTGCACAATGCTGTAATGAAAAGGGTCAAGCCAGTTTAGCTGACCACTGCTGTGGAGTAAAGCTAGAGCCGTAGCACCTTCGGGAAATTGTCGAGTTACTGCATTCACTTCTCCCTGTTTTGGTAATTTTTTCACAAGTTGCTGCGCTATTTGTTGTTGCGATCGCATTTGTTCTTGAAAAAACTCCTGTCTTTGCTTATCCCCTGAATCTAACCACCCCGTAGGTTCACTCACCAATGTCAACGCTTCTGCTGGTTTCCCATCTCTTCCAGCCCGGCCAATTTCTTGCACATATTCAGATAACAAATGCGGCGCGTGAAAGTGAACAACCCACCTGACATTACTTTTATTAATCCCCATACCAAATGCACAGGTACAAACCACAAATGGTATTTTACCACTTAACCAGCTTGCTTCTACTTCACGGCGTTCAGTTGCACCCAATCCCGCATGATAACTAGCTGTAGCAAAACCCATCTCTGCTAACCATTCAGCTAAATCTTCGCTATCTCGCCTAGTGCGAACATAAACTAATCCCGATTGTTGCGGTCTATTTTGAATAAACTTTAATAATTGTTGTTTCCTACCTGCTGGTGTCCAAGCGATGCGGACGCTGGGATGCAAGTTAGGACGGTAGGGATTCAAGCGAAAAATCTCTGGTTGCTGTAATTGTAAAACTGTTTGAATAATTTTTTGGGCTGAGGGGTCAGCAGTAGCGGTAAAAGCAGCAATGCTGATTTTTGTTCCTGGTGGTTTTGATTTTAGTAGTGCAGGACGCACCGCCCCTAATCTGCGATAAGCTGGGCGAAAACTATCACCCCACTGCACTAAACAATGAGCTTCATCTAAAATTAAGCCATTAATTTGCAATTGCGGCTGACATAATTTTTCCCACACTGGTACACTTAGCAAAGTTTCTGGTGACAAGTATAGTAATCTTAGCTGTTGACGTTCCAAAGCTTGCAGCGTTGCACGGCGTTGAGACGAAGATAATTCACTATGTAAAAGTGCTGCTTTTTGGTGGCTTTGTAGTAGTTCCTGAACTTGATTTTCCATCAATGCCACCAAGGGCGAAACTACTAAGGTTAATCCTGTTTGTAGCAGTGCAGGAAGTTGAAAACAAATCGACTTCCCGCCACCTGTGGGCATAATAATCAGCGCATCTTTTTGTGCTAATAAACTACTGACAATTTCTCCTTGTGGGGGACGGAAATCTTCATAACCCCAGATTTGTTTGAAAGCAGCGCGAACTTCTTGCCAAGATTTTGCTGTAAGCTGATTCATAATCAATAGTATATGCAACCATATCCTTGAATACTGAATATAGCCTCTGTGATCCAGTTAATGGTTCAGTAATTTCATCATCTTAGGTTGCAAGGCGCTGACTGCAAGAATGAATTGAAATTAATTATTACACATCAATATATTAAATATAAGATTTAGCAATATGAATGAAGAATTAAAACACAAATTTTACATCAGCACGGATAAATCTAAATTAGATATTCAAATGATTCATGATTTTTTACAAACTTCTTATTGGGCTGAAAACATCTCATTAGCCACTGTAGAAAAGTCAATAAACAATTCTTTATGTTTTGGACTTTATGAAAGTAATCAACAACTTGGCTTTGCGAGAGTTATCACTGATTATGCAACTTCTGCGTTATTAAAAGATGTTTTTATTCTGGAGCCTTATCGAGGACAGGGTTTAGGAAAATGGTTTGTAGAATATATTTTGGAATATCCAGAATTGCAAGACGTTCAAAGGTGGATGTTAGGCACAAAAGATGCTCATGGACTTTATCGTCGTTATGGGTTTAAAAATTTGACAGAACCAGAAAAAATCATGATGCGTTTAAATTCTAATGCTAACCAAGCTTGAGCAAAGCGGGGGCAAATCAGTGCGTAGGCGTAGCCCGTCGTAGACATCGCTAACCCGCATTCACAGTTAGATTACAATCTAGGTGTAGTTTCTGTGACTGGAGTTGTTCATCGGGTGATTCAATCCGATTCAATGACAAAGCACACCAGACAAGTATTACTTAGTACGCTCATGACAATGTTGGGTTTCGTTCCTTATTTTATAAAACAAATCTCGACGTGCTTCTTCTATAAATTTGACGGTAACATTTTGCCAATCCAGAAGTAGATTACTCTCATCAACACCAATATCTAGCCACATTTGGTAAGAGTGTTTTGCAATTAGTAAATCTTCTTTGCTGGTGGCTTCTCTGATAGTAATATGTTTTTCTGTCAGCATAATTTCCAACAATTTTTCGGAACTCACAAATAACTCCTCCCCAAAGTTGGAGAGGAGTTTGTTAGCATCAGCTAAAAACTGGCAGTTTGACAGATCCGATTTCAGACTTTCTGTGCAGTTACTTCTTCTGGTTTTTTTTGAGTTTGCAAAGATGCATACAATCTATTCAACGCATTTACATAAGCTTGCGCGGATGCCACGATGATATCTGTGTTCGCTGCATGACCAGAAAATACTTTAGATTCATAACGTAAACGAATCGTCACTTCGCCAATGGCATCAATACCACCTGTTACTGACTGCACAGAAAACTCAATCAACTCGTTGGGCACATTCACCACACGGTTGATGGCTTTGTAAACTGCATCCACTGGCCCAGTACCGATCGCAGCATCGGTTAATTCTTCACCTTCTGGGGTACGCAGGGTAACTGTAGCGGTGGGACGGGCGTTACTACCACAGGAAACTTGCACCAACTCTACCCGGAACAAATCGGGTGCTTGTTGGATTTCATCGTTAACGATCGCTTCTAAATCCCAATCAGAGATTTCTTTCTTTTTATCTGCTACTTCTTTGAATCTGACGAATGCTTTATTTAATTCAGTATCCGACAGTTCAAAGCCCAATTCTTTCAATCGAGTACGGAAAGCATTTCTCCCTGAATGTTTGCCCAAAACTATTTGATTGTCTGACAAGCCAATCAATTGGGCATCCATAATTTCGTAGGTGAGTTTGTTTTTTAACACACCATCTTGGTGAATCCCAGACTCATGGGCAAAGGCATTCGCCCCGACGATCGCTTTATTTGGTTGTACTAACATCCCCGTCAAATTAGAAACTAAGCGTGAGGTTTTGTAAATTTGGCGGGTGTCGATATTTGTCAGGGATTCTTGAGAATCTGCTGGTCTGCCGAGATAAGGGTTAAAATATTGCCGCCGCACGTGCAGCGCCATTACCAATTCTTCTAGTGATGCATTTCCGGCGCGTTCGCCAATCCCATTGATGGTACATTCTAGTTGCCGTGCGCCATTTTTCACGGCTTCTAAGAAGTTAGCAACTGCCAAGCCTAAATCATTATGACCGTGAACAGAAATAATCGCTTGGTCGATGTTGGGGACATTTTCGATAATGCCCTTAATCATTGCTCCAAATTCGCTAGGAGTTGTGTAACCGACAGTATCGGGAATGTTAACTGTTGTTGCACCAGCTGCGATCGCTCGCTCTAATACTTGATACAGAAATTCTGGATCGGTACGGGCCGCATCCATCGGCGAAAATTCGATATCTGTCATGAAGGACTTGGCATAAGCTACCATTTCTTCGGCGATCGCTAGCACTTCTGCCCGTGACTTTCGCAACTGATACTCTAAATGAATATCAGAAGTGGAAATAAAGGTGTGGATTCTGGCGTTGACTGCTGGTTTTAATGCTTCGGCAGCCGCTTCAATATCTGCTTTAATGGCTCTTGCCAAACTACAAACTACCGGGCCATTTTCTGTGCCGACAATTTGAGCAATTTTCTTGACTGCTTCAAAATCTCCAGGACTGGCAAAGGCAAAGCCTGCCTCAATTACATCTACACCCAGACGCGCTAATTGCTTGGCAATAACTAGCTTTTCGTCTATATTCAAAGTCGCTCCTGGACACTGCTCTCCATCTCGCAATGTCGTATCAAAAATGATGATTCGATCTGTTTTGTTTGTCATTTGCCCTTTGTTGTTTAGTATTTACTTGTGGCTTAATATATCTTCAACCTTAGTTTTTCTTTTACTCTTACTTTTGTAAATAATTGTTAAAACTACTAACCTTCGGTTTTTTCTATTTGTTCTCTGATATCATTTAAATCAATATATCTATCAGTAGCATTGCGTAGCTCTCTAGCAATCATTCCTTCTGTTGATACTACCGTAATATGTGTATTTTTTGAGCGTAATAGTTCGATTGCTCTTTCAAAATCTCCATCGCCACTGAATAATACTACTCGGTCATACTGGTCTACTGTATTGAACATATCTACAACAATTTCAATATCTAAATTCGCTTTTTGCGAGTAACGACCAGATGTATCATCATAATATTCTTTAAGAATTTTAGTTCGTACTGTATATCCTAGACTAATTAGAGCATCTCTGAAACCTCGCTGATCTTGTGGATCTTTTAAGCCAGTGTACCAGAAGGCATTAATTAATGTTGTTTCTGATTGCTCATGTTTGAAGTATTCTAAGACTCGCCGTGGGTCAAAAAACCAGCCATTTTTTTGTTGAGCATAGAACATATTGTTTCCGTCTACAAAAATAGACAGACGATTCATTGGAGAACCCATACAAATTTACACCTAATAATATATATGAATTTAGATGGAACAATAGATTATAGCAATTTTCAAATGCCTTGTTTGCTAATATCTACAAAGTAGTTCTTTATCTATAGCTTTTATCCTACCTCTTTCAAGGGATAAAAACGCCTGCAACATTGGAGTTGAGATCCTGGGTGCTAACCTTATTCACCTCCAGCACTGCAAGAGCCACCCTGCGATCAAAATCTACCAATAAAATTGGCCCGGTAACAGCATTCAGCGCTGCATAACACTAAAGTTTACTCCTAAAGAGGTATAGCATCTGCTTAAGGTAAGATATAAATTAATGCCTATCTGTAGGTAAAGCTGTCAGTATCAGAACACGCTTTGTGGAGATTACTAACATTGCGCCAGAGACAGAAGACAGATTTGGGATAGCTTCTGGTATAGCACCCAGTTAGGAACGTACTTGTTGGTTAGGTTAAGATAAAATCTTGCCACAACCAAATGCACAGGTAGAGTATATCCGGCTCTGATCTGTGAGACAATCACTCTTTTGTAACTCATTCAACAGAAAAAGAATAAATTAGGTAGTGCTTGAGTAGGAATCTCTTGGGGGCTAGCTCTGCCAATAAAAGTTTGTTGATGAATAGAAGATACTTTACAAATGTATAAGATTGTCATTTAAGTCTTTTTCAATGTGCTTACACTAAAACGTGGTCTGAATAAATAAAAGTGTTCGGCTAAAATCAATCAGTAACACGATATGGCAGAAGAACCTACATCTACCTTAACTAAAAACTATGTCTCTACTGCCAATAGACTGTCAAGTAAACCGACAAAAGTGACTTCAACAGCATCGGCTCGTCAGTCCAGGTGGATGGTTCGCTTAGGTCATCTACTGGCTGGCACTTGGGCAATCGGGGCAGCACTGCTGAGTGTTTCTGGTTGGGAATTGGTTCAATCAATGGAAAATCAGGTACTTTCTGGCTTTTTTCAACTACGCGGGACGATTGTGCCTCCAGAAGACATTGTAATTTTAGCAATAGACGATCAGTCAATATCCGTTCCCGAACAGTACTATAAAACAGATCCAAAACAGTATGCCTACCTAGAAACACTGAAATCTTATCCTTATAAACGTGCTGCATACTCCCAGGTAATCACAAAATTAATCAAAGCAGGTGCCCGCTCGGTAGCATTAGATGTAGTTTTTGACACAGCAAGCAGTTATGGAGTTACGGACGATCGCCAATTCCAGGCAGTATTGCAAAAATATGGCAGCAAAGTTACCCTAGCAGCCGTCTACGAAAATTCCCAGACGCACCAAGGGTCTTTTATGCAACTGACAGACCCACAACAAATGTTTCGTACAGGGTCAGTATCCATTGGCTCAGTTAATTTCCCTTTAGAAGTAGATGGAAAAGTTCATCGATTAGCGAGTGAGTTTCCCAAGTTATTGGGTGAAGATAATTTATTTACCAAGAAGCGACTCTCCTTTGATGAGGCAGCGCTGAGGGCAGCACAAGTAAATTATCCCCGACCAAAGGGCGATCGCATTTATTTTTGGGGGCCTGCGGGTACATTTGAGCAAAAACCCTTTTGGCACGTACTCGATCCGGAAAACTGGAACACCTATTTGCAGCAGGGAAAGGTGTTCAAAGACAAGATCGTGCTGATTGGTGCAACAGATAAGTTACATAATGATTATTATCCAGTCGCTGGTAGTAAAAGTACTGAACCCATGTCGGGCGTGGAAATTCACGCCAATGCGATCGCCACTTTGATGTCAGGGAAAGCGATCGCCCCAGGAATTAACAGTCCACCATTGCAGGGTTTGTTTGTGCTAATACTAGTGGGCAGTACAGCCTTGATGATTAGCAGACGCAAGCGTAGTATCAATAGATTTCTGTATAGCCTCGCCCTGTCAGGCACTTGGGGAGGAATTAGTTATGGGTTATTTGTCTATGGTCAGTTAATTTTTCCGACTGCTGTACCAATGATGGCGATCGCAATGACCGGAATTTGCTACTTGGGAACCTCAATCGTCAGGGAAAGCATCAAAAAACGCCAATTAGTAGACATTTTTCAGAAGTATAAAACTTCCCCCGTTGTCCAAGAGATTATCAGCCAACAAGATGACTTCCAAGACTTAATCCAGCAACGAGATTTAGCCTTATCAGGGAAAGTCTTGGCTGGACGCTACAAAATTGTCAAAGTTCTTGGTTCCGGTGGATTTAGTGAAACCTACATTGCCGAAGATACCCAACGTCCTGGTAATCCGCGATGTGTTGTCAAACAACTAAAACCAGCCAACACTAAACCAGAAGGATTACAACTTGCCAGACGTTTATTTAACTCAGAGGCGCAAACACTAGAAAAATTGGGAACGCACACTCAAATCCCTCAACTTTTAGCGTATTTTGAAGAAGATGAAGAATTTTATTTGGTGCAAGAACAGATAATTGGTCATCCTTTAAATCAGGAACTCTTAGCAGGTAGAGCAATTGAAGAAATTGCAGTGATCAAAATTATCAGGGATTTATTGCAAACATTAACATTTGTCCATGAAAACTACGTGATTCATCGGGATATTAAACCCAGTAATATTATCCGGCGACACTCAGACGGAAAACTGGTATTGATTGACTTTGGTGCCGTCAAGGAAGTCGGCATCAAACAGCTTGATCGTCTAGAGTCAACCCCTTTCACCATTGGCATTGGTACTCAGGGTTACGCACCAAGCGAACAATGTTTTGGGCGCCCACACTATAGTAGTGATATCTATGCAGTTGGTATGCTTGGGATTAGAGCCTTGACTGGTGTAGCACCCCGTGAGCTAGATAGAGATGGTGATGGGGAGATCAAATGGAGCGATGCCTACGGCGGTAAACTACGCTCTCAAGTGAGCCACTCCCTAGCTAAGATTCTCAGTAAAATGGTGCTGGATGACTTCAAACAGCGATATCAGTCTGCATCAGAGGCTCTTGAAGCTCTTGAAGCTCTTGAAGCTTTTGAAGCTTTTGACGATGTTGTAAATTCCCAAAGCAGACACCATATCCCACAGGATGACTCATTAATGAATACTTTAGACGATTTAGGTATTCCCACAAAATCTTGCTCAGAAGGACAAGATACTCCCAAATAAAAAAATATCCAATCGCTGTAGAAGCTGTTTTTGAGTAGGAGAAGCAAAATCTAATAGTTCTATTGGATACAAGAATTTGGATAATTTAATTTATTCAAACAAAACTTCATCTACTGTCTTTGGGAAGATAATTTGGAATAAAATCAAGCTGATATGTAGCAGATTGCCGTATTAATAGTATTAGCTCGAAAAGGAACAGCGATCGCTCAATTATTGCTAATTTATATGACATTTTATTGAAAAATAACGCATCTTGTCTATTTTACAAGACATAGAAGTGCGATCGCTCACACCGGGGCGTAGCCCATCGCCTAATTTGAAGCCTCGATCACTAATTTTTCTTCTATCGTTAGCCAGTGGCGTGCATCTTCATAATCCTTTTGTCTGATTTGCAGCCTAGCCATACTTTCGGCTAAGTCAGCTTGAACACATGAATCTGTATGGTCATGTAAAACCCACGCCCGCTGCAATATGTCGTGCTTTATAACTATTCATTTCAGTTGTAAAATTCTGTCAATTTTATTTTTTTACTATAAAACTACCAGTATAACTATCATGCTTGTGTAATAAAATATACTCTTGTTATGACTGTTTTTGAAATAGTGATTGTTGAGTATGAGGATTAACGTCTGTAATAATACTCAAAAACATAAGAATTTAGTTTTTTCTATTATAAAAAATAGTTAAAAATCCTGATATTAATAATTTCCGGATGATTTTATTATTATTGTTATTAATATTTTTATTTCTTAATATTAAATAAAAATACTGATTCACTTTTTAAATTTTAAATTTATATTTAATTTATCAGCCGGGATTTTGAAATCATTGAATTCAGCGCGTAAGTATACAGATAGATAAAGCCTAAGATTTGAAACCTGCTAGAAAATGGGAGATTTCTGCTAATTAGCCTTAGTTAATTAGTCTAATTTTAGATGCTGCTCAATTTAAATACTTAAACGACTCATCGGCTCAAAAACACAGTAGCGCTTTTTGAAAAAGCATAATCTTTAGGAAATAAAATATGGTTACTTTAAATAATACAATATCATTGCAAAAACCAAGTTTTAAAAAATTGCTTCCCTCTGGTAATTCTTCAATTACTGTAGTTATTCCATGCCTTAATGAAGAAGGGAATCTGGAACGTCTCCTGCTTAATATAGAAGAAACGTTTGAGAATATGGGCTTTAGTTTGCCAGTACTAGTAGTTGATGATGGCAGCACAGATAATAGCTATAAAATCCTCAAGAAAATGAGTGAGAAATGTGATTATTTGAGGATCATTCGTCATCCGCAGAGGCGGGGTGTAACTGAAGTATGGAAGACAGCATTAGATGATGTCCAAACTGATTGGATATTTTGGGGACAAGCAGACTTAGAGTCAGATATCCGAACTGACTTACCATTGCTGTTAGAAGCTTGTGTACCAGGAGTAGATGCAGTAGCTGGTTGGCGGCAGAAACGGGGTGATGGCAAGATTCTTGCTTCTAAATTGGCCAATACTACTTGTAGTTTACTCTTTGGTTTAAACATTCACGATATGAACTGGATCAAACTAGTCCGTCGTGATTTATTATTGACTCTGCCAGTAGAAACAATTACCCATCGCTACTTATTGGCGGTATTAGCAGCACAAGGATATAACGTTACAGAAGTTCTCACACCTTGGCATCCTCGACATTCTGGAACAAGCAAGTTTGGCAAAAAGCGTCTTCTGACTTCAGCTATTGATTTTGTCAAGTTATGGTGGTGGTTTCAAACTGAAGGTCGTCTACTTAATCGACGCCAAGAGAAAAAAATTGATTCAAGCATAAACTATCCTGGTGTTGTTCTACAAGAAATAGTCTAGTCAATTCAACTGGTCATAAATAAACCCAGAGAGAGTTAGTTATATTCTCCTGGGTTTGATTTTTCTTCCTAATTTAGTAAGTTTTCACATCTATGAATATTGAAGGTAAACACATTCTTGTTGTCACTTCTGTATATCCGATGAATGCTGACGGCAATCATGGTGCTTTTGTACGTGAGGCAATTTTACGCTTGCAAGCAACAGGGGCTAAATTTACGGTATTCGCTCCTGCCTATGAAGGTTCTAAAAGCCACGTATTAGATGAAGTAAAAGTATATCGCTTTCGCTACTGTCCAAAACGGTTTGAAAATTTGGCAAGGGATGGCGCTCCTACCAAGTTGCAGAGACAGCCTCTCTATTTGTTAGCTGCTGTTTTGTATATCTTGTTGGGTACGCTGCAATTGTTTTGGGTATGCTACAAAGAAAAGCCAAATTTACTCCAGATTCATTGGCCTTTTCCTCACGGGTTGATGGCTTTACCTGCCAGCATTTTATTGGGTATTCCGATGGTGTTTAGTTTCCACGGAGCCGAACTAATGTTAGCAAATAAGTTCGGTTTTGTGACACATATTCTCCGTTGGTTAGTGCCTATCGCTAAAGGTGTGACAGCCAATTCTTCTTTTACTAGTGGGTTGATTCGTAAAATTTATGATGGGTCTGTTACCGTTATTCCTTACGGTATGACTATAAAGCCGAAGCCACCTAAAAAACGTTCACCAGGGGAAGTACCTAAGCTTCTGTTTGTCGGTAGGTTAGATGAACGTAAAGGTTTGCGATATTTATTGGCAGCTCTACCTTTAGTCTTAGCTAAATATCCTGTATGTCTACGCATTGTGGGTAAGGGAATTCTCGAAGATGAGATTAAATCACAGTGTCATGCAATGGGTCTAAATGACGTAGTAGATTTCCTTGGCTTTGTCAGCAAAGAAGAATTAGCTGATGAATATGCGGGGTGTGACATATTTGTATTACCAGCAATTGTAGATAGCAAGGGTGATACTGAAGGCTTAGGAATTGTGATGATAGAAGCTTTAGCTCACCAAAAGCCTGTAATTGCCAGTGCTGTTGGGGGAATTGTCGATGTAATCCATTCTGGAATTACTGGATTATTAGTACCAGAAAAAGATCCAGAAGCTTTAGCACAAGCAATCTTGACTTTATTATCGAATCCCATCAAAGCCCAAAAAATGGGTCAAGAAGGTTTAGCAGATATAGAAGTTCGCTTTACTTGGCATCGGATTACGCCTATATGGGAAAAAGTATTTGCAAACGCATTGGATAGCGCTGTAACTAAAAAATGTACTGAAACTCTTGCCTAGTAAAATTTTCCGATTAATGGTGATTGGTGATTTTTATGAGGATTGTTAGTTTGTTGAGTATTCAGGGAAATATGTATATAGCTTCTATGAAGAGTAGGTAAATAAATCAAATCCATCTCTGAATGAAATTTTGAAATTAGTTTTAACTTATTGATATATCATGATACATTCGCGTCTAATTTTAACTCGCGGGATTCTCACTACTTGCGTAGTAGCCCCTTTAGGACTGATGGGGATTTTAAGCTTTACTGTACTTCTTCCTGCTCTCAAAGACCCAGAATCAAGATTTTACTCTTCAGGTTTCGGTTATCCAGCTTTACAACGGATTGCTGACAAACCTATCCAAGTAGAAACTGCGTTAGTAGCGTCAAAAAGTTTAGAAGATAATCTAGCCGCTCCTGGTGAATCTGTTGGTATGCAGCAGGTGAATGTTCGTTCTTTGATATCGGGGCCTATAGAAAAACTTTTCGTTGAAGAAGGGCAAAGGGTGCGCCGAGGCCAACCTCTGCTCCAGTTACAAAAAGCTCCTTTTGAAAATGAAGTGAATACGGCTCGCAATAACCTCGCTATTGCCCAAAAGAACCTTGCAACCGTGCAAAACTCGGTATCAGAAAGGTTATTAGACCTGAGAGAGGATGTTAGGTCTGCTCAAGACAGGCTTTATACAGCTAAAACTAGAGTGAGAACAATTGACAAACTTGCAGATAAAGAATTAAGCAACAATGTCCAAGCTGCTCAGGTAAGGGTAGGGACTGCTGAAGAGAAACTCAAACAAATTCAAGTTTTAGCAGATCAGGGAGCAATTTCCAAGTTTCAACTCTATGATATGCAAGATACCTATGCAACTCGCAAAAGAGAACTAGTAGCTGCTCAACAGGGAATTATTACTACCCAAAGCCAGCAATTTACCAACCAAGATTTCTACATTGCTCGCCAAAACGACTTCATTTCTTCTCAGCAAGCTTTGTCATTAGCCCAGCAGACACTAGATAAAGATGTAAAAAATGCTCGCCTCACAGTTGACAACAGCAGAATAAAACTACAAGAAGCTCTAAGAAATTTAAGTAGAACAGTTCTATATGCCAGCACCGATGGTTTAGTGAGTTCGGTAAATATAAATGCTGGTGAAATAGCGGATGCACGGGGCCGTGACTCGTTAGTAACTTTAACTAAAAATGTTGTATTTAAGGCTTACATTGATCAAGCTAGACTTAATGCAGTCAAGGTGGGTAATCAAGCTATAGTGCGGTTGCTAGCATACCCTGGACGTACTTTTGAAGGACGGGTGATTCAGCTTAATCCAACCGTACAAACTAATGCCACTAAGCCCAGTAAAGTGGGTATTAACCGACAATTTACTTATTCTGTTTGGATTGCTGTTGATAAGTTGCAAATGCCTCCGGGTTTGCAAGGTTATGTTCAGTTTGCTGATCAAAGTAGAACGGCTTTAATGATTCCAGAAAGTTCTGTGACTCATTTGTCTGCTGGTGAAGGGATGGTGATGGTTGCCGAAGCAGGCAAAGCTGTTGTGAAAAAAGTCAAGCTAGGAAGAACATTTGATAACCAGCGTGAAGTGCTGGCAGGCTTAAAGTCAGGAGAAGAAGTAGTCTTATCTCCCTTAGCTCTAAATCCAGGCGATCGCCTAAATACCAAATCTGCATCATTGCCAATGGCAGAGAGAAATTAACAGATGAATCAAAGTTATTGGACTAACAGATTTTTTGCCTTTGCCAATTGGTTTAATCGAGAAAAGATTACTCTGTTAATTGGCTCTATATTACTACTACTAGGAGCCATCTTTTCTTGGTATCGTTTACCTCCAGAAACCCTAGAAGCATTTGGTATAAATCTATTTTGGGCAAATGCTGTGAGAGTGCCATTAGCTTTGTGTGCGATCGCAGGTTTTACTTACACTTTTGTATTTCATATTCGACAAGCTCCACGCTTAGTTTTTTGGGGTGCATTAATACCAATATTACTTTTTCCTTATTTCATCACAACTTGGTCGCCTGCTGTGTCTTTTATTGCAGCAGAATACTATAACCGGGGAGAAAAAGTATCATCTCATGTAGATAAAAATTTTTCAGAAGTTCAAGCTCAATGGAAACAGAATATAGTCTTGGATAATCCAGATGCTCCTGCTTCTACTTTTGGGATGAAAATTGAGGATAGCCGATTCTTTCAACTGCCATCATGGGATAAAGTTATCCTTGAAGGATTTGGCTATAAAAATAGTTTTTTTACTGGTATTGGTAAAGGTTGGGGCTTCAGCCTCATTGGACTGTTAATTTGCCTAATGGGTCTTTATTTAGCATTAGAACAACAGGGACTCAATACCTTTATGAAAGAGATGAAAATATTAGTACCTGTGAGCGGATTATTATTTTCTATTATTTTAGGTTCTCATATTTGTTTTAATATTATAAATTATCAATTAAATGTGCAGTTTGCTAAAGGTGAATATTCTCAAGTAGTAAACACCAGCCAAGTTTTAACAAGATTGTATCCACCTTTCCAGGGAGATGAAGAATTTTTAGAGCGGCTTGCAAGGGCAGAGTTATATACAGGTACAGCCGAGCCAGGATTGCTTAATTTCATTCAGGGTCTAGAAAATTATAAAGATAGTAATTTTGTAGAAGCAGAGAACTATTTTGAAAAATCTTTACATAGTCAACCTAACCGCTTTTTGGTAAGAGGGTATTTGGTGGCAGCAATTCTAAATCGAGGTATTAATTATTTTAACGAGCCTAATACTAGGAATGCTGGCACAGCAGCAGATATTTTTGAAAAAGCATTCAGCATATTTCCGGGTCATGTTGAGGCTTTATATGACCTGATGTTAGCCAGGGTTGTAAATGGCGAATTTCATAAATCGGCTGAAGTTGCTAAACAAGTCATAGATGGGCAGAAGTACTTTCAAGAACCAGGGATTGGTTTAATGGGACAAGCCTATGTCCATCTAACTTGGGCTGAATATAACAACGGTGATATTAATAAAACCTGGGAAAGATATCGTCAATCAGTTGACACCAAGGCTTGGAATGACTCAGGAGTAGAGAAAAAATAATGGAACGTTCACAACGTTGGTTGCCATTAGGGCTGATATTAGCTTTAGGATTATTGTTAGGAAGTTTGATGTTTTCTATTTGGGAGAGAATCCCTACTCCTGTAGAACACGTAGATTGGTCACAACAAGCCCAATGGATTGCCCCTCAAACGCCTACTTACCGTTTTTATGCCCGTCACACCTTTAATTTACCTGATAATGCAACAGCCGGCTGGCTACGAATAAGCGCTGATAATGATTTTACTTTATATGTTAATGGAAAGCAGATAGCAAGAGAGAACAATGTTACCAATAGCTCTCGTGGTTTAGGTGCAGGGCTAAGACTACCTTTTCAAGATATTAATGATAGTAATCGCTACAATACTAGAACATCACTCAATTATTTACTGGCTAGTTCCAATGACTGGAAATTAACAGCTTATGTAGACCTAACTCGTTATTTGCGCCCAGGTAAAAATGTTGTTGCGTTAGAAATTCAAAAAGGAAAAACTAATCCTCGTGTAGTTGTTGAGGGGTCTGTTTATCCTACAGATGATCCTACACCTATTAGTTTGTCAACGGGAGAAACTACTTGGCGCGTTTTTAATCTGTCAGAAACTCGTCAATCTCTTCAATGGTTTGACCGAGATTTCTCAGATGAAAATTGGTCAGAAGCTAAAGTACTAGGTTCGCTTCGAGAAACTACTTACAGTCGCTTAAGCAAAAATTTGTTTGACCGTCGTCTACAGGGAAATTGGATTGCAGGAAATCAAAGTTCTCAAGGGCAAGTATGGCTCAGAGGTATATGGCAAATACCAACAGAGCGAATTTCTCGTGCTTATATCAGATTTGCTGGGCAAGGTGCATATTCACTATTGCTGAACGGCAATCTTATTAATAATTACATAACTGAGAACGGCAACCAATTGCATCTTTTAGAAGTCACAAAATTTCTCCGACCCGGAAATAATACATTAGCTGTGAGTTTAATTAGCCCATTAAATACAGCATTGACAGGGATTAACCCTCTGAACCCTAATAGTATTCTTAACTTCTTTTTAGATGGGTGGGCAGAAGCAGAAACAGGCAAAATTATTGGGGTAATTGCTACTGGTAATACATGGACATCGTTAAATAAACCTGTATCTAGATGGACAGAAGGTGCAGGTGAAGAGAAACCTGTAAGTCTTTTAGCTTTACCGAAACCGGAAAATTTCCAGCGTAATTTTGAAGGTAATGCCTATTTGCTCAATTACCCTAATTACTTATGGCGTCAGAGCCTTTGGTTAATAGGCGGAGTTGTCTTTGCGGTAATTTATGCTTCACTTTTAGGTTTATGGCTGGGATATGGAAATCGGTGGTGGGAAAACTTGGTTGCAGGATCTGCAATTCTCTCACCAAGCACTTTATTTTTAGCTGCTATTGGTTTACTCAAACACCGCTTTGCAGAAGCAGAAGTTGGATTATTATTTGCCCAATCAAACAGTAACTACGTAATATTGTTTGGGTTTACAGTCATAATTTTATTGACATTAGTTTTCATTCGTGTAAAGAGAAAGATTAGTAAATTACCTCTATCTTTTATTTGGTTCTCGCTGGGTTTAGTAGCTTGTGTTAGTTTCAGCTTGGCATGGGGTGGAAATGTCTTTCTTGTCTTTAGTTTAGCGATTGTAGCAGCGATTATTGCCTACATTTTTGTTTGGATGCGAAGACGGGGACAATTACCAATCCCTGTATTACAAGATAAATTTAATGCTCTACAGCAGAAATCACCTATTTGGGGTGAGTGGATATTTCTCATCTTAATTGTCAGTGTAGGGTTTGGGCTAAGGGTTTATAACCTCGGTTTTATCGACTTGGATGCCGATGAAAATACTTCCCTAGATGCCACTAGAGGTATTCTCCGTACAGGCGCACCCATACCTACTTCTGGTATTTGGTACACTCGCGGGGCTTTCTATCACTACCTACTAGCTGTTTGGTTACGAGTAGTGGGAGATTCTATTATTAATGCTCGCCTGCTATCTGTACTTTGGGGTACAGCTACTTTAGTTCTAGTCTATCTTTTTGCTTACAAACTAACTGGAAAAGCATGGATTGCCTTATTAGTAATAGCAGTTTTAGCTGTAGACCCTTGGCAGCTTTGGTATTCTAGATTTATTCGGTTTTATCAACTTCTACAATTTTTAACTATTCTCAGCTTTTGGTCATTCTTCAAAGGTTTTATTGATAAATCAGGAAGACATTATCAATATATTTTTTTCATATCTTTAACTCTCAGCTTGTTGAGTCAGGAAATAAATTTAACAATTATACCAGTATTTTTAATAGGTTTTTTGTACTTTTATCGCCCCTTTAGTTTAGTACATGATTGGCAGATTATCTTGAGTAGCATAATAACTTTAATAATTTGCTTTTACAACCTAGTTTTTTCTGCCATACGTCTTTTGACTCCTTTAGCAGCCTTATCTGATGCTACAGCCTCTTATCTAAGGCTACATTTTTATGATGTCACAAATTTATTAGCTAACTTCTTTATTGGCCCTGATAGGATACATACCATTTACAGCTTGTTTTTCTTTGCTGGATTTATCTACTTTATCAAACGTAAAGATAGAAAAATGATATTTTTATTTATCAGTATTATTTCAAATATATTTTTAATAAGTATTTTAACTTATAATTTAGCCGAACGTTATGTTTACGGTGTTTATCCCTTATTCATTTTACTATCTATTTATAGTGCAATTTCTTTAATAAATAGTTTCAGTAATATTATGTTGTCTACATTAGATAGATGTCTATATTTAAAAGAAATTACTCTTGGTCTTCTTTTATTATTGCTCGTCAGTAATCTTCAATTTACAAGAGTGATAGATAGTTATCAAGAAGCATTGCTTCGACGTAACTCTCAAGTATTTGATTACATCCGCGTTCATAGACAATCAGGAGATATAGTTCTTTCACCTTTATCTTCGGTTAGTTTGGGAAAGCTAGACTATTACCTCTTTCCGGTTTGGGAAGGGGAAAATTTTGATTCAGTTTATTGGCATGATGGTAGATTAATAGATCGTTGGGGAGGGGGAGTAATAGTTAATAATTTAGATCAGTTAAATCGCATTCTTGATAAAGATAAACACCTTTGGATTAATATAGATGATGTTAGAAATCCCAGAGCTAACTTTGACCTACGGCAATATATTCAAATTTTGGGTAAACCAGTTATCGATAGTTTTGGTAATCGTCTACGACTATGGCAACCAGAGGATGGATTACCAAACCGTATACCTAACAAAGGCAAAGATTTAGGGGCTTACTAACACTCGTATATATGAGGAGACTATAGTGAAAATTAAACCAATAGTAATTTTAAAGACTGTTATCAGTATAGGACTTATAGTCCTAATATTTACTCATATAGATATTGCTCAAACCTGGAAACAGTTTCAGACATTATCTTTACCATTTATTGCTTTTGCTCTAATTTATTACACAGGCTGTCAATGGTTGAGTTGTTGGCGATGGCTAGTTATACTCCATTCTACTGGACATTCAGTATCGATGATTAGTCTCCTCAGCAGTTATTTTGCTGGGATGTTTCTTAATATATTTCTCCCTGGTTCTTTTGGTGGAGATGTCTATCGTATCTACAGAGTGACAAAAGAAACGAAAGATTCTGAAGCTGCACTTGTATCTGTATTTCTAGAAAGGTTTACAGGGCTTTTTGCTTTATCTGCTTTAGCTATATTAGGTTTACCTCCTGCGGTGAGAGTAGTGGGACGTTGGGATATTATTTTACTGTTTTTTGGTTGCGTTATTGCTTTAGTTGGTGGAGTGCTTTTAATTGCTAGTCCGCAATTATTAAAAATAGCAGAACCTTGGCTAAAAAAACTAAATTTGCAAAATTTAGCAGTCCGTTTTGCCAAAATCCAAATTCTCTTAAGGCAATTTGCTCAACATCGCCAAGCTTTAGGTATGTCAATTTCTCTTTCTTTTTTATTAATGCTTGCTATAGTTTATTACCACTATCTCATAGCTCAACAACTAAAAATTCCTATTTCCTACCTGGAGCTTTTAGTTTTTATTCCAATCATAGCGGTAATTACCCTAATTCCTATATCTCTAGGAGGTCTAGGTGTAAAAGAAGGGTTATGGATTTACCTGTTCAATCGAATTGGTCTAACTGGAGAACAAGCTCTTTTGTTATCTGTAACTATGACAATGCTAAGTTGGCTTTTAGCCTTACCAGGAGGAGTAATCCTGCTGTTGGATTCTGCTGGATTCCAGCAAATTAAGCAAGCAGATGAGCCGTAAAATCCTGCTCGTTGAAAATTCATGACAAACTACATTTGATGGTAAATATTTATGAACCGCTCTATTTTTCTGAAGATATATCCATACATTCTCAAAAAACGTTCTTTCTTTTTTAAGCTAGGGACTCCCTATCTTTATATCCGCTCACTCTGGTATGCTGGCGACAAAGTTTTCTGCCCTTGCTGTGAAAGAAAGTTTCGGGAATTTCTACCTTTTGGCGCTCAGAAGCGACCTAATGCTATATGCCCTAGATGTTTATCTTTAGAAAGGCATCGTTTATTGTGGCTTTATCTTAAGAACAAAACAAATTTGCTTTCGCAAAAGCTCGAATTACTTCATGTTGCACCAGAGTATCTGCTCAAAAAATCTATATCTAGTCTGCCTAATATTAGTTACCTCAGTGCTGATTTACAACCAAATGAAGCAATGGTGCAGATGGATATTACAGATATTCAATATCCAGATAATGTCTTTGATGTAATTTTGTGTAGCCATGTTATAGAACACATTCCTAACGATTGGCAAGCTATGTCGGAATTATGCAGAGTTTTAAAACCCGGTGGTTGGGCAATTTTACATGTTCCGCTTGATCCTAAGCTAGAGAAGACGCTGGAAGGGACAAGTGATTTATCACCTGAAGAAAGAGAACGGCTATTTGGTCATCATGATCATATGAGAATGTATGGGCGTGACTATAAAGAGAAGCTTGAAAAAGCTGGATTTACAGTAAAAGTTGATAGTTACCCGCAAGAGTTGGGGATTGATAATATTCAAAAATTTGGCTTGATGCCAGATGAAGATATATATTATTGTACTAAGCTCTATTGACCGTTTAGCCTCTAGTGTACCTAGCTAAAACAGTAAATTCGATGGTGATATGTGTGGCTAAAATAAGTTGTTTGTTCACAATGGGATATCTAGCATCTGGGTTCTCAATCTTATTTTTATCGCAGATGGTAACACAGAGCGTCTACAGTACTGCTCCGACTCATAACAGCAGTACTGTAGATGCTGGAATGCATCTGTTGGTAAGGGAAAATAAACAAACTCCCATCCAACTTTCTTCAAAAACAGATTTTGAGCATGAATCAACTGATTTGATTGCCAATGTTCTTTATGAAAAACTGCCTAGTTTATACAGATTCATATCATCTAGTGGTGCTAATGGTATAAACGCCAGATGGGAAAGGAAACAAGTAAAGCAGTGGTATATAGAGGGTCAGCGAAATGGCGAAGAATTAATCATTGGTGGGTTAGTAAAAAATGATCCTCAAGCTATTCAAGCAGGATTCAAAATGTTTGACTGGGGATTTGCTCACCAAGCCAATGATGGCAGTTTCTTCTTAACAGGTGATCGCTTTCATAGTACCTCTTTCTTTGTAGAAGCAGTTGCCCATGCACTTTTGGTAATACAACAATCTCCACACTCAAAACAGTATGCCTATCAAGTAGCAAAATATAAACCTTTGGTGCATCGTGCTGCACGGTGGATGATTTTGCCAAATATCTGGGAAAAAGGAATCAAACAGAACAGCCATTACACTCATCGCCGCTACCTAGTTGCCACTGCTTTAGGACTTACCGGCAAACTAACCAATGATCAAGAATTGATCAACTACGCTCGTAACTCTATTCAGGATGGTTTATCTCTACAACGTTCAGACGGTGTTAACCCAGAAAAAGGTGGTTACGATAGCAGTTACCAAATGGTCGGTGTGTTGTATGCTCAACGGTGGGTGACATATTTCCCTGAAGATTCTCTAACACCAAAAGTAAAAATGATGATAGAGAAGTCGTTATTATGGGAGCAAACAAGAATTTTACCCTCTGGAAAAATTATTAATGAAGGCAATACCCGTACTGCTGGACAAGAAATAGCAAGGTCGGGCAAAGTTAAAAGTATAGATCAAAGGTCTGTAATACGTGCTTTTGCTTACTGGGCATCTGTAACAGGTAATCAAAAGTGGGAAAAAACTGCTCGTCAAATAGCAAAGTTTTACTATAAAATTCCGTAAATTTTTACTAGAGGCTAAAAGATTTATCATTTTAAAAGGATCTAATTATATACCTGTAATATTAAAAATAGTTTTACTTTTATCTACGAGCTTGATTATGATTGCAGAATATAATTATTTGCAAGCGGTTACTCAAGGACAGGTTATTCCTTTTGAATATGCAATGTTTTCTTGTATCTTGAGTGCAATAGTTATGTTTATATGTTTTTCTTCTATTGAAGAGAATCAAATTTATTTACCTCTAAGAATAATCATAAAAATCTGATCAAAATATAGTCTGGGGATTTTTTGTATTAATGGTATTTTCAGCCTGCTTTTTTTACAGTTAGGTACTCAGCTATTTGTAGGATTCAACTTTACTTTTTTGGAAATATTAGCAATTAAGTTAATTAGCTGTAATTTACTATTGATACTTTCTCTAGGACTCTCAATGCTGTGCGATCGTATAGGACTTGGAGCTTGTGTTCGTTAATCATTCGGTAGTTGAATAATTGATGAGCGATCAAATTTTTGTGTTGTGCTTCTAAAAAATTGCGATGTCTACGACGGGCTGCGCCTACGCACATCGAAGACACCCTACTTCTTCCCATCGCTGAAATAGAAAAACGACCATTCAAAAATTAAATCGCCTTCTTCTTTGCGTAAGCAAAAAATCAAACAAAGGCGGGTGCGGGGATTGAACCCGCTAATCCCCAAAATGGTGGAGACGTAACCGATAACCCTAAATTCTCCGGCCCCGAAAGGCAAGTTGCGAACAAGGATAACCCGCCATGAAGTATGAAGGATAAAGTATTTCGTCCTTTACCCTTCAGCAATATCTACAATTCACCCGTAGCCAGCATCTGGATGATCCGAGGCGTACCTGGGTCGAACCCTGCCAAATCCCAAGACAGCGAATCTTCAGGATCTACCAAAGTAATCTGGTAAGGTGTCAAGGTGACATACACCGCCTTGACGTTGGGATTTACCTTTTTGCGGTACTCCTTCAGCGCTTGACTTGGATGCTTATTTCCTGCCCAGCTTTCCGAGTCAGTCCAAAAGCAGACTACATCTGCCTTGAACTTATTCTTGATCATCCAGTCGTAAGCTACCGATGCATCCGTTCCACCGAAGTTTTGATTGCTAGCTTTGCGAACCGCAGAACTAAAACTATCTTTGGCGGTAATACCTAATTCCCGGAATTCGGTAGAAAAGCCGCGAATCATGTAGTTTTTCTCTGCTTTTGCTGTCACCAGTGCCATTGTAGTGGCAATTTCACAACAACTCAGTCCCATATCTGCAACCAAACTACCCATAGAACTAGAAATGTCCACGGCGTGCATGAACACTTTACCTGTGGGTTGCACAACATCAAAAGACAGTTCAACCGCTTTTTCTAAGATGTCCACAATCCGGGGAACTGGGTTCCAAGTTTTCTTACTGCGTCCTAATGTTCCACCAGCTTTATAAGTTTTGAGTGCTTTCAAAACATCAATTGGATGGATGCGACCTTTACGCAGATGTTCCTTGTTGTTAAGAACTGCTTCCACTCGCAGCAAGTTGGCACTTTCATCAGCTCGCAACACACCCAGTTCAGTTAAAGAACCCAAGTTACGCAGCATTGCACCTATTGGCATTTCCTGAAATAGCAGCTGCCAAGCTTGCTTATCCATTTTGCCCACAGGTGCAGCCATTTCGTGGGTTAGGCGTCCTTGGGAAATAGCTTCATGGGTTTGGGTGGGATTTCGCTTCAGCCACTCATACCACCAAATCTGCGCTAACGCCTCTGAGGGGATATCTGCTGGCAATTCTTCCCAGCTTCTAACTACCCACTCAAATAGTTGACGGTGATTTTCTGTAGGCGGTTTGACATGAAACAACCGCAATGCATCCCGGTGGGAGAAGCCTTGACGCTGTTGATATTTCAACAGTTGATAAGCTAAACCCTTGACATCTTCCCGTGAGAGCCAAGTTTTACCAGCTTCCCGCACTACTTTGCCAAATCCCCGCAGAGATTTGGTGTAGTTCAACCATTCGTAGAAGTGGCTACCAGTGCGGACAACTTGCGGGAAGATTTCACCAAATGCCTGTTTTGCTTGCGGTGCTTCACCCATCGATAGCAACACCAAAGCCAAGATAGGCGCACTGTTATTGATGGCGCGTCCATCGCTAGCATAGAGAATTTCTTCTGCTACACTGCTGGGATTTTCGGCAACAGCAAGTCTTACAACTGTCACAAAATCCTCAGTTAATTCCTGTTTCCCAGCGTAGTAAGTGCTTTTTGCTGTGCCAACCAACAAACAACGGCGCAGCATCTTCCAAATACCAGCGTTGAACATCCAACCGCCGGAACGCCCCTGAACCATTTCTGCTTGTCGTCCGGGGATAGGTTGATTTTGGGGTGTAGTTGTTTTCTTTTTAGTGAAAAAATTGTAATTCATCGCTTCATCTCCCGGCCCTTGCGGGCAAAAATGAAAGGTGGCAGAGCAGGATTTGAACCCGCGACATCCGGCTTAACAGGCGATAACCCTAATTCGTCGGCCTTTTCAGGCAAGGTGTGAATAAGGATGTTTTTCGGCGCTCTACCAAACTGAGCTACCTGCCACATGAAAATTAAAAACACAAAATTTACTCTGGTGGAACAGGATTTGAACCTGCAACCGATGAATTAACGATAACCCTCGAGTCGTCGGCCTTTGCAGGCAAGTTTGTGAACTAAGGACTATGGGAATTAACCCGTTCATTGCTCTACCAGATTGAGCTACCCACCAGATGACAATTCAAAATTAAGTTTTGGGTGGCGGAGCAGGACTTGAACCTGCGACCTCTCGAACCCTAATCGATAACCCTAATTCGTCGGCCTTTTCAGGCAAGGGGTGAACAAGGATGTTTAGCGCTCTACCTCTGAGCTACCCGCCACATGAAATTTTGGATTTTGGATTTTAGATTTTAAATTCAATCTAAAATTAATTGGTGTAGTGGAGCGGGAATTGTAGCTTGCTTCCCGTAGGGTACCCGCGACCTCCCGCTTGGCAGGCGATAACCCTCAATTCGTCGGCCTTTTCAGGCAAGGTGTGAATAAGGATATTTAGGCGCTCTATCCACTGAGCTACCCACCACATATAAATTCAAAACTCAGCACTCAATTTTCTGTAGCGAAGTAGGATTTTTACCTACACCTCCAGAAGTTTGATCGAGGGTGTTTTAGTTATATACGATAACCCTCGATACGTCGGCCCTTCCGGGCAAGGTGGGCACTCTGTCATTTGAGCTATCCGCTACTGGTGAAAGCTAACTTCCTAGTGAAAGTTGACTTGTATTACTAATGTAGTATATGTATTATGTGTTGTCAAGGGTCTGGCAAGCTAATGCGCGAATTATTGCTTTTTAAAGAGAAGTTGGAGCGGTAGAAGCAAGCCGCTGATCAGAATTTCGGGGGGATATTATCTAAGATGTATTACGATCGCACTCGTCAAAACCCTTTTATTTTCTCTGGTCAAAAACTTTTGCGCGTAGTTTACCGCCGTAGGCATCGCAGACCAATATTAGATAAGCAGAAGGGTGATAAGGGTATAACACTTGCTGAGTAAAGGTTTTGCCGAAAAATTTGCCGCAACTTTGCCAAAAGATACAAAAAAGTGCCCGAATTTTTGCCAAGATAGATAATATTATTTATTAAAATTCACTTGGCAAAAATCGGCATGAGTGAGAAACCCATAGAAGGTAACGGTAAGACTTTTCTCGTTCTACTTTTGCCCATCTCGTTTTTGATTATTTTCCTAGTTACCACTTGGAGAATTTTACTGGCAGTAATTGTGCTGGTAATTGGCTTCAAGCTTTGGCAGGAATATCAATGGCAACAGTGGACTGTGCGAGTTAACCCAATTTTTCATCAGTTGGTTCGCGAAAATCAGGGCAGACTTACGCCAATGGACTTGGCAATTAAGGGCAATTTTCCTGGAACAACGGCAAAACGCTATTTGGATGGTAAAGCCTCGGAATTTGGTGCGAGTATAGTGAACTCCGAAGAGGCAGGGCAGTCTTATTACTTTATAACTGCCAGCATTCTCGGCAATATTCTTGACAGTAGTGAGCCTGTTAAACAACTTACTGCTCAACCAGTTACTAAAACTGCGCGATCGCTTTTAGCACCACCACCACAGGAGGAAGAACCAGAAACCGAATTACTCCCACAGCAAACACATGAGTCAGCTAAACGATCGCTGGAAAAACAGTTAGTTTTTGGCTCTCTGATTCAATCTGAACTTGCCAAACGGCTAAATGTCTATTCCAGTACGGTTTATAAACGGCGAAATGATCCAGAGTTTCCTGAGTGGAGTCGCAGCAAAGACCCTGATAGTATTGCCTGGTCATACTCGGAAAAAACTAAAGAGTTTTTCCCACTGGAAGAAGGATGATAATTCAAAAATATTAATTACTTTTGATTTTTGAATTCTAAGCCCACAGCATCGTTGATGGAATTTAATCCGCTTTGTTCTAACTTGGAAAGTAAACCTGCTAGAATTCGGCGTACCATCAGTGGCCCTTCGTAAATCCAGCCTGTATAAACCTGAATTAAGCTAGCACCAGCAGTAATTTTTTCCCAAGCATCTTCAGCAGAAAAGATGCCACCAACGCCAATAATCGGAATTTGTCCTTGAGTTTGCTGCCAAATAAAACGAATTACCTCAGTGGAGCGATCGCGCAATGGTTCACCACTAATTCCGCCAGCTTCATCCTGGGGTGATTTGCCAGTTTGGTCAATTACCTGGGTTTTCAGTCGATCACGGCGGATGGTGGTGTTAGTGGCGATAATTCCCGCCAGTTGGTAGGTTTTAGCTAAACAAATAATGTCAGCGATCGCAACCCAATCTAAATCTGGCGCTATCTTGACAAAAATCGGTTTTTGTGTAGTATTTTCTTGTTGCAATAATTCTAAGATGGCACTGAGCATAGAAGCATCTTGGAGCGATCGCAACCCTGGTGTATTCGGAGAAGAGACATTAACAACAAAATAGTCTCCCAAATCCTTGAGTAAACGAAAACTATCGAGATAATCCTCTGCGGCTGCTTCTAGGGGAGTTACCTTAGATTTACCCAAATTTATCCCTATGGGTATTGATCGGGTTAACTCATGCTTTTCTTGTGACAAACGTGCTGCCATGACTGCTGCACCACTGTTATTAAAACCCATCCGATTCAGAGCAGCTTTATCTAACGGTAGGCGAAATAAACGGGGACGCGGATTTCCTGGCTGTGCGTGAAAAGTTATAGTTCCTAGTTCTGCAAAGCCAAAACCCAGGTTAGACCAAATGCCAGCAGCGACTCCATCCTTGTCGAAGCCAGCTGCTAACCCTACAGGATTTGGGAAGTTTAGCCCAAACAAATTTTGTTCTAGGCGTGAATCGTACAGGCACAGGGATTTTTGTAGGTGGCGGTTTACCCAATTAGCAGGGGGGCTAATATTTCTTTGCGATAGCCAGCTAAAACTGCGAATTGTCTGCTGGTGTAACCACTCTGAATCGGTTTTTACCAGATTGAACAAAAGCGGACGAATCGCAAGTTGATAAATATCCATTAGCTTTTATAAAGAATAACTCAGAATTCAGCAGTCATAATTCACACCAGAATTTTGTACGAGTGGGTAATGAGTATTGCTCAAAACCTTGCACAGAAGCAAAAACAGGATGATTACAGTTCAGGTAGAACAGGAAGTAACTCAGCTAGATCGGATGAGAGTCAATAACCCCCCTTAACACTACGCGAATTCGCTAGACTGCCGCGCCTACTCTTTAGCTTGTCGGAGTTCTTCTTTAGCTTGTCGGAGTTCCTCTTTAGCTTGTCGGAGTTCTTCTTTAGTCAGCCACACTTGTTCAGCAATCTGCCGAAGAAATGCGGCAGAATTTCTCATTTCTTCAGCAAGCTGCCGCATTTCTTCGGCAGAATTTCTCATTTCTTCAGCAAGCTGTCGCTGTTCCTCTTGTGAGAGCCTGACATCTTCAGCAGACTCTCGATCCTTCTCTTCTAAAAGCCTGGAATCTTCAGCAGACTCTCGCTTTTCCTCTGAGACTTGTCGCTGCTCCTCTAGAGCATCAGACGAAGTTTCGCCCATTTTTCTAGCACTCCATAATCTAACTTCAACGAACCCGTTACTTATAACTTTCAGCAAACACCTGTGGCCATATTAGTCAGGATGCTTTTCTGGGCATCTTATATATTACAAGCTATGTAAACTAATAAATCAGATGGGGCAGCCGCAAAAACCTATAGCCGCCGAACAGCAGATCCTCTCATTGGGGCGAGTCCTCCAGAGTCTCAGAGAAGAAGATGATGTTGACGTTCTGATTGAAACTACTATTTCTTATCTCAAAGAACAGTTTGACTACAGATTAATTTGGATTGCTCTTTACGATCGCCTGAATCACATATTATTCGGCAAAGGGGGCGTTACACCTGACAATGACGTGAGCTTTTTACGACAAAGGGTTGTTCTCAGTCCTGGGGATTTATTAGAGCAAGTAGTAATTGAACAGCATCCCTTGGGCGTAGCTGATTTGCAAACTGAAATTCGCGCTCCCGAATGGCACAAAATTGCCGAAAAATTCCACATCCAAGGAACGATTATTTTACCAATTCGGTATAAAGACCGTTGCTTGGGCTTGCTGTTATTGGGTTCAGAACGCTGGGGCTATCTACTGACAGGAGAAACAAAAGCACGTTTGATGATGGTTTTAGGTGAACTGGGGGCAGTGCTTTATCAAAATGAGATGCATAAGCAGCAAAAGCAAACCAGGCGAACCGAGGAGCCATTATTAGAATTGGTAGAAAATTTACGCACCCTCAGTAACATAAATCAAAGACTTGAAGCAGCGGTGCAAGCAACTCATAAATTTGTCTCTCCCAACCGGACAAATGTTTACTGGTTTGAGCGGGAAGGGCGCTACTTTTGGTGTCGGATGAGCAATCAGCTGGTCAAAATCGATCGCAATTCCAGCACTCAGCAAGCAGCGGGAATGACTGTACAGGATTTGAGCGACTTTTATTATGCTTTGGCAGTTAACCAAATTGTCTCTATTGGTGATGCCCGCAGTTCTTTAAAAAGCCATTTTACAGCAAAATTGCTGGAACGCTTAAAGGTGCGATCGCTCCTGGCAGCTCCAATCATCTGGCAAAAGAACTTAGTCGGTTTTCTGGCGGTGGAAAGCAATGAACCTCGCATCTGGACGGACACAGACAGAAATTTCGTTCAGGGTGTTGCTGGTTTAATTTCCCTAGTTGTACCTACCGAAAGCATGGAAAGCACTATCAAACAGATTCAAGAGGATGCTCAACTGACTAGCCAAGTTGCTCAAGGTATCTATAGCGAACATGACCTTCAGGAAACTTTACATAGTTGTGCTAAAAGAGTTTTAGCTAGATTAGGTGCCACCCGCTTTTTGCTGTTGCAGTATGATCCTGAGCAGAAGAATTATCAATTTATTTACCAAAGTCAGCCCCATAATCGCCGACCGTTGACATTTACCCTTCATGCTCTCAAAGAATTAGATGGGCAGCTTTTGCAAGGTTCAACTCAAGCGGTGGAAATTGAGAACTTAGATGAAGATTTACGCTTTTTTAACTGGCGTCCCTTTTTACTAGAAAATGGTGTGCGATCGCTACTTGTTTGTAAATGCACTCACGAGCATATACCAGTAGCGCTTTTGGTGATCACTCATGAAACTCATCGTTCTTGGACAACTCTGGAAAAGGAATTGCTGTGGGTCGTCAGTCAACAGATTGGTGTCATTGTTCGTCAGTGGCAATTACATAACCGCACCACCCAGCAGCAAAAAACTTCCCAGGTATTTGAGCAATGCTTACGCATCCTGACACAATCCCAGAACCGCATTCAGGTCGAAAAAAAGCATTTAGAACGTACAGCACTCGAACAAATAGCATCAATTTTGAGTTGTCCCCTAGCAGTAATACTATCCTGGTCGCCCGGTGAAAGTTGGGCAGAAATTATCCCTGGAGTGATTGACAATAGCCAATTTAGGATTTTTTCTGATGCATTTATTTCTATCCAGACTGAAGCCTTAATTCAGTGGGCACTGGCCACAGAGAGTTACCTGACTTTGAAGGTGGATAATTTACCCCCGGAAACCCGAAAATGGTTGAATGTTCCAGACAAAAGTCAAATTTTGGTGATGGCATTACGTACCAATGCTGATTATGAAACCACTGGTGTAGTGTTGTTAGTAGACCATCAAGAGCGTCGCTGGTCAGAACAAAACCTCAGTGCGATCGCAACCCTGATTTCTCTATTAGCCTGGTGGCGTCGTGAAAAGCAAATTACCCGACTTCTAGAATCCACAAACGAGGACTTACGACAACTCAACTGGTACAAACACCGTCGCCTAGAGGAAATTCAAAGAATAACGGCGCACTCCCTTAAACAAATCCATGATTTGGGCATTCCTGCTAATGAACTGACTCAGATGCGCTATCAGCTATTGCTGCGGCAGTTAGATCATACAGCCACCTCCATGAGTGGAATGCTAAAACTTGAGAACTGGCAGCTACATATCAGTTGGGAAACTATGCCCATAGCCAGTTTACTGAAGCGATCGCTCGAACGGATCGAAAATTTACTTAAACAACATAAGCTGTGGATTGGTGTACATGGTTTGGGACAACACATTGACGAGCAAGAATCGCCGAAGAATTCTTCATTAGTCAGAGGCGTTCCTACCTCCAGCGCTCAATCTGCAATGGCGATCGCTGGTGATATTGTCAAAATTGAATTAGTTATCCATGAATTATTGGTTACTGCCTGTAACCGTTCTCAAACCGGCAGCAGAATTGATATTTGGTGTCGCCGTTTAGATGCGTCTAAAAACGTAGATGCAAAGCATTCTTCTACAAGTGCGGGAAATGAACATCAGACATCGCTAGAATTGTCAATTACATATAATGGTGCGATCGAACCACAGCTACTCACAGAACTGCACCAAAATACACCCAAGGATCTGCTTGCTACCTCCAACCTCGACCAACCACCAGGTTTACATCTGCTAATCTGCCAAAACCTCATGCAAGAACTAGGAGGAGAGTTGAATTTTTATCAATTACCAGATAATCGGGTAGTTAGTCGCTTGCTGTTGCCGTTAGCTGTTCATGATTCTTAGAGGGTGTTTTTCAAAATAAGGAAAATTAGCTTGAGTTAAGAAAAAATTAAGTTCTGGTAACTTTCTGACTTACTCAAAGCACCTTATTTATCAAGGTTTCAGAAGAAGAGTGGTGATCAGCTTAATTGCGCGATCGCCCCCTTCTAACTCTCTTGAAATTTAACCAGCATAAATTACGTATGCCTGATTTCTCCTAATCCAGATGCGATCGCAAGCACATCAGTTATCTTGAGCATAAATACTTAAACAAATTGCCGCTTCATCCAGAATTAACATACTACTTTGCATAATATAAAAGAAAGTCCGAAATCTGGGATCTAAATATAAATTTTGTCAAAGAAGATTTTATAAATCAAAAACATCCTTCATACTTTAAAACAGTAATCCTACGTAAAATTTAAGGAAGGGATGCCAATGACATCTCTATTACAGCGACTAAGTGCAGAACGAAATCGCAAATTCGTGGGACGTGGGCGGGAACTGGAGCTATTTCTTGATGCGATCGCATCAAGAGAATTACCTTTTCACATTTTGCACGTCTTTGGCCCCGGTGGTGTGGGCAAAACAACTCTCATGCATCAGTTTCTGCGATTTTCTGAACAGCACCAGATACCATGTCTCTACGTAGAAGCACGTAATGTAGAAGCTGTACCAGAATCTTTTCTGAACACGTTGCGATCGTTGATGGGATTGAATGAATCCGATTCTCCTATGCATGTGCTAGCCCAAAGACTTGAACGTAATGTAATTTTAATTGATACCTATGAAGCTATTACCCAGTTAGATGAATGGTTGCGGGAAGTATTTTTACCTCACCTGTCTGTTGACACCTTAATTGTTATTGCCGGACGCAATCCCCCCTCATCCTCTTGGTGCAGCGATCCAGGTTGGCAAGCTTTGATGCACACCTTGCCTCTACGCAACCTCTCTCCAGAAGAAAGCCAAACTTATCTGATCACACGAGATATTCCCACCAGCCAACACCAAGCGATTCTAGATTTTACCCACGGACATCCTCTAGCATTGTCTTTGGTTGCTGAGGTGTTTGCTCAGACAAAAGAAATCTCTTTTCAAGCAGAATCTGCCCCCAATGTTGTCAAGATACTATTGGAAAGATTCGTCAAGGAAGTACCAACGCCCTCACAGCGTATGGCTTTAGAAGCTTGTGCGGTAGTACGGCTGACTACCGAAGCAGCACTAAATCAAATATTAGCTGTACCTGAAAATACTTTGGTTGATGAGGTTCACTCCTTGGGGGAAATACTCGATATCCATGATTTATTTGAGTGGTTGCGCGGACTTTCGTTTATGGAATCAGGGCAACTGGGTTTATTTCCCCACGATTTAGCACGAGAAGTTTTAATTGCTGACTTGCGTTGGCGTAATGGCGAATTTTACAATAAACTACACCACCAAGCGCGTCAATACTATACTAAACGACTAGGACAAACTCAGGGGCAAGAAAAGCATCGAGTGCTACTTGATTATATTTTCTTGCATCGAGATAATCCGGCGATTCGACCCAGTTTCACGTGGGGTGAGCATAGTAATTTAGTTACTGACTCATTACGGGAAACTGATAAAACTGCAATTCTGGGGATGGTGGCAGAATACGAAGGTGAAGAATCAGTAAAAATAGCAGCACACTGGTTGCAGCGTCAACCCCAGAATGTAATAGTATTTCGCGACTCACACGCCGAACCTGGAGGATTTGCGATGATGGTGGCATTACACGCAGCAACACCAGAAGACTTGAGTGCAGATCCCGGCGCTCTTGCATCTTGGGAATATCTCCAAACTAATGCACCATTACGACGCCCTAGCGAAGGAGCAACTATCTTTCGCTTCTGGATGGCGCGGGACACCTATCAAGCTGTTTCCCCTACCCAAAGCTTGATTTTCATTAATTTTGTGCAGTATTTCCAGAAAACGTCGGGGTTAGCATACACTTTTCTACCTTGTGCTCAAGCGGATAATTGGGCAGCAATGCTAAACTACTTTGACTTGACGCGACTTCCTGAAGCTGATTTTACAGTCGGGGGAAGACACTATGGTGTTTATGGACATGACTGGCGAATTGTGTCACCTGATGCATGGAAGGAAATTTTGGCACGAAAAGAGGTGGGAACTGTTGGAGAATCTGTAGATAATGCTCCAGTTAGTGAACCTCTGTTAGTTCTCAGTCAGCCAGAATTTGTAGAGGCGGTACAAAATGTATTACGTAACTTTAATCGTCCTGACGCATTGGAGAATAATCCATTAGTGCGATCGCGAAGCGTACAGGAAGTGCTATCGCGAAGTGTGGTAGAACAAATTGTTAGAAAAGCAAATATAAGCGAGAGTCCCAAGGACATGCTACGCAATGGCTGCTGCGGGCAAAGCCAACGCGTTAACACTTTACAAAATCTGGTGAAACAAGCAGTTGAATCTTTACAATCATCACCACGTGATGAAAAACTCTACCGCGCTATTTATCGAACTTATTTAAATCCCGCCTCCACTCAAGAACAAGCAGCTGAATTACTAAATTTGCCTTTCAGTACCTATCGCCGCCATCTCAAAGTCGGTATGACGAGAGTTGCAGATATTTTATGGCAAAGAGAAATTCACTGATTATCCTACAGAATGCTTGATGTTGAATTAATTCTACAATTCTTTAGTCTATATAAACTTGCATAGCAGGATGTCATACCATTTCTTTTTAAAGATGCTAAAACTAGCCCTTTCAATCTGAGCAGATGTACTATCAAAGTTCTTACGGCATTTCAAGCATCGGCTGGAATTGAACAAAGAATTTATGCATTAAATTCCAAATTTTTGGATTGTAAATTAAGCGATCGCCTAAGAGGTTGTTAGAAAAGTGGTGACTGAGGTATCCAAAACTTTAGATCCTCCTAAATCCTCCGATAAATTGGAGGACTTTGAGAACGTTATTCCCCCCTTTTTAAGGGGAGCCAGCGCGGTCTTCTCTACGAGACGCTGCGCGATGGGGTCTCCCCAAGTGGAGCGACTGGCGTGGGCTAGGGGGGATCTAGATACAAGCGTAGACTTTTCAAACATCCTCTAAGCCAAAATACCAAAATTGGCTTAAAGCATCATTTCTTTCATAGTACAAACGTTCACCTTGAAAGGGCTAGTTCTAGATGCGCCTATAGAACTTATGCAAAAAAAATACACGCCGTAGAAGCAATTCATGAATTGCTTCTACGTGAATAAAGCGTAGCCCTACATAGAATTGGTATCAAAGACTCAGATTGAGCCAAAAAAGTTTTTCAGCCTGTGACAAGCTAATTTCAAAGTAGCCTATTATGCACAAAGCAGTTATTAAAGAAATGAAGATAAATCGTTTCATATTTTCCTCAAAATAAGATTTTCTGGCATAATCATCACATACAACTAGTAAGACAATCTGCAACTATCCTTAGCTAGCGCCAGTTTTAGGAGTTGATATCCAACCTATAATGGGCGATCGCCCGTTAAATAAGTAATGAATATGGAGTAGTTAATTAACAGATTTTAGCTTTTTCAGTTTGCGCTTTAGTATTAAGCTGCTTCCAAAAATCCCAAAGATTACTGTGCTGGCAAGTGAAGAAGGTTCGGGGAGAAGTGTAATATTGCCAGGGCCAGTAATGGTATTGGTAAAAGTACCAAAACTGTTATTGCTATTGTCAAATCCAGTAGTGACTAAAAAGTATTGATTATTAGCAGTTAAGCTCAAGCCACTAAAACCAGATGTGCCTTCATCTGGAAAAGGATCATTCCCACTGAGTAAATTAACTAATGGGGTAGTTGGGTTGAAGCTGTTTTGGTACAAGAACTGGATGCCCAGGAAAGCTTGAGAACCTAGAACATCATAAGAGCCAGTAGTATCAACTAAGAAAGGTTGACTGTAATAAGGGACGGCAGTACCATTACTAGAAAGTGATGTGGGTGGGTTGGTACCACCTTCAAACCCTTCCGTTAGAGGACGGTTAAAAGTTGGTGCATTTGTTGTATCACCTGAGTATGAAATGGTGGATGCCTGAGATGGCAAAATAACACTTACAGATAGAGCGATCGCAGCAGAGGTAATAGGGATTGAACGTCTTAGCGATTTTTGCCAAAAATTAAATGAACACTCACTCAAACTCTTAAGTTTGCCTATTTGTGAAAACTTGGTTGAGTGATGAGATAGATTGTTTTCTGAGACGATGGATTCTTTAATTGCTTGTGACATATAGTTGTTCAGGGTTATTTTTACAAAAGTGAGTGTTTTGTATGATTGCACTTTCATCTAGTTCCAGGGATGAGCGAGCAAAGCCTGTGAAGTAATACCTAAGCCAATTAGAGTAATACATAAGGCACTTGCTACGGGTAACATCTTGATCCTGGGTATCTGGAGTGGCAAATGCTCAAACCGGTTTTTGGCGTAGACTAGCATTAAGCCGATTCCAGTTAGTACGGCTGCTAGACCTAAGCTAAAGGCAGATACCAACGCTAGTCCAAAGCCAACTCGTCCCATTGCGATCGCACTCAGCAATACCACCAAAGCTGAAGGACAAGGTAACAAGCCGCCGGAAATTCCCAGCGCTAGTAGGCTAGACCACTTCATGGAACTTAGATCACCGTGAGGCGGTAGATGTGAATGCTCATGGTGTACATGGTGATAGCGAAGCGCTAGCGAGTCAGACGCTCGCGGACTCGCTAACGCTGCGCTATCGAGCGTCTGGTGATGATGCAAGTCGTGGCTGTGTTGATGACTATGTACATGGTCATGTGAATGAGAAGCCTGAGTACCTTGCAATCGACTGATAAACAAATTCAGACCAATTACAGTTACCAGCACACCAGAGAGTACGCTTAACCAAGGGTACAATTGCTCTGTCAAAATAAACTGGGATGTGCCAAGAGTGACCAGCCCTAGAGCAAATATGCCAGCAGTATGGGTAATCGTCATAATCAACCCCAGGAATAGAGCGTGTTGGGCATTACTGCGAGAACCCACCAAATAAGCACCGACTATCGTTTTGCCATGACCAGGTGACAGAGCGTGTAAACCACCCCATAAAAAGGCGATCGCTAGAGCTATTAGAATAGTAAAGAAATTATGATTTTCTTGGGTAATCAGGCTAGTGAAGATATCGTTGCTTCTTCCTGTCAAAGCATTATCTAAACGGCTGGATGATTTAACAAACGGTGGAGGCGCTTGTTGACTCGATGTCAGAGACGGATTGAGTTTAAAGTCAATCCGACGCTGGTTGAGAGGACTGCTAAGTAACTCAGTGGGGTAATCTCTCAAGCGGTTGGTAATACTCAAAGAGGTGAAATCACCTTGAATAGGAACGCCATTTGCAGCCACAGTCATCTCACGCCAGCCCAAGCGCTGTGGATAAAACTGATCTTCAAACTCGATTAACTGATTCGCGCCTACTAACTCCGTTGTCCCCTGAAAGTTACAACTCAGCCGCAGTGTAGATAATCCTCCGACACCTGGAGGAAATTCGACTGTTGATTTGATCAAAGAAAGTGCTAAAGGCTGTTTATTGATCAACAGTTCTAGGTGTGAGTTGACTTCCTGGCATTTTTGGTTAGGGTATTGAACCGTCTCTATAGGTTCAGCTTTGCGATCGCGATTGGTATCTAAGTGATTAATTTCCTGAAAAGCAGGAATCTCTGCCATGTCTAGAACATAATCAATCCCTACACCATCGGTTGCTACCTGCACTCCTGCGTAGTGATTGATGGTGAAATTGCCTAAAGGATGGGCATCCGCCGGGAGCATCCAAAATAAACATATTGCGATGATTGCAGTATTCCAAGCCAAGTAATGTAGTAGTTTTTTCATAAAGAACTCCATACAGCGTTATTTTAGATTTTGGACTTCGACTGAGCGCTCACGCCCAAATCCAAAATTGCTTGACGAGCTTCATCAGCATACTTGTGATGAAATTGAGGATTGAGGCTAACAGCTTGAGTTAATCGCTTTATTGCTTCCTCACGATTACCTAAGTGAAAGGCAATCATGCCAGCATGGAATTGCAGCAAAGCATCTTCTGTTCCAAAGCGAGTTGCCCGTTGTGCTGCCCTTTGCGCTTCTTCCCATTGCCCATTAGCCGCAGCTGCCCAAGCCAAAGTATCCTCTGCATATACATCGTCTCGTACTGCTACTTCACTACGGGCAATCTCTAGCCCCTCTGTTAAATGAATTCCATGTTCGGTGTAGTAGACTGCCAAAGCGCGATCGTAGATTCCTTTAACCTTGCTCAGGTAAGCTACTACTCCGATTAAATCCTCAGTTTCAGCTGCGCCTTTTTGGTCGAGAAGAGCTAGTTGAGCATCAGCTTTATACCCCAGCGTTTCTACCAACGGCATCAGTTCTATACCCTGGTTTGCGATATTTAGAACATCCTGCCAGCGATGCTGTGCCGCATAGAGGCGGGCCAGTCCTGTAAACGCAGCTAGATGCCGTGGGAAGAGGTCAAAGCTCTCCCGATATCGCTGCTCAGACAGGGCAAAATCCCCGGCTGCAAAAGCCAGATCCCCAGTCCGCACATGAAACCAAGCACGAGTTTCGGCGCTCGTCGTGTAGAAAGAGTCCATCTCCTGCATAGCCTCATCTAGCAGTTGCCGCGCTGAGGCTAGATTGCCAGTTAACTCTAAGTAACGGGCGACAACGGCGTTATGACCAGAGTTCGATTCTTCCTCAGCAAGGTTCTGCAATAGTTGATGAGTTGCTTCATAGTCGCCCAACTCCATCTGAATCGATGCCTTCAACGAGATAATATTGGGATTATCAACAGATGAATTATTTAATACTTCTAAAGCTGATCGAAATTGGTGTTGAGATAGTAAAGCTGATGCTAAGAGCATGGAAGAAACCTCATTATGGCGCGGCTGTAGTGCCAAGGATCTACGTGCCGCTTGTTCTGCTCGTAACACATCGTCTATATCTCCAATTTCTCGAAAGCGTCTCAAGTATTGATCGGCTAACAGACGTAAAAATATTGAGGAATCGGGAGATTGAGCAACTTTCTGCTCATAGACGTTGATAATGTGCGATCGCTGTAAATAATCCGGGAAGACTAAATCTGACTGCTGAACTGGTAATATCTGCCTATAATTAACAGTCAGCAGTTGCATGGTAGAGGAATATGTGTCTACTAATCCATTGGTGTAGCCTAAACTTAGCGCTTGTGTATCACAGGGTCTTAGTAAAACCAGTAGGCTAGTCAGCACTAACACCCATAGTATTCGTAGATGCATAAACCTTACAAAGGATTACCTAAATAAGGGAACGTAGGAAGAAAGTTGGCATCATTAGGCCCAACATTATCGGTAGTCAGCCCCGGTATTTGGCCTGTAGTAATCCCTGTAACTGCATTACCAAAGACAACAGATGCTGTTACATCAATTACGTCATCTTTTGGTCTTCTACCACCAAAATTGTTGCCTAACTGAGTACCAAAATAACTCCCGCTAGGTTTGGAAAGGTCAGCTTGAATAACATCAGGAATCGCCACTGAGATCACTGCATCGGCTATGCCTTGAGGTCTACCGATCGCGTTGACAAAGGCTCGAATGAATTGGGATTGATTGCCAGCGTCTTGGGTTGGTGTCTGAAGATTACTATTATTATGAGCCTGAAAGTCCATAAAAAGTTCATTCAGGGCTGGAACTGCTAACCGCTCAATCTGAGCCAAATTCCGATTTCTGAGTCTAGGAGTATTAACACTAGTTGTGATCCAAACACCAATCTTGCCACTACCAAGCAGTTTCCTGGGTAGCTCGACAATAATTGAGTGGACATTGAATGGGGCTAGGGTGTCTTGTGCTTGTCCAGCTGGTCTAAAAGAAAGAACTTGCAAGGGAGGACTGGGCTTAGGCTGAAGGCTATAGTTCCGATCCGGGATAATTTTGAAGAACTGTTCTAGATCGAAGAAGAACGGGTCTTTGCGTGTGCCAACAAAGAACTTGATGCCGTTAGATGTGGAGAATGTTTGGTTGACTTGCCCTGTCAAACTTACTGGAAGCAAAGCTGAGTCTGTTCCTCGGATGATTGGACGACTTGGGCCGCGGACTGTAACAATTTGTTGTAAGCGTGTGCTATTTATATTGAATTGGAGTACGACATCTTCAATACTGTCGCCAGTGTTATCAATCTTGAACTGATAAAGAACATTTGGATCGAATGGTCTTTGTTCACCAGAAACGATCAGAGGGTCGAAATCCATTATAAGGACAGCATTGTTGGGGTCTGTCGGACTCTCAAACACATACAAATCTGTGAGATCCGCAGCAGTCAGCTTAGTGGCAAGAAAAGTTGTGTCTTGGTGGTCTGAAGCCAAAGCTTTAGGGGTTGCATAGATTAGGACTACGAGCAAAATAGCGACAAATGCCACTATGGGACGAAAAAAATGAGTAGCTTTAGTCCAATCTTGCGATCGCTTGACGGAAAAAAATGCCATATTTTGGACTGGTTTATCTATGGGAAACCTGCGTTCAGTTCGTAGAAAAGAGGTAATACTCCGAGCATTTATTTTCATAGTTGCCCTCCTTGAGGTGTTTTGTCCCTACTGTTGAATCCGGAAATAGCAGGCCGATTCAGATTGCAAAACAGACTGGGTTATTACCAAACCACCCCACAGTGTATTGACTCTACTGCTCACTTACCAGACCAAAACTTGCTCACTTATTGCTCACTTTTTTAGTTTCAAGTTTTAACAACAGAGGCAGTATTCCTCCTTGACGCTCTCTACGTTCGCGCAGCGTGTCGCAGACAGACGCTCTTGCTAGCTTGCTTCCCCGCAGGGGGTACGCGGACTCGCTCTAAGCGTTCGCGGTAGCGTCTCGTAGAGAAGGCTTTACGCTGCGCTATCTGCCTCGTGCCACAACCTTCTTCAGCAAAGGTTTAAATCCCCACCAAAATCTCCGATGAGCCATCTGCCCATAATTCTATATTTCCAGGCAACTAGCTCAAAAATAATTCTCAGGAGAAATTGACATCACATTTGTTCGCCAAAAGTATCCTCCCTTTATAGCAAACTGGTTATAATTATTTTCCATCTATCTCAGAAATCAAATTATCGTATAGACAGTATTTATATGGGACGTGTTCGTTCTAAATCTGACCTACCGACAAAAATCTGTCCAGTATGTCAACGTCCTTTCACATGGCGTAAAAAGTGGCAAGATTGCTGGGACGATGTGAAATACTGCTCAGAACGTTGTCGTCGTCGCCGTTCTGAAGCTCAAAATGAAACCAACCGCAACACAGACGCAAATAGCGCAAGGGATTAATGGAGTTACAGGTGCAACCTAAATTAATTATTCATGGCGGGGCTGGTAGTTCTCTCCACGGTAAAGGAGGATTGGAGGCGGTGCGCCAATCGCTCCATACAGTAATAGAAGAAGTCTATTCTCTGCTATTGTCAGGAGCAACTGCATCTGAGGCAGTGGTGCAGGGTTGCCAAATGCTCGAAGATAACCCCCGCTTTAATGCTGGTACTGGTTCAGTATTGCAATCTGATGGGCAAATCCGCATGAGTGCTTCCCTAATGGATGGTGCATCAGGGCGGTTTAGTGGTGTAATTAATATCTCGCGGGTGAAAAATCCCATTGATTTAGCGCAATTTTTACAAAGCTCGCCAGACCGAGTTTTATCAGATTTCGGATCGGCTGAGTTGGCGCGGGAAATGCAACTTCCCAGCTATAACGCTTTAACTGATTTGCGGTTACAAGAGTGGATACAAGAGCGCCAAGATAATTTTAAAAGTACAATGGCTGGCGTGGTAGCAGAACCGGAACTGCTAGAAACCAGCAATGCTGGACGCGGCACTATTGGTGTAGTAGCTTTAGATGTATCTGGTAAGTTAGCTGCTGGCACTTCTACCGGCGGGAAGGGATTTGAGCGGATTGGACGGGTAAGTGATTCGGCGATGCCAGCAGGTAATTATGCTACTAATAATGCTGGTGTTAGCTGTACTGGCATTGGGGAAGATATCATTGATGAATGTTTAGCTCCCCGAATTGTAGTACGTGTCACTGATGGGATGTCCCTGAAGGAGGCCATGCAGCGATCGTTTGGGGAAGCCCACCAGAATAAACGGGATTTGGGAGCGATCGCCTTAGATGTCAGTGGAGCGATCGCTTGGGGGAAAACTAGCGAAATCTTACTCGCCGCCTACCACAACGGCGAAAAAATTGGCGACACTTTGGAATGGAATGATAGTGAATTGATTGGCTATTGTTGAATCAGTTCCAGCGCTTCGGCTAAAGTTTCTTGCTGGTCAACCATTGCAGCTAATTCTTGGGCTTCATAACGCCCCTCAAAAGCTTCTAGCGCCGCTCTTTTCAGTGCCACTTGATATCCTTGTTGCAGAATATCTATTAATTCTGCTTGATTCAAGTAAAAACCACCGGATTTGCGGCGCTTGTTTATTTTGTTGATTTCACGCACCGTATTTTCTATCGAAACATCCCAAGAGCGAGTCGAACGTTTTTCAGCCTTTTGTTTAATTAAATGGATGAGCAGAATTACACCATAACTATCAATTTTATTGATTTTGTCACTGAGGCTCATTTCTTCTAACTCATCCACCAACAGTAGCGCCTCATGGATTTTGCCTTGTTCTAGAAATTGCCTAAGTTCTAGCAGTTCTTCCATGTTATATGTTGAGATTTTGGCTTTACTACTAATCTAGCTAGATTAGACATGCAAAAATCCTGATTTATGCTCTCAAACCACAGATGAACCGCGATTAACAGCGATGAATTATTTATGTTGATCTGTGGTTTCATTTTCAACACTTTTCCTCCGCCAAGCTGGTTTCACCACTTGACGACTACGGGCGATCGCTAGAGAATCATTAGGAACATCTTCTGTGATTGTCGAACCAGCTGCAATGTAGACATCATCTCCCAAGGTAATTGGAGCCACTAAAACGCTATTGGCACCAGTTTTTGTCCGATCGCCTATTTTGGTACGATGTTTCTTCACGCCGTCATAATTGGCAGTAATTGTACCGGCACCTATGTTCACCTGATTACCGACAACGCTATCACCTATATACGACAAATGTGCTGCATTGGTGCGATCGCCTAATTGCGTATTTTTCAATTCCACAAAATTCCCCACACGGCAACCAGCACCCACATGTACCTGACCGCGCAAATGAGCATAAGGGCCAATTCGGCTTCCTGCCTGCACGGTGCTATTTATGACTACTGAATATTGCACCGTGACATTTTTAGCCAACTGGCTATTTTCAATTAAACTTCCCGGCCCAATGTGACTTCCGGTTTGAATCACCGTATTTCCTCGCAGGTGAGTTTGGGGTTCAATAATTACATCCGGCTGTAATTCTACGGTTTCATCAATGGTGATACTTGTGGGATCGATAAGAGTAACACCCGCCAGCATCCATTTTTCCTTGACTCGTTTTTGCAAAATTTCCGATGCTGTTGCCAATTGCAAGCGATCGTTAATACCGAGAATTTCTTGGTAATCTTTCACATCCACTGCCATCACTTGTCCCACCTGAGTCACGGCATCGGTAAGATAGTATTCTTTTTGGGCATTGTTTGGCTGGAGGTGGGGAAGCACCTTTGCCAAATCTGGCCAGCGAAAGCAGTAAACTCCAGCGTTAATCCGTTGATTTTGTCTTTGGGCAGCAGTACAATCCTTATGTTCGACCATAAGCTGCACAATATTTTCATCGTTACAAAAAACGCGCCCGTAGCCTGTGGGGTCGGGTAAGTGCGAGGTGAGAATAGTGGCGGCGTTTTGATTTCGGACGTGAGTTTGTAACATCTGCTTGAGAGTTTCGCTGCGTATTAACGGTAAATCGCCGTTAAGTACCAGCAAATCCCCAGTGTAATCTTCCAAGTGGGGCAGTAATTGCTGGATGGCATGACCTGTCCCCAATTGCACAGTCTGTTCGACAAACTCCAAACTGGGAATTGAATGCATGGCGGCTTGAACTTCCTCGGATTGATATCCCACAATCACGATTCGCCGTGAGGGCGAAAGTGGTTCTACACTTTCGAGAACTCTCTCTACTAGCGATCGCCCACCCAAAGAATGTAAAACCTTGGGTAAGCGTGATTTCATCCGTGTGCCGCGTCCCGCAGCTAGAATTGCTACAACTACCATAATTAGCTATCAGCTATCAGTGAAATTGTGATTAATGCTGTTGGTACTTTAAAATCTCGGCTCAAATCATACCAGCTAATCATAGAAGACTGAAATTATCAAAGGAGTCAGAATTCAGGAGTCACTAGAACTTCACTCATAAAAAGCAGAGATTATAATAATACCAATTAGCGTTCATTAAAGCAGCTACAAATCATTACTTTCTACTCCCTTATTCCTGACAGGTGCGAATAAACTCTGTAAACTGCTGCATTAGTTTGGGATTACGCCAACCGGAATCAGTTTCTTTTTGCATCATTAAAAGTGCTTCTGCTGAAGTAAAAGCTTTTTTGTAAGGTCGTTCACTGGTTAGGGCATCGTAAATATCAATTAACTGAAATACTTGCGCCAGGTAGGGAATATCATCCTCCTTGAGTCCATCAGGGTAGCCCGATCCATCCCAGCGTTCATGGTGATGACGAATAATCGGAATTACACCCCGCATACTGCGTAGTGGCTGGCAGATTTTTTCTCCAATCAAAACGTGCTGCTGCATAATCTGCCAATCTTCGGGGGTGAGTTCGCCTTTTTTTAGCAGCACTGCATCGGGAATACCCACCTTACCGATATCGTGGAGATAACCACCCCACATCAAATCTCGAATTTGATAGCGTGAGAGGTTGAGGTATTCACCAAAAACTTGTCCCCGTTTTACTAGACGTTCGCAATGGTTGCCCGTATTGGGATCGCGACTTTCAATAGACATGGCAATGGAAAACAGCACTTGTTCGGCATGGTCTAAATCTTCGTTCAGGCGCTTCTGCCGCACCAAGGACTTTACACGCGCCGCCAGTTCCACACGATCAAAGGGTTTAGTGAGAAAATCATCTGCCCCAACTTCAATTCCCCGAATGCGCGATCGCCTGTCATTTAATGCTGTAATAAAAATTACTGGGATTAGCCTAGTCTGCTCATCCTGTTTAAGCAATTGGCAGACTTCAAATCCATCCATTCCTGGCATCATTACATCCAGCAAAATCAAATCTGGTTGTTTTTGAGTTACCAATTCGACAACAATGGAACCACTGTCCGCCTCAATCACTTCGTATCCTTCCATCCCCAAGAGGGCGACAGCAGTCATCCGACTGGCGGCATGATCGTCAACTACTAAAACCTTCGGCGGATCTAAATCAAACCCATTCACTTTAGAACCTTTGACTTGTAGTGTTCTAGAGACCAATGAATCATCACCACAATTAACATCACATTTTATCCAAGAAGACATTGCTTGCCTATCTTTAAGCATCAGGTCTTCTTGAGATAAGCCTAAAGAACAACCCTCCGCATTTTGCAATCCCACGGCATGATTTGAACCCATACTCTTCACTGTGCTAATGGGGTTTGACCCATTAACAATTTCTTCTGTAAAGCCTGTATGGTTGGATTTCCATTGAATCACAAAGGCACTCCAAGTTTTTGCACAAGTTAACAGTGTCAGATTTCAAAAACAAATTTAATATTCGACTGTATCTGAGCCAGAATTTCGATATGGATTATGCATGATGTCAAGTTGCCGATCTGAATTTTTCGCAGCATGTATCTTTTATGTTAAGAACAAGATGTATCTTGTTGTCAAATTTTTTGCTTCTAATTCCAGTATGATGAATTTTCACAAATGTTAAATCAGGTTTTTTACGGAGATTTTTTAACCTAGCGGCGTCAGAAAGCGTTATAATGTATAGCTTTATTCGAGATATCGGATTTTGAATTTCAAATCTTTATGGTAATCATTAGATATATATGTTTCTTACTTACTCAGTTATAGCAATACTCAAATACTATTAAGCAGTATGTGATATTAAATACTACCATATCAATAAACTATTTGGCTCGTAAAAACTTGTTGCCTGAGTATCTGCAAAAGAAATTAGAATTTTTGGCAAAAAATGTCTAACTTTTCTGGAATTTAAAGACTGAGAATCAAGCTTGCAGTCGCTGATGCGTAGCCTATCGGAGATATCGCAATCAAACTACAAACTAGTTCCTAGAAAATCCCTGCCTTGTGTTCCCAACAGCCATCTTTTTCGCCAATAGGAGGCAGGTTCCAGGGCAGAGGTTTGTTGCTCTTGTTGTCGCCGCATTACTATGACTTCGGTAGGATCGCTCAGTTGAGGATCGCGATAGGGAATAGCAGCACGAGTTAGCAAGTGTTCTTTTTCAACTTCTGAGAGGGTGGTAAGTGGTGAGTAGTCTTGAGACGCAGCACTCCTAGAATGTGTGGCCACGGTACCAGGGGATCGCCTTCCCACGGGTGGGGTAGAACATATCACTAAGTCAGCAGACAAAAGTGCTGTGCGTACAGCAGCAGCACAAGAATAGGTGGCTAATAAACCATCTGGATGTAAACACAATGACAGCTGTTTAATAAATTCAACAGTCCATAATTGAGGACACTGTGTTGGTGAAAAGGGATCGAGGAAAATTGCATCTGCCCAAAAATCCGACTGACGTACTAGTGTTATCGTAGTTCTAGCATCGCCAATAAGTAGCTTCGCTTTCAGGCAAGGTGTTTGCACTTGATGCTCAAAAGCTAACTTTTTCAAAATTTCAATATAGTTACAGTTCCAATTGTCGAACAATTGATGAGCGATCGCCGCTTGTGGCACCGCTGGATTCAGTTCTAAACCGATTACTTCAACACAACAACTAGGATTCACTGCCCAAATTGTCTGCAAAGCAGCAGCTGTGTTATATCCTAGACCATAACAAACATCCAATAGTCGCAAGACTGGTTTTTGCGCGGCTGTAACTAGTTGAGTCGGTTCCACAAACTTACAAAAACTCTCCTGCGTAGCTCCATAATGGCTGTGAAAGGATTCACCAAACTCTTGAGAGACAAAGGTGAAAGAACCATCTGCTGTTAACTTAGGTGTAAAATTCTCTAAGTCTGACATTTTACAAAAAACTAAATAATGACTTACGCAAGTGTCATATTTTTTTGATTAGGTTGTCCAGAGTCAAAAGTCAAGAGTCAAATGTCGTGAGATATATGTTATCAGTGTTGGGTTTCGTTCCTCAACCCAACCTACGAGCGATCGCATTGAATAGTTTTTATTCCTGATCCACTCCAACAGTTATCAGTGATAATACTACCGTCTGGCATAGTGGTGTTACAGAGGATAACACAGTCAAAGCTGCAATGAGCGGCATTGGCGTTTAACAGGTTGGCATCAGTCAAGTCAGCCTTCTCGAAATAAACGTTAGTCAGATCGGCACCAGCCAGGTTAGCATCCTTCAAGATAGTGTCTTTCAGGTAAGACCTATACAAGTCAGCACCACTGAGGTTCGCAGCACTGAGATTAGCACCACTGAAGTCAGCAGTCATAGTAGCGCCACTCAAGTTAGCCCCACTCAAATTAGCGTCTACAATATCAATACTTCCGAAACGAGTCCTTTCCAAATTTGCCCCAGTAAGGTTAATCCTTGTCAAATCAGCTCCGTCCAAACCAGCCCTGAACAAGTTAGCGCCACTCAATTTGGAACCGATGAGATTAGCACTACTCAAATTGGCAAAACTCAAATCAGCCCCACTAAGATTGACACCACTCAAGTCAACCCCCCTCAAATTAACCCCAGTAAAATCTCTTTCCCCAGCAGCATATCGTTGCAACAATTCCTCAGCAGTTATCCTCATCTATACACCTTTGCATTAACTAACACGTATAAAGATAACTTACTAAACCTCATCACCCCTCCTTCAACATCACCTTCCAAATTACCGACCTCCCCACAGGACAAATAGCCGAAGCACAAATAATCAATTGCACTTAAATAATATTTGCAAAATCTCATGATAGAATAACCGCGATCTGCTTTTCTCAAAGGTTATGTCTATCGACCACGACCGCTTATTTAAAGAATTAATCTCTACATTCTTTATTGAATTTATCGAGCTATTTTTGCCTACTATTGCCTGCGATATTGACCAAAACTCGATTCAATTTTTACCAGAGGAAGTACTAACGGATGTTACTGCTGGAGAAAAGAAAATAATCGATTTACTGGTAAAAGTAAAATATCAAGAAAAAGAAACTTACTTTTTAATCCATATTGAGGCTCAATCTTATACACAGCAAGATTTTGCCAAACGGATGTTTAAATATTTTGCCAGACTTTATGAAAAATACGATTTACCAATTTACCCTATCGTCATTTTCTCCTTTGATGAACCGCTACGACCAGAACCAAAAACACATAGCATTATATTTCCCAATTTAGACGTACTCAAGTTTCAATTTGCAGCAATTCAATTAAATAGAATTAGTTGGCGAGATTATTTAATCCAACAAAACCCTATTGCCGCAGCACTTATGGCAAAAATGAATATTTCACAAGAAGAACGTCCGCAAGTCAAGGCGGAATGTTTGCGGCTATTAACTACTCTCAGATTAGACCCCGCAAGGATGCAACTGATTTCTGGTTTTATTGACACTTATTTGAACTTAAATGAAACAGAAGAACAAACCTTTAAAGCAGCAATAAGTACAATGGGATTAGACCAAAAGGAGGAATATATGCAAATTATCACGAGTTGGGAAAAAAAAGGTGCCGAAAAAGCATTAGAGCAAGTCGCACTTAATTCATTGCGTGAAGGTATATCAGTGGAAATAGTGGCAAGAATTACAGGCTTAACAGTAGAACAAGTGCAGCAATTACAAGCTGGAAAATTAGATTAGTTCCACACCAAAGATAATTTACTTTCGAGAATGCTAGGCGATCGCATTTCTAAATTACGTATACTCAAAGTTGCCATAGTTACTTGGTATTAGTTCCTTAATCCAACCTACCAGCGATCGCACTGACCTCAAATCAAAATTATTCTTCATCCACGTCCACAACCATCATTTATAATTCTTCCATTTGGCATAATTGTATTGCAGAGAATGGCATCACGAACGTTCCCGATAATGGCATTTCTCAGATTGGTATTACTGAGGTCGGCATTCTCAAAGTTAGTACCGTCCAAATCAGCACCACTGAGATCAGCCCCTGTCAAAATAGCGTATTCCAAGTTTGCATTCAGCAAAATAGCACCACTGAGGTTAGCACCCATCAAGTTAACGCGAGCCAAATCTACGTCAGTCAGATCGGCATTTCTCAGATCAGATCCACTAAGGTTGATATCTCTCAGATCAGACCTGATCAAGCAAGCACCCCTCAAGTTAACTCCCGTAAAGTTTGTCTCTCCAGCATTCAACTGATTGAAAAATTCTTCAACATCCATAACTTAACTCTTACATCGAACAACATAATATACGCGATCGCATTTCTAAATTACGTATACTTAAAGTTGCCATAGTTACTTAGTATTCGTTTCTTAACCCAACCTACGAGCGATCGCTAGGCTTCGGTACAAAAGATGATAAAGTCATCATTGGTAACGTCATCCTACTCGACAAAGACCTGATTAGCGCGATCGCAACTGATAACCCAGTTGCGTAAGTCCTCTAAATAACGCCTAATTCCCAATGCCCAATACCCAATTTGTTGTTTCGCCAGCTTGGTTATTTGAACATCTAGAAGATCCGCAAGTCGTCATTGTGGATTGTCGCTTTTCTCTAGCCGATCCACAACTAGGACAACAACAGTACAAGACTTGTCATATAGAGGGATCATATTACCTAGATTTGAATCAGGATCTTTCCAGTCCAGTGGGTAAGCATGGCGGGAGACATCCTTTACCTAACCCCAATGATATAGCTAACAAATTGGCGGCGATTGGGGTAAATTACCAAAAAAGTTTAGTTGTAGTTTATGATGATTCGCGCTTTGCCTTTGCGTCTCGTTTATGGTGGCTGTTGCGCTATCTCGGACATGAGCAAGTAGCAGTACTGGATGGCGGCTTGGCTGGATGGCAAAAAGCTGATTATCCGGTTACAGATGTCATTCCTCAACCCCGGATGGGTAGGTTTGTCGCTCAGGTACAAACAGAAAAGGTGGTCGATATTACGGCGGTGAAAAGCCGGAAAGATAGTGACGAGGTAGTATTGGTAGATTCGAGAGAAAGCGATCGCTACCGAGGTGAACGAGAGCCAATTGATCGAATTGCCGGACATATTCCCGGTGCAGTCAACTATCCCTGGCAAGAAGTTACAGACTCTTCTGGCTACCTACTCCCTCAAGAAGAACAACGCCGTCGATGGGAAAAGCTAGAAACAGCCGCAGAAATCTTGGTATATTGTGGTTCTGGCGTTACTGCTTGTGTGAATTTACTTTCTTTAGAGTTAGCTGGTATTAGCAAGGGTAAACTTTATGCTGGTAGCTGGAGTGATTGGATTTCTTATTTGTAGTCATTGACAAATTTCAAAACTGACCTAATTGCAAACTGTAATTAATACTGAAGAACCAGCCATCAAAATCAATGTTTTCGTCGGTTGAACTACCTAAACTTACTCCACCCTGCACATTCATATTAATGGTATCGGATATTCGATAATTTAAGTGTCCGAATAGCCGATGAAATTGGTCTTCTCGATCGCGCTGTGTAAAGTCAGAGAAGTTCGCCTGGTAGTCAATACCAACCTGGAGAGGCTTTTGCAAGTTGTAGTTTAGAGAAACCCAAAAGGAATTGATTATCCGATTACGACTTAGGGGGTCAGCAAAATTTACACTCAATTCGTAGAAGCTATCTAGCGTTAATCTTGAAGTTAAGGGATCTCGCCGTCCCAAAGATAGTTGCAGGGAATTTTCATTTAAAAAGCGATCGCCAGCTTTGAAGCTATCCAAGCGATCGCTGTTGTTGGCATAAAATAACTGTTGATTGTTCCAACTGATTTCTCCGTACATTCGCTGGGATAGCTGGTGATAAATACTGAGATTGAATCTCACCTGGTTGTAATGATATTGTGACTGATTTATATAACGAATGAGATTGCCATCAATTGAGCCGTTTAAATAAGTCTTAGCTCCCAAAGGGAAATATGCAGAGGCTAGTGTCAGTCCAGAAAAAATTAAACCATCTTCTATGGGAGTATGATTTGACGAAAAAATGTTACTCGTCTGGAAGTAGCCTACATGGGCCTGTAGATAGCCGATAGGTTTCAACTTAGGTAGAGTTTGTTCTGTCGGTGGTGGTGGCTGCTGTTCTAGGGGTAGTAACCGCACCCGCAACCCCAATTCGCGATCGCGAGCAGATTCAAACGGTAGTTTTGGCGATCGCAGCACTTCTATTAGCCTCTCTAGCCTTTGGGACTGATTTATCTCAGGTGCATTTAATAGTTGCTCTTTTGAGTCTGAAGGAGATATGGGCAAATTACTTGGCTGCGATTCTAGCTGTGGCGGGTCATTTTGCTTTTGAGTATCGTTAGGTTCTTCGGTTTTGTCTGGGGTTTGAGTCGTTTCTGGTGTTTGCTGTACCAGATTTAACGGCATCCGAAAGTCTAAAGGATGCGACTCACTCGACAGCTTACACACAGAGTTAATCGCCTCTTGCTCCAACTTATGACATAACTGCTGATAAGTTACCTGTGTGCTTGCTAAATTGTTAGGATGCCAAACATCTGTAATTGCAGATTCTGCCGCATCTACTCTAATGCAACACGAGCTTCCACCACTGGACGCTAATAAAATACAAAAAAAGAAATTATTCCAGTTCTTGAGTCGCATCTGGTTAGATCGCGTTGATCGCGTTTGGCGAATGTACACCCACAGGTTGCATCGGAAGTTCCGACTCAAAATATACAGTTAATTGCATCTATTTTAGCTTTGTAGGTATATACTTAAACTACCAACTCAAGTTGCAGCTTTGCGGATTTTTTCGCAGATTTTTTACAAAACTGAGATGCTCCGATATAATTTTTGCTAAACTTTCGTGAAATCCAGCCAGTGAATCATTTCACAACAGATCCCTAAAAACTCCTTTTTCCACATAACTGATCACCCTGTGGCTGATGTGATTAGAAAAGATTATCTGTAAGGTACTCCTGATTTAATTGTTTATATGCAAGTACTAACTTTGAAATCTTCCACAGGCTTGATTGCATAAAATGTCAGTTTCAGAAGAAAAACTTAAATAAACTAAACACATAGTTTATTTATTATCTATTATATGTAAACTAAAATCCCAAGAATTTTACCTAAAAAAACTGACTCTAATAATTAGTAGCAGCTTAAACCTTTAACTTTTTTGGTATTATTTTAAGTTCACAAATTCTCAAACTATGTTTCATAAATCGTTTCCACTATTAGTAATTGGTCTATGGGGAGTTATAGTACTGCCTTTACCAAATCGGGTAAATGCCATAACTCCTCTAACGCGAGCCGAGATTCAGAACCTCCGCAACTTAGTACAACTAATACCCAGAGATAGACACAAGAAACGTCCTGCACGCAAATTAGATGCAATGATTCCTGGGGATGGGTTATCAACAGGTCAAGCTTCTCTAGCAGACTTGCGCTTTAACGACGGCTCTTTGGCACGAGTTGGGGAACAGGCTATATTTCAATTTTTACCAAAGACTCGCAGTTTTAGACTCTCAAACGGAACCGCATTGCTGCTTATCCCACCTGGAAGGGGGGAAACACGTATACAAACGCCAAGTGCAGCAGCAGCAATTCGTGGTTCAGCATTATTTGTACGCTACGACCAACAAACTGATACCACAATTGTGGGTGCGCTGACCAATAGCGGCATTGAAGTTTCTAATCAGGAAGCTTCTCAAACTCAGGTGCTGCAAGCAGGACAAATGATGGTTATAATTAAAGGCAAATTTCAGGGTTTATACGATTTTGATCTCAGAAATTTTTATCAAACCAGCGATCTAGTCCGGGGATTTGATTTAAATAGGCAAAATATTAGGCCTACAGCCGATCCGGCGATCGCTAGCGTTCAAGCTGAAACTGTTGCGGCTTTGAACGCACAGTCGCCGATAACAGGTGAGGGAGTAGTTGAAAACCCATCTTTTGCAGAGCTAACTACTAGTCCTTCAACTTCCTCCACCAACGACACTATCACAAGCAATTTCCCAGTAAACCCCATTGGAGATGATTCCCCATCAAATTCCTTTGAGGACGCAGGACAAGTGTTGTTAAATACTGACCAGCGATCTGGGATAAATGGTAACAATAAAAACCCAAACCCTCAGAATAATAACGTTGGTATCGATTCTAGTAGAACCCCAACAATCACTCCAACCGTAACTACACCTGTTACTCCAACCGTAACTATACCTGTCACTCCCACAGAAACTATACCTGTCACTCCAACCGTAACTACACCTGTCACTCCTACAGAAACTATACCTGTCACTCCAACCGTAACTACACCTGTCACTCCTACAGAAACTACATCTGTCACTCCAACCGTAACTACACCTGTCACTCCTACAGAAACTACACCTGTCACTCACACAGAAACTACACCTGTCACTCCTACAGAAACTACACCTGCCATCCCAACAGAGACTACACCTACCACTCCGACACAGACTACACCTACCACTCCGACACAGACTACACCTGTTACTCCAACTGAGTCTCCAAGCACATAAAACTGCTAATGGGATACGAGACGCTCTGCCAACGCCGAACGCGGTTCGTTTTGCCATAATTTTGCGTAAGTCCTGTGGGACTTAGTACAGCTTTGCGTAAAATTGTGGCGAATTGAGGGTTGAAATTTAAAGACATAAGGGCGCAGAGGTAAGCACAGAGAGAAGTCAGAGCGATGGCTACCCTGTCGTTTAACCGTAGTATTACATAGACATGTAAAATATTTACCACAAATTAATAGAATTATTGTATTTAGTTATTCCAGCGCAGTACCAAAGATTTATACCCGACACCAGAGGCAGAACTATAACAACTGTTATCTACTGCCTCTACAGCCGCCAAAGCAAAAAGTGATATTCCCTACGACCAGATAGCATCTGCTAACGCTAGATTAAATCAAGGACAGGACTTACACAGGGTTCACCGGATATCCTTATATAGTTCAATCACGTTCTGTGTGTAAGTTCCCAGGAACTAACTTGTTGCTAAAGAGAACATAAACTTATGACTTTTGATTACGACCTGTTTGTAATTGGTGCGGGTTCTGGAGGTTTGGCAGCTTCCAAACGAGCGGCTAGCTACGGTGCAAAAGTGGCGATCGCTGAATATGATTTAGTTGGTGGCACTTGTGTGATTCGCGGTTGCGTTCCCAAAAAACTCATGGTCTATGGGTCTCACTTTCCCGAACTGTTCAGTGACGCTTCAGGCTATGGCTGGAAAGTGGGTAATGTTGAGTTTGACTGGGAATATTTCATTACATCTATAGATAAGGAAGTTCGGCGACTGTCGCAGCTACACATCAGCTTCTTAGAAAAAGTCGGAGTAGAACTATTTTCCGGTCGCGCCAGATTGGTAGACCCCCACACAGTAGAAGTTGATGGACGTAAAGTTACAGCAGACAAAATTTTAATTGCTGTTGGTGGTCGTCCTGTCAAACCAGATTTATCAGGGATGGAATATGGGATTACCTCTAACGAAATCTTTCATTTAAAAAGACAACCGAAACACATCGTTATTATTGGCGCTGGTTATATCGGCACGGAATTTGCTTGTATTATGCGCGGTTTGGGTTCTGAGGTGACACAAATTACCAGAGGTGAAAAGATTTTGAATGGATTTGATGATGACATTCGCATAGAAATCGAAGAGGGCATGACAAACCACGGAATTCGGTTGATTAAGAATAATGTGGTAAAAACAATTGAACGCGTGCCAGAAGGCTTGAAACTAACTTTATCAGGGGACGACCAAGAACCAGTAATTGCTGACGTGTTTTTAGTAGCGACCGGTCGAACTCCCAATGTAGATGGACTAGGTTTAGAAAACGCTGGGGTTGATGTTGTCGCTAGTTCTATGGAAGGGCCTGGATATCCTACCACAAGTGCGATCGCAGTCAATGAATATAGTCAAACTAGTCAACCGAATATTTTTGCTGTTGGCGATGTCACCGACCGAATCAATTTAACTCCCGTGGCCATTGGCGAAGGTCGCGCCTTTGCCGATAGTGAATTCGGGGATAACCGCCGCGAATTTAGTCACGCAACTGTGCCTACAGCCATATTTTCTAACCCTGAAGCCGCGACAGTCGGCTGGACAGAAGCCGAAGCACGGGAAAGACTCGGTGATGCCGTCAAAATTTTTCACACTCGCTTCCGCCCCATGTACCATAGTTTGACTGGTAAGCAAGAGAAGACAATGATGAAGTTGGTGGTTGATAGCAACACTGACAAAGTGTTAGGCGCTCATATTGTAGGTGAAAATGCCGCTGAAATCATTCAAGGTGTGGCGATCGCCCTCAAAATGGGCGCAACTAAAAAAGACTTTGATGCCACTGTGGGTATCCATCCCTCATCCGCAGAGGAATTTGTCACAATGCGGTAAAAAAACTTGGGAGTGAGGAGTTGTGAGTTATGAATTATAAGTGAGCCACAACAAATGATAAATCTTTATTTATCAACACTCAATAATTTTTAACTCCTAACTATTTACAACCTTGGACTACATATATCTTCACGGATTTGCTTCCAGCCCTAAATCTGCCAAAGCCCAAGATATAGGCGATCGCTTTACCCAAATTCAGACAAAGCTGAAAATTCCCGATCTCAATGCTGGCGATTTTTCGCAGTTGACAATCACTCGTCAGATCACTCAAGTTGCCGCAGAATTCAGTAATGATTTTACACTAGTAACGCTGATTGGCTCAAGTTTGGGTGGTTTAACCGCCGCCCACTTGGGACAGCAAAATTTACAAGTGCAACGCTTAGTTTTGCTAGCACCAGCTTTTGGGTTTTTATCCCATTGGTTGCCCAAGCTAGGGGATGAAGAAGTACAGCGTTGGCAGCAAGAAAAATCTCTCATGATCTACCACTATGGGGAGGAGCGAACAATTCCTTTAAGTTACGATTTCGTTACAGATGCGGCCCAATACCAAGAAAAGCTTTTGCAACGCCCTATCTCCACGCTGATTTTGCATGGCAAAAAGGATGAAGTCATTCCGATCGAAGCCAGTCGTGACTTTGCGCGTTCGCGTCCTTGGGTGGAGTTAGTCGAACTCGACAGTGACCACGCCTTGGGTAATGTTATGGAAGAAATTTGGCAGGCAATTCGCATCTTTTGCCAACTACCTTGAGGCTGTAAAATATTAAACTCACACCTAACCTAATATTTTTCAGTAAGTACTACTGAACTCACAGATCCAAAGAGGCTAGATTTACTAACTGTTAAGGATGGTTAGGGGAAATTAAGTCTGTTATGAACAATATTGATTTAAAATCTAAAATCCAAAATCTAAAATCCAAAATCTAAAATCGTTATGCTTCCCTTCATCCGGTCAGATTTAGCCCAATTCACCGCTTATAAACCTCATCCTAGCAGCGATACAGCCGATTCTGTCGCCACACAGTTTGATCGGCTGGATACAAATGAAAGCCCCTACGATTTACCACCTGAGTTAAAAGAGAAGCTGGCGTGGACGTATCAGCAAGTAATTGAAACAAATCGTTATCCCGATGGCGGACATGAAACACTTAAGGATGCGATCGCCGAGTACGTCAATCAGTCAGCCGCCCTATCCTCATCCTTGTTTACTGCTGCCAATATTTCTGTTGGCAATGGTTCAGATGAACTAATCCGCTCTTTATTAATCGCCACCTGTCTAGGAGGAGAAGGGTCAATTCTCGTTGCCAATCCCACTTTCTCTATGTACGGAATTTTGGCACAAACTTTAGGCATTCCTGTAGTGGCGGTGGATAGAAATGAAACAAATTTTGAAATTGACATAAGCGCCGCACAGTCTGCGATCGAACAAACTCAAAATCCCCCGATTCGCGTAGTTTTCGTAGTGCATCCTAATTCGCCGACTGCCAACAGCTTAACTGCGGCAGAGTTGGCGTGGTTGAGAAGTTTGAGTCAGCATATTTTGGTAGTAATTGATGAAGCTTACTTTGAATTCAGCCAAACTACTCTAGTAGGTGAATTAGCACAGCGTCCTAATTGGGTAATATTACGCACGTTTTCTAAAGCTTTCCGATTGGCATCTCTCCGTATTGGTTATTGCGTCGCTGATCCCGAAGCGATCGCCATCTTAGAAAAAGTTCGCTTACCCTACAATCTCCCCAGTTTTTCCATAGCAGCAGCATTAGTTGGTTTACAAAATCGCACACTCTTGCTGCAATCAATTCCCCAAACTCTGAATGAACGAGCCAAACTTATCGAAATTTTATCCCAGCAACCAGAACTACAAGTTACTGCAAGTGCTGCAAACTTTATTTACCTGCGTCTTAAACCCAATGGCTTTAATTCACAAGAAGCTGCATTAAAAACTTTGCACCAGAAACTTAGAACACTGGGCACTCTTGTTCGATACATTAGCGGCGGATTGCGAATTACTGTCGGAACCATAGAGGAAAACGCCCGCACCGTTAATCGAGTCCAAGCTGCTTTGGCAAATTTGTCATCTTAGCAATTTACTCAGTAATTAAACCTGCTGTTCACCTCACTGCCCAAACGCCGTACTATTCCCACTGTTTGTGGCAGCACACCCACTAAAAGAGCAAAGGCAACATCAGGCAAAAGCGCCACTATTTCTGGTGGAAAGTATTGTTCAAATTGATCGAGAATCTTCTGGACTCGCTGCCCAGGCAGTGGGTTTTCTGTAATTTGTTTGATCAATCGAATCCACTGTCGCCTAATCAAGTAAGCCTTCTGGCGTTCTTCATTAGATTCAGGAGTTAATAAAGACAGATTACCTATAGGCAGTGCTCTTTGGCAATCACAATCGTAATCCCCACCCACAGCAGCCCCAGGCCCTGCAAACTCTGCATGGTAGCGTTTAAAGAGTATTAATCCATTTCGCCTACGACTATTGACGATGAAAACTTCTCCACTGTGCAAACGTGTAAGGAGATCCGAACCTTGCGATTGCTCAGTTCCGTCTGACATGACAAGAGAGTCAAGGAAAGTAGTTTCAGGGTAATAAGTTGATACCATAGAGGTCTGATAGCGTCGATGCTGTTCGCTATCCATGTTTTTTAAACTTTCAATGAATGTGGTAGTAGTATGCACTTAAAAACGGAAATAGCTGTTATGTCAAATCAGGTTTTTGAATTCTTTTATTATCAAGACTTTTCTGCTCAATTTAACTAAAATAGCAATAGATAGGCGTTGTTTCAGTAATTGAGTGATTATATTTTATGAGATATAACTAGATTTGTCTGTAAACCCTAGTCGTGTTTTCTTAAAGTTTTTATAAAGATCAATATCTTAATTACAAAGTTATTATGAGGAAGTGATAATTTCTTTCAGCGTAATTTCACGTACATTGCTATTATAATCTATATTGAATACTTTAAAATATTTGTTAGCGACAAATCAAAAAATGTAAAACTTAACATTTTATAACATTAAAAAACTTTTCTAGAAAGATACTTTTTTGAATACGCTCAAGAGGATTTTTGGTAAAAAGTCTAGAGCAAATATTATTCCTCAAAAGAATTACTAAAAGCTATTTACTCACTTCGTAAAGTTATGTGTTTTAGTTTTTATTTAGATATTTAGCTAATATTGGCTGGATTTTTAATTAGGTTAGTTTGTGTTTGATTACCGCTATAAGTGGCAGATTTTATCCAAATTAATTGCAACACAAAACTTGACAATTACCAAAACAAAATTCAGATAATCGAGTCAGCACTCAGGTGCTTGTGCAATAACATCTGGCTTGAGCGTCTTAGGAAAAATGTATTCCAATTCGATTCGACTTTATGCACCCGATATCCCAGCTTGAAATAAAGCTGTCTTGCTTGATGGTTATTTTCTAAAACATGGAGATACAAGTCTTGAAATCCCCACTCGCGAGATACTTTTTCACAGCTAGTAAGTAATCCTGAAGCCACACCATGTCTACGGTATTTTGGGTGAACCGCTAAATTAGATAAGTAAGGAAAACCTACGCCAACCTGGCTCCATGATTCACTGTAACGTACACCCAGTTCCACGCTTCCCACTAAGTTATTAGCGTCACCACCAGTAGCTTCAAAGGCGACTAAACAAACATGACGAGGCGCAGGTGATGCCATCCGATGCCTTAAATCTTCGTAAATACCCAGACGTAGCAATGGGAAAGCCCATCCCCATATACCCTTGTGGGAATGAAAGCTTTCAGTAATAATTTGGGCGACACCAATCAAATCAGCAGGTGTCGCCGTACGAATTTGGAATTGGTAGGAAGCTGGATCGATTGGTTGTTGGTGGTATGGGTGAAAAAACCGATATTTCAAGGCTAGTTTAGTATTGATTTTATTCAACAAAAATTTTCTCAAATATCCTAAAACAAGATTTAAACTAAATCAGAACTTAAGAGTTGCCGAGGAGATTTAACTGAACCGATATTGCTAATTAGTTTTTGCTTGTGGAGCAAACATACTTTTACACTTTAGTTTGGGGTTTTATAACCTGCATTTTTGAAAGAGTCTTAGGAGTTACAACTTCATAAATCTATAACCTTAAATTCAGTAGGTTCAGTGCATCCCTTGTTTTAGGTAGGCAGAATATCAAACTGATTACCACAAAAACATCTGTAAAGTGATAGAGCTTTCGGTGAGTGGGCAGAGCAATAGCATAACTTGTCCGTAAGCAGCATTTCCGAAATTGTTAAGTAAGTACACCATTGGCAAACTCTGGTTTCAAACCACCCTTGGTTGCAGTACTGAACTTGTTTTTGCAGTTGCCGCTACACTGGCACTACTTTGCTACCAAGTCATCCAAATAGGCTGTACAGCTACTGGGACAAGAATCTGCAAGGTTCCCTAATCCCTAATCTCTAACTGCCCAACCACCACCACTTGTCTTAATGATAGTTCTGATTGCTAAATTAGAAAGAGGTATTTGTCTAATACTATACTTTGGCTTTAAATCTTATTGTTTGAATTTTGCTCACTCTACCATGACTACCATAAATAAAATTTACCTGCAAGTGTTAGTACAACTGCTGCGGAGGGAAAACTTAATATGCAGCTTCATCTGGATTTTTCAGCTAGCTATGAGCGTTGTATGTATTATCAGACATTGCTCACAGGAGGTGAAAAAAGATTTGGCAAGCAAGCGTCGACTCTGTAACACTAAAACTGACTATGAAAGCAATTACACTGCACCAAAGCAAACAGTAATCGGCACAAGCCATTGAGACGAATTACTGTGAGTAAACGTTCTTACACTCAGCAGTCATGTAGCCAAACAGCTTTATTGGTCGAAATGCTCTGCTCTTACCTGACTCAGAAAAATCCTTACCTGATCAGATTATTCTTTATCCGACTGCCGTTGCAGCAGGAAAGCGGTGCATGAAATCCCAAGCAAACAGTAAGCCTAAAATTTTGGTTGTCGATGATGAACCAGACAACCTTGACTTGCTTTACCGCACTTTTTATCGCGACTATAAGGTGCTGAGGGCAAACTCTGGCCCTGCGGCACTCGATCTGCTGGCTCAAGAGGGAGAAGTCGCGGTGATCATCTCCGATCAGCGGATGCCGATGATGAGCGGTACAGAATTTTTGAGCCTGACAGCAACTCAATATCCAGATATTATCCGGATTATTCTAACTGGCTACACCGATGTCGAAGACCTGGTGGAAGCAATTAACGCTGGCAAGGTATTCAAATATGTAACCAAACCGTGGGAAGCTGAAGAACTAAAAGCAGTGGTACGCCAAGCTTTGGATACCCACAATGTCCTCAAAGCTCGTACCCGCGAACTTACCCGCACACTCCGTCAAGAATCGCTGCTGAATACCGTTACTAATACGATTCGCAGTGCTTTAGACTACAGACAAATTTTGCAAGCAATTGTAGATACAGTGGGTCACATGTTGGAGGTGGATGTCTGTCTGTTGCGTCCCTTCCAAGATGAGCAGTTGGCGGATAAAGGGTTTATTTATCAGAAGCCTCTTTCTGAAGAAGCTGTTGAGCAGGAGAGTACAAAGGAAGTTGCAGTAAGTCTTTCCCCTCTACCCCCCATCCCCTCTCGCTCTCTGCCTCTTTTGGCTCAGACGGTGTGGGAAACCCGCGAAGTCCAGGTGATTCACGATGCGATTGATGATGAGCGCATTCACGGAAACACTCCCGAACTGCGCGAGCGTGGGCAAGCTTTTGCTGCTGCTAACATTTGTTCTAGCTTAGTTGTGCCATTAATCTGCCAACAAGAATTGATGGCAGTGCTAGCACTGCACCAGTGTTCTGTGCCTCGCTTCTGGGGCGATGATGAGGTGCAGTTAGTGCTGATGGTAGCGGATCAGGCAGCCTTAGCTTTGTCTCAAGCTTATGCTTACGAACAAGTACGTGCCCTTGCCAAGCGAGAGAGCTTGATTAATACGATTACTAGCGCGATTCGCTCTAGCCTAGATCCCCAAGATATCTTTGCGGCAATCACCCAGCAATTGGGACAAGCTTTACAAGTCGATGGCTGTGTCCTATCTTTGTGGACAGAGGAAGATGAGTTTGTCGAGTGTGTGGGCTTGTATGACAGTTTTCTACATTCAGAAAATTTACGTAGCCACAGCCCGCCACAGGCATCGTCAGCCATAGACAAGAATATAAGTCGCAATAATCACCTACTAAGCCAGAGATTACCCTATTCTCAAGCATCTATACAGGAGAATCCCATCCTCCAACAAATGCTACAGACACATGAACCTGTGGTAATTGGTAATGTGAGCCATTCTCCCTCAGATGTGCGGGGTTTTGATTTGCCATTAAAAATGCCAGCGCGATCGCTAATGTTTGTGCCATTATTGGCTGATGGTAAATGTATCGGTAGTATTACGTTATATGAAGGTAAAAAAGTACGCCAATGGCTCTCATCTGATATCGACTTGGCGAAAGCAGTAGCAGCGCAAGCAGCGATCGCTGTGCAGCAGTCACACTTGTATCAAAAAACTCGCCAACAAGCTGAACGCTTACTGGAATTAGACAAACAAAAAACCGAATTTTTCCAAAATATTTCCCATGAGTTTCGCACACCCATCACCTTGATTCAAGGGCCTTTAGAGTCGGCGGTGGCGGCTGGTGAGGGATTATCTTACTCCCAAAGTGCGATCGCCCTGCGTAACTCTCGCCGCCTCCTGCGACTAGTAAATCAACTCCTGGATTTACAACGCCTAGATGCGGGGAGAATGCAGCCTAGTTTCCATCCCTCCGATTTAGTCGAATTTGTCAGCCAAATAGTGGAATCTTTTCGTCCCTACTGTGAGAAAAAGAGACTGCATCTCGTTACTCAGTTAGACGAATGTTCTACGGTGTACTTGGATATGGAAAAATTTGACAAAGTGGTTTATAACCTCCTGTCAAATGCCATGAAGTTTACTCCTGAAGGTGGCACGATCAGTGTCAGACTAAAATCTGAGCGCGATCGTTGCATATTGCAAGTACAAGATACTGGAATTGGCATTGTTAAAGAACAAATTCCCCACCTATTTGAGCGTTTCCGCCAAGCTGAAGGTTCAGCAAACCGCTCCTATGAAGGCAGTGGTTTGGGTTTAGCTTTAGTTAAAGAATTGGTCGAATTACATGGTGGTCAAGTCACCGTAGAATCAGTTTACGGTCAAGGCACTACCTTTAGTTTATGGCTTGTGACTGGAAATGCTCATTTACCCGCACAGCAAGTACTAGAAACGCCTACCGAACTGAATACGAGCCGCGCTAACGTAGAATTGGCTGATTTAGAACTAGTAGAGTCAACAACAGACAATATTGAAGATATTACAATAAACCTCTCCCCCAGTATTGATACTAAAGACTCAGCACTTAAGACTCAGCACTCAATTTTAGTTGTAGATGACAACCGCGATTTGCGAACCTATGTATCTGAAATTTTCCGCCGCAATGGTTATTATGTACAGACGGCTCGTAATGGTTCTGAAGGGTACAGTCGAGCTAAGGAAATTATACCCAGCTTGATTGTGACTGACTTAATGATGCCCTTGGTCAGCGGACTTGAGATGATTCAGATGATCCGCAATGAGGAGAAGTTGAAAGGAATACCAATCATTCTGCTGACAGCAAAAGTTGACGAAGAAACCCGCATCGAAGGTACAGAACATGGCGCGGATGCTTATTTAGCAAAACCATTCAATGATCGGGAACTTTTGGCGGAAGTTCGCAATCTTTTAGCATTGAAAGAAAATGAACGGCGAATTGTGGAGTTAAATACTTATCTCACAGAATCGGTGCTAAAGCGCTTTTTACCGGCTGTATTGGTGCAAAAAGCCGCAACCGGAGATTTAACATTAGATTTGCGCCCAGAACCACGCTTAATTACAGTTTTATTTAGTGATATCGTAGGTTTTACACAGCTATCAAATACTCTCAGATCCCGGCGAGTCGCAGAGTTGCTAAATGAATATTTAGAAGCCATGACCAAAGTTGTCTTTGGCAATGGCGGCACTGTTGATAAATTTATGGGAGATGCTATCTTAGCTTTATACGGAGCGCCGGAAGAACTAACCCCTAATGAACAAGTGCGTCGTGCCATTAATACAGCAAGAGCAATGCACCGCTCACTGGCTGACTTAAATCAGCGCTGGCAAGATCAAGGTGTATTTGATGGCGATAAACTTACTAGCGTACAGTTCCGGTGCGGTATCCACCAAGGTACTGCTGTTGTGGGGATGTTTGGTAGCGCTGAACGTGCCGATTATACTGCCATAGGCCCAAGTGTGAATATTGCCGCAAGGTTGCAAGCTGCCGCTGTTCCCGGTACGATACTGGTTTCTGCTGCCGTGGCAGATTATTTACAGGAAGGAGAAATCACTAAAGGTAGTCCGCTAGAACTTAAAGGAGTAGATGAAACAGTTTTGACTTTCGCTGTTACACCAGAGGTAATGGTTAATCGCTAAAATTTAGACTGGTATTGTGAACTACTAGGGACTGACCTCTACTGCGGAACTATACCGCAAACTCTACAGTGTAAGCTTCCCAATTCAACGGGAACAGCCTTCAGAACTCCTTAGTTCTGGTCTTACATTCCCTCCTCTTGTCAGCAGTCCTGGTTCTCAAGACCCAAATCTATTATCTTCTCCCAAGGGGAGACGCCAAGGGCGATGCAACATATACCTATTAGCTTGGTTTTAGCTTATGGCATTGATGGTCAAGATGTGTAAATCATCCCAAAGATTTGCTCGTTTTCTCAACCACCCCGCTCACAAGGATTGCGCTGCGGGCAAAATTGGTTGGGGGTGCTATAGTCACCTTGCTTGGCTTTCATCGTGCAGCCAAATCAAAGATTAGTTTCTATAATATGACACCATCGGTTGTAGACAAAACTCCAATTCCGGCCAAGGTCTGGAGACGACACACTGACCCACCAGGTTTGTGGATTTCTGTCGTGGTAGGTTCAGTCTCTCTGCACTTGCTGGTGTTCTGGCTGATGCGCTCATCTAATGCATTTAGTCTGTGGTTTCCCCAGCAAAATCAATCTGCTATTCCCATTGAATTGATAGACATTGCTCCCAAAACAAAATCAATAATCAAATCAAAATCAACAGCCAAAACAGTTTCGTCAAAGCCACTAGCCTCAACTCAAAAGTCCGTACCAGCAAGTCCACCACAAACAGCACGAATTACGCCTAGAAATCAAGATTTTGGCGCAATAAATTCTGTGGATAATCTCCAGCAGAAGAGTCGGACTTACGCCTCTAAACCTAATAACCAACCCTTTAGACAACCAAGAGTTCCTACGCCAACACCAACACCGAAACCAACACCGACACCAATCCCAACGGCTACAGCCACACCGAAACCAACACCGACACCTATAGCCACACCGACACCTACAGTTCCATCTGGGAATTTACCTTGGAAGCGTCGTCAAGAAATCAAACTGGGAAAGGGAACGCCACTACCTACAGGTATTCCATCAAATCGACCAGTTTCAGAACCTAAAAACAGAAAAACTTCAGCAACTCCGGCTAGAGAAACTCCAGTAACTCCGGCTAGAGAAACTCCAGCAACTCCGGCTAGAGAAACTCCAGCAACTCCGACTAGAGAAACTCCAGTAACTCCGACTGGGGGAGCATCAGTAGCAATAGTAGCTCCTTTACTTAGAGATGAAGTGAGTAACTTGATACAATCAGGAAGACTACGACAAGATGCTTTACCCGACGTTATCGCTTTATACAGGGGAAGCAACACAAAACAATTAGACTCAAGTTTTCTTGTCCACAATTCTGGACTTGAGCCAGCACAGCTGTTGGCTAGCTTAATAATTGATAACAATGGCAACTTTCAACGGGCTGTAGTTCTAGAAATAGAACCAGCAACACTGCAAAGTGCAAAAAGCACATACGAGCAAGTCCTCAGCGAAGTTTTCAAAACAGAAAACTTTCTTGCTGCCCACAACAACGATGGCACAAAACCAGAATTGAGCGATCTGTATGTGAGGATTAAAATCCAACCCGCTAATTCTAATTAAATGCTTGATTTTTTACAGAAACTGTGTTACATTTATAGGGTTGGAGATTTGCGGGCGTAGTTTAGTGGTAAAACTATAGCCTTCCAAGCTATTAATGCGGGTTCGATTCCCGCCGCCCGCTTAAAAAGGAAAATGCTGAAATCCACTAATACGAGAAGTAAGTGTGGGCTTGGTAAAAAAATCAGTTAGTTATATCATGTCCGCTTAATTACTTACCAAGAAGGGGGAAAGGGTTAAAGGAAGAAGAGCAAAGTTCTTTCCCCCATACGGTATAGAGCAAGTATTTTTAAATAGGTCGAACAAAAAAGAAGATTTTTGAGGCACGTAGTACGAACGCACTGCGTCTCGTAGAAGAGAAAAATCAGCGTCCATACTTGAAAACCCTGTTTTAAATATGGGGTTCCCTTTCCCTTTCCCCCTCATTATTAAACCCCAAGAATTCCGAAGAGCTTACTTGACACTGAAAGTAGCCAAATTCAAGAGAGGGTAAGGAATCGGCAGGATTTGCTTCAACGACATCCGCACTCTGACTACTTACTTGTTGTTTGATAGTTGGTAGCACTTAATCGCGTTTATGATCTCGGAGTCAGTACCCTGGAAATCGCCCAATACGTCTTGATTTTTTTCTTTTCATTGGCAGCTAATTGAGATTTTCTAGGCGAATGCGTGGATCGGCAGCTTTAAGCATCAAGTCAGCGATTAAATTGCCAACAATCAGCAGCACTGCGCCCATTACCAAGCTTGCCATTAATAAATATAAATCCTGAGCTTGTAAAGCCTGTAAAGTCAACCTCCCTAAACCGGGCCAGTTGAAGAAAAATTCGGCAATGAAGGCACCGTTTAATAAACCAGCCAATTCAAAACCCAATAAGGTAATTAAGGGATTTATGGCGTTGCGGAGTGCATGAACGTAGATGACGCGGTTTTCTGGTAAACCTTTGGCACGAGCCGTTTGGATGTAATCTTGACGCAGAACATCCAATAATTCGCCGCGAGTGATGCGTTGCAAACCAGCAAAACTAGTAATTGAGAGTGCGATCGTGGGTAAAATCATGTGCCAGCCGATATCTAAGATTCTGCCAAACCACGTCAGTTCTGAGTGATTGATGCTAGTCATGCTACCCACTGGGAACAGTGGCGAGGTGATTTGGGCAAAAACCAGCAGTGCTAAAACAGTGATGAAAATGGGAAAGCCTTGTCCAGCGTAACTAATCACCTGTAAAATCAGGTCTGCTGGCTTATTTTGTTTGACAGCGGCAAAGATCCCTAAAGGGATGGCGATCGCCCATGTGACAATTAAAGATGCGATCGCTAATAGTAAAGTCGCTGGTACTCGTTCCCACAGCAGCGATGCCACTGAACGTTGATAAATAAAACTCGTGCCAAAGTCCCCTTTTGTCAAGATTCGCCATAACCAAAGCCCAAATTGCTCTGGCCAAGACTTATCCAGACCAAACTGCCGTTTGATTTCCTCAATTCTTTCTGGAGATATCTTCGGATTTTGGCGCAGCGTATCTACATAATCACCGGGAGCAAGTTGAATGATGAAAAACGACAACGCTGATGCCAACAACAAAGTCAGCAGTGCCTGCAATACTCGCTTTACCACATAAACAAAAGTTTCGCTCGTGACTAGCCTGATTAGCCAATCCCGACCTGTCTCCAAGGAAATTTTCGTAGATGTCATTTATCTTTTGTCCTTTGTCATTTGTCGTTAGTCATTTGTCCTTTGTCTAATGACTAACGACAAATGACTAATATTCAATTAAAGAGATAATCGGCACGTCCGGCAAATATGTACGCGCTTGTAAATCCCGTAGCTCGATAATAAACCCAAATCCTACTATTTCGCAGCCAATTTTCTGCATCAACTTTGCTGTGGCACTCGCAGTTCCACCTGTGGCAATCAAATCATCCACAATCAAAACTCGGCTACCTTGGTGTAAAGCGTCTTGATGCACTTCTAGGCAGTCTGTACCATACTCTAGTTCATATTCAATTGAGTGAACGGCTGCTGGTAACTTACCTTTTTTGCGGACGGGAATAAAACCAACTCCTAACTTATAAGCCAGAGGTGAGCCAAAAATGAATCCCCTCGACTCGATACCAATGACATAATCAGCCGTTATTCCAGCTTCGTTGCATTTTTGTGTTAAAAAGTCAATAGTGTAGCGCAGTCCCTCTGGATCGCGCAGTAGCGTAGTAATATCCCGAAATAAAATTCCGGGTTTCGGGAAATCTGGGATGTCACGAACGAGAGACTTTAAATCCATAAAATGGGGAATAGGGAGTGCGGAATGGGGAGTAGGGAAAGTTAGGAGTGAAGAGTGAGGAGTTATTAATTTAAATTCATAGCTATCACAGTCCCCAGTCCCCAATCTCCAGTCCCCATTTTCAGATACCTGAAAAATCGTACACTATAATGTCATACGCTGGGGGTCGAGGCTGAAACTTCGCCTTTCATTGACGATAATTAGAATCTAAACCAAGCTAGAAAAGGTATTGCACTAAATAAATGAGGTGAATTAACTTATGTTTTAAAACTTTGATTTCAATATAGGGAAAACTTTGAGTAGAAAGAGTTAAGTAATGTATATATCAGGTAGTCATGTTACTGCCACAAGTCTAACGCTCAAGTCTGACTACCGATCTTAAATTTGTTTTATCTAGTCTGTTGGAACCGCACAAGGTATTTATAGAATGAATGTCTCAGCAAGTTTAACGCCGTTCAACAGTCCAACCCAAGACTCACTGCCGATGATTCTGGACACTTTACCAGATCCTGCGATCGCTTCCAAAACGTGTCCTCGGAGAACCAGGCTGCAAATTGACCTGATTTTACTGGCAATTGAAGCTTTAGAGCTTGGTGGTTCGGAAGCAATCCTGGCTTTTGCTCAAGAGTTGGATCTTAAAGGAATTGTTAAAGATAGGGTGAATTTATGGCGGATGCGTAGCTCTAACCCGCTACGAAGAGCGCATATACGCCGTCCCTTAACTATTATGGAAGCAAAAGCTTTGGTGGTCATTGCTTGCCACATAGCACGGCGTTTAACTGTTGTCATCCGCCAGTTATTAATGATATGTCAACAAATGGAAGAAAAACAGATTCCATTAGAACAGAATTTGCGGCTATCTAATTACCTAGAGCGGTTTAGAGCGCATTTTAAGAGCCGGATGAATGCTCGGCGTTCTGGTGTACTAGCATTAACTTCTGATGAAAAATTAGATGCGCTAGCGATAAATTTGTTAGGGCAATTACTATTTTGTACTGGTACAGCTGGAATGCAGCGGTTCTGGATTAGTCTTTTTGACGGTGAAGTGGAATGAATATTCAACGTAAGTACAGTCTACCTAATTGTACTCTTCTTTTAGAAGGGTTAAGTGATGTCACTAGGGCTGCACACTTCCAGGAAATGCGCCCAGAATTATCAATATTGGTAAATGCAGAATGCTATTTATCTGGTTACAATCAACCCCTAACGGGAGGGCGAGAATTTTTTGAAAGTTTGGTGAGGGCTGTTAGTGGCTATGCCCAAGAATTTTTAAGTAGTGTACCCAATCCGCAAGCACACAACCAAGAATCGGAGCTAGTAGAGTTTCAAAAAATTGACAGCAACCGCCACAGGTTAATCATACATTCAGAAAGTGCTCCAGAGGGGTTCGAGTCTCACTCTAACAATTCCAAACGTCCGCCTATTGAAATAGATTTGAATACGGTGCAGTTGTTTGATTTAGTAGAAGCAGTGGATCAGTTTTTTGCTGATACCCAGACTTTACCAGAATTATCCCTAGAACTACAACCAGTTACTAGACGCTATGGTGGTGCTAGTCAGGCTGTAATTAGGCAGGTCGTTCCTGCTGCCGTGGGAGTATCAAGTTTAGCAGTAGCAGCGATCGCATTTAACTTGATTCCACCTCCCCAAATGCGTCCACCGCAGCCTAAGCCAGATGAGCAAACTAGCTCTACAACAAAGAATCTTAATCCTCCAGCATCAGCGGCTGCAACTCCCATCGTCGCTGCAATTCCCACACCAACACCAACACCTAGTACAAAGCCAGTAGTCAAAGATTTAGAAACACTTTTAAATACAGTTCCAGAAATCACCGATCCATCCCAACTACGTGCATTGAATCGCCAAGTGTATAACCAAGTTCATCCAGCTTGGACTAAACGTTCAGGATTGCAACAGGATTTGATCTATCGTTTGGGTGTAGCTGCGGATGGAGCGATCGTTGGTTATAAAGCGGTGAATAAAGAGGCTAATCAAGAAGTCGGGCAAACTCCTCTGCCTAACCTACTTTATAATCCTGCTAATCGCGCTCCTATTTCCAATGAACCGATCGCCCAATTCCGAATAGTGTTTACTACAAATGGTGTGCTGCAAGTTAGCCCTTGGCGGGGATATGCTAAGACACCAGAAGTAGTCGGTGCAAGAATTACTGACTCTAATATCACTAAAGGTTTAAATCAAAAGCTTTATAATACAGTTCGCCAAAGCTGGAGTGGCACCCCCACCTTTACGCGAGATTTGAAATATCGGGTAGCAGTTAACAAAGATGGTGTAATTGCTGACTATGAACCACTTAACCAAGTTGCTTTTGACTATTTTCGGGAAACACCTCTTCCTAAGATGTTTAACGCTATCTATGGTTCTAATGTAGCTGCTCCCAATGACAAAGAACCTCTAGCCCACTTCCAAGTGATATTCAAGCCTAACGGTAAACTGGAAGTCACTCCTTGGCAGGGATATCAGTAATTGGGGATTGGGAATGGGGCATGGGGAAGAGAATTAAGTTGCTATTCCCTATGGCCTTTAGATAAGCCAATTCATCAAGAATTGGTTTCAATCTGCTTACGTTGCCCATCTCACAAAAGTCTATTGATCATTTATTGATCAATAGTTCCCAATGCCCAATGCCCATTTACCTTGTAATTCTCCGCATATAATTCCCCCATAATTGAGCTGCTTGAGCGCTGCTGCCAGATGTCGGGGAATTATTGTCGTTTCCCAGCCAAACGCCAGTTACAAGTCGCTGACTGGGGATAAAACCAATAAACCACAAGTCAACGTTTTTATCAGTGGTGCCAGTTTTACCAGCTTCCCCTAGTCCAATGGCAGCACTACGACCAGTACCTCTGGCGATTACACCGCGCATCAAACTAGTCATTTCATCGGCGACATCATTTGTCAACACTCGTTTGTTGGCACCTGGATCTTGGTCGAAGGAGTAGATTACCCGACAGGTTTTGATATCATTGCGATCGCGGCAATCACCACTATCTAAAATTCGGTTAATGGCATGGGGAGAATTTGACACACCGCGATTGCCAATAGCGCCAAAAGCACCAGTCATTTCCAAAACATTGACCACGCTTTGACCCAGTACCAATCCAGGAACTGGATCGAGCTTTGATTTTATCCCTAAACGCTGCGCCATTGCCACGACTTTATCCAGCCCGATTTCTCTGGCAACTCGCAGGGCGATCGGATTTTCTGAAAGCGCCAGCCCAGTGGCAATATCGAAGCTAGTGTCAGCACCAGCACGACAGGGTTTATATGTAAAGCCTTGCCAATTTAAAGGAGCGCAGGAATAACTTTTTGATGGTGAAATTCCCTGTTGAATAGCAGCGGTGTAAGCAAAGATTTTGAACGTCGAGCCTGGTTGTCTTTTGGCTTGAACAGCGCGATTGAACTGACTTTTTTTGTAATCAGTCCCGCCCACCATTGCGAGGATGCTACCAGTACTAGAGTCAAGAGTAACCACCGCCCCTTGAGAAAAATTAAAATTTCTGCCAGAGTTGTTCACCGAATTACTCAACGCTGCTTCTGCTTGTCTCTGTATCGCTGGATCGAGCTTGGTTTCAATGATATAGTTTCCTTCTCTTGCTGCTCCCTCCCCCAAGATGGATTCGAGTTCAGAGAAGACGTAACTGTAAAAATAAGGTGCGATCGTTTTAGCTTGCTGTTCGCAGACTTTAGGACTAATTTGGACAGTGGAGCGTCTAGCGCGGTTCGCATCTTCTGGTTTAATTTTGCCCATCTCCAGCAACCGCTTAATCACACGATTCCGGTATTCAGCGGCTTCTAGCTTATTTGGCCCATCCCCACAAAAATCGAAAGCGTTGGGGGCTGGTAAAATTCCTACCAATGTTGCTGCTTCTGCCAAAGTTAATTCTTTAGCCGACTTCTCAAAGTAATATCGGGCTGCATCCTCAAAACCAGAAGTATCCCCCCCCAAAAAAACCCGATTTAAGTACATCAGCAAAATATCATCTTTGCTGTAAAAAGTTTCGAGCTTCAGGGCGACAACTGCCTCCCGCAATTTGCGGCCAAGGGTATCCTGTCTGCCTACATACTCGCGGAACAAACTGCGGGCAACTTGCTGGGTAACAGTGCTGGCTCCTTGTTGCACATCCCCGCTGCGGCTATTAATCAACACAGCTCGTAAAATCCCCAGAGGATCAACCCCAAAGTGCCAGTAATAACGACTATCCTCTGAAGCCACGACAGCAGCAGGCAAATAAGGGCCAAATTCCTCTAATCGCTTCATGTCTACATGAGAGATAGTCCGAGGCTCTCTTAGGGGAGTGGCTCCATCACGGGCATAAACAACTACTGGGGCGCGTGTCGCTGTCGGTAGAGGTTTGACTGAAAATTTCAGCCATTCAACGCCAATCACTAACGTTAACAGGGCACCGACACCACCAACTCCATAAGCTGTCCAACTTGCAGCTTTGACATACCATGCTGGTGGATCGACGTATTGCAACCGTACAGAAGCGGCGAGTTCTGGGGGCCCCAGAGTCAGAATATCGCCGTGACGCAGTTCTAGGGAACTAACACGACGCTTGCCCCGATAAATGCCATTGGTGGAGTTTTCGTCTTTGATCACGAAAACTGGTGTGTGCTGAGTAGAATTCCGCGATAGTGACAGGTGAATTTGGCTGACAACAGGGTTACGGATGACGATATCGCTGGATTTGGAGCTACGACCGAGAATATAGCGATCGCCCAACAGTGGATATACCTCTGCTTTATCCGCCCCCGCATCCTGCACCCAAAGTTCCGGTACTTTGGCATTAGGCTTGAGCGCCAATTTAGAAAAATCGACCCTAGCTTGAATCGTATGTACTGCTTGAGTCAGTTGACCTAGTAACGTTTGTGGCTTGTGAGGGGGTTGGGGAGAACTCATCGGCTATTCACATCACAGTTTTTAGTGAAGAATCGGGCGAATTACAATCAATCTAGATGTTAGTCTTTCATCATTTTACTCATAAGCTAAAGCAGAAATTGCCTATACGGAACTTTTTGATCTAATTTATACTTTAATTTTTATTAAAATTATAATTAATTCGTGATTTTAGTCACTTACTTTAATAGAAGCACAAATTTTTCTCCATTCTCAAAGTCTTATCTAATCTAGTATTACTAGTTCAATAACTACAAGCATAATTTTTATTGTTGTATTTTTAAACACTAGTCATCAATAAAGAACTGATTTAATTTTTACCAATTTTACATATCCACATATTCTGAAAAAACCTAAATATCTTCATTTAGGAAGATTTTCTAAATCTTATAGTTTGTTTTAATGGGGCGAGTGTTCCGTTGAGGTTAATTTCAGAATGATGGGAAAATCTCTGACCCTGATTGGTACAGCTTTATCTTTGGCACTTACCACTAATATTGCTGTAGCCGAATCCAGTAAATCCCCCATAGCCCAATCTAGTAGCGACTCCACTAGCGCACCAACGGAAATCAAGATGTCGCCAGAAGGTATGAAAATTCTGTGCGAGTATTTTCCGCTAAACTCCCGTTGTCCCAACGGCACAGCAGCCACCCCTAGCGCTCCTAGTGGCACTACAGTACCAGCAGAAACCACAACGCCTGATAGCACGACCACCACTCCTGATAGCACAACTGCACCAGGAACCATTACCCCACCTGGATCTGGCACTCCCGAAACCACTCCAGCACCAGGAAGCATGACCCCACCTGAAAGCGCTCCTGGCAACTTAACTCCAGCACCAGGAAGCATGACCCCACCTGAAGGCGCTCCTGGTAAGTTAACTCCAGCACCAGGAAGCATGACCCCACCTGAAGGCGCTCCTGGTAAGTTAACTCCAGCACCAGGAAGCATGACCCCACCTGCACCTGGCGCACCTAGTAACTTAACTCCAGCACCAGGAAGCATGACCCCACCGGAAGGCGCTCCTGGCAGCACTACCGAACCAAGTAGCCCAACTTCACCTGAGTCTGGCACTCCTGGCAGCAGTACCGAACCAGGAAGCTCTCCCAGTACTCCAAGTACACCAAAAACTCCTACCACAGGTAATTAAATTAAAAGCTGGGGCATAATCTAAATACTAGTTTGCCATCAGCGATCGCCGGTGCATCTTTCTTCACCTCTTGCACCAGTTATACAAACTGGTGTCAGGTGACAAATAAAAATCGCTGAAACCTTATAGATAAAGTCTTCGCATATAAGACTGAGCAAGGGTTTCACTAATCAAAAGCCTGGGATTAATCATCCCAGGCTTTATACTTTAATGCGATCTACCAGTTGAAGTCGGTGTTTTTTGCAAGGAAGCAATTAACAGGCAAACAATACCAATACTAATAAATGAGTCTGCCACATTAAATACAGCAAAGTTAATCAGGCGAAAATCAAGAAAGTCAACGACGTAGCCTAAAACAAAACGATCAATCCCGTTGCCCATAGCTCCACCTAAAATTAAGCCATAGCCTAACTGATCCCACAAATTTAACGTCGGGCCAAACAACGCCAACGCTATCAATACTAAACTCACTCCTAAAGATAGCCAGCGCAACCACTCTACTTTCCCACTTAACAGACTAAAAGCGGCACCAGTGTTAGTGACATAGGTGAAGTGAAATATCCCAGGTAAGAGTGGTAGTGTCTGCCCCAAGCTAAAGCTTTGCACCACCCAGTACTTTGTTATTTGGTCTAAGAAAAAAACGATGAAGGCAGCGATCCAGAAGAGACGATTTTTTAAACGCATGGTGAATTAGTCATTGGTCATTGGTCGTTGGTCATTGGTCGTTGGTCATTAGTCATGAGTTTTTGACAAATGACAAAGGACGAAGCACAATGAACTAATAAAACATTAAGTGACGTAATATATATGCTATTACAGTCACTGCACAGACTACAGTTAGTTGACCTGGTAGTGCAAACCAGGAGTATCTGAGGATTGCTTGCATCAAGGGTAGATTTTCTGTGCCTTTCCACTGAAAAAGATAGCTAATAATCAAATAAGTAATACCGCAGATGTGGAGAGTTAACAAGCCACAGATGCAACTAAAGGCAAGAGTTTCTAGTCGAGGTCTAGCTTTAAAGGCGAACAAGCCACAAATCCAAGCTCCAGGAATAAAGCCTAGCAGATAGCCAAACTGAGATAGCTTGATATAACCAATACCGCCGCCATCGGCAAATACTGGTAGTAAGGTTAACCCCATGACTAAATAGGCAATTTGCGAGAGCGCACCAGCATTTTTGCCCCCTAAACAACCCACCAACAATACTGCGCCAATTTGAAAAGTGACACCTAAAGAAAAAGTCTGAATTCCGTGCTGACTCCAAGTCCAAGGTAAGGTGATGCCATAAACTTCTAAGAAGGTACCACCCATTGTCAGGAGTAAGCCAATCATAGACCATAGTAATTGATTGGAAGCAGCAAACATTTATCAGGCAACCAAGGAAAAGCAAAAGGGAAAACCAACAGCAACTAGTATATTCATTAATTATTGAAATGAAATTTGTGCTGACATCTTAAGAACTAGCATATTTTCTTTTGCCTTTTTGGTATGTAATTTTTCAGTTTTGCGAATTGCGGCTCAGTGTCTATGGTCTGATTTTATTGACTGAGGCGTGTTCTTAATTCTGGTATTTCACCTAAAACATGGTAAAACATGTATTATTGAACTTAGTATAAATACTAAGGTTTCAAGTGATTGCCTAAATTTAGCTACAAAGTGCTTAATATTTATAGCGTTTCTCGGTTGAGTAAGATTCAGATACTTTCTCCTAAAAGGAGAAAGTATAGAGTGTATAGTATGTAAACAAAAAACACTACATACCACAATTTTTCACGACTTGGCCAACGAACCTACTCTATCAATAAAGTTTTGTAAATACGTATAATCAACTTCATGTAGTGCTATTTATATCTTTCAAATAAAGCAAGAGTATAAAATTTATCAAGCAAAACTAGAAATAGGGGTTTGTTCTTCATCAAAAAAACCAAGCATTTTTTTGTTCTTTTAACCTATCGTTAATCTTTACTGTTGTCCTTTAGGAGTATCTTAGAAACGCTCACCTGAAAAGTTACTAAAAAATTGATAGCGATGCTCTCACATCTTAGTGCAACAAAAACTCATCGCCTCACAGGTTCAATTTCAGTGTTAGCACTGACAATCAGCCTAGCAGGTTGTGGCGGACAGCAAACCCCAGATAGTACAGCCACCAAGGATACACCTTCTGGTACTGCTACAGACACTACTGCCTCTAGCCCAGCTAAATTAGACCTTGGCGGAACCGTAAAGTTAACCGGGGCTGGTGCGTCTTTTCCGGCACCACTGTACGATACCTGGTTCACGGATTTAAACAAAAAATATCCAAATCTCCAAGTTGACTATGCATCAGTTGGTAGCGGTGCTGGAGTCGAGCAATTTATCAAAGGTACTGTAGACTTTGGTGCCAGCGATGTTGCGATGAAGGATGAAGAAATCCAGAAAGTACCAGCAGATAGGGGTGTTATTTTACTGCCTGTGACTGCTGGTAGCATCGTGTTGGCTTACAACTTGCCTGATGTTCCAGAACTCAAGCTCCCACGAGCCGTTTACGCCGATATTCTACTAGGCAAAATCACGTCTTGGGATGATGCCCAAATTGCCAAGGCTAACCCAGGTGCAAAGCTTCCGAAAGAGGCGATCGTAGTTGTTTATCGTTCCGATGGTAGCGGAACTACGGGTGTGTTCACAAAACACCTCAGCGCGATCAGCCCAGAGTGGAAGACTAAAGTTGGTGAGGGCAAAACTGTCAACTGGCCTAAGGGAGTCGGTGCTAAGGGTAATGAGGGTGTTACCGCTCAAATTCAACAAACTCAAGGTTCTATTGGTTATGTCGAGTACGGCTATGCCAAACAAAATAGTCTCAAGTTTGCTGCTTTGGAAAACAAAGGCGGCAAGTTTGTTGTAGCTAGTGAAGAGTCAGCCTCTAAAACTCTCGAATCAGTACCTCTACCCGCAAATCTCCGCTCCTTCATTTCTGATCCCGAAGGGGCTGATTCCTATCCCATCGTTACTTACACCTGGATTTTGGCTTACAAGAAATATCCCAATGCGGCAAAAGCTAAGGCGATCGAAGCTGCAATCGAATATGCCTTAAGTGAGGGTCAGAAACAGGCTAGTGCATTAGGGTATGTTCCTCTACCCCAAAACGTCATCACAAAGGTAGCTGCGGCGGCTGACCAAATCAGTCCAGAGTATAAAATCTCTGTTGCCAGTGGTAGTAGCGCTAGCAAGTAAGCAATCAAACATGCCATATTCAATAGTAACTTGAAACATGGGGTTACTATTGTATCAGTTTAAACAAATGATGAGGCGACAAATTTACTAATCTGGTTGCCTCCCATATTTTTTTGTGATTTAATTGTGAAAGTCGGTATTCATGACTACAAATTCTCAAAATCTGTCCTCAGCGATGAAAAATCGCTCTAGCGCAGAGAAGTCCCTAGATCAGGGTTTTATTTGGCTGACTAAAATTTTCGCTTTTGGGGTTGCTGGTACTTTATTATGGATCGGGTCGCAGGTTGCAATTGGCTCTTGGCCTGCCATCCAAAAGTTTGGTGCTGGCTTTTTAGTCAACACTACTTGGAACCCGGTTAATGATAGCTACGGGGTTCTACCTCAAATCTATGGAACTCTCGTGAGTTCTTTTATTGGTCTGCTGATAGCAGTGCCGATTGGGGTTGGTACTGCTATTGTACTGAGTGAGGATTTTTTACCCGCTAAAGTGAAGCTGGTACTGGTTTTCGCAGTAGAACTGCTCGCAGCTATTCCCAGCGTTGTCTACGGCGTGTGGGGTATTTTTGTTTTAGTGCCAATCTTAACCAACTTGGGAAAATGGCTCAATGGTTACTTTGGCTGGCTACCATTTTTTAGCACTTCTCCTACAGGGCCAGGAATGTTACCGGCGGGAGTCATATTAGCGATTATGACTTTGCCCATCATCACAGCTTTATCCCGCGATGCTTTGATTTCTGTACCCCCCAGTTTGCGCCAAGCCTCTATAGGGCTGGGAGCAACCCGCTGGGAAACGATTTTGCAAGTTCTCATTCCAGCAGCCTTTTCAGGCATAGTTAGTGCTGTGATGCTGGGACTGGGCCGGGCAATGGGAGAAACAATGGCTGTCACGATGTTAATTGGCAACTCCAACAACATCAGTCTCTCTCTTTTAGCACCAGCCAATACGATTTCTTCTCTACTGGCAAATCAATTCTCAGAAGCTAGTGGTTTACAAGTTGCGGCTTTAATGTACGCGGCTTTAGTTCTATTTTTCTTGACACTGGTAGTCAATATTCTCGCAGAGTTGATCGTTCTGAGAGTCAAGCGAATATAGCTTAGTTTTGGGTTAAATTATGACTTCTAATTTTCCAGAGCGCAGTTTAACTCGCTCCCCCACGTCTCAAAGGACACTGTTTAATACAGTGATGACCGTAGTCGCATTTACCTGCGGAGTATTGGCTCTTTTACCTTTGCTTGCAGTACTCTCTTATGTGATTATTAAAGGCTTTAGTAGTCTGAATCTGGCGGTGTTTGTGGAATTGCCACCCAAAGCTCTACAAAAGGGAGGAGGGTTTGGTAATGCAATTTTAGGCACACTACTAATGGTAGGAATTGCTGCCTTTATTAGCATCCCCTTTGGAGTTTTGGGGGCGATTTACATCACTGAATTTAGTTCGGCGAGAGTAGCCAGATGGGTACGTTTTGCGGCTAACGTCCTGAGTGGAGTTCCCTCAATTATTGCTGGGGTATTTGCTTATGGGATTGTAGTTTTAACACTGGTAAAATTGAACTTAGGATCGTATTCAGCTCTCGGTGGAGGGTTTGCACTGGCAATTTTGATGTTGCCTATTATTCTGCGAACGACTGATGAAGCCTTACAGTTAGTATCGCAAGATTTGCGACAAGCATCTGTAGGGTTGGGAGCGACTAACTTTCAAACGGTGAGTCAAGTAGTCTTACCAGCAGCTTTACCAGCTATTGTAACTGGGGCAACGCTAGCGATCGCCAGAGCCTCTGGAGAAACCGCACCTTTGCTATTTACTGCTCTGTTTTCTAATTTTTGGCCAGATAGCTTATTTCAACCGACAGCTTCCCTGGCTGTTTTGGTTTATAAATATGCCATTTCTCCGTTTAAAAATTGGCAATCTCTAGCTTGGGCAGCATCTTTGATTTTGGTATTGATGGTTCTAATCACAAGTATCATCGCTCGCTGGGCAACTCGTCAAAAAGCTTAGTAGACAACCATATACAGTGCAGATCCCCATCGCTTAAACTAACACTAGATTTAATTTATGCCTACCAACACTAGGACAGTGAATGACACTGAAACCGTTTTACGCACTGAAAATCTCAACATTTACTACGGCAAATTTTTAGCCTTACAGAATATTTGGCTAGATATACCGAAAAATCAGGTGACTGCTTTTATCGGCCCTTCTGGTTGTGGTAAAAGTACGTTGTTGCGATGCTATAACCGTCTCAATGACCTGATTGAGTCATTTCGGGCAGAAGGTAAAATACTTTTTTACGATAAAAACTTGTATGCACCCGATATCGACCCTGTAGAAGTACGTCGGAGAATTGGGATGGTGTTTCAAAGACCAAATCCATTTCCCAAATCAATTTATGACAATATTACTTTTGGAGCCAAAATCAACGGCTACAAAGGTAATTTCGATGAATTAGTAGAAAGCAGTCTCAGAAAAGCAGCTTTGTGGGATGAAGTCAAAGATAAACTACAGCAAAGTGGCTCATCTTTATCGGGTGGACAACAACAGCGGTTATGTATTGCTCGTGCGATCGCAGTGCAACCTGAAATTATACTGATGGATGAACCTTGCTCCGCTCTTGACCCCATTTCCACCTTGCGGGTTGAAGAACTGATTCACGACCTTAAAGAGCAATATACTATTGTCATTGTCACCCATAACATGCAGCAAGCAGCCCGTGTTTCTGATAAGACAGCCTTTTTTAATGTTCGAACTTCAGACACAGGAACCCGTAGCGGTTATATGGTAGAATACGACGCGACAGAAGTAATTTTCAATAATCCTCAGCAGGAAGATACCAGAGATTACGTCAGTGGCAAATTTGGATAAATAAGTATTTCAAATTGTTTATTTTAAAGCAATGAGGGATACTCGGAAATTAAAGATGTGCGATATTCCTCTATGTTTTTTATTTGAAGAACTTTTTTCCTCCCCAACAAACTTCATCTCCATGCTGTCCGAAGTCTATTACTTGGTGCGCTCAAAAACTGACGGGAATTATCTTATAGCTCGTCCTGATGCTGAAACATCGGGTTATTTATTGTTGTTTCAGGAAAACTTTGACGCCCTTAGCTATCTCAACACCCACGCAGCAGAAGTGGCAAATCGCTTTGCAGTGGAATCTATCGCGCGTACACAGTTGGGAAACTTGCTCAAACGCTGGGGTTTTAGCGGTGTGGGTATTGTGACTGACCCGTTATTGCCCAAAGTTGAGTTTTTACAGCACAGTTAAGCTTTACTTTCTCATTTGTTAATTGGATATCCGTCATAAATGTTGGGTTTTGTTTCTCAACTAGCGAGGGGAGCGATCGCCTGAGCAATTCCTCAGCATCCATACCTCAATTCCCGCATTAATTAACATATTCAAAATATTATGGTGTTAAGTAAATAGTTGTGCGATCGCACAAGTAAAATCAGGTAATATGGGTGAACTCAATTCGTCACCATTGAATAACGTAGCAACTAACTTTAAACTCGCTTGTTCGCGTCGATATACTTCCACCTGTTGCTTACGCCAATCTACAATCCAATATTCTCTGACTCCTCGTGATGAGTAGAGCTTAAGTTTTAGTTCTCTATCCCGCTTTTCGTTTTCACTACCAGCAGATAATACCTCTACAATTAGTTCTGGCGCACCAGTCAAATGTCCCGCCTCGTCTAAAAGTAGGGGCAATCTCTCATTGCTAGCCCAGACAACATCGGGAATAACATTATCATTGTCGCCAAAAATTATTCCTGGAGCAGCCACAACTTCTCCCAGACCAGTAGTTTGTGACCAGTTATCCAAGGAAGTGCTAATTCTGACACAAGTTTTTTGATGCTTCCAGTGGGGCGCTTTAGTCACAAACAATTCTCCGTCAATAATTTCATAGCGATTCCCGTTATCTGGAAACAACTCTAAATCGGCGGTAGTCCAGCGCACTCTCTCAGATATTGGCTGGTTCATAAATCATCTCTGTTAGGGGATTTACCTATTTTAGCCTGAGTGGAAATTGAACATTTTAGTTGCATTCCCATAATCCATGGGATATTCCTTATAGAGAATAATATATGGACATTCCTTGGAAGGAATATTATACTCTGAGGTAGAAAGTGAATTGGACTTGGAAACTTTATCAAGATGTCAATGGGGAAATCCCCAAAGATTTACTTGCTTTTTTCATTAGGATGATTCCTGAACAGGAGCAACCAGAAAATCCACCAAAGCCATTACTGAGTCCTTCCGAAACCAGGCGTTTGCAAGTTAACCTTGGCTACCTGTGTAATAAAGGACTCGCATCGCTCACAAGTGGCATCTTTGAGAAACTCGAAGATGACCTGTATGAGTTACGCATGACTAAAAGCGAACATAATCCAAGGTTTATTTTAACGGCTGCGACTCCTCAGCGATTTGTTGTGCTGCACGCCTTTATGAAGAAATACGACAACGCTATTAAAGATAGAGACAAAGAGCCTGCAAGAGTGAAGACCTCTTGCATAAATCAATAAATTTGAACCCCACCCCGCCAAAGCTACGCTTTGTCTCCCCTCCCCGCTTGCGGGGAGGGGTTGGGGGTGGGGTGTTACGGACTTTTGCAAGAGGTCTTGAGATTACGTGAATTGCAGCAGAGGGAAAATTGATGAAAAAACCTAATTTTCAAGCTTGGTTGCAGGAGAAGGTAAGCGACGAGCCAGAAGTGATTTTGGCGGGAAAGTTAGAGTATCTGCGCCTATATCTTACCGATGCTATGCGGGAAATACGTAATAAAGCAGGATTGACTCAGGCACAGTTAGCCCAAAAACTAGGAGTAAAGCAGGCGGCTGTGTCCAAGTTGGAGTCGGCGTTAAAGGAACACGAGTTGGAATCGGTGTTGCACTATTTACATACCTTGGGTGCAGATTTGCTGGTAGCCGTCAAACAAGGAGATGACTTATATCAAGCTAGTGATAACGAAGGTGTGTTGCTGGTAGATGTACCAGATGTAGTTTTCCAAAAAGCATTGGCGGCAAACATGAGCGTCCGGGAATATGTGCGTGTCGCCGTTGAGAAGTTTTCTGGCGAAGATGATGGACTGAAAACAGCTTTGGTAAAACTGCTGGAAAGTGACGATTCTGTAGCGGTTAAAGTGAGAGAGCATTTGGGTACAAGGACAATCGGAGAAATTGCTGTAGAGTTGGAAAAATGTTTGAGTCTATCTGAAGAAGATAAGATTTTTGCTGTGAAAAATGTTTTGGCTGCTAATGTGGCGTCTAGAGAAAGTAATCGTGGAAGTAGTGATGAAATTGATGAGATTGAGTTGTTGGATTTAGCAGAAGAATTGCTAGATAAATTAACAAATATATCAGATTAACTGTATCTAATTGTTCCCAATGTTGAGTTTTGAGCAAGCTAACCTGCTTTTGCGTCCAACCATAGAAATCTGTTTCATATAGGTGAGATGTGTACATTTTTTCTACTTTATTTACACCTATCTACTTACCTACCCCTGCGGTAACGCTTGCACGAAAATCCAAAATCTAAAATCCAAAATCTAAAAATAAATATTGGGTTTAGCGATGCCTACGGCGGCAAGCTACGCCAAACCCAACCTCAAATAATCTAAAACCTCAGAACTAATTCGCTACCTCAGCCACCTCAATAACTCGCCCTTCGTAGTCCTTGACCAAAAAATTCAAGGGTTTGTGGTTACGAATCTTCAATTTCAAACCGCGCATTTCGATTCGCATTAAAATCATTTCCAGGCAGTCATGGTCAAAACAAACGTGGCGTTGCTGATTTTTGCTACCTAAACTCGCACCAGTAATAACGTGTAACTGGGTGTTTTTCTTCAATTGATACCACAGCCCATCGTTAGCATTATTCATCATTTTGCTAGACAAGCTTGGCCCAGTAGACATATATAACGGATCGATGCCAGTTGCGCCTATAGTTTGTTCGTAGTTGTAGTAATAGTGCAATGGCACCTCAGCTGCTGGCAAATCTAGCAGTCCTTCATACAACTGTCGGGCAATCTCCAAATCTGACACCATTACAGTGTGTACTTTTGGGGCACTGGTGAGAAACATCCACATAGCACCAGCGTAAGCTGCTAGCAGCATTACCATAATGCCTTGGGTGGAGAACAGGCTATCTAAGGGCAGGGAAGGCAGAAAGGAGCCTAAAGTAAGGGGACTGAGCAGGAACGATATCACACTAACTGCTATAACCATGAACAAATAAGGATTCTTTAAGAGAGTTGATTTTATGATTGTCGATTAAGACTAAAATTAAGTCCTTGTTTCTAGTTTATCAATACTCAAGTAGTCTGAGTCTCATCTACAAACTGAGCAACACCAAGATATTATGCGATTAACTAGGGGAGTGCAATTCCCAAAACTATTTTAACAACTATCAACTCCAAGACTTGTGCAAATTCCTCATTTTCCCGAAGCTAATCACCCACTGGTGAAGTCGCTCTTCCATCACAGTGACCATGAATTACTGACTCTGTTTCAGCGCTATCCAGATGTCGGAAAGTACTTTACGGTGATTTTTTGCCGCTATAGCCCCATAGTCTACACCTTAATTCGGCATTCGGCGCGATCGCCTGTGCAGGCAGATTATCTGTTTGCCCTCACCTGGCGACATATCTATTACGAACTCGGTGGACTGAATTTAACTGACTCTGAATCAGGCGAGTCAGCCTTGACCATGCAAAATTGGTTAATTAATATGACAGCTTTCTGTATTAACGAGATTAAACTACCACCCACAGAAGCAATTCATTATTCTCTCCAAGCGACTTCACCGCCGCTATGGTGCTATGTAGAACAGGCGTTAGACCAACTACCACCAGTTTTACGATTAATCGTGTTAATGGCTCAAACTTTCCACTGGAGCGAAACTAGAATCGCTGCCTATCTCCAAGCTGAAGGAGAAGCGATCGCTCCTAGTGAAGTAGCCAATTTTCTCCAAGAAGGCTATCGTATGCTAGAGGACAAATTACCCACAGATATCCGCACCATATACTTTGGGGACGATTTTGTTCAATCCAAACTTAAGTAAAAATGCGTATACTGATTGTCTTCAATTTAAAAACTTAAAACTTCTTCTTAGACCTTCTACTTAAACCCGCAACTTTAGGGGTAATTTTTATGAAACAACGGCTTGTATTTCCCAGGCAAAAGGTAGGCTTAATTTGTGTAGGTGCGGTTTCTTGTCCCCAAGTACTTTTACACAGCTTTTTACTGTTTGCTTTTTTGCTGAGTCCTGTAGCCGGTGCGGTTGATATTACCGAACAACTCCATCGCCCTTTAAATAATTCCGTTGGGCGACAATCAAGAGATCAAGCAGACGGTTTGCTGCGTATTGGTGAACAAGAATACGCTTCCGGATATGCCGACAAAACAATTGTGTCTTGTTTGCGGGCATTAGAACTATATCATTCCATTGGCGACCTGAAAGCACAAGGTATGACCTACAATTTGCTTGCTAAAGCTTATGTGCAGGTTGGTAGTTCAAAAGAGGCGGAAGATGCTTTAAGAAGAGGATTAGCGATCGCTCGTGATACTAAAGACTTCCAATCTCAAATTTTTGTGCTGAATAATATCGGTACATTTCTGCTGCAACAAGGCGAATTTGCTGCTGCTGGTAAAACAGTTGAAGATGCACTCACAATTGCTCACGGTGTCAAAAATATTGAAGGTGAAGGATTATCTTTGAGTAATTTGGGTTTGGTAAGTGCCAGGTTGGGAGATTACAACAAGGCGATTAAACTGTACGAAAATGCTTTAACTTTCCGCCGTCAGACTGGCGATGCCATAGGTGAAGCAAATACCCTGAATAATTTAGGTGATGCCTACTTAGCATCTGGAAATTATCAGGATACTATTGCTACTTATGGTGAAGCAATGCAGACAGCTAGAACCAACCGCGATCGCACTAATGAATTACGGGCAATTGACGGTTTAGTTACATCTCACACTGCTGTAGGACGTTACGAACGCGCTTTTGACTTACTAGAGCAACGTTTAGCACTCGCAAGAGAGTTGCAAAATGTGCGAGAAGAATTAAAATCTTTTGAATCTTATGCTCAGTTATATAAGCAACAAGGTAATTACCTAACTGCCCGCAATTTTTACGAAAGGGCGATTATATTGGCGCGGACATTGCAAGACAGCAAGCAAGAAGTGCAATTGCTAGATCAGCTAACTAAAATGCTTCACCGGAAGTAGCAGTAGGACACCGGAAATCTTTTGCATCGTTGAAAGTAGGGGCAATTGATCAATTGCCCCTACTGTTTTGTGTATAATTTAACCCACGCCTTGACCCTACTAATTCAAGAACACTGAACCGTTTGGTTCAATTCTCATAGCACTTCTACCCTGTGCTGCATTGGTAGCTTCCTTAAATGTAACTTCCAAACTTCCTGGCTCTGAAGAAGCTTGTGGAGTCACTATCAACTGTCCGCCATCTTCTCGTTCAAATGTTAGCGTTACTGGTGTCTTTAGACTTTGCAGTATTACATTTGACTTACCTTGTAGCGATCGCGGTGCCGTATCGCCAATCACTTGGAAAGTTACATTAGCCGCAGTATCATTCACCAACCTGATATTAACTGCACCATTATTGAGTGCGATCGTCGCACTGGGGGTTTGCCGTGGTTGTAGCAGTGGTTGTTGGTCAGTGGAAACCGCCCCTGATGAGGGCTGTTGAGTTTGATCTTCAGAGGCTGGGCGTGGTAGTCTGACACCTGGTTCTGGAGCTTCAGCACCGCCGACACCCAATTTTGTTTGCTCTTGTGATCGGGTAGTAGGGACAGGAAGAAGCCCTTGAGCAGCTAGTCTTTGTGTTAGTGCGTTGGGAGGACATCCCTGTGGTACTACAACCTGATTATTATGTGGTTCTTCGTAGAAAATACGAGGACAAGGGTTAATTTTGGGAGTAGATTCTTGTGCTACTACTTGAGGAATTGCTGGCAGACTAATCAGTAATCCACTACAGATAGCACCAAATAACTCAGCGGACTTGCGAAAATTTTGAGATTTCATATTCCTTATTGACTCCTAAAAAAACATCAGACTGAATCTTTTTTTAATAATTTGCAAACAGTATATTGGATTAGATTTAAGCTGTTATTGATGTAATCCTACCAAGTATCTCTATTTTTTGTATCTAACCAGAGACTTGAAAATAATCTGAAATTAGACATAATTATTTCAATCCCAAGGCTGAAAAAGTCAAATCATTAGTGATAAATTCCCAAAATAGCCAAGAAAAATTAATCAGTTATGATCACTACTCAAGCAAATAAATAAGAGTAGAAAGATTAAAGTGTAGCAATCCAACAAATGGCTAAATATTGCAACTATTGCGACATGAAATAGCAAATTTGTTTGCTTTTCTACATCTATCAGAGGAAACAAACATTTATTACCAAATTAAGACTCAAGAGTTATTGGTAAAATGACAGTAAACGTGGTGCCTTTACCAAGGTCACTTTCAACTTGAATATGACCCTGATGATGTTCGACAATAGCTTGAGCGATCGCTAATCCCAATCCTGAACTAGTAGCGCTGGCTGTCGCTGTATTCCCAGTTTTATGAGTACGTGCCGGATCTACCCGATAAAAGCGGTCAAACAAGCGTGGTAGTGCTGACGCTGGAATTCCAACTCCAGTATCACTCACTTTAACTTGCAACTGGGCACTGGTGTAACGTAGTCCAGAAACACGATTTATTCCTTCTATCCGCGCCAATTCCACTTTCACCCGTCCACCGGCTGGAGTGTAATGCAAAGCGTTAGCAATTAAATTTGTGAACAGCCGCACTAGTTGATCCCAATTGCCCACAAGGGTAAACCAATTTTCCAGTAATTCGGGGCTAGTTTCAGAGGCAGGAGGATCAACTAAGTCTAGAGAAAGAGCGATTTCTTTTTCAGGGACTAATAATTGTTGTTCTTCAACCACCTCTATTAGCAAAGCGTCTAGCGGACAAAGTGAAAAAATATCTTTGCTAATACCACTATCCTGCCGTGCTAGGAAGAGTAAGTCATTGACTAACTTACCCAAACGCTGCGTTAACCGTTCCACCACCTTTAACTGCTGCCGATACTGTAAATAAGTAGTCGCTTCTGCCTCTGCTAAATCCAAGTCAGCAAGGGCAACTTGCACATTGGTTTGAATCAAAGTAATGGGACTTCTAAGTTCGTGGGAAGCATCAGCAGTAAATTGTTTGAGACGTTGATAAGACTCACCTACAGGTTCCATCGCTTTACCCGAAAGAAACCAACCACTTGCCCCTACAGAAAGCACCATTAACGCAATACCTAGCGCCAAATCAAAAATTAACTGGCGACTGGGTTTAGTGACTTCAAACCAGGGATGACTAACACGCAAATATCCTAATACTTGCCGTCTCACTTCCACCCGTTGGGTGACTTGTCGCAATAATAGTGGGGAGTTAGGAATTTTAAATTTTGTTCGCGCAGCGTTAGCGAGTCCGCGTCCCTTGCGCGTCTCGTAGAGAGAGTCATTTTGAATTTTGAATTTTGAATTTTCATTTTCTCCCCTGACTACACGCACAGTTTCACCAGTGCGATTGGCACGAATGGGAATATTTAGGGGTTCAGATAGGGTTGACCAAAGTAATTTACCAGTCGGACTAAACCATTCTAGGTCGATGTGGTCATCTTCTACAGTGTCGGTATTGTCACGAAAACTAGCTTCTACATTAATGCGAAATTTATCTGCATCAGCATTAATTGGCTCAAATATGAGTGTAGATGCACAGCCACTAGTTGTGAGGCAACGCTCCACTATTTCCACTACATGGTTAAGGGTGTCATCAATCCGCTCAATCAATGTACTGCGGACGTATAAATAAACGCCACTGGCAAACAGTAGTAGTAATACAGCAGTGACGGCAGTGTACCAAATTGCAAGACGGCGGCGAGTAGCCTGAAACATATTTTTTTTTACCTACTTTTTTGACTCAATATCATCACATTACGTGTTTATACGGCTAAAAAGTAGAGCGCTTTTCTCGCTCTGGTGATTTTGCTGAGGTTTAATTTTTGCTGAAGAATTAGACTTTTGTTGCAGCAAATCTGCTTAATCCTATTTTATTTTTTACAACCAGGATAAAAAAATCGGTTTTCTTTGGCTATATAGAATTACCCGAAAAGATTCTTGAATTCATTCAGACGAGACAACAAGAAATCCGATTTATAAAACTCACATTCTGACTAGTTTTTGATACTTAGAAATTAATTTTGCTAGGTAAAAAGGCAGATTATATTCAGTATTTTTAACTTATTTTGATTTTTATAATTAAGTCTATTAAACAGCATATTTCTATTGTGTAAAACTGCAAACTTTCAAATATAAGAATGGGGAAATCTCACCAATGAGATTCAAAAAGAATCAAAAAATAATTGCAAAATGCTTTTTTCTCTCAGCCATTTTGTTCAAAATAATACTAGTTCAATTTTCTGCGATCGCATTAGGTTTTGACGGTACAAACAATATTGCTTTGAAATCAGAAAATAATCCAAATGCTAGTAATAATAGTTTGCTCAAGTCTAAGAAAGTAAATAATTCCCCAAGTCAAGCACTATTAAAACCAACTTTAAAATCTGCTGTAGATAAAACCAAACAGTTATCCAAATTCACCATAGCTGACGTTATTCCAATTGAAAAATATAAAGTAGAACCTACCAAGCCACCTGAGGAAGGTGAAGAAGAGACTAAACCAAATATAACTAAGCCATACACACCAACACAACAAATCCTAATAGAGAAACTACGTCTTTCAAAAAAGCAACAACAAACAAAACAAAAACAAATAATTATTGATGCTCTCACACTTAGTGCCAATAAATATCCTTGGATTGTTAACCCAACAGATAACCTTACTTTTTCTACGGAATTATTTAAGCCAAATGAGGATGAAAATTATATAGATACGGATATAAGTGTAAGATTTTCTGGAGACAATCAGATTATTAATAAATTTACTTATGCTAAATTTCCTAAAGCTGACCAGTTTTACTGGGTTCTCGATCAAAATAGAATAGTAATTGAAACTAAAGGCTCCCAAGTAGGTATCCTCTCTCAAGGAAGACAAACTAATACTTATATCACCCAAAATGTTACATCCCAGCAGGCATTTTGGGGATTACAAACTCTGTTCGCTATACCGACAGATTTTCAGAGTTTAGCTGGAGAAGTTGGTACTAATAATTATTCTGTAACTTCAATAGCAGGAGAATTGGTAAATCCTGAAGGTATACCTGCTGGTAGAGTTATTATTAATAGTGGGATTGACTTAAACAATCCTAATGTCACAGTTCTCAAAAATCCTATTCCACTTCTTGGCAGTGGCTCTACTTTGAGTGCTGATGGTGGGCAAGCATTATTTCAATCTTTAGATGCTATCAATACTCCCAAAATTCTGCAAGGCTTTCCAACGACGAATTTACAACCTTTACTAGATGGTGGGAATGTTAGACTCCAAAAAGGCGAAATCATTCCTAACAACGTCCTAGAAGCTGCTGGCATTTTCTGGGGAGATATTTTGACAGGAGAAGGTTTTGGTTTTACTGCTCCTGTCTCTTCTTTTCCGGGTATTAAGGTTGCTCAACTTGGAAAATTTGATAACTTTGACTTGTTAAACGTAGCAGTCAATCCTTTTCTCTCTCAATCCGAGAAAGACTTTCATTATCTTAACTCTTTAGAGTGGCTATCTTTAGGAAGAAGGCAACCTGTATTTGAGACACTATCTGAAACTCAAGAAACTTCTGATTGGCACAGAATTTATGTTAGCCATCCTCATAATCGTAGCTTAATTCAATATGACCCAATTGCCGTTAAAGCTACTTACTCTAATATTTTTGCTGCTCCAGGATTATCTCTAACAGCTAAATTTAGCGATACTAGTATTGATGCAATTCAATCAGTGAATTCTACATTAGGCTTGCTATTAGGTGGAGCTTTTGAAGCTATCAAAATCCCTAATATTCAACAAGGTTTAGAAGAAGCTAGACAAAAATTTAAGAATGGAGAAGGTTTTATTCCTTTAAATACACCTGCTACATCTGAACAAAGAAAACAAATCAACAACAGGCTAAATCGTACTTTATCCTATGCCAATGCAAGTAGTGGACTAGAGCAGGTATCTGGAACTTACACACTTCCTAGTCAAGTAACTCCTAACAACTCCAGCATCTTGCAAATAAGAACGGGAAACCACAAACGAGCAGTTCAGTTTCTGCAAAGAAATATTTCTATTTTAAATGAAGGTGATACCTTTTTTTCCGATCTCAGGCTCTCTAATCAGAAATTTGGCCCTCTAACTTATATTGGTGTCCCAATTCCTTTAAATGATACTTCCATTAATCCTATTAACAAATCCTCTGCTGTGGAAGTAATTTTGACAAACCCCCAAGGGCAACAATTTGTACAAAAATTTAATTCAGCAGATGCAACGATAGTACCTATCCAGGTGCGATCATCTGATTTAGCATTCGATTATATGGAACTCACTAGAGTTGACAAAATAGGTGTTAGTTTTAATAGCTTTAACGGTTATCTATCTTTACCGACAGTTGAATTATTAGCAGCAGGTTCTTCTGGAAATTTTAACTATAGTGCCAATTTAGGAGCGTGGTTTAATGTAGATGCCAAGTCTGCGCCAGGCGTTTCCAATAATAATTTAGGAACGGAAGAACCAACTTTAGGTATCTATACTAATATACTTCTCAACTATATTAAAACTGATGTAAGGTTCAATTCAGCTAAAAAACCTGTAGCTGTTAATACTCACGTACCGTACTTGAGATTTGACTGGAATAGTGCCTCTAATAAAAATAATCCTTTTTCTACCTATTTAAGTTATTTCTATCAGCATCAAGAAAGAAATTTTGGTTTTTCTTTAGCTCCTGGTATTGCTTTTATTGAGAATAATAGCAATGGTGAATTTTTAGGTCTTTTCAATGGAGAATTTAGCACTAGTCATGGCTTGAATTTGAAGACAAACTTAGAGATGGGCAAAGAATGTTTCTTTGAATTTCAAGGATTACATAGAGTCAGTAAAAATATTTCTGCCGGTGTTTATCTAAAAAATTATAGTGTTAATAATCTGGGTTTGAGCAGCCGAGTTTCTGGCATCAACTATGGACTCATTGTCAGGCACAATTTCCCAGATAATAGTGTGTTTATAGAAACTCAAATTGGTACAGGTGAAAATGGGTTTGACCTCAAGCTTCAAGGTGGTTATCGATTTTGATGGTATTAATGTAAAGTACCAAAATAGAGATGTTGCATTGCAACATCTCTATATCATTGAACAACAAAATTCCTGACTTTTCTAAAAAGTCGTGAATTTAAGCCTTTCGATTTGTAAATCCTGTCTAATCTAAAGCACCCAAGCCATTATTACCAGCGCCCGCTCGGATTATAGTTGTCATATCTTCAATCGATGCACCACTATTTAATAAATTCGCTGCTGTATCAATAAATGAGTTTGGGCTAGAGACTGTAGTAGTTTTAACTACTCCTGGAGTTATAGTCAGACTAGTTATGGTTTCGTCATTTCCGCCTATTATCCCCCCATAAGTAGGTGTAATTTTTAAACCTCCGTCAAAGTACGAGCCAGAAGGTAAAATTACCTCGCCACTGACACCGAGAAAAGTACCAGAAGGTCTAATCAAACTAATAGCGCCACGAGCAGTAGCTTGCTGGGCATTTGCTGGCGCTGCTAAAAAATTTCCTACACTCACTAAACCGAATAGGCAGATACTTCCCCGCAGAATTAGAGATAATTTGTTAGATAAATTATTCATGATTTTATTAACTCCTCATGCTTTTCGCCTTAGGCTCGTTTCCAGATTTTGCTTGGGAATGCAGACTCAACCTCGACTAGCAAAAGTAGAGGCGTAATCTTTTTTTAATTCCTTTTTGCAGATAAAATATATAACCCTGGCTGTGAGCATTTTGTTAAAAATGGACATTTTTAGGGTTCGTATTATTACGCAAGCCCTCTAGCCATTTTTCGGTGAGTGTTTCAGGGTTTATATTGATATCACTAAAGCTATGTAAAGGGATGATGAGGAGTCGAATGGCAATTCAGCAACGCTTTGATTGCATTTGCTGAGGAGTTAAAAAAAAATTTAATGCTTTGTATACGGACAGTTGCTACACGTCTTATGCAACACAAGGTAGGGGCTTTTAAAACCTCATTGCGGTGCCGCGAGTAAAGAAGGCGGCAGCCCTCTCAGTAGGCGTTCCCAGCCTGGGGCTGGGAACGAGCATCCGAAGAAGCGTGATTACAAATTATAAATTGGTATTAAACCTCTACCAAAACGGCCTCTCGCAGCTTGGCAATCACATCATTCAAATTACCCGTGTTCAGGCGGTAACTCAGAGGATGGGCAATTAACCGCGCCGTGCTTTGATACAGAGTAGCAATTTCAATCAAACCATTTTCGCGCAGAGTCCGCCCTGTAGAAACCAAATCTACGATCGCTTCTGACATACCAGTAATTGGGCCTAGCTCTACTGAACCATACAATGGCACTATTTCTACAGGTAAATCCAGACTGTGGAAATATTCACGAGCGCAATTCACATATTTTGAAGCCACTCTACCATGCGGTGGTAAATCTAAAGGCGATCGGTAAAAACTAGATGCTTTTACCGCTACCGACATCCGGCAATGTCCAAACTGCAAATCCACTAAGTGGGCAACTTGCGGCTGCTTCTCCCGTAGCACATCGTAACCAACCACCCCCAGTTGTGCCTGACCATATTCCACATAAACGGGTACATCCTGCGCCCGCACCAGTAAAGCTTTTGCAAGTCCCTTAGTGTCAGGAATTTGAAGTTGGCGATTTCCTGAATCTAAAAAAGCACTAAAATCTAACCCAACAGATTGTAGCAAGCGGATGCTATTTTTAAGTAGTTCCCCTTTTGGCAATGCAACAGTCAGCATTCTATTTCTTAGTATCCTTGGCGTTCGGACAGTTGAATAATATTGAGAATATCTCTATATGCTTACCACAAGCAGCATGAGAATTTTATTAGTTGATGATGAAGTTGAACTAACTCAACCCTTGAGCCGTTTGTTAACTCGTGAAGGTTACGCTGTAGATGCCGCTTATGATGGGACATCTGGCAGCGAACTTGCACAAACAGGCAGTTATGACTTACTGATTTTAGATTGGATGCTGCCAGGAAAAACCGGGTTAGAGATTTGTCAGGAATTGCGACACCAAAGCAAAACCACTCCCGTGTTGTTTCTCACAGCTAAAGATACTCTTGATGACCGCGTAGAAGGTTTAGATGCTGGTGCGGACGACTATTTGGTTAAACCTTTTGAACTGCGGGAGTTACTAGCCAGAGTCCGCGCTTTATTGCGTCGTTCCGGTTCCCAAATCTATGAAACTACCACCGGACGACTGACTGTCGCTGATTTAGAACTCGATTGTGACAATCAAGTAGCCTATCGCCAAGGACGGATAATTGAGCTATCGCAAAAAGAAAGCCAGTTATTGCAATACTTTATGGAACACACTGGACAGCTGTTAACTCATGCCCAGATTATGCAAAATTTGTGGCAAGAGGAAGAACAACCCAGTAGCAATGTGATAGCGGCATTAATTCGCTTGCTGCGGCGTAAGATTGAGGTGGGTAAAGAAACTACGCTGATTCACACAGTTTATGGCAAAGGCTATCGTTTTGGTGCTTCATCAATGGAGTTAGTTTAGCTGCCTACTTCCAATTCACAATCATTCGGTTCATTGGTAGAAGAATCATTGACTTTTTTCAGTCTTTGCGACTTTAATTCCTGTCGAAGTTTGTTGTAGAGGGATGAATCCACAGGCATCATAATTTGTGAAATCCCCTTCCAGACACCAAGCTGATTATTTGCACCCATATCTTCCATGAGTTGCTCAGTATAACGCCAGGATAACGCCATCTGTGGAACATTCGGGTAAGTAATTCCGCATTTGCTCTGCTGTGGGCCACTCTAGGTAGGATGCAGGCATGGGATAGTCTGAAAAACTATATGTGTCACCTGTATTCTGGGTTGTTAATCCTGGGTAAGTTCGAGATTTTTCCCAAACACCACCCAGTCCTTTTTGTTTCTCGAATATAGTAACGTCGTAGCCTTCTTCGACAAAAGTTTTTGCTGTCACCAGACCGCTGATTCCAGCCCCAATCACGCAAATTTGTTTGATTTCCATTCTTTTGTAAGTAAATTATGAAATAATTTCTGCAAAGATGAATTTACAATAATTCAGGCACAAGTATCAAAACGAAAATGGCTATATTTTGCCGTTGATTGATAAGTTTTGCTTAAGCTGTGGTAACGACAACATAAGCATTTGCTACAAATAGATCAGCATTCGTAACGAAACACGTAGTGTTGGTTACTAACGCATAAGTTGTGGTTACTAACGGATAAGCATTCGTAACGAAACACGTAGTGTTGGTTACTAACGGACAAGCTGTGGTAAGAACAATAACTTTATTCATAACCACAGCTTCTGTGTTGTTATCACAGAAACTTTATTTGTAACGTCGCTGGTGCAAAAGTACTCAAATTTTTGTAAAGAGGATTTTCGCAAAGCTTCGCATCGCACGAGCATAATCTAAACGCTGCGGTTCATTGTCCTCAAAGTTACTGGTGAGTAATGGCGATTTATTCTTCAGCGGAGTAATTTTATTAACTTACTAGAAGCCGTCTATACAGCATCAGCAATATTTTCGCGGATTTTTTCTAGAGGCTTAGTTAAAAGTATAGTGGCGATGTCTACGACGGGCTACGCCTACGCACTCACAACAGCCGTCAGTGTCACAGGTTCCATAAATTTACTACAAACTTACAGCAGTTTTCATTTAATTGAACCACATTGTAGGCCTGTTATAATCAAGAAATTTCAGCTTGTAGTATTAAGATTTAAGCAAAAACTGATTAATTTGAAGTTGCAGTTTTTCTCGTAATTGTTGCGCCTGTTGATAAGCTACTGTACGCCCTTTCTTTGAGTGGGTGTCTAATCCTGCTGGTTCTAAGGGTTGAATAAAGCAACGTAGACGAGTTCTCATTGCCCAAATTCCCATTGAGGGAAACAGAATTAAGACCAGCATTAAAGGCGAAAAAGGCAAGAATGGTAACTTGACTAGTCGTTGCAATTTGATGAAATTAACAGCCCAAGGATGCAGAAATTCACTGCCGATGCAAACTATTGGGAGAATGGGAATATGATAGCGATCGCTCAACTGAATAAAACTCACATCAAACTTTTCTAGTTGATAGCGTCTTTTCCAACCTTTCAAAGGCCCGCGGATGCCTTCGGGTGCATATAAGATAATTTTACCTTGAGTGTTCGCCGTAGGCGTTGGCTGCCCCATCGCTGTCTCAAAATCATCTAATTCGGCTCGCACCCCACCTAAAACCTGCGACCATTTAGGTGGTAGCCACCAAATCACCCAAGGATGCTCAAATAATGCTGGACTTGCTATGGGTTGTACCACCCATCCTTTCGCTTCACTTAATAAATAACCCAAGGTCAAAAAATCCCAAGGAAAACACATGCCGGCGTGATTCATTGCTACAATCAATGGCCCTGTTGATGGCAAGTTTTCGACTTGTTGCAATTCTCCCCGAAAATAATATTTAACGATGGGGCCAATAATTTCTGAGCCAAAAGCTTGTTGATATTTGGGATCAAATTCACCAACTTCTTGGCGGGGTGGACGAAAACCTAGACGCAACCAGCGACTCAGCAACGCTAGATAAAAGCCGCCAGGAATTAAAAATAATCCATATTCTAACCAATTCCAACCATCTGGATCGTTATGATAGTGCTGCCAATGGCGATTGAATAAAATTAGCCAGCCTGGAGGATACCAAAGACAAAACCAATCAAACCAGCTAAATATATAGCCTTCACCTGGCGTATTTTCCAGTTGAGTGTTTAGCAGGTCTTTGGAGTGTTGATTAATCAAAACAGTTAAAGTTTAGGCAAAAATTTTATTCAATGTGCATCATAACTTTCTAGTTTTGCCATTGGTATCCTACCGTAGAAGTAAAATTAACTTAATTATTTTGAAATCTATCTCAACTCTAGTTGCCAAAATTAGCGATGATTGGGAAACTTTGATCAAATATAAATATAGCGGTTCTCGGCCCAAGTGATGTACAAGAACCCCACCCCCAACCCCCTCCCCGCTTGCGAGCAGGGGGCTATGACGTACCTAATATGATTAGGAAACGCTATAAACAAAATTTATAATAAATTAATTTGGGTATTAGGCATGAGAATATAACGCAGCAGCAAAATTTTGGCTGTGCGTGATGGCTGAGAATCATCAAATCGTCTTAAATAATACTATTGTGGGATCACATATTCAACAAAATTTAATGTTTATTTTATATCTACCTTCTACATTGAACTGTAATCCGTGAACACTGATTACTGAATATTGGTGTTCAGCCAAAAGATGAAATTGATAGCAACTGATGATTGTTGAAATTCTTCCTCAAGCTGGAGACAAATGGCGAGACACCTGTCCTACTCTTCTGATTATGAAACTAGGAAAGCCACTCAAAATTTCAAATTTAATCCGTGAACTTCGGCAGCAACTCGATCTCTCTCAGGAAAAGTTTGCAGCTAAGTTGGGAGTTTCTCTGCGAACAGTCAATCGTTGGGAGAACGGATCTACAGTACCTTCGCCGATGGCACTAAAGCTAATTGAAGAAATGTTAGAGAAGACGGGCAAAACCAAAAGACTAGTGAACGAGTATCTCCCAAAATCGGAGCAACGGGAGGACTCTTAAGATGATGGTGAAAGTACCCGAAACAATTTTGATGATGCGTTCTCGGTTCCTAGCTTATGGTGTGATGATTGTGGCAGTCATAGCAGCACTGCTGTTGACAAAACTGTTGCTGCCAGTTTTTGATCCGAGCGTATTTACATTATTTTATGCTGCTGTGGCAGTCAGCGCCTGGTATGGCGGCATGGGACTTGGAGTATTAGCGATCGCTTTATCTGTGACAATTGCGCTCTATTTTTTGATCGAGCCAGTCTACTCGTTTGATTTCTTCAGCTTGCAAGTCTTGGTAAGATTAACCACGTTCTCACTAGTATCCTTCTTAATTACTGCACTCTCTTCAGAGTTACGCACTGCTAGACGCAAGGCAGAGACAAGCCTCAAGTTGTTGCAAAATAGCGAAATGCGGTTTAGCCGATTGGCAGAATCCAACATCATTGGGGTGATCGTAACTGATGTGAACAACGGCTCGATCGTGGAAGCCAATGAAGCTTTTCTGAAGATGATGGGCTATACGCGAGCAGATTTCTCCGCTAGCCAAATCAACTGGCGCGAGATTACCCCACCTGAATATCTGCTTTTGAGTGAGCGTTCAGTAGAAGAACTGAAAACTACCGGAGTATGTAAGCCCTTTGAAAAAGAATACATTCGTAAAAATGGCGATCGCATTCCCGTTCTGCTCGGTTCTGTTGTCTTGGGAGACAATCAAGAAACGGTGATTGGCTTTGTTGTTGATTTGAGCGAACGCAAACAAGTAAAACAAACTTTGCGAGAGAAGGAGGAGCGTCTGAGGTTAGCTAACGAGCGGTTTGAGTTAGCAGCATCTGCGGTAAACTGTCTCATTTATGACTGGAATATAGAACAGGATACCGTTGAAAGAACCGAAGGGTTAACCCGAATTTTGGGTTATTCTCTCGCAGAAGCTGAAGCAACTGGTAATTGGTGGTGTGAGCTTGTCCATCCAGAAGATTTGCAACGTGTACAAGAGGCGGTACTTGCTTTGGCAAAAGGCGATCGCTATGCTGCCGAGTATCGAATTCGCAACAAAAACAATCAGTACATCTATGTGTTGGATCAGGGGATAGTGGTGCAGCGAGATGCTGATGGAAACCCGGTACGCTTAGTTGGCAGCACTACAGATATTAGCGAACGCAAACAGGCAGAAGAAGCAGTCCAAGCAAGTGAGGAGCGGCTCAGAAGTTTTGTAAAAGCGAATATAGTTGGCATCCTCTTTGGTGATGTAAATGGTAGCATCACTGAAGCCAACGATGAGTTTTTGCGAATTGTCGGCTATACCCAGGAAGATATCCAGACAGGTAGACTATCTTGGGCTGATATCACGCCCTCTGAGTACCAATATTTAGATGAACTGGCTATTGCCGAGGCAACAGCGAAGGGAACCTGTACTCCTTATGAGAAAGAATGTATTCGCAAGGATGGTTCCAGTGTCCCGGTTGTAGTTGGCTACTCCCTTTTAGGAGAATCTCGCCATAAATCAGTCGCATTCATTCTGGATATTAGCGATCTCAAACAAGCTAAAAAAGCGCTGAGTCAGAGTCAAGAGCAATTCCAAGCTTTTATGGACAATATTCCCGCCGCAGCATGGATTACGAATGCAGACGGGCGTGTACTTTACCTCAGTCCAACTTATTTGAGTACATTTGATTTAGCAAGAAATAAGGCGATTAATAAAAATATTTTTGAGCTATACCCAGCCCAAATCGCTCAACCTCTCCTCGATAACATTAGAATGGTTGCCGAGACGAATCAGGTTGTGCAAACCATTGAGTCTGCTCCACGCACAGATGGCACCCTCGGCGAATTTTTGGTTTATAAGTTTCCCATTGCCAATGCATCTGGGCAACGTCTGGTAGGAGGAGTTGCAATTGACATCACCGAACGCGAACGCGCCCTTCGTGAACGTCAGCTTGCTGAACTTGCCTTACAAGAACGCAGTGAAAGACTTAAACTGCTCTCGGAAACAACCAGTGATTTGCTTTCAACCGAGCGCCCCTTGGATTTAATGAACAGCTTGTTTAGCAAACTCTCGGCGCAGATGGATTTGCATTTTTACTTCCACTATCTAATCGATACACACGAAAATAAGCAGAGACTTCGGTTAGTAGCTTGGAATGGGATTACTGATGAAGTATTTCAAGCAATTGAATACCTGGAATTTAATCAGGGGATGTGCGGACTAGTGGTGCAAGAAGGCCGTCAACTCGTCGTCAATAATGTGACGCACTCTACGCATCCAAATGCCCACATTCTCCATGCTTTGGAAATCACAGCTTATGCAGGCCAACCATTAATTGCTCAAGGAAAGCTGCTTGGTGTCCTCTCTTTTGCCAGTCGCACCCGTACCCGCTTCACTTCTGGAGAAATTGCTCTATTACAAGCCACCTCCGATCAGGTGGCGGTTGCTCTGGAACGCGCCCAGTTAATGGCTTCGTTACAGCGACGCAAAGAAGAATTGATCCAAGCTAACCGGATCAAAGATGAATTTTTGGCGGTTCTTTCCCACGAACTTCGGACGCCGCTAAACCCGATTTTGGGATGGGCGAAGTTACTACAAACGAAAAAGTATGATCAAGCAACCACCACTCGCGCTCTCGAAACCATTGAACGCAATGCCAAGCTTCAAACTCAATTAATCGAAGATTTACTGGATGTCTCTCGCATTCTGCAAGGTAAACTTAGTCTGAATATTGCTCCTGTAAATCTGGAAACTGCGATCGCCGCAGCTATAGAAACTGTACGTTTAGCTGCTGAAGCCAAATCTATCAATTTGCGATTTACAATTTTAGACTTTCCTGCGGAACGCTACGCGAACGGCGTGAGCGCTCAGTCGAACGGTTTTGGATTAGAAAATTCTCAAATAAATTTAGAATCTATCGATTTTAATAAGCAGCCTGACAATTTAAGATCCAAGATTTCAAATCCCAAATTTCTAGTAACGGGTGATTCCAGTCGCTTGCAGCAAGTAATCTGGAATTTACTTTCCAATGCTATTAAGTTTACACCCCAAGGTGGAGAGGTAGAAATTAGTTTAGAGTCTGTTGATTCTCAGGTTCAGCTGCGAGTCAGTGATACAGGTAAGGGAATTAACCCTGACTTTTTACCATTTGTTTTTGACTACTTCCGACAAGCTGATGGTGCAACTACCAGAAAATTCGGCGGACTGGGATTAGGATTAGCTATTGTTCGTCACATTGTCGAGCTACATGGTGGCACAGTAAAGGCAGAAAGTTTGGGTGAAGAACAGGGAGCAAGCTTTACAATTATGCTACCGCAGATCAAGATTCATCTAAATAATCAGCAGATTATCTCTAAACCTGATGATTCGCCCGATCTAAATGGGTTGAAAGTTCTGCTTGTGGATGATGAGCGTGATACGCGAGAGTTAATTGCTTTCATTTTAGAGCAGTCTGGCGCGGTAGTAATCCAGGCCGCATCTGCTATAGAAGCACTACGAGTTATGCCTCAGTTCCAGCCAAATCTGCTGTTAAGCGACATTGGAATGCCGGAAGTAGACGGCTATATGCTGATACGTCAAATTAGAGCTATGTTACCAGAACTTGGAGGGAAAATTCCCGCGATCGCTCTGACAGCTTATGCAGGTGAGGTTGATTATCAACAGGCAATTGCCGCCGGATTTGGGCAGCATATCACCAAACCAGTGGAGCCAGCTAAATTACTTCGAGCGATCGCTAACCTGATGTGTAATTGTAGTAATCTGCAAACTAACTCATGACCATTTTAGGTCTAGTGCCAGCTAGTTTTAGACTTCATTAGATTCCTGATTCTCACCTAAGGTTTGTTGTGCGGCGTGTCGAATGTGAACTGTGGACGCTTCACTATCCTCAATAATAGTGAAAATAATTCGGTATGAATTACGACTTTTGCCATACATAATTTGGCGAATCTCTTTGCTGAAATACTTATTTTCCCTTGCTAGAGGACAACGTTTAGGCATTTCCGACAAAGACTCGATTGCTGAGAGCAATCCTTGATACCATTGTTTTGCTCTCTCAGGAGACATCATCGGTTTTCTGTTCGTCTGCTATTCATACTCAGTAAGTGTACTTACCCCTAATCCTAGCAGAAACGGGCAGATTAAATTACGCTACTATGGTTAAAATCTGCCAGATATTCTTCTAAAACACTAAACTGGGGCAAATTCAAGCTGTAATAAATCCAGCGTCCTTCCTGACGGGAGTTAACTAAGGTAGCTTCTTTGAGGGTTTTCAAGTGAAAAGATAATTTTGACTCACTTACCTCCAAAGCCTTGCACAAATCACACACACAGAATTCTCATCGTTGTAGCAATTCTAACAGTTTGATCGTAAGTGGATCTGAAAGGGCATGAAAGACTCTAGCAATTAAATCAGGAATCGTGGTGGGGGAGGTTTGTATGAATTAGATTTTGATAATCAAGGCAGAATTCTTTTTACATCAGAATAGGCAAGTATTTTTTCATCTACACTCACCAAAGGAACATCATAAACTCTTGCTGTTGAAACTATAATTCTATCGGCTGGATCTTTATGAAAATTACCTGGAAGTGAGTAGGAATCAATGGCAATTTGGGGAGTGATTGATAAAAGAAGTACTCCTTCTTGTGCCAAAGCAATATTAAACCATTCTTGAATCGAACAGAGAAGAATTAACTTATTCTGGGTAACAAGTCTGCTAATCTCTAACAAACTTATGGAGCAAACACCTAAACCATGAGGTCTTTCCCTATTTATTGCCTCACGGTGGAGAGGAGTCAACCTTGAATCATTGTGATTCCACCAAACCCAAATATGAGTATCAAGAACGATCACAAATCATTCACTTCCAAATTCTGATTCATTTCCCAATCATCAGGAGAAATAACGGGTTCATTCGGATCTGCTAAATAAGCGTAGGGTTGCATTTTCAAAAGAGGATTAATGGCAAATTTGCCTTGATTCTTAGAAGAATAGCTAATTTGCCCAAACTTTTCTTGAATACTTTCCCTCAAAATAGAAGAAGCTAGTTCTTCAACAGACATTTCTTTTAAAGCAGCAGCTTTAATTAGAGATTCTTGAGTTTCTTGACTGATGTAAATATTAGTACCAATCATTTTTAACTCTATCTACTTTTTTACATGATATCAAACATCATCAGCAAAAATTTTAGTCATGTAATGTTGGGTTTCCTGACTCTATTCAACTAACGAGATCGGCGATCGCTTCTCAAGCAGAGACTACAGCTTCAGGCTGATAACGGATACCAGCTTGCTTGAAGCGATGTAAAGCTTCACCCAAGCGATCGCAGTCGGCAATCAAACTAATCCTGACATAACCCTCACCTGCAACCCCAAAGGCATTACCTGGAGTCAGGACAACACCAGTTTGTTGCAAAACATTCAGGGCAAAATCTGTAGAACCCATGCCAACAGGACACTTCACCCAAAGATACATTGTCGCCTTGGTTTTGGGAATATCCCAACCCAACTCTCCTAATCCTTGAATCAGGAAATCGCGGCGGGTACGGTAACGTTGTTGTACCTCGTGCAAATACACATCTGGCAGTTGTAAAGCTGTTTCGGCTGCTGTTTGTAAGGCGGCAAAAATACCGTAATCCAAGTTAGTTTTCAGTGTCCGTAAACCTTGAATTACATGGCGGTTCCCCACCACAAACCCAACACGCCAACCAGCCATATTATAGGTTTTAGATAAGGTGTGAAATTCTACACCAATTTCTTTCGCGCCGGGAATTTCTAACAAACTAGTGGGTTGATAACCATCAAAAGCTAACTCGGCGTAACACAAATCATGCACCAGCAGAATTTCATATTTGCGGGCGAAGGCGACGATTTCTTCAAAGAATTCGCGGGGGGCGGTGGCAGCAGTGGGATTACTGGGATAGTTGAAATAGAGGATTTTGGCTTGTCTTGCAACTTCGTCAGGAATGGCAGCTAAATCGATTAACCAATCATTCTCTGGTTTGAGAATCAAACTGTGGATTTTCCCACCAGCGATCGCCGGTCCCCGGAAATGTGCCGGATAAGCGGGAGAAGGAACCAGAACTAAATCGCCAGGATTAACGTAGGCGAGTGCTAAATGGGTTAATCCTTCTTTAGAACCGAGTAGCGGTAAAGCTTCGCTATCAGGATCGAGAACCACACCATAACGGCGATGATACCAGTTAGTGATCGCGCGGCGGAAACTAGCTGTGCCCTCAAAGGGTGGATAACCGTGATTGGCGGGATCTTTTAAAGCAGCGATCGCCGCTTCGACAACTGGGGCTGGCGTTGCACCATCGGGGTTTCCCATACCCAAATCAATTAAATCTAACCCTTGTTCCCGTGCTTTAGCTTTCAGTTCATCTAAACGGGCAAATACATAAGGTGGTAGTTTTTGTATGCGTTCTGCTGGGACAATCCAATTTAAACTCATAAAACCTCGTCACTCATTCCCTTGGGCGAAACTCGATTTGTAGTGTCTTTACTATCTATAGGTGCAGTGGTAGAAACCATTGCCGCCATCAACTGTTCCAACGCGACTTTAAACGGTAGTCGATGGATGTCAGAATTAGGAAGTAGGGCAATTTCAGCGGCCGTTTGCAACTCGCCTAATGTAATATTACCCAATCCCAAATCGCTCAATTTTTGGGGTAGTCCAATTTCTGCGTAGAACTTTAACAACTGTTGTCGTGCTGATGCGGCTAGTTGATTACCTTGTAGCATTTCTTCTAAACGCAGTTGCACTAAAATCCCAAAAGCAACTTTTTCGCCATGAATACTGCCATGTCCTGAAATATGAGTTAAACCATTATGCACGGCATGGGCGGCAACTGTGCGACATTGCGCCCCTCCAAGTCCCCCAACTACGCCGGCGAGTAAAACAGTGGCGTCTACAACTTCTCGCCAAACCTCACTACCTGGTTCTTCGAGGGCAGGGGCTGACTTTTGTAAGAGAATATCTCGCAAAACTCTTGCTTGTTGCACCGCCGCAATAATTAAAGTGTCTTGCAAATGTCCACTGCTAACTGAGGCTTCATACCACTTAGCGATCGCATCACCAATTCCAGCTACTAAAGTACGTTGTGGTGCAGTTTTAATCAAGTCATAATCGAGTATCAGTAAATTGGGACAATGAGATAGCGTCACGTCGTAGAGAAACGCCCCATCTTCCGAATAAACATTCGACAAGGCACTCCAAGCTGCACAAGTAGCCCCGGAAGTCGGAATTGTCACCACTGGCAACTGTAACTGCTGCGCGAGTAATTTGGCTGTATCTAGGGCTTTGCCGCCACCAACACCGATAATCACATCAGCTTTATGTTCTTTTGCCGTTTTCTTTAAAGATTTCAGGCTAGCTTCACAGCAATCTGCACCATAAAAAGCTTGGACAGTATGTAATTGTTGCGTTTCTAAAACTGGTTGCAAATTTTCTTGGCTGATGGCGAGAGTAGATTCACCTGTGACAATCAAGGGACGACTTCCTAAACAGGAAATCTCAGTTGCGGCTGCTTGCAACACCCCAGAACCACGAATTACTTTTGCTGGGGCAACTGTGAGCGTAAATAATGAACTAGAGGTTTGAGTAGACAAAGAAGGTTGAGTAGAAAAACTATTAGGCATATAATCTAGTTTGCCAAAACTTTGATATTTCTTAATAATATAGACTGGTGAGCAGGGATACTTGTTGCCAAGCTGGTTTTTGGATCGCTCCAACCTTGCACCCGGCTCATCTGGATTTGAGCCAAGCAATGAAATAGACAAAGCCTGTTGCCGACTGATTGAGTAGTTTGACGACGTTGCTTGAATCTATGATGCCCATTCACCTGAAATTCCGAATTATCAAAGTTTTGAATAACCCTATAACTAATTAACATTACCATTGTCAGATTCTCAAGAAAAGCAATCGAGAATTGATAATGTGTCGCTGGTCATGCTATTTCATCCAATCCTTAGCTAGAGAGACATAGATAGGGGTTTGCAAATTTGACACTCTCAGCGCTGTTCGCGCTTGCGTCTCCCTTTGGGAGAAGCGACTGAGATTCTTGAATCTAAGACATAACTTGCTCTTGCAGGTTTGCACCAACTAGAGTAGCGGTTTCATCTCCCCAAGCGTTGCTTGCATCAAGTGCAAAGGTTCCAGTATGCCCTACTGTACCCAATCCTCGACTAAGGATATTTCTAGCTGCGTTTTCATCCCTATCCATCACACAACCACACTTACAAACGTGCGTTCGAGTTGACAGACTTTTCTTAACAATTTCACCGCAGCTAGAGCATTCCTGGCTACTATATTGCGGATTAACCGCAACTGTTACGCGCTTAAATACTTTTGCAAAGTATTCAATCCACACGCGAAACTGATACCAAGAAGCATCGTTAATAGACTTGGCTAAACAATGATTTTTCACCATATTTTTAATCTTCAAATCTTCATAGGCTATCAAGTCGTTAGACTGAACTACGCACCGTGCTAATTTCACAGCATGGTCTTTACGTTGCCTACTTATTTTGAGGTGGCGTTTACCTAAAATCTGTCTAGCTTTGCCTCTGTTTTTTGAACCTTTCACTCTTCTGGAAACACGACGTTGTGAACGCTTGAGAACACTTGCTCCTTTACGAAGAAATTTAGGGTTCACTAAGCTTGCCCCGTTTGAATCGGTGTAGTACTCTTTGAGTCCAACATCTAAGCCGATTGTGTTACCTGTTGGCTCTATATCTTCTGAGCGGTCTACGTCAACGCAAAACTGAACATACACACCATCTGCACGTTTTACCAATCTCACCCGTTTAATCTGGTTAATTTGGTAGAAGTGCAAATCACGAGTACCTTTAAGTTTTAATCTCCCAATACCTTTTTTATCACTGAAAGTTATGGTTTTACGATTATCTGCAAGTTTCCATCCTGATGTTTTGTATTCAACAGAACGACAATCTTTCACAAATTGTGGATACCCCTTTAAATCCGGAACACCCTTCTTACAGTTGTCATAAAACCGAGAGATAGAAGACCATGCTCGTTCAGCACTGGCTTGTCTTGCCATTGAATTGAGTTCATTAGCAAAGGGAAAATTAGCCGCAAGGACAGCACAATATTTCTGCAACTCGTTTTTACCAGTGCCTTTAACATCCATCCATAACCGAATACAGCTATTGCGAATGAACTTTGCAGTGCGAATTGCATCATCTATTGCCACTAATTGCGCTGACTTCCCATAAGCTTTAAACTCAAAAACAAGCATCCTTCTTACCTCCTATCTTATACTACCATGCTTGGCGTAAAACTAATCCGAAGTTAAAAAATATCCAATGCGACTAAAGTCGCACGAGTCGCTTATATCTCAGCACTAAAGTGACTGAGCTTTACGCCTACCGGAAAACTTGTAAGCCCCTAAAACTGACTTAATTTGCTGCAAGGATTTTTGAAAATGGCAAAAATGGTAATTAGGACAACAACTGACAAATCACAACTGTCAGTACCCATTACCCGCACGCTAATTAACTTTTTCCCACAGTGGAACCACTAAAGTGTGAATATCTTAATCTAAAAATAACTATTAATGTATCAGTAAATACAAAATAATTTTTGTCATCCTGATAACAGGTAAATTACTTTTGTGATCTGGCATTGGGTATGGGGCATGGGGTTATATGGGGCATTAATTATTCTTCTCCTCCGCTCCCCCTGCCCCCTGCCTCTTAAGCGTTGGATTTTGGCAATTGAGCGAAATTGTCTGTGTAAATTTTGACTGTTACCGGGGAATTTTGATGAGAAACGAGCGATCGCTTCACCTCACCCAAGTAAACTGGTACAGAAATCCCTGCTTCCCGGTGGATAATAGTGCGGGCGCGAACTGTCAAATTATCGTCTTCCCGTGTACCAGAGCGACCATAAGAAAAGAGATTACTAGCTGCTTGACGTAAAGTTGCTTCTAATTGTGTGGGTGTAATTTTGGGTGATGTGGCAATCACCGCTTGGGTTGAGCCATTGTCATAAACTAAAGTGTAGCGAACTGCTCCGGGAATCACAGTCCGACTCAAGGGGACTATTGAGAGTCCAAATAAACCACCAGTCAGCACCAGCATAAAGCCAGTCGTACCCACCAGCCGAAAGCGGATGCCCCATTTGAGAATAAAAGCCAAAACTGTTAAGGCAGCAAATACCAAGGTAGCTATACCTGACCATTGGGTGTACTGAAGAAAGTTAGCTGTTGTGAGCATAGGTTATTGAGGCGTCTTTTTTTCGTTACCGACACACCCATTTTACCGAGAGGTTACACCATAAGGGTTATTGTAGTCTTTAATGCCAATCAAAATATTAGGCAAACTGCTATTAATGTTCCAAATTCCTCAGTTAATCAGAACAGTATTGGCTCACCAGAGACGATGTGGGAATTTTGAGATGTCTGCAACTTAGTTTGACATTCCTTGATGAAAGCTCAAATTATTTCAGATATTCCGTCAAATTCAATAGTTTTTGAAATTATGCTTAACTGAAGAAAAATGATAAATATACAAAAGGGCATCTACATAGAGATGCCCGTCATGCAAGAAAACCCCAAAGGGTTGTCCTTACACCTTCCCAACAATCAGCAACAGGGACTAATGAAGTATTCATTAGTCTCTTTGTATAGTAATATTATTAACCTCTAAACCTAGATGTCCCCAGTGTATACACGGAAAAATAACTAAACGCTGTTCGCTATTGCCTAACTAACTAATTTTAACGAGATGCAAGCCTGTGTTTTTCGCGATCGCGATGTACTACTCCAGAAATAGCAGCCAAAATTAACCATGAAAGCGCATTCAAACGAAAATCGAAGAGGGTTACATCTACTGTATTTAATAAAATCCACCCAACAAAAGCCAGAAGATAACTGAAAAATATCAATTTGTCTGCTGGATTTATATATTTTAACTTTTGCAGTAATTGGATACCTGTAATCAAAATCCAAGCGAGTAAGCCACAAAATAAAAAAGCACTGGGAAAACCAGTTTCAGCAGATAACATCAAAAACAAGTTATGGGGATGACCCAAGGGAATCTGCATCTGGGCTTTGTAAAGTGTACTAAAACTGCGTAACCCCCAGCCAGTCCAAGGATGTTCTTGAGCTAAAGACCAGGCAAACTCCCACTGAGTTTTTCGCATTAAAGCGACTGGTCTATCTGGATACATATCGTCATTTAACCTTGCCCAAAAGAATGCAGGAACTACCAAGCGAAAAATTTTAGCGACTGGTGAGGGAGCAAAAGCTGCCAAAAACACACTAGAAACGATCGCAGCAACACTACCTACAAGAATGCGCCAACCTTGGTAGAGTGCATAAGCTAAACAGGCAAAAATAGCGATCGCCCACCCATTACGCGAGTTGGTGAAAATCAAGGTAATAAAATTCGCAATCACCGCCACTGTTAGGAAGAGAAAGGGAACTGGGGACTGGGGGAGCAGAGGAAAAGTTGCAGTCAGTCTTTCCCCTCTGCCTCTTATGCCCAATCCCCAATACCCAATCGCCAATCGCCACTGTTCTAGCCACAAGCCGAGACTAAGGATGAAAACTATTACTAGATAAGCTGCAAAGGTGTTAGCGTGCAAGAAAAATGAAGCGATGCGGCCCGGCGGATTTCCTCCTGGTATGACTGTCCAACTCAACACAACCCACAAAATCTCGAACTTAAAACTCCATCCCAAAAATAACTGCCCCAAGCCGATAATTACCACCGGCATGGAACCGATCACCAACATCCAAGCCATTTGCCGCAATTGAGCAAATGTTTGAATCAGAGCGCTATGGGCAACGAAAAGTAAAAAGAATGGTAATAAATTAAATAAGCCGAGGAAAGCTGCTATCTTGTCCTGGGCAAAACCAGCACTCACGATTAGCAATACACTCAAAAGGGCAAATCCCCAATTGAGGGGGCGGCGACTAATTTTGTGGGATTGTTTCAGCCAAGTGATTAATGAGACAAAACCTACAGTCACAGCCCCCAACAAAGGACTCAATGGGAAGATTAACAGTGCCCATAGAGAGTAGTTCCAAGAAGATTGCCAACGAGACTTGAAATAGTCAAAAACCTTGTTCAAGCTGGCTCCCAACATTCCTCACGAGTGAGGCGAATTTGAGCTAAGGCGAAGATGGTAGGGATGATTCGACCATAGTTAGTAGCGATCGCTCTCCACCCTAAATCCGCAAAAAACCATGTCCACATGATCGGCCCAATCACGGCAAACATAGTCCGGGTTGCCCCATAACGAGCTGCACTTACAGTCATACCCCGTTGCGCCATTTGCATAGCTACATAGCTTTGAAATTGCGTTGTAGCTGCTTCTGAGCCTGTAATTGCAGCTTGCTTTGCTACTTCATAAGTAGCAAAGTGGATGGCAAATTGACGGGCAATTTGCTTAAGTACAAGTGGCTGGAGAAGAGAAGTAACCGCTAGCGCACTACCGCCCTTGAAAAGTAACCCCAAGGGATCACGTTGCAATAAAAGTGGTAACGGTTGTTTTAGTTCTGATTTGAGCAGCTGACGCTGCACCTGTACAGTCAATTTTTGCTTTTCTTGTTCAGGCAATTTTTTCCACACCTGTCCTAGCAGATGCAAAAATACTTCTGCTTCTAAATCAATAGTTGCCAGCTGATTAGAATAGGGAATTTTTAGATACTTACATACTTGAACTAACGCTTGTCGGTAAGTTACCTGGCCTGTGCGTCCCCGTAATACTGTGATCCCATCTGCCGCCAAAAAGCGAAAGCGGCCCTCTAGTGCGTCTAGCCAGGCTTTCCTTTCTTGGCTTTGCACTTCGATGGGTTCGGGTGTGCGTACATAGTCTAGGGGATTGAACTTACGACTAAATAGAATTGCCGTTAAGTCTTGCAATTCTTCTTCGGTTGCTAACTCTAGCGCCGCCCTCATTTCATCCAATTTCCCATCCTCCCTTCCATGCAGCTTTCTGTACCTTATTCTACTATTAGCTTTCAGCAGTCATTAGTAGTAATTTTGTCCTTTAATAACTAATGACCAATAACCAACTAGGGACTATTGACTCATGACTGATATTGCAGTGATTGGTGCCGGAATCGCCGGTTTAGTCTGCGCCCAGCAGTTAAGTCAAGCTGGATATTCGGTGGTAGTGGTGGAAAAGTCGCGTGGTTTGGGAGGAAGACTAGCTACACGCCGCTTGCATGGAACTTTGGCGGATCATGGGACTTGTTACCTGAAGCCAAAGGGTGAATTGTTGGGGCGTTTTGTGGAGATATTGCGAACGCGCCATATCCTCGAAGTTTGGACAGAGGAGGTTTACGAACTCACAGCAGATGCTCCTTTATCTCAACCCAAAAACCGTAGTCCGCGTTATGTTGCACCTGGGGGAATGAGTGCGATCGCTAAATCTCTCGCCCCAGGTTTAGAAATATTACTGAATCAGCGTGTCATCGCTATTACCCCAACTCCCGAAAATAATTGGCGTTTAACCCTCGAATCTAGTAACGAAGAATTAACTGCAAAAGCTATAGTCGTCGCCATTCCTGCACCCCAAGCTGTGATGCTGTTGGCACCTTTGGGTGAAAGTGTATTGGATGCAGTTTTTCTTGATCACTTGCGTTCTGTAGAATTTTATCCTTCAATTAGTGCGTAGACGCAGAGCGGCTTGTCGTCAGACATCGCTGGATATCCTTCTACATCCCAACCCCTCCCTCAGTGGAAAGCCCTAACTTTTGTAGATGATGCTGATTTAGCATGGATTGGTTTGGACAGTAGCAAGCGTCCTAACCCTCAACAACCACATTTTGTGGTACAAAGTAGCGCTGATTTCGCTCAACGTCATCTAGAATCACAGGATTTACAACCTGCGGGACAATATATGTTGCAACGAGCAGCTGAATCTCTGTGCCTCGCTTGGCTGAATACTCCCGAATGGATGCAAGTACATCGTTGGCGTTATGCCTTTCCTAGCCGTCCTTGGCACGAAGTTTTTTTGTCTGCTGGAACTCCCTTACCTTTAGTTTGTTGTGGTGATTGGTGTGGCGGCAATCTTGTGGAAGGTGCAATGCTTTCTGGATTAGCTGCGGCTGATGAAATTAATCATCAGTTGCGTCATCTACCTTTCGATAATGTGAACTTTTTAAACGTTTTTGCCTGATAATTTCATCTGTCGCTAGACTGATTTTGCACTATAGGCAGTCGCTATTTTTCTGACTGACTAAATCAAAGTCCAACAAATAAGTTTTTTAGATGAAATAGCAAATTTTTCCCCAAACCTAAAAAGTGATGTAAATTACCCAAAAAGCTTAATTTCATTAAAAACTTGTTCTTAATTAGAGTTGCTTTATTGCTGTTAATCTTGATCCCCTAGCTTTTATGCTGCGTTTTATGTAGATTTACACCAAAAAGTCAGAAAGTTGAAATAATGAAGATTATAAATAAAAAATGTCGGTAACTTACCAGCTTATTGGACGCTATTTTAATAAGTCATGCTGTAAGACAGTATAAACTTTAACTAAAATAAGCAAAGCCAAATGTCTGATATTGTCCCAAGTTAAAAGGCTAGTTTCAGGGTCTATTGTATCTATTCAGTTGAATTACTTTTAACTGATTATGATCACGACGTTGCCATCTAAAAAAGTTATTTTCTCCACCAAGCATTGACTTGATTAAAAAAGGAGTTTGAAAATCATGAAAACGGTAGTTAATTTAACACAACAATCAGTAGTGGAAGAGATTGAAAGTGTTTTAAATACATATCCATCCCATCCATATCAACAAGCCTTTGCGATTCCTGATTTACGCCAAGAGCTAATTACTTTCGTCCTCAAGCGTATTCCCTCTTTTTACAGCGTTATGTCTGACGAAGAGATTCCGCTAGCGGAGCCTGAACAAGGAAGCTTGGGTTATTATAAGTTGCCTCGTAAACCCTTAGAGCAGCAACTACATTTACAGAATTTGATTCACCAAGGCATTTGTTTAATCGTTCAAGAAAAGTCAGATTGGATTAGCCGTCGTGTTTGTGAAACAGTTCAACCAGCTTGTGAACCCTCTCACTGGTTTGGTTAATAGTTCTAACAAGATTTGGCTCTCTGCTGAGATATCATAACGTCCGCAGTGAATTTTGAATTTTTGAGCTAATCCCACAGCCTTTAGTCGTGGGATTAGCTCAATTTTTTTTAAGTAGATTCCTCTTGAGGTGTAAACTTTGACAATTACTAAGTTCAAAGGATATTCCCAGGACATGAGAAAAATAACTGCTCTAATGCTAAGTATTTCCGTAAGTGTCGGGGTGGAAGCATTAACACCCAAAGTCACTAATGCCCAATTGTTTTACCCACCAGCAAGCGATCGCCATTCATTAATGGTAATCGGTCAAGGGGTTGTGAGAGTGCCAGCAGATACAGCGGATATTGAATTGGTATTCAGTAGCGGAGGTAGCAATGATCAGTTACAAACGCAACCGTCATCTCTACCCGAAACCCGCAGCCTATCCTCACCGACTCTACTTTTAAATTACAAAACAGCAGCAGAATCTTTACCCAGCAAAAAATCTCTAACTAAAGCAACTCTTCAGCCTGTAGTGGATAGTATAGTTGCTAAAGGGATTAGTGCTGATAAAATTCAAGTGCAAATTAACCCTAATTCCAGTGAAAATAACGCCAAGATATTGGTGAGACTGGAAAAACCAACGCGCGATCGCGTTCAGGAAATTGTTGCTACAGCGAACAAGTCCACGAGCAAACTTGAAAACCTTTCTGTCAAGAGTGTCGGTGTTGAGTATGCAGTAAATGACTGTCAAGCTTTGCAGAGTTCAGTTTATCAATCAGCGATGAAAGATGCTCAAAGCCGCGCTCAGGCTTTAGCAACTGCTATGGAAGTTAAACTTAGTACTCCTTCTGTCGCCGAGCCATTTTACACATTATTTTATCCCTCATGTAGTTCTAAAACTGGAGTTCCTTTACCGTCATTTGCGAGTTTTTTATTATCACCAGCTTATAATCCAGATGCCCCGGCAGAAGTTGAAATGAAAAAGGATATTTTTGTGACGTATACAACGAAATAAACATTTATATTTAGTGCGTAAATGCACAGCGACTTGTCGTCAGACATCGCACTTTGATTTAGTCCAAATTGGAAGTGCGATCGCTTAACTTTTTTCTTCTGAGTCGAATCAATAAGGATAGGTGCGATCGCGCTTCTTCTTGACTTCATATTTCTCTCTTTATATAACCCAAAATCTACTTAGATAAAATTCTAGTTTTCTAACTGTATATTTAAATATTTTGCTCTAACTTCATCGGAAATTTTTACGGCTTTTACTACTGACAAATAATAGGAATAGGGGCTGCTTTAGGAGCCTATCACTTCGGGAAATAAAACAAAAAATAGTAAGGTAATTCAAGGTGCGTTACATTATGTTGACGCACCCTATAGTTTTAATATGCACGTTAATAAATGAATTATACAAATCACTAATAATACTCAACTACGGCAGCAATAGCAGCAGCAACTTCCTCCATAATTTCACTCGAACATCCTCCAATTTTACGGATAAATCTTTGTATATCCATCCCTCGCAGTTGCAAAATATCTACAGCAGAAGTTTTTGTTAGACTATTTGCACTGTCTGGTTCAATTTTAACGTGCCAAATATTGCCAGCAGAATATTCTTTCCAGTCTGTGATTGGTGCAATCAACTTAATGGGTAGCTTGCCAACACCATCAGAACTTACTACTATTCACTTGAATCTAGGAGGTTGTTTTAAAAGTGGTTAGATCCCCCCTAGCCCCCCTTTTTAAGGGGGGAAAACTTCTTAAAATCCCCCAATTTATCGGGGGATTTAGGGGGATCTAAAACTTTTTGCTACCAACAACAGGACTTTTCAAATATCCTCTAGACTAGATTGCTGATTTAAAACTCCAATAGTGAAAAAACTCCAGAAATGTTTGTGACAAATCTGGAGTCAGGAAAGATACGCATTTACCTATACCAAATTTTCACCCTGAGAGAATCCTACGTCATCAGGGTATACACTCAAATATAGATAAAAGTATTTGAGGATTCTCGTTTACACTCCTTCTCTGTGGGAAGTAACGCAAAACAGCCTCAGTTTATCTGGGGCTGTTTTGCGAGACTTGTTTGGTAGGAAGGGTACATCAGTAAGTGATGCCCGTGTTAAATATAGATAATTCAGTATGCATCCTTATTCAGCCATGTATTGCCATATCAGGATGATTGGGAAAATTTTTATGGCTTTATTCCAAAAAGAAACTCCAGATGCACTTAAGGCATTCTGGAGCAGTAACAGGTTTCTAACATCAATCAATTTTTACATCTGCGATCGCCCGATGTCGTTAGGGTATATACTCAAATGTGTTTTATGTCTACTCATCCGCAAATCGACCAACAAGTTACCTTCCTTTATACCCATAATCTCAATGGATCTACAGAATTCTACGAACAAAAGCTAGGCTTGGAGTTATGGCTTGACCAAGGAACCTGTCGAATTTATACTGTTAGTGGCTCTGGATACTTGGGATTGTGTCAAGCAAGCGAAAAATCAACTCCTCCAACCGACAAGCAATCAAGTGTCATTTTTACCCTGGTAAGTGGGTGGACAAAAATATTTACAGTCATTGCGAGCGAAGCGAAGCAATCCCAGCCCTTGCGATTGCTTCGCTTCGCTCGCAATGACGTTGTGTAATTAATTCTGTTCCACTACTTAACACAACAGGTGGATGAATGGTTTGAATATCTCAGAGAACGTGGCATCGAATTTGAAAAGTCACCTATACTAAATGAAAAGTACAACATTTACCATTGTTTTTTCCGCGATCCTGATGGTTATTTGATTGAAATTCAACGTTTCCAGACTAACGACAAGAAAAAAGACATAACCAAATAAGTTATGTCTAGGAGTTTAATTTACAGGGCAGGATTTTTACAGGTTAGAACTTTTTTATTTACTGGGGTACATGATACCGAATAATGCTGTATGAACATTATCGATAGGAATATACCTTTTTTTCTATAGATTTATCGGGGTGAGATGCGGGATTTATGCAGCCACGGGAAAATCTTTACATTTGTTTACAATTGTCGCGTAGACATCGCTTTTGACTTTTATATAATGTTACCTAATTGACGAGCAAAAAACTCTTTGCATTAGTTCTAATAAGAAGTATTTAACCGAATTTGAAATTGGATAACATAAACTAGAATACAATACATAGTCGCCAGGATATTATGTTATTGGCAAGAATAGTTTTTCAAGTATCTCTTTACTAATTGTGTTAGTTTTATAATGATTATTTTTAAGCTAACAAATATTGAACATATCGATTCAATAAATATCTTATTAGGGTGACTAGATGATAGCCGAAAAAATCAAATGGGTACGCATAGCATTACAACCTAAAGGTTCAGTAATGAAAGCAATTTTCAAACATATTTTATGGTGTGGAGCTTTCGGATTTTTAATTTCTCTACTTCACCATTTTGACAAACCTGTATCCCAACCTATTTTAGCAAATGTTATTCCTAGTATTGTTTTAGGTTTGTTACTTGTCTTTCGGACAAATACTGCTTATGAGCGATTTTGGGAAGGGAGAAAATGCTGGGGTTCTATAGTAAATAACGTCCGAAATCTAGCGAGGCAAATTTGGGTATCAGTTGATGAAATTTCACCAGAAGATAAAGACAATAAAATTACGGCATTAAACTTATTGGCAGCTTTTGCTGTAACAACTAAATTACATTTGCGAGGAGAAACTGTCAATAGCGAGTTAGAAGATTTAATGCCATCTACTAAGTATATAAAACTGAAGATTATGAATAATCCTCCTATAGAGGTTGCCTTTTGGATAGGAGATTATTTACAGCAACAGTATGATCGTAATTGCCTTAATAGTTACCAGCTAACATCTATGCAAGAATTATTGAATAATCTTGTGGATAATTTAGGTGCTTGCGAACGTATTTTAAAAACGCCTATGCCGCTTGCTTATGCTATTCATTTGAAACAATTGCTGATACTATATTGCTTTTTACTACCATTTCAAATAGTAGACAGTCTCGGTTGGTGGACAGGTTTAATTTCTGCTTTGGTTGGGTTTACTGTGTTTGGCATTGAAGCCATTGGCTTAGAGATAGAAAACCCCTTTGGCTATGACGCCAACGACCTACCCTTAGATGCAATTTGTGAGACAATGAAACGTAATATTGACGATTTAATTACTTTGACTCCCAATGCGCGATCGCATAAAGATAGTATAAACAATTGAAAGAAGTTGAGAATATTGATTAAAAAAAAGAATATTAAGATATAAATAACATCCTAAAAAGAGGTGCGATCACTTTGTCTTATTTGGCGAACTATAAACCTCTTCTAATATCTTTTCACAACCGCCGAATTGCCATCTCTAAACTTTCACATACACCAGTCAGAAAATCTAAATCCAAAGTAGCGATCGCATCACTAGCTTTGTGATAATGTGGATTTCGCAAGAATGCCGTATCTGTCACCATAATGGCCGGATAACCCAAATCCCAGAATGGTGCATGATCGCTAAGTCTGGTTTGGGGAACTATTAAACCTCGATTCGGCACGGGTAGCCATTGACTAGATACGCCAGCTTTGCGAATATTACGGCTTATGCCAATTAAGTCAGGCAATGTCCGCAAGTTGCCAATTAAAGCAATAAAATCACCTGTATCTGGGTAGAAGCGTTCCAGAGGAGGGGGATAACTTTGGGAGCCAGGTGTAGAATCCTTATAGCCCAGCATTTCTAAGGAGATCATTAAGCGTAGCTGTTGCTTTTGTTGATGCAACAGGGCTGCATAATCAGCACTACCCAGTAAGCCGTATTCTTCCATATCGAAAGCAACCAGTCTTAAGGGATATCTTATAGGTTCGGCAGCAAACTTTCTCGCCAATTCCAGCAACACCGCCACACCTGTAGCATTATCATCAGCCGCAGGTGTTCCTGGAACTCCATCATAATGAGCGCCAATTAAAATCGGTGGCAAATCCTTTTTTTGCCCTCTGGCTTGGGAGGGTAAATTTAATATCAAGTTATTACAAGCTTTGCCTCTGACTTTAAAGGTGTGGATTTCCACACTCCCCGATTGGGAAAATTGCTGACGGATGTATTCTTGGACAAAAAAATGCCCAGCCGTTGCCATGTAAGGATCGCGTTCTCGCGCTATCTGACTCAGGGAAGTCTGTAATCGCTCTGTTAAATTCAAATTTTTAAGATGGTGGCAATAATATTAGAGTTTTCAGGCACTCAAAAAAGTAGAGCAAGCATTATTAAGGGGAATTTACCAACTTGCAGATACCGTAAACAGAAGTAGGCGGATAACAAGAATTGAGGCTGCTTGGGCACACCAACCATCTCAATGCTATCCTAGTCTTGCAACTATCTCCTCTAGCTGCACATCTTAGCTTACTGCTTTAATGATGACTATTATACCATTGAGGTGGTTTCATCCTGTAGCACAAAGCTAGAGGTAGTTCCGCCCAATCATAATAAATATATAAGACACTTTAGGAGAAGAATAACGCATGGGCAAGGTAGTCGGCATCGACTTGGGTACAACCAACTCAGTAGTCGCCGTTATGGAGGGTGGCAAGCCGGTGGTGATTGCCAATGCAGAAGGAATGCGAACAACCCCCTCCGTAGTTGGCTTCAGCAAAGAAGGTGAAAGGGTGGTTGGGCAAATGGCACGGCGACAAACCGTCCTCAATCCCCAAAATACCTTTTTCGCAGTTAAACGCTTCATTGGGCGGAAGTATGGCGAACTTAACCCAGATTCCAAGCGTGTACCCTACACCATCCGCAAAGATGAAGTAGGTAATATTAAAATTGCCTGTCCCCGTCTCAATAAGGAATTCGCCCCAGAAGAAATTTCAGCAATGGTGCTAAAGAAATTGGCAGACGATGCTAGTCGCTATTTGGGTGAACCAGTCACAGGGGCAGTGATTACAGTACCCGCTTATTTTAACGATTCTCAGCGGCAGGCAACCCGCGATGCTGGCAGAATTGCTGGTTTAGAAGTGCTGCGGATTCTTAATGAACCGACTGCGGCATCTTTGGCTTATGGATTAGATCGGGGTGACACGGAAACTATCTTAGTCTTTGATTTGGGTGGTGGCACCTTTGACGTGTCGATTCTAGAAGTAGGCGATGGGATATTTGAAGTCAAGGCTACCAGTGGAGATACGCAACTTGGTGGAAACGACTTTGACAAAATAATAGTAGATTGGTTAGCAGAGCAATTTCTGGAAACAGAAGAGGTAGATTTAAGACGCGATCGCCAAGCTTTGCAACGTCTGATGGAAGCTGCGGAAAAGGCCAAAATTGAGCTTTCTGCTGTCAGCGTCACCGATATTAACTTACCCTTCATCACCGCCACGGAAGATGGCCCCAAACATCTGGAAACTCGTTTAACTCGTTCCCAGTTTGAAGGTTTGTGTGGTGATTTGGTGGGGCGCTTACGGACACCAGTGAAACGCGCCCTCAAAGATGCCGGACTTTCACCTAGAGACATTGAAGAAGTGGTTTTAGTTGGCGGTTCTACACGGATGCCAATGGTGAAGCAACTTGTGCGGGACTTGATTGGTACAGAACCTAACGAAAACGTCAATCCCGATGAAGTCGTAGGAGTGGGTGCAGCAATTCAGGCAGGAATTCTCGCCGGCGAACTCAAAGATGTGCTGCTTTTGGATGTCACACCCCTTTCTTTAGGATTGGAAACCATCGGCGGCGTGATGAAAAAACTCATTCCCCGCAACACCACCATCCCAGTACGTCGTTCTGACATTTTTTCCACCTCTGAAAATAACCAAAATACTGTGGAAATTCACGTAGTCCAGGGCGAACGGGAAATGGCAGCAAACAACAAGTCATTAGGACGGTTCAAGCTGTATGGCATCCCGCCAGCGCCGCGAGGAATTCCCCAAGTTCAGGTGTCATTTGATATCGATGCTAATGGTATTTTACAGGTAACAGCTTTAGATAGAACGACTGGACGAGAGCAGAGTATCACCATTCAAGGCGCTTCCACCTTGAACGAGTCGGAAGTGAATCGGATGATTCAAGATGCTCAGAAATACGCCGATGTCGATCGCGAACGTAAAGAAAGAGTAGAAAAGCGGACTCGTTCTGAGGCGTTGATTTTCCAAGCAGAACGACAACTCAGAGAAGTAGCGCTGGAATTTGGTATGCAGTTTGCCCGCAGCCGCCGCCAAAGAATTGATAATATTTGCCGACAACTAAAGGAAAGTCTTCAGGAAAATAGCGATCGCGGTATCGATCAAGCCTACGCCGACTTGCAAGATGCTCTCTATGAGCTAAATCGGGAAGTCCGTGAGACTTATGCTGAAGATGAAGATGACGACTTATTTGGTACTATCCGTGACATCTTTACTGGCGGTGATAAAGATAAAGAACGCGAATCTCCCAGAGATACATATCGAGAACGCGACTCATACAGTAAAGACTATGGCAAAGATTACGGTAAAGACTATGGCAGAGATTATAGCCGCGATAATCGTTCTTCCTCTTATGAAAGCCGTCCTCCACGTAAATCTCGTCCCAGCTACCAAGATAACTGGGATGATGAAGAAGACAATGATTGGTTGTAAGTAGAAGGCAGGAGGCAGGAGGACGTTCGGCAAGCGCTCAGTCGAGCCGCAGAAGGCAGGAGGTAAAAGCTCCTCAAGAAGCTGATTTCACTGGTTGGCATTTTACATTTAATTATGTCTACCTAATTAGTACTTCTGATCAGAGTTAAGAGTAGAAGTTAAAAATTAAATCTTTCAACTTGTAACTCCTCTCTCCTAACTTCTAATTAATCCAAAATCAAAAATCGTTCGACTGAGCGCTGACGGCGAAGTCTAAAATCTAAAATTTAAATAACTGACTATGCAAAATTTGCCGAACTTTCGCGATTACTACGAGATTTTAGGAGTATCTAAAGATGCCTCTGGTGAGGAAGTTAAAAAGGTTTATCGGCGGTTAGCAAGGCAATATCACCCCGATCTCAATCCGGGTAACAAAGAATCGGAGGAAAAATTTAAGGATATTGGCGAGGCTTATGAAGTTCTTTCCGATCCAGCCAAGCGATCGCAGTACGACCAGTTTAGCCGCTACTGGAAGCAAAAAGGCTTTGCGGGCAATAAACAGACGCCAAAGGCTAAAACTTGGCAGAGTAGTGCTAGCGATCGCAATGGCAATCAGGACGTAGATCCAAGTCAATTCTCCGACTTTGAGAGCTTTATTAATCAAGTTATCGGCGTCAAAAATAAGGGCGCGGCAAATAACTCTAGTAATGGTAGTAGCGATCCGTTTCGTTCCCCTAGAACAAAAGTTGAATACACCGTTAACACCCCACCCCGCACAACCCGCCGGGATATAGAAGCCAGATTAACACTTCCCCTAGAAAAAGCTTATCAAGGTGGTAATGAACGCATTCGTTTAGAAGATGGGCGATCGCTAGAAGTTAATATGCCTCCAGGGATGGTAACAGGTCAAACCATTCGTTTGCGGAACCAAGGCGTTGGTGGTGGCGACCTATACTTAAAAATTACTGTTGAGCCTCATCCATTATTTAAGCTAGAAGGTTCAAATATCGTCTGCCAAGTACCAGTTACTCCCAGCGAGGCAGTTTTAGGAGGACAGGTAGAAGCACCTACTCTTGATGGCCCTGTAAAAATGACCACTCCTCCCGGAGTTAGGTCTGGTCAAAAATTTCGACTAGGGAATAAAGGCTATCCCAGTGATGACGGTAAACGTGGCGATCAATTAGTAGAAATTCAAATAGTTACACCGAAAAATATTAGTCAAGAAGAACGAGAACTGTACGAAAAGTTACGGCAAGTTGAAACCTTTAAACCCCGTGCTGATTTAATACGTTAGGAATAAGATATCAATCAATAAGGATTTAAAATATAAAAAATATCTTTGAGCAAAGTGACTCAAACAGCCGTGAATCAGAATGGAGCAATGCCCCAAAGCAGTGAACCAACTTATTACTCCCTGCTAGGTCTGCATCCCTGGGCATCGGTAATTGACATTCGTCGCGCTTATCGGCAACTGAGCAAACGCTATCATCCTGATACTACAGACTTGCCGACTGCGATCGCTACTCCCAAATTTCAGCAAATTAACGAAGCATACGCTACCCTTAGCCATCCAGAACGGCGCTTCGGCTACGATTTAAAAATTGGCTATTCCCGCTTTGGAGTGATTCAACCACCTCCTGATTTGAATCATCCCGTCTCGCGTTCTCATGACTGGTCAAAATCAGCTTACCTCGATCCCAGCGATCGCCCCTTATCATCTGGCGAAATCTTTGCTTTATTTATGCTGGTGTTAACATTTGTAGGTTGTCTGTTATTAGCAGTTGCCATTGGCTTAACTCGTGGCGAGGCTGCTTTTCAAACTCATTTGCTGAAACCAACTGCATCTGTACAACAGCAGATTACATATATCTCGCAACTAATTACCCCTAGATAATTAAAAATTACAAAATTTCCTAATCCAAAATCCAAAATCCAAAATCTAAAATTCCTATGCTTCTTCTTCCCTCTGATACTCCCTTATATAATCATCCCCTACCACAAATTGAGCAGTGGCTAAAAGAGCAAGGCTGTCAACAAGACGAAACACAGAGGCATTGCTGGCATATACAGCGACCTAGTTGGCAAGCTGAATTATGGCTTGATGTTGAGCAAATTGTCGTGCGATATGTCCAATCTGGGGAAAATGGACAAGATATCCAACGCTCATTTAAGTATTCTCTGAGTCGGGATGATGTAGAACAAGCCGTGTTTTCAGGGCCATAGGGAAGTGCTGACCGTATAGTTCACCGTAAATTTAGACCAAAGTCGATAGCGATCGCATTTTGATCAACTGTAAAATTTGTGGGTATAAATCCCGGCAGCAAGAATCACGGCTGTACCCATTGTTCAAGGAAGGCTGAGATGAGCGATGTCTACGACGGGCTACGCCTACGCACATTTGGGCAGAAGGAAGCAGGTACATCAACTTTTTCAAATTCATCGCTTGTCTCACCACAGACTCCGACGCTGGCGAACCCAACACGCGGCTTTGGTTTACCAACGAATAATGTCATCCAAACAGCAACTGAGGAATCAACCAACCTTGAAGAAGCGCAGGCTGCTAACGAGCAATCCTTGTTATCAGAAACCATTCAGCAACGGTCTTTTAGTCATGACATGAGTCGCATGGTGTTGCGTCGTCCCCAGGCAAAACTGACGGTGGGAAAAGCAGGGGACAAGTATGAGCAAGAAGCGGATCGGGTGGCAAATCAGGTGATGCGGATGGTTGTGCCAGATAAACTTAACGCTCAAAGCGTACAGTCTGTACAAGATTCCTTGCAGCGCAAATGTGCAACCTGTGAACAGGAAGAAGACAAAATACAAACTAAACCATCCATACAAACGGCTACTGATGGTGGCTTACAGGCAGAGGATAATATTGAAAGTCGGCTCAATAGCAGTAAAGGTGGGGGGAGTGCGTTGCCGGATGAGGTGCGATCGTTCATGGAACCGCGCTTTGGGGCTGACTTTAGTCGGGTGCGGGTGCATACGGGCGGTGATGCGGTGCAGATGAGTCGAGAACTGGGGGCACAAGCCTTTACCCACGGCTCCCATATCTACTATGGTGCGGACAAGGCTCCGGCTAAGAATGAGCTAACAGCTCATGAATTAACTCATCTGGTGCAGCAAACGCAAAGTGTGCAGCGAGTACCTAATCCTAGTCCACAAGTGATAAATGTACCTCCCCAAACAATAAATTCAGCGCCCGGCGAACTCTCCCCAGAGGAGCAAGCGTTTTTCAATCTGACTAGCGAAGCACTGACCCAAGTTAGTCTGGTCGAGTCCCAGTTTAGTGCATGGCTGAGTAGCATTACGATTCCTTACGCTCTTGCTTGGACATCCCACAAAAATGCTTTAAAGGCTGCGGATCAGGCAGCTAAGGAAGCTAATGCGCTCCTAATTGGTGTGGTACTAGCGGCAATTCCTGGGGGAGTGGGTGGCACAGTGGGTAACGCAATGAAAAATTTAGGAGCAGGGGCTGCATTAGTAGATGGTGTTAAAGATTTAACCAAGTATGGTTTGCGAGAAGCGGGTAGAGCAGTCACCAAGAGTCCGGGAAGTAAAGGAGACGCTGATCCAGCAGGAGCCAGACCTACCATAGGAGGGATTCCTAGTTCGTCCATACAAGGAGGTTCAGCATTTGAAGCAATGCCTGATGATCCCCTCGTGTGGCAAAACAACACCAATAAGCGGTCTCAAAATGAAGTACTTATACCCGCCAAGCAGAATATTTTAAGCTGGCAAAATAAAGTGAATAATCATGATCCTAACTTTCAGATCAACTTTAATCCGGTCGAAGCTATTAAGTCCACTCTTAAGCTAAAAGTCGATAAAACTTTCTCCCTGTTTTCCCTTCCTCCAATAGAAAATAACCTCAAGACATCTTATGAACAAGGCTTTCTCATAGACTGGATCAATACAGAGGCTGCTAAATCTTTCACCCATGTACCGAGCGCTCGAGATAAAGCTATGGACAAATTGATCAAGTATGGACGCAGCATTGGTATAAGTGATGTCGATGCACGTCTTCGACAGGCGGGGGTGTTATCATCAAGTGAAATGTCCAGCGTCAGCGCCGGTGGCATGATGGTTAGATAGGATGTATGTCTACATGAGAAGTGCTTCTATGCGGTGAAGGTTATAAAGGGCATTTTGACTCTTAGCTCATAATCACTAGTGCATCGTGGCAGAAGTTTTGCACCAGTTTAGTAGATGGGTAGATGAGTAAATGGGTGAATTATCTACTACCCATCCACACTGTAACTGAATAGTTATGTGCGCCTCCCTGCACTAGGTCAAGTTTTGCATAAAACAATTAATTTTCGATGACTATGTCTTACATATTTGATAGCCGAACTCAACTGATTGAAAAATTAGAAGCGGCCTCTAACAGTCTTCAGACTTTCGGTTTCAGAGGAGTTGACCTTCGAGGAGTTGACCTAACTGATGTGGAATTCACGTTTGTTTCGTTGCAACTTGCCTGCTTTGACGGAGCAAACCTCAGTTCAGCTAAATTCCGTTATGTAGACATAACAAATGCTTCTTTTCAAGGAGCCTGTCTTAATAATGCTCAATTTCATTTTGTGCGTGGGGGAGCCGTTAATTTTGAAGGGGTAGATGCCGCTGGTAGTTATTGGGATCGATCTAGTCTCGTCGGTTGCAACTTTAGGGAGGCCAATCTTAAGAAATCTAGTCTAGTTAACAGTGGGTTAGAGCGCGTGTCATTTGACGCTGCTGATCTCACGCTTGCTACCCTTGCTTGGTCAAATCTAGATGGTGTAACCTTCCGAAATACAAATCTAGATCATGTAGAAACGATTGGAACCAACTTGACAGATGCAGATCTCACGACTGCACGCAACTTTGCCTACTGTCGTGAGATAGTTATTGAGGTGCTGAATCGGCATGTTGAGCGTAATCTTGAAATTATGCAGTGGTTAGGGGCAGTTAACTTCCTTAAACAATGGTGTTACCCAACTTGGGCTGAACTTTTGAAAAACCAACCAAACTATCTAAAAAAAGTAATCGAAATATTTGAAAATTATCCATATTCTGGATGTTTGGAGGCATTCCAGCAAGCACTACGAGCAAAAAGTGATGGCTCCAATGGCTCCAATCCATCCTAGTGCGATCGCGGTTATTGAAGGACTGAGTGGATGAAAAGGGAGGAGAGCGATCGCGTTATGACTGCTGAATGCGATCGCCAGCCTTGTCTTCACTCTCCATCAAGGAGACACCATTCTTCCAAAGCTCATACTCGCTAAGATCAATCTCCTCATTCCACACAATCCCATAGCCCCCTTGCTCAACCTTAAAGTTCTTTAAAAAAGCAGGTTGTCGAAGTGGAGAAAACATTGGAGTATCTAAAGAGATGACGAACATCGTATTTTTTCACCTCTTGATTGGTAAATTCAATGACTAGAGTAGTATCATTGATTGCTTTGGCGTGATGAATTCGAGGATACTTCATACTGCTCATAACCTAAATTTACTTCAAAGGAGGTAGCTTACGAAACTCCTGGGTGTTCCACATTTGCAACATATCTTGCTGGTATAAAGTTGCTCATTCTAGGACTAGCTTTTGTGCGCGATTTGGCAAATCTCCTTCAATGATTTCAAGTGATTCAATGCTGACTAAGGCATTGTACTCGCCATAGATCGCATGAAAATGAGGTGGAGGGTTCGATCGCCAAAGAACACTTGAATCACAATTCCATAGAACCGTGCAACCTATGGCATAACGACATATAACAAATACTTAACCCGTTTATTCTACCAAAATGCGTAGTTTACCGCCGCAGGCATCGCCGATCTTGTAGCATCGCTAAGACATCCGACGAAAGTGGCAGATGCACTATTTTATACTTTCCCAAACCGCCGCTCCCGTTGCTGGTAGGCACACAAGGCGCGGTGAAACTCAGCCCGGTCAAAATCGGGCCAAAGAGCATCGGTGATGTAAATTTCTCCATAAGCCATTTGCCAGAGAAGGAAATTTGAGAGGCGCATTTCTCCACTGGTGCGAATTAACAAATCTGGGTCAGTAATTCCGGCTGTGTACAAGTGGCTCTCAAACACCTGTTGATCAATTTCATTTGGTTGTAGCAGACCTTGCTGAACAAGTTTTGCGATCGCCTGACAAGCTTGTAAAATCTCTTGCCGTCCGCCATAATTAGTTGCCACCGAAAACCGGATACCGCGATTATCCTTAGTTTCTTCCATTGAACGGGATATTTCTTGTTGGAGCGATCGTGGCAGGTCTTGCAAATTCCCCACAAACTTGATTTGCACATTCTCTTCGACCATTTCCCGCAGTTCTTGCCGCAAAACTCTTTGAAACAGAGTCATCAAAAAATCCACTTCTTCCTGCGGTCTTTTCCAGTTCTCCGTTGAAAAAGCATAAGCTGTCAGCGCCTGAATTCCCCAATCCTGACAACAGCGAAGTAAATCCTTAAGAGCATCTACTCCTCGCTTATGACCCATAATTCGGGGTAGACCCTGACGTTTAGCCCATCGACCATTACCATCCATAATCACCGCAACGTGTTGCGGCAATAGTTCTCGTTTTAAGTCAGTAGGTAAATCTTGCAGTTTAGTTTGTTGTGCTGTCATTTTTTATCTCGAGAAGCGGTCGATGGTAATCCGAGTAAACGTGAAACCAGTGCTAGTGTCTTTCCACCTATCCGACGAACAAAACTCAATAGACCAGGAGCAACAGCTTCCCTATCCACGGTTGGAGACAAAAGAGCCTCTAATGACTCTTTCAGCTTCCTAATCGTCAGGGGTCTATTTAGGGTTCCCCGTTCCGCTAAGGAAATAGAACCCGTTTCTTCAGATACAACGACACAAATGCAATTTTCGACCCGCTCAGTAATTCCCATTGCCGCCCGATGGCGTGTTCCCAACTGGCGCGAGGCTGTGCGTCCCGAAAGTGGTAAAATTATACCCGATGACACGATCCGTGAGCCACGAATCAATGTCGCTCCATCGTGTAACAAAGTTTTCGGCTGAAAAATTGTTTGAATCAGTTCTTTAGAAACCTCCGCATTTAGCTTTACTCCTGGCACAGAAAAATCTCGCTCATCAATTGGCCCTGTGGTTTCCACAATTAGTAAAGCTCCAATGCGGTTTTTTGACAATTCTTTAACAGCCTCAACAATTTCATCAATTACACTATCAGATTTGGGGATTGCCAGCCGATCGGGTTGAAATAGCTGGCGGAATTCGCCACGCCCCAATTGCTCCAAAAATCGCCGAAACTCTGACTGTAGAGCAACTGCCATCGCCACAGCACAACCAATCACTAACTTTTCTAGTACAAAACTGAGCAGAGGTAGTCCGAATCTGCCACTTAGTGCTGAGGCTAGCATTAAGATAATGAATCCCCGCACCATCCATAGTGTCCGGCGCTCACTAATAATAACTAGTATCATGTACGTCAGCGCCAGCACTAACACAATATCCAGAGTCCCAAGTAGCAAGGACTGTGACCACCCCAGGTTTGTCAGCCATTGCTTCCACCAATCTCTCATGACATCTGGATTACATTTTTGCCTCTAATTACATTTAGTCATTAGTCATTAGTCATTAGTTCCTGGCTAATGACCAATGACTAAGGACAAATGACTATTTCTTTAGTCTTTCTGGTAGGCGATCTTGTCGAATTAAATCTTGATAAGTTTCACGTTGCAAAATTAAATTTGCTTCGCCATTCGCCACTACGACTGCTGCCGGTCGGGGCAAGCGGTTGTAGTTAGATGCCATACTGTAATTGTACGCACCAGTTCCCATAACTACGAGAATATCCCCTGGTTCAGTCTTTGGGAGTAGGGCATTTTTAATCAGAATATCTCCTGATTCACAATGTTTACCAGCAATTGTGACTGTTTGGGTTAAGGGAGAAGACATTTTATTGGCAATCACTGCCCGATAAACTGATTGGTAAGTAATCGGGCGGGGATTATCAGACATTCCGCCATCAATTGCCACATAGGTACGAATTTCTGGGATAACTTTCGATGAACCGACGGTGTAGGCAGTGACGCAAGCTGTAGCAATTAGCGATCGCCCTGGTTCACTCAGTAATTTCGGCAAAGGCAGATTTTCGGCTACACAAGCTTCTTGGATTACTTCACAAATCGCCTTCACCCACTCTTCAATGCTAGGGGGATCGTCTGATTCTATATACTTAATCCCTAAACCGCCCCCAACATTTAACTCTGTAATATTTAAACCATACTTCCCGGCATCCCTTAGCCACTGAACCATGACAACAGCCAAATCTTGATGCGGTTGGCGCTCAAAAATTTGGGAACCAATATGAGCGTGTACTCCCACGCAATTGAGGGTAGGTTGTTGACTGACAAAGGTAAAAACTTCGTCTAAATCGTTGGGATCAAAGCCAAATTTACTATCTAAGTGTCCCGTGCGGATATATTCATGAGTGTGACACTCGATACCAGGAGTTAGCCGTAGCATGATGCGGATTGGTTGAGCAGGCTGGGCGATTTCCACAAGGGTACGCAACTCATACCAGTTATCCGCCACAATGGTCACACCAGACTCGATCGCTAAAATTAATTCTTCACGAGATTTATTATTTCCGTGGAGGTAAATTTTATCGGGACTAACACCCGCTTGTAAGGCTGTGTAAAGTTCGCCCCCAGAAACTACATCGATTCCTAAGCCCTCAGAGGCAGCGATCGCACAAACTGCTAAACAATTCCAAGCTTTTGAGGCATATAATACTTGAGATTCGCCCTTGTAGTATTGCTTGAAAGCATCTCGGTATTGCTGACAAGCTGAACGCAGGGTTTCTTCATCTAAAATATATAAAGGTGAACCAAACTGCTCAACTAGGGTTGTGACATCACACCCACCAATTTCCAGGAGGTCATGATGATGAACTCTGGCACTCAAGGGTAAAAGTTCTTGATTAGGCGAGGGGTTTGCGTTCGTGCTGCGCCCTTGAGGTAAATATTGACTTCCAGAATGTTGAACCCCAGTGGGGTGAGTCGATACCATAACTATAAAAGTTTTCCTTGTTCAAATTACGGGCTTTGAGTTCGTCTCCCGCTTCCCAGTTTACAAACGGTTTGTAACGTTATTCAATAAATGTGATCTCATTAGACTTAGAAATTCAATTACTGAAAACAGAACATCTGAGTGCATTGTTGGAACTGGATCAAGCCTGTTTTGGCGGTCTATGGACAATGGAGGGCTACCAACGAGAGTTGGACAGTCCTAACAGCGATTTGCTGGGTTTGTTTTCCCCTGTCTCTAATTCGAGACTATTGGGAATGGGTTGCTTTTGGTCAATTTTAGACGAAGCGCACATTACAATTTTGGCGGTTCATCCAGAATATCATCGTCAAGGAATGGGTGCGGCTTTATTATATTCACTGATCAAGACAGCTTGCGATCGCAAAATGGAGCGAGCGACCCTTGAAGTGCGAGCTTCCAACTTGGGGGCTATATCTTTATATCAAAAATTTGGCTTCAAAACAGCGGGGCGGCGGCGGCGTTACTACCAAGATAACGATGAGGACGCGCTGATTCTTTGGCTCCCAGATTTACAACACTCCAAATTTCAAGCAACTTTAAACCAGTGGCATTCTACAATCAGCGATCGCCTAGACAAATCCTCTTGGCACTTGCTTTTTAAGTAGTTAGGGATTATTGGAGGCAGGAATTTAGATGAGTCTTCTGGTGTGCCCGGTCTGCGAACAACCCCATCTAATTCCAAGCCACTAAATAAATAGGAGATTTTGGTGTTTTTGACTTAAACCCTTGCTCTAAGTGCGTTGGCGTACCCCGCCGCCGGCATCGTGGCAGAGAGACTCCAAGACACTATTCCTCCTCCCATTCTTGTTAATTTTGAATTATCGGGGCTTGTAATCAGCTTCAGCACAAAAAACAACTTTGCTGCGCTTATTAAATTTAAATATATTATCTAAATAGTAATTAATATAAATAAATCCTATATAAAATATTTTTGCTTGATATTAAAAAATATATATGTTAAATATAAATGTTTGGGATTGAGTCAAGAAACTCTTAATCTAAGCAGTCAGCTATTTGTAATAAATCCCAAAAACGCTGGTGAACTAAAGCTCCTCAGTACACTAGCCGCATAAAAGTAGTCAATAGTTAACAATTCGCTCATCAACCCAAGTCATAGCTTCAGGATGTCTATAATCTGTTATACAGGCATCCAAAAGCTTTGCCTGTGCTAAAATCAGCATACCGGCACGACCGCAGGTGATGGGAAAAATGCCATGTTTGAACGCTTCACAGAAAAAGCCATTAAGGTAATCATGCTGGCCCAAGAAGAGGCCCGCCGTTTAGGTCACAACTTTGTCGGAACCGAGCAGATCCTCTTGGGTTTGATTGGCGAAGGCACTGGAGTGGCTGCCAAGGTGCTGAAATCAATGGGCGTCAATCTCAAAGATGCCCGAATTGAAGTTGAAAAAATTATCGGACGGGGATCAGGCTTTGTTGCCGTGGAAATTCCCTTTACGCCACGGGCAAAGCGAGTTCTAGAACTCTCCTTGGAAGAAGCACGCCAACTGGGGCATAACTACATTGGTACCGAGCATCTGCTGTTGGGCCTAATCCGCGAAGGGGAAGGTGTCGCAGCCAGGGTGCTAGAAAACCTCGGTGTGGATCTATCTAAGGTAAGAACCCAAGTCATCCGCATGTTGGGAGAAACTGCCGAAGTTTCACCAGGCGGTTCATCCGGGCGCACAAAAACCCCGACTCTGGATGAATTTGGTTCAAACCTGACCCAGATGGCAATGGATAATAAGCTCGATCCGGTGGTGGGACGCGCTAAGGAAATTGAGCGAGTGATTCAGATATTGGGTCGCCGAACTAAAAATAACCCAGTGCTGATTGGGGAACCAGGGGTTGGTAAAACGGCGATCGCTGAAGGTTTAGCTTCACGCATTGCCACGAAAGATGTCCCTGACATCCTCGAAGATAAACGCGTGGTCACGCTGGATATTGGTTTGCTCGTAGCAGGAACCAAGTACCGGGGTGAATTTGAAGAACGCTTGAAAAAAATCATGGATGAAATCCGCTCGGCGGGTAATGTCATTCTCGTGATTGATGAGGTACACACCTTAATTGGTGCGGGTGCAGCAGAAGGTGCCATTGACGCAGCGAATATTCTCAAGCCAGCTTTGGCTAGAGGTGAGTTGCAGTGCATCGGTGCTACAACCCTAGATGAATACCGGAAGCACATCGAGCGAGATGCAGCTCTTGAGCGGCGTTTCCAGCCAGTAATGGTTGGCGAACCTACAGTTGATGAAACAATTGAAATTTTATATGGTCTGCGCGAACGCTACGAGCAACACCATAAACTGAAAATCTCCGACGAAGCATTAGTAGCGGCGGCGAAGTTATCAGATCGTTACATTAGCGATCGCTTCCTCCCAGATAAAGCTATCGACTTAGTTGATGAAGCTGGTTCTAGGGTGCGCTTGATTAACTCCCAACTGCCACCCGCAGCCAAGGAGTTAGACAAAGAACTGCGTCAGATATTAAAAGAAAAAGATGACGCAGTGCGCTCTCAAGACTTTGACAAAGCTGGAGAACTGCGCGATCGCGAGATGGAAATCAAAGCTGAAATCCGCGCGATCGCTCAAAGCAAGACCAATGCAACTGGCACAGAAGGTGAAGAACCTGTAGTTACAGAAGAAGACATTGCCCACATTGTCGCTTCCTGGACTGGGGTACCGGTGAACAAACTCACCGAATCTGAATCTGAAAAGCTGCTGCACATGGAAGACACCTTGCATCAGCGTTTAATCGGTCAAGATGAAGCTGTGAGAGCAGTTTCACGGGCAATTCGTCGCGCTCGTGTTGGTTTGAAGAATCCCAATCGACCCATAGCTAGCTTTGTCTTCTCTGGGCCGACTGGTGTGGGTAAAACCGAGTTGGCCAAGTCCTTGGCTGCATACTTCTTCGGTTCTGAAGAAGCGATGATCCGCTTAGATATGTCGGAATACATGGAGCGTCACACGGTCAGCAAGCTGATTGGTTCGCCTCCTGGTTATGTTGGTTATAACGAAGGTGGTCAGCTAACCGAAGCCGTGCGGCGGCGTCCTTACACCGTGGTGTTATTCGACGAAATCGAAAAAGCGCACCCCGATGTATTCAACATGCTGCTGCAAATTTTGGAAGACGGTCGGTTAACCGATGCCAAAGGTCGCACGGTGGACTTCAAAAACACCTTGCTGATTTTAACTTCCAATATTGGTTCTAAGGTAATTGAAAAAGGCGGTAGCGGTATCGGCTTTGAATTCTCCGAAGATGCCAGCGAGTCAACTTACAACCGAATTCGCTCTTTGGTGAACGAAGAATTGAAGCAGTACTTCCGTCCAGAGTTCCTCAACCGACTCGATGAAATTATCGTCTTCCGTCAGTTGAGCAAGCCGGAGGTAACACAAATCGCCGAAATTATGCTCAAGGAAGTATTTGGTCGTCTGACGGAAAAGGGTATCACCTTAGAAGTCACAGACCGCTTCAAGGATCGTTTGATCCAAGAAGGTTACAGTCCCAGCTACGGCGCAAGGCCATTACGTCGAGCAATTATGCGCCTGTTAGAAGATAGCCTAGCAGAAGAAATTCTGTCTGGGCGTATTAAAGATGGCGATACTGCGATCGTTGATGTCGATGAAAATGGCATTGTCCAAGTTAGTTCTGAACAGCGCCGGGAATTGTTACCCCAAGGTGTTGAGTAAGATTTAGGGTTTGGGATTTAAGTCTCAAATAAAAATTAGAACGCGGTAGAGTATTTATTGCTCTACCGTTTTTTATTGACTAAATATTCATTAACTGCTTCAAATTTGGATCTAGTAGCATTTGGTCTGCGGTAGTATATCGTTCACTAAACCGCCTTGTATTATAGCTTGGTAGTAGAATTAGGATACAACATGAACAAAGGAGCAAGGACGTGCAAGCCATACTTTTAAGCCGCGAAGAAGTTGGACGACGTGCGAAAGAATTATATGAAAATAGCATTCGTCAACAAGTAGAACGAGAAGAAAACATCGGTAAAATGGTGATTATCGATATAGAAACAGGTGAATACGCAATTGATAAAACAGGCTTAGAATCGGCACGATATTTACGTAATAAAAACCCATTAGCTCGACTTTTTGGTATTCGCATTGGTTACAAAGTCGCTGTTTCCTTCAGTGGTGACATGGAGCGCGATTATCGGTGATTTCTGGTATTGTCAAGAACGGACGCGCAACCGTTAACATCATATTTCGACTGCCCAATCAACCAGATTTTACTATTGAATTTGTTATCGATACAGGTTTTACAGAGTTTGTTTCCTTACCCACAGCAGCAGTTACTCTATTGGGTTTTCCTTTTGTGTATGATATGTATGCAAATTTAGCTGACAATAGTAATGTAATCTTGCCAATACATCAAGCTACCATTATTTGGAATGGAGAAGAACGGGAAGTGAATGTACTTGCTACAGGACGGCTACCTCTATTAGGAACTGCTTTACTTGATGATCATGAACTTGTCATACAGTTTACCCTGGGCGGTTTAGTAACAATTGATGAATTGTAGTTGCTTTCTGGATATATCTACTTTCTATCAACAGCAATGAGAATTATTACCCCAAGGATTTGAATAGGATTTAAAATTTTAGCTTTATCGTTACCATGTTAGATTGATCAGATAAGCACTAAAAGGTGTTTCCAATTATGACCTTCAGTGATGTAGTTGAAGCAATTAAAAGTCTTTCCAGCGACGAAAAGTTAGAAATTCAACTGTTATTGCAGCAATATCTACGGGAAGAAAGGCGTGAAGAAATTTATCAAAATTTTCAGGCGGCGCAAGTAGAACATCAAAATAGTGAACTAAAGTTTTCGTCAAATATCGATGAACTGAGACAACTGCTAGAAGAGTGATGTTAAAAGTAAGTTTCAGTTCTTCATTTAAACGTGCTTTTAAAAAGCGAATTCAAAAGAATGTAGATTTAGAAGAACGGTTTTGGCAAAAGTTGGAGCAGTTTACAGCAGATCCATTTGATCAGGGTTTAAAAACTCATAAGTTGTTAGGTAAGCTTAAAGACTTATGGAGTTTTAGTGTAGATTCTGACAAGAGAGTAATTTTTTACTTTACAGATGATGGCGATGCTGTGTTTGTAGATATTGGTAGTCACGATGAAGTTTACTAAGTAAAATCTATTAATAGGCGGATAAAAATCAATATTCAAAAAACGGTAGAAGACAAAACTTATCTACCGTTTTTTTGTTGTCTACCAATACGACAAAAACACAAATAGCAGATGAATCTAACCTTATCCCTTCTATAATTTCTGCTTCACTGTTAATTATGCTCTGTCTGCGGGAAAACTAAGAATAGGCGCTTAAGTCGCTGCAAGCAGTTGAGTAAAAGTTAGGCAGAGAATGGATAGCAGTTCACAGATTAATAATATTAAAGATTTTGCTGAAGTAATTGGAAATAACTATAGCCTCTGGAAGCTTCTTCTAGGAAGAGAAGTTGTACATTTTGTCAGAGGAAGAGGACGAGTTTCGTTATTAGAAAATGACTGGTCAGAGATATGGGTAAGCTACCCAACTATTGACACTATGCCTTTTGAGAAGATTGGTAATTATACTATCAAATATAAAAAAAATACCTTCATTAAAGAATTCAATAGTATAAATCCGCCACTTTGTTCTGAAGAAATTACTGAGTCCACAAAAAAGCGAAGAATTATTAGAAAACTTGATGATATAGCTATCCAATTAGAGGAACAACGTAAAGAACGCACTCGCCTGGAACAAAAGCAGAAAGAAAAAGAAAGGCTACAGCTAATAGCAGAGCATGAAGAGAAAAAACGCAAACTAGAAGAACAACGTCAGAAACGTGTTCACCTCGAACAGCAACGCAGAGAAAAAGAAAGGCTACAGCTAATAGCAGAGCATGAAGAGAAAAAACGCAAACTAGAAGAACAACGTCAGGAACGCGTTCGCCTTGAGCAAGAGCGCAGAGAACAAGAGAGGCTCAGGCTCATAAAAATAGAAGAAGAACGACAAGAACGCGCTCGTTACGAAGCAGAAAAGCAAGGTTTACTCAAGAGATCAAAAGAACAATTTGAGGAAGATTTTCTTAATGCTGACAACTTCTATCAAGCTAACTGTCCTAGACACATATCATTTGAAGAGTACCAATCTGAAAAGTTGAGTTATGTACAATCTTGGGTACAAACCAACTTAAATACCTCACCTGACCTTGAGCAAACAGCAGCAATTGGTGCTGTGGAAGGTCATATACAAGTAGTAGCACGGGCTGGAAGTGGCAAAACTTCAACATTGGTAAATCGAGCTTTATTTTTACAAAAACATTGTGGTGTTGCACCCAGTGAAATGTTGATTTTAGCCTTCAATCGCAAAGCTGCGGAGGAGATAAGAGAACGGCTGACTCTACAATTACAAAGTTCTATTCCTCATGTAATGACTTTCCATGCATTAGCATACGCTTTAGTTCATCCAGAAAAAAGTATTCTTTTCAATGAACGAGATGGACAACAAAACCAAGCCCAAGCTTTACAGACTGTAATTTATGAGTATCACCGCAAGCCAGATGTTTATGAAAAAATTCGCGTTTTGATGATGGCGAACTTTCGTGAAGACTGGGAGCGGATCGCTTGGGGTGGCTACGATAAAAGTCCTGAAGAAATGTTGCGTTACCGTCGCTCATTACCAAGAGAAGGGCTTGATGGAAAGTACTACAAGTCTTTTGGCGAGAAAGTAATTGCCAATTTTTTATTGGAACACAATATTATATACAAGTACGAGCGTAATTTCTGGTGGGATGGCATTAATTACCGCCCTGATTTTACGATTGTTACTGGTGAAAATCAAGGGTTAGTTATTGAATATTTTGGACTCGAAGGTGATCCTGATTACGATATAATGTCGGAACAAAAGCGAGAGTATTGGCGAAATCATCCTAACTGGCAGTTTGTAGAATTATCCCCGACAACCCTCAGATTTGAGGGAGCAGAAGATTTTTGTGCTTTACTTAAGCGATGTCTTGAAAGTTATGATATTAAGTGCGATCGCTTGACCGAAGATGAGGTTTGGAAGAAAATTAAACTTAGAGTTATAGACCGTTTTATCAAAGTAGTAGAAGGATTTATCCAACGTTGTCGCAAACTCTCCCTCACTTCAGAAAAATTAGCCTCTCTCGTTGATAATCACAATTGTGCTAGTGATGTCGAGCAGCGTTTTTTAGAGCTTGCAGAAAAGTTTTATCAGTCCTATTTACAACACCTTCAGGCAACAGGCGAGGATGATTTTGATGGACTAATGCAAAAAGCTGCCGCAGTTATCGCATCAGGACAAACTGTATTTCGTCGTAAATCTGGCACTGGCGATTTAAAGTTTCTTCGATACATACTCATTGATGAATATCAAGACTTTTCAGAACTTTTCCACCATTTGATAGAAGCAATTAGAAAACAAAATCCTCAAGCACAATTTTTCTGCGTAGGTGATGACTGGCAAGCAATTAATGGTTTTGCTGGTTCTGACCTTCGGTTTTACCAGAATTTCGCGCAGTTTTTCCAGCCTTCGCAAAAACTCAATATAGCTACTAATTACCGTTCAGCTACTTCAATTGTCGATATCGGTAATACATTGATGCATGGATTGGGTACTCCTGCTCGGGCCCATAAAACTCTGCTTGGAATGGTTGAGATTGCTGACATTGGACAATTTAATCCAACTGTAAAGGAACAAGAGCAGCATCCAGGGGACAGTATAACACCTGCCATATTGCGCTTAGTAGACAAGATTATCAAAGATGGAAAAAATGTGGTTTTACTCAGCCGCAAAAATAGTTTGCCTTGGTATGTGAATTTTGGTAAACATGCATCAAAAGATAGTATACTCGACAGCTTCTTAAACTTGGTGCGCTCCTACCTTCCAGAAGAATCAAGAAATGCTGTAACTATATCAACTGCTCACAAGTATAAAGGTCTTCAGAAAGATGTAGTTATAATACTCGATGCTGTCCCTCGTTGTTACCCATTAATACACCTCGATTTGATGTTCAGCCGTGTTTTTGGTGATACCATTGAGCGAGTCGTTGACGAAGAGCGCTGTCTTTTTTACGTTGCCTTAACTCGTGCAGTAGAGCATTTATTTATTGTTACAGAAACGAAAAACTTGTCACCTTTCGTTGAGGAATTAAAAAGTAGGACAAGAATTAACTTACTTGATTGGTTAGATTATCCGCCTTTTGTTGGAAGCATACAGCACATTACTGTTAAAGTCGGCAATCAGGCTGGAAAAGGTGGAAATGGTACTTATGCAATTAAAGATTTGCTCAACGCTGAAGGCTATAGGTGGAGGACAATTAAATGGTCAGCTTGGTGTTGTACCTATCCTGCACAGGATTTCTCAATAGAACAATATTTTGATAATACTCAGTGGATTTCTCAGGCTGCTGGTATTGAAGTACGATTTTACGATGATTTAGAGAATATGTTGGCAAAGTATCTTGTTGATCAAGGGCAATACATTGCTGTCATTTAAAATGGGAGAATATAAAGCATCATTGGGAGGAATCAATCGTCATGACTGTGATAGTTGCTAAGTGGACGATTGACGAATATCACCGCATGATTGACGCTGGCATTTTGAGCGATCGCAAAGTCGAACTACTCAAAGGAGAAATTGTTGAAATGTCTCCAGAAGGGGAACCTCACGCTTATAAATGTATATTTAATTTCACCAGATGTATAATAACTATTCTCAAGATATTTTATGCAGAGACACGATTTTACTCGCATCTCTACAATGTCTTTTCATGAGTTTTATTCTGCGTTTACAAATTCCAAATATCCATTACTAAGTTCTTTCACTGCCAAATCATAAAATTGCTTACCATGTTCTGGTGTTGCTAAAGCCGGATTTGATCCCATACGTCCATCTGGATAACGCACTCGAAAGTCAGCTGCACTATAAATCCTGTGTCCGCTTGCGACTTCTGGTGAAAGGGGCGCTTGCTTAATCGCCTCTGGATAAACGTATTGCGTAAGAGCAACTTCACTTGGCGTTGCATGAGAACCTTCTTGATCCCCATATAATTCTTTAGCTAGCTTATATACAGAACCGCACATAAACCAGTTTGCCACTTGACATTGCACCTGTTGAGCATTGGCAATCTGCAAATCTTCTAAATAAGCGTAAGTTTCTGAAAAAGCAGCTTTGAGGGTAGCGATGTTCCCACCATGTCCGTTAATAAAGTAGAACTTAGTAAAACCAGCTTTGGCTAAACAAGTTACATAATCTCGCACTACTTGAATCAAAGTGCTGGGACGTAGACTGATTGTGCCAGCAAAAGCAGTATGGTGTAGTGCCATCCCCACATTGATTGTAGGGCCGACGATCGCTTGAGTTGCATCACCCACACCGGCTGCGATCGCTTCTGCACAAATAGCATCAGTGCCAATTAACCCCGTTGGCCCATGTTGTTCTGTGGAACCAATAGGGAAAATAATCCCCTTTGACTGCTGTAAATAAGCTTCGACTTCTTGCCAAGTACTTAAATGCAGTAACATTGTTAATGATTTTCCTCTATAAAATTGCGGTGGGATGAAACCTTTTGCTACTAAATAGCATCTTCCGTAACTAAACTCCCACTAACACGATTATGAACTCTCTGGATTTTCTGTGCTGGCGATCGCACAAGATCCCCGACTTATTTTTTGAGAAGTCGGGGATCTTTGTCCACTACCAAACTTGGAGAGAATTAGACTATCTATTTCTATGAATATTGTTCAGGGGATGGAGTCGCAACCACTTTCGACAAAGATGCATATAAGCAATTTACTGATTCTGCCACTTTATCCTACGATACTCGCCGCGCACCTCCCCAGAAGAGAAATCAAAATTGAGTTATAAAATGTTGCTTTTCTCGATGATCAAGAAAACAAAGGGGATCAATTTTGAATCTTCGCTAATCAAAGTAATAATGCTTCTTGACGTCCTTTGTAATTTCCCATGTGCAGGACATACCAGCGGGAAAAATCACTAAATCGCCTTTACCCATTTGCACTGGCTGTCCACCATCAGGAGTAACAACTACGTCACCTTCCAAAAAATAACAAGTTTCTTGAGAATCATAAGTCCAAGGGAATTTTGAAACTTCCTTTTTCCAAATTTCCCATTTAAATACACCTAATTCATTGAGATGTTCAAGTCTTAAGTTGATGCTCAATTTTAATTTCCATATTGTGTTTTCTCTAGTTATATTCAGCAGTAGGATTGAATATCCTCTCCACACTGATCTACTAGATAACACAAAGCGCGAAAACGCAAGTAGACAAGTTCGTTATAAAGCGGATTCAGCTTACACATTGGCGGAATATGGCCTATTTTGCGACCAAAAAACATAATATCACGCTCGAATGGACACTGAGCAGGAATTAGTTTAGCAATAAATTTGGCTAATTTCCGATTCTGAATCTCAATTTTGTCGAGCCGTTGACGTAATGGTTGCAGTAAATCTAATTTGGGTTGAGCAAATTGCTTTTTACTACCTGTTTGATTCTTTTCTTCTAAAGGTTTAATAAAAGCAGGCAGAAAAATACGCTGATTCTGTGTTTTAAGCATAGTTTTAGGCAAGGTTTTCCTTGTGTAGATGAACTATTTGCCGATTGAGAATATCACCATGTAATATGTTTAGTCAATTTGCACTGTGCTTGTAGATTAGGAAGCAAAGTAAGCATAATACAAACAATTTACATGCATCTTTGGGAAGAGAAATGGTTTAACTAATTGTTATTTAAGCCCACCAAATCATCAAGAACTGTCCCGTTAAATACAAAATAACAAAGAAAATATAAAAATGGCATTTCTTTAACTTATGGATTTCTAATCTTGAAGATAGCAATCTTATATATTAAATATAAATGGCTGGTTCTGAAACTGACTAGTATCTAGAGATGTAGTTTATGGCACACAAACAAAGTCTTGTTCTCACCCCATATACATTTCGCTAGGATTAGCCCCTAATCTCTCTCAATTTTAGGGTATTGAATATCCATAAATTTGTCTGATATACTACACAAGCTAACCTAGATATTATCTAATAAGTAGCAATAAATCGTTTCATAAGTTCAAACTAATATTAGGACTGACGCTAAGGCATGGGGCATAGGTTATTTTCCCCAGTCAGCACTCCCCGATTATGAAAAACTTATTATTTAAAATATCTCAACTTGTTACTAGCCTGATATTTGCTAATATACTCTACATTGTATTGCTCTAATTTTGACAGCAATTTAGGTGGAAATGTCTTTGGTGAATATATAGGACGATACCAACGTTGCTTATTAAAGTAATCTTGTAACTCAGTATTATCAAACTGGCGACCATGACTGGCAAAAATCGAATTTCGCATAATATCTAGTTCAAAACCGCTTTTACCATCCAAATCTGCATCAGTTACAAATCTTTCAGAAAGCCAGAAATAATTCTTGAGAGTCGTAATATCATCTGGCGGTATTAATGTAGTTGAGGAAGGTGATTGAGTTGGAAAAGATGGGGTAATTGGTGTAATTTTGGGAGTTTCTATCACTGGGCTTGTGACATTTGACGGTGTTTCTGAGGGTAATACTGTTTTGTCTGCTGTAGGTTGAGAAGATTTTGGTAACACTTGGCTAATAATCACAGATGCACCAATTAACCCACCTGCAATCAAACTACCCATGAGGATATTATTCTGACTATTACTACTTTGAGGGCTAGGCTGTGGTTTTACAGGTACTGTCTGAGGTGGCGGTGCAGATACTACAGTCGGTTGAGTCAAGAGTGGTTGCGTCGGTGGAATTGGATTTGCTATGTTCTGCAAAGAATCCAGCATTGCTCTGGCTGTGGGGTAGCGATCGCGCGGATGATAAGCGATCGCTTTATCAATCATTCCTGCCATAATTGCGCTAACATGACTCGCATACTGTCGCCAGACAATTTCACCCGTTTGGGAATCGGTTTCTAGTTGTTGCGCCTGTTTACCAGTCAGCAAATAAATTACCGTCATTCCTAAACTGTATAAATCACTAGAATAAACTGGTCTACCTGCAGCTTGTTCACTCGGCATATAGCCAGGTGTACCAATCACAATCGAACTAGTAGGATTGCCTTGAGAATTTACTACTGTTCCCATTGACTCCCGCACAGCACCAAAATCAATCAGCACTGGTTTACCATCTCGATGACGCACAATAATGTTATCCGGCTTAATATCGCGGTGAACGATATGCTTAGAGTGAACGTAATCCAGGACTGGTAATAAATTCATGAATAATTCCTGGACAGCGCCTTCACTAAATAGCCCCTGCTTCTGGACTTTTCCAGTTAAAGTATCGCCTTCAACCCATTCCTGAACTAAGTAAAATTGTCCACCTGAGGAGAAGTAAGCATACAATGCCGGAATCTGGTCATTTGTGCCACCGAGTTCTTCTAAAATAGCTGCTTCGCGTTGAAACCTCTCTTGCACTAACTGGTAAATTTGGGGATTATTGTGAATCGGTCTTAGTTGTTTAACCACACAACCACGCTTTGAAGGCATATAGGTGTCTTCAGCTAGATAGGTTTCACCAAACCCACCAGCGCCCAGTGTGCGGATAACTTGATAGCGATCGTTCAGCAGCTGTATTGTCATAGGAGATTACAAGCAATATTCATAAGATAGTTTTCCCCAAAACTACCTTCATTTCAAATCTAGTAAACCTTCTTCTTTCAATTTAGGATTGAAGCGAATTTGCATTTGTAAACCACGCACTTCTAGCAATTGTGTTGAAATTTCTGCTTCTACTCTCCGTGCCACGTTTTTAAGAATTTTTATTTGTGCTAATTCATCATTAGCTGGATTTTGATATTTTGCCTGTTCTTCAGGTGTCATTACTACTTTGACATCAATGGGATGAGTCCATTTTTCCTTATTATCCCCATTGCCCCAAGGCACACTGCCATTTTCAGCAATCCAAGCATTTTCAGTATTTTCTAAAATTGTACGACTAGGGCGTTCAATAGTTTCAACTTTGACCCAATAGCATTGCTGTGGCTGACGAACTAAATGCTGCTTGAGGCTAAGATAAACATCACGGGAGTATCCGACAAATTGAAGTGCTTTTTCTTGGTCAAAGATAGCATATACGCCGATTTTACCCTGAAATTGTTCGGGTAGTTCGCCGCGATCGTCAATATAAGGAATATATTCCAGAGTTGCCAAAGAAGAAAGATTTGTTTCAGAAGCCATACATCAAATATCAAACTTACTATTTACCTTCAGAATTGAGAATTGCGAATTAGGAAAAAATTCTCTTTAAAATTATCCATTACCCAATTTTTGATAAATTGCACAAAGGCGGCTGGGTTTAAAAATCTTGGCACTGAACATGAAATTTGGTGGTACATTGACGATGATATAATCGTCAGATTCATGATATTTTTCAAATTCTGCTGGCATTCCTTTAGTGGTAGTTAAGCTGTAAGGAACTGGCTGGAAAAGTAATTCTGTAAATTTAAGTCGCTCACACCCCAACTGTTGGCAAATTTGGTTCAAGAAAGCAACGCTTGTCAATAAATTGAATAGATTTTCTTGAGCTTGTGCTTCAAGAGTGAAACTGCCATCAAAGCTATGAACTATTTTAAGTGACATTTTCTGTATTAATAGCTAGTTATTAACGACTAAGTGATATAGAGGATAGGCAACATATTACACATAGTCATCCAAAAGTGTTAGGCAACTAAGTCTACCTTTTTGTGCAGATGTGTTTGGTGAAAAATCACAACTTTAAATGTTCAGCCTATTAAATTGTAAGACTTCTATCAGCTACACAAGGAAGCTGACATAGTTAATAATCGTGAAGTTTAACAGATTTTCAAGCACAGGTGATTTCTGCTTAACCCTGTGCTGAAAAAACAAGTCTAATTCTCTGAAATATAATTAAGTTTGGGTGTCAGCAAGATCCATTTTGGTACTTTCTGGTGACGCGATCGCTATGTCTAAATTTAGTTTTAGAAGTTAAAACCCTTATTTAGTCTATTTTTCGGTAAATACCTCAATCTTTGAATCAACCTGTCGAATGTGGGATGAATGAATACTGGCACTGTTCAAACTTAACAATTATCGGGATATAACAAAAACCCCCAAGCTATGATGTGAGCTTGGGGGTTTTTGTTAGTAAAAAAAACCTGGCATCGAGCTATTTTTGCGTAGGGCTACCCCTAAAC
>NZ_JBALEL010000063.1:0-87144 GCF_036917935.1 Nostoc sp. | reverse complement strand
AATCTGGCTGGGCAGGAATTACAAACTCTCAAAGGGCATAGCAGTACTGTCTATAGTGTCGCCTTCAGCCCCGATGGCAAAACTATTGCCTCTGCTAGTGATGACAACACGGTGAAGTTGTGGAATCTGGCTGGGCAGGAATTACAAACTCTCAAAGGGCATAGCAGTTATGTTAGGGGTGTCGCCTTCAGCCCCGATGGCAAAACTATTGCCTCTGCAAGTTCTGACAAGACGGTGAAGTTGTGGAATCTGGCTGGGCAGGAATTACAAACTCTCAAAGGGCATAGCAGTTCTGTTAGGGGTGTCGCCTTCAGCCCCGATGGCAAAACTATTGCCTCTGCAAGTTCTGACAACACGGTGAAGTTGTGGAATCTGAATTTGGATGATTTAATGGTTAAGGGTTGTGCTTGGGCGGGCGACTATTTGCAAAACAACCCCAATGTGAATGAGCGCGATAAGCATCTATGTGATGATATTGGGACACGCAGGTGATACCATTTTAGATTTTGGATTGGGAATCGCGTTGGTGCGTCTAGCTTGGTGTGAATCCATCTGTCGCAATCATTTTCCAAATTGGTATAGCTAAGTAGATAAACAAAAATATTTACAGCCATTGCGATTACCATGTTTCGCTCGCAATGACAACTAATTACCTGAACTTGGGATAATGCAAGCCTGTATGATTTTATGATGATGGTACGTCACCAAATAGCCCGTCGTTGCGATCGCTCTTGCCCTAATCTAAATAAGACCTCTTGCATAAATAAAAAACAAAGAACCCCACCCCGCATTTGCTAACGCAAACGCTCCCCTCCCCGCTTGCGGGGAGGGGTTGGGGGTGGGGTGTTAGGGACTTTTGCAAGAGGTCTATACAGCATTTCCTTAAATTCCTAGCAAATTAAATTTTGTAATCCCCTGCAATGCCATTGTGTCGCCTAACAATGCCATTACGTCGCCTGACAATGCCATTGTGTCGCCTGACAATGCCAATGCATCGCCTAACAATGCCAATGCATCGCCTAACAATGCCAATGCGTCGCCTAACAATGCCAATGCGTCGCCTGACAATGCCATTGTGTCGGCTAACAATGCCAATGCGTTTCCCTGCATTAAAAACGCTACGCTTTTACGCAAAACTGTAATAAGAAACTGCGTAGGCGTAGACATCGCTGATTCATCACCAATACTACAAATACTTCTGCAACAATAACCCTAACTTTTCCTTCGTCGCCGCTGGTGCTTTATCCAACTGAGTCAAAATCGCATACTGCAACGCCGAATGCGCCTCACTCGGCGGCGGATTTTCACTCAAGCGTCGTACAGTTTCTTGAATCACCTTTTGAGCATTCACAGCATTCCGCAACAAATTGCCAATTACCAATTCTACCGTCACACTGTCATGGTCTGGATGCCAACAATCATAATCTGTCACCAGCGCTAAAGTTGAGTATGCAATTTCCGCTTCCCTTGCCAACTTCGCCTCTGGTAAATTCGTCATGCCAATGATTGTTGCACCCCAACTGCGGTAAAGATTCGATTCCGCCTTAGTAGAAAAAGCTGGCCCTTCCATGCACACATAAGTACCGCCGCGATGGAGAGTAACTTCTGGTAAATTGAGAGATGCGATCGCATCTGCCAACACCACAGCCAAATTCTGACAAATCGGATCGCCAAAGGCAATGTGAGCAACAATTCCCTCACCGAAAAACGTTGAAATTCGATTTTTCGTTCTGTCAATAAACTGATCTGGCACCACCATATCCAGTGGTTTCGCCTCTTCCTTCAAGGAACCCACAGCACTAGCTGAAATTAAATACTTCACACCCAATTGTTTCATCGCATAGATATTAGCGCGAAACGGTAACTCAGAGGGTAAAAGCGTGTGATTGCGGCCATGACGCGCCAAAAAAGCTACCCGTGTACCATCCAAAGTCCCCAGAATCAAAGCATCAGATGGTGAACCAAAAGGAGTCTCGACTCGCACCTCTTCGACATCTTTGAGGGCATCCATTTTGTAAAGACCGCTACCACCTATAATCCCAATACTAACTTGAGCCATGATTCTGAACCTGTTCTTTGCTGATCTGCTCAGTTATTTTATCGAAAAGGGGAGTAGCAGAAAACAAAGCGATATCTAGGATGAGCTACGCGATCACATTTCGTGCCCCTAACATTATCGAATATATTACCCATTAATTATTTGTTCAGGTGCAGAGAAAAGCGATCGCCCAATTATTCGAGCATTAAGTAATAATTTTTAGCAATCAAATTTCCGATAATTTTTCGAGATTAATGGTTATGATTAGCCCTTAAGTCACTTGTCACCATAGTGTATAATCGATGCTTCATGTATACAAATGTTAACTAGACGCACTCCTACACAGGGAAACAAAGCAAGCGTTATACTTTTGGGAAAAGGCTTATTTTAACCCCTGCTTTTAACATTTTCATAAATCAATGACTCTCAATTTTCGCTTTGCGGTAGTCAGCGACTTACACCTGGCACTCCCTCATACAATCTGGGATCATCCCAGCCGATTTCATCTGGTGGAAGTAAGTATCTCAGCATTTAAAAGTGTACTAGAACATTTAACACAACTCGATTTAGATTTCTTGTTGTTACCAGGAGATTTAACCCAACACGGCGAACCAGAGAACCACGCTTGGTTACAACAATGTTTAGCCCAGCTACCTTTTCCCGTCTATGTTGTTCCTGGTAATCATGACGTTCCTGTGCTGTTGGCGGATCGGCAATCAATTGCTTTTCCAGATTTTCCCTACTATTACACGAACTTTGGCTATGACGATCCACAGCAGATTTACTACATTCGTCAGTTATTACCTGGAGTTAAGCTGATTGGACTGAATTCTAACTCTTTTAATGACCAGGGTGAGCTGGTGGGGTGTTTGGATGCCAAACAGCTACGGTGGTTAGAAGAGGTGCTGGCGGCATCTGTTGATGAATTAGTTCTGGTGATGGTGCATCATAATGTGGTGGAGCATTTACCCAATCAATCGAACCATCCACTGGCAAATCGTTATATGTTGGCCAATTCAGCAGAACTGTTGCAGTTGCTGAGGCGCTACGGAGTCAAGCTAGTGTTTACCGGGCATTTGCACGTTCAGGATGTTGCTTACTCAGATGGAGTATATGATATTACCACTGGCTCTTTAGTTAGCTATCCTCACCCTTATCGGGTGCTAGAGTTTCATCGGGATAACCAAGGTAAAGAATCGTTGCAAATTATATCTCATCGCGTTGAGTCAGTGCCTGAGTTCCCCAACTTGCAACAGTCATCAAAGCAGTGGATGGGCGATCGCTCTTTCCCCTTCCTAATCAAGCTACTAACTCACTCTCCATTAAACTTACCATTATCACAGGCAAAAGAATTAGCTCCTGGTTTGCGCGACTTCTGGGCAACTATTGCCGATGGTGATGCGGTGTTAGATTACCCTCATTTTCCCCTAGAAGTGCGGCGCTACATTCAAACATATAGTGCATCACAGCCTAATCCCGGTATCGCCACTAATGGAAATTTGACTCTGATTGATAATAACACCACACTTTTGTTGGATAAGAGTTAGGAATTTGGAGTTAGAAGGTGATTCAGCACGGGCTAAACGCCCCGGTATCGCTAACAGCACTCATAACTGATTTTGGCGACAAATCCCAAATGCTGAGGTATAGGCGTGTAAAAAGGTTCTGCCACCAACAGGGCCGATTTCACCGCCACAGAAAAAGCCACCAACAGGAATATCGTTAAGGTAGCGCTGAAATAGTTCCGAATCGAAGTTGGGTTTACCATAGAGTCCTTCACCTCGTCCCAAACAGGAAAACATCAAGGCAGCTACGGCAGAGGGTTCAGATTCTCGTTCTTGTTGATAACTTTGGAGGAGTAATTCTAAGTCTTCAGCGGAGGCTTGGGCATCGCGTAGGTGGAATTGCAGCCTTTGACCAGGACGGACGCGATCGCCAATTGCGATCGCCCCAGCATTTGGATCGACCCCAAGAATACCACGAATTAAAAAGTCTCCTTGCTGCAAAGCTAACTTAAATTCATCCATTGCCACACCAACAAACAGAGAATGCTGTGCTAACATCCGTTCTTGTTCGCTGAGACTAGCAATCAAATCTCGCAACACCACCAGAGGCACTTTCTCATCTAACTCTAGGATAATATTGCGATCGGCTTTTGTGACTTGCAATGGTTTGCCAATTGGTCGGCATCCTTGGGCTACAATCGTTTCCAAAACAATATTGCCAGTCAAAGCTATGCCAACAGTGCCCTCCCGATAAAGGTTTTGCTGTTCCTCACCATTGGCATCGTTACAAAATAGGGCAACACGACCACCCATACCCCCACCACTAGCCTGTCCACCCACAATTACCGATCCTGGATAAGCAAAATCCAGCCCCTGCAACAAATCGTTGATTCCAGAAGCGAAAGAACTAGACAGCAAGATGAACTGAGGTGTCGGTGATGGTGGCACACCGATCAAATCAAGCCAAGCATCTGGTGAACTGTCTAAGTCAGGTAATTCTTCAGCAACAATATGAAAGACTTGAACCTTCACTCCCGGCAGGTGTGCTAAAGTCAAGCTGATAGCTGGTTCAGCTTCCAATTCTTGGGTTTCTCCGCTAACTGTCGTCCCAATCACACCTCCACCACTACAGCCAATTAGCACAGGTACAGAAAGTTTCTCAGCTAACAAGGGTAACAATCGGGAATACTCACTCGTAAAAGCAGACGAAATGAATACCAGTCCTAGATCCGCAGGTGCTGTTAACGATGAGACAGCTCGTTCCACCACATCTGTAACGGCGGCTTCCAAAGAATGACGGGTTGATAGGGCGTTTGCCCACTGCATTTGGTCTGCCATGAGTTTTGAGCTTCTTTCTCTTTTTGGGCTAGTAGGTTTTGATTTTTTATTTTGGGAAGAATTGCATCCGACAAAAATTAGTGCCAGCCTTTTGTCTCCTCCATCCCAAAAAGCTGGGGTTGTCATTCCCTAATATATGCATCTAAATATATTGTATGATTGTTTATCTATGGTACTGATTGCACAAAATATTAAAAAATAAAGATGAATGCCCTATAAATACGGCAGTTTACTGTATTGGTTATAAATCAATAGGCTAAAGTACTAACTTATTAGCTGAATGGTTAGAATGGTTAGTAATCAAGCTAAAATCTGCCCTTTCGGAAGTTTTTCTATACTAGTATTAACAACACACAACGAGACTAAAGCTAATGACCAACATTCAAGAAACAGCAAAAGGCGACATCCAAGAGAAAATCCAAGAAGAAGTAGAACAAGCGCGTGCTGTCTGTGATATTAACGGTGGCAACTCACCAGAGTGTGCTGCTGCTTGGGATGCAGTAGAAGAATTGCAAGCCGAAGCTTCCCACAAGCGCCAAAGCAAGCCAAAAAACTCTCTAGAACAGTATTGTGATGACAACCCAGATGCAATTGAATGCCGGGTTTACGACGACTAGAAATTGAGGCAACTGGATTTTCTGTTGTTTGGTTAGCAAACAACCAGGATTGACTAAAGAAGACGCCCAGAGTGGGGGACGCGGAAACTTACCAATATCCTCCACTTGCAAGCGTTTTATTTAAAGTCTCTGATTTTAGTCGTGGAAACAAAAAATAAATTCCTTATTTGAATTAAGAGGCTTCTTCCAAAGGGATAAGTTGCGATTTTCATAAATTAAACAACCAATTAATTGGCAGTAGGGGCGTACATCTGTACGCCCCTATAAATTTTTTGTAATACTTGTGACTTCTAGTCATCCGAGGTTCAATAAACTATTATCAAGAAGAATTCAGGATGAATTGGAGTCTGACTGACTCCTGAATAAAAGGGTTTAATAGCCTTGCCTTATTTAGCAGTCTACAATCATGTAGTGGTATAAAACCCCACTTGATTTATTCGGACTCCTGACTTCTTCTTTATCTATTGTTTGAGAAAAAATATGGACTATAATATTTGGTTTCGACCTTTCGTCTGGATTGATTACCGACTGGCAGTATTATTCCTGGTAATTATTCCACTAATTCTTCTGATTTGGGCATTTGTGCAAAAAGTGGAAGGCATACAACGCTTATTAGCTATATACTGGCGAGTATCAAGCTTGGTAGCAATCACGATTTACTTAATGATTGCCCAGTATCCAGTTAGCTTTATCTCTGGGTTGATAGCTCAGATTTTGATCCCGATTTCGCTGTGGTTCTGGGTGGATATCAACGATGAAATTGAGTATCAAACCAGTGGCTCTTTGAAATTTATTTTTACTTCTTGGCGCTGGGCGACAACTGTTTATTGTTTTTTGGGCACACTTGCCTTTATCCCTTTTTTAGGTTGTGCTTTTTCTGGGAATGTGCTGAAGACTCCCTATTGTCGCGTCTGGTTCGAGGCTCCGTTGCTATTCAAAGAATATTTTCATGCTAATAGCAAAGCTGAGTTTTTAGGTTTTCTTGGCATCACTAGTTTAGTAATATATGTGCTTTACTTAAGCTATTTTGTTCTGATTAAGCTAGGCAAGCAGGGACGTTCAGCCACACCACAGTAACCGTCACTGCGCCACCTTATCTCTACTCTTAAAAAAATGAATTCCATTGGCAAGCGACTGGAACAATACACAGCTAAACGCACCAAAGAAGTCCTAATTGTAACGGTGGAAATTGCCGATGAGGAAGATACAATTGCTATTTTCAAAGGCTTTTCCAGTTCTTTGATGCGCCCTACGGCATTTGATGCAGATGTACCTGTTCTACCAGATGGGGGAAACATCCTCAACATTGACCGAGTAGCTAGTCCTTACAATCCTGAAGCACCCCGTTATATTCAACAAGGACTTTCTTGGTCAGCTATGGAAGCTCTATTATTAGAAGTAGGTGTTTAACTAATTACTAATTCGTAATTCGTAATTTTGGTGTAATTAACTAAAATGCCTACTGCTGCTCAAGTAGCAAGTTTGTATCGTATTAGCTATCAACTGACGTATATCATGCTTCAACCCATATACCTCATTTGCGTTGATAATCGGACTCGTAATGTATACATCCTTGCTGGGTATGACGAAGAGATTGAATTCCAAATTTTACCCAACGGAGAATTGTCTGATGAGCCGAATTAATTACGATTCAATGTCTGATGTTGAATTGAAACAGTATTTTCTCAAGCATCGCGGCGATCAAGCTGCTTTTCAAGCATACTTGGACAGGATTAATCAGCGTCCGCGTCGGATTATTGCAAGCCCGAACGATCCCGATTTTGATGAGAAGGTTCAAGCAGCGATTCGCCAAAAGCTAGAAGCAGCAAGAAGCAGTAGTCAGCAGGCTAACACTGCGTTGGAGCCGACTGACCAAGAGTGAATAGTTAGACCGCTCAATCCTTGGCAGAGGCGGAACCAGACAGTTATCAGTAGGTATTCAAAATTTAACAGCCCAAAAGATGCTTGTTTTTATTTATTTGTCTTCGTAGTTCCCCTGCATCCAATTTCCTAGTTCTTCATGAGAAATAAGAGTATTTTGTTCTCCACGCAAAGAGAGGTTATATTCTTGAATAATTAAATTTTTAAGTATTTCCTCATTTGCAGAGTTAATTCCCATTGCTTTAACATAAGTGTCTCTAGCTTCAGCAAATTGACCTAACATATTATAAGTTGTCCCTCTTAAAACTAGGGCTTGTTCATATAAGGGGTTTAACTCTATAGCTTTATTGAGGGAGTTTAGCGCATCCGTCAGAAGGCTTCGATCAAAGCCTGCTATGCGTAGTTTTGAGCAAGCTAAACAGTAGCGGAGTTCAGGATTAGCGGGGTTGAGTTTGATTGCAAAATTAAAATCATCTATTGATTTAGCAACTAAATTCTCAGAATTTTCAGGATTAAGCTGGTCAAGTTGGAAGTAAGCTATTCCTCTTCTGTGAAAAAGCCTGTAATTATACTTTAGAGGCGGATATAAATCAATTGCTTTACTTGTGTACTCTATGATAGCTTGATAGTTTTTTCTTTCAAAGCTCTCTGTTGCAAGCTTGACTAGGAATGAAGCTAATTTACGCTGTTCCTGAATAGACTTTAAGAAGAAATTGATGGCTGCACTATAATTCCCAAGTTCATGTTCTCTGTAACCATTAGTAAACATATCACCTTTATCAAAAGGTATGTCAAAGTCTCTAAGAAAGTCTCTATGATAGATAATTTTGCTAGAATTGACATTATCAACAACATAATATCCAAACGGTTGTTGTGAGTTAATTTTGTTGATTGTGTTTATGATTCCAGATAAAAATAATCCTACTTCAAAATGGTTTTGTTGAGCCTTAAAAAAATACCAAGTAATTGAATGAGAATCTTTTAGATGATACCAATATCCTTGACCAATAACACACAAAACATCTATTAACGGGTCATCTCCAAAATTGGCATCGTATTCAGCATACCTTTCAAATTCAGATTTTTCCTTTAAATCAGTATTATAAGCAAAATATACAGTTATTGTTTTTCTAGGAGCTAATCGCTTAAGCTGCCTCAACTTTTTGAATTTTTCTATTGTTTCTTTAATCTGCGAAGCATTTGACGTCGTTTTTATCTCAAACACGTAAAAGCAACTTTCAACTGGATAACATCCCTCAGACTCGCTAAATAAAATTGGAGGAATAGATGCCTTGTTATAAATTAATAAATCGATTTCTGAAGAAGTTTCACCTAGATAATCAATTACTTCTCCACTTCCCAAATCCCAACCAAATGGAAGATAACTTTGTAGTAATCTATCAAGGCTACTTTCTCGAAAAGCTCCTCGCAAGCCTTTGTGTTTAATATGCTCTATCTCATCTGAAGTAGATATTAAACGCTTTATGTCTGCTTCAATTCTTGTCTTATATACGGGATGAACCATGATTAATTCTATAATTAGTTCTCAATTGCAGTCTGAAACTGTCTTAACTCAGTGACGCTGCGCGAACAATTTTGAATAATTATTATTGTAACTTTTAAATTTAAAAAATGTCCCGTTCTGGATACACACTTCCTGTCTTTGCCTGTGCTGCTGCTATTGCAGCTTTACATTGGTTACGCGATCGCCAACCCCTAACTTTAGCATCTGTAGATTTGATTGAACCCGCTCAAATCGCCGAAATCCCCATTGAACAGGTAGCAGGATTATCTGAGAATATGGCTTTAGCCATCACCCGCAGCGATCCTGGTGATAATCTTGATTTGACTAAAGATACACCGATTTGGGCATTGGTGGAATGGCGAGAACAGGGTGATGATGCAGTAATTATTAAAGGTGGGGAAGGGATTGGTAGGCAATTAAACGCTGATGACAAGCCGGCTATTTATGCTTACGCTCAAAGGCTGTTGCAAGAGAATTTGCAACGAATGCTAGCACCAGGGGAAAAAATCAGGGTGACGATTATTCTACCTGAAGGGCGATCGCTTGCTGTTCGGACTTCAAATTCTGCTTTTGGTGTGGTTGAAGGACTTTCGCTTTTAGGCACAACTGGTATTTCTCAACCCTTAAGTACGCCAGATCAGCTTGCAGTTTTTCGGGCAGAATTACAAAATAAAGCCAGTCGTTTTGAGAGTTTAGTATTTTGCATTGGGGAGAATGGCCTAGATTTGGCGCGTAAACTAGGGATTAATCCTGAACAATTGGTCAAAACTGCTAACTGGCTCGGCCCAATGTTAGTAGAAGCTGATGTACTAGGTGTGAAAGAAATCTTATTATTTGGCTATCACGGTAAGCTGATGAAACTAGCCGGAGGGATTTTTCATACTCATCACTACTTAGCTGATGGACGGCGGGAAATTTTGGCCGCGCACTGTGCGATCGCAGGTTTAAAATTACCAGATATTCAAGCTGTGTTTAATAGTGCTACCGCTGAAGCAGCACTAACATACTTACGATCGCTAGATGCTGCAACTGGTAGTGATTGGGTAAATCAAGTTTACACTGCGATCGCCGAAACCATCGATGTTCGTTCCCAAGAATACATCCAAAGCCATAGCGAAAAGGGCACAGCAGTTACAGTCTGTGGCTCTATTCTCTTTGATCGCGATCGCAAAATTATCGTGAAGAGTAAAACTGCTGGTCTGTTGATGGGAAAATTATGTTAATTTATTATGAATAATCGTAAACAATCCCAATAAATAATCCTTTAAGTAACCAATCTCGGGTAAGTTTATCGTTTTAATACCATCTCCGACTCAGGGACTAGACAAACGCACATAAAGTCGCGTTTGTAAAGGATCTCTATACCATTATCAGCCTACCCAGGCTGATAATAGCATCACCATAGACCACAAAGCATCTATCTATCCTTAACAGATATAACACTCCCGTCATGAATACAGCGGTGACTCTACCAACAGAACAAGCGCCCCAAACATTGGAAAATTTTGGGAGACTTGATCGCCAATTAATTGTAATTCTGGACTTTGGCTCTCAATATTCTGAGCTGATTGCCCGTCGCATCCGCGAGACTCAAGTATACTCGGAAGTTTTATCCTATCGCACTACTTCTGAACATTTGCGCCAACTGAATCCTAAGGGAATCATCCTCTCTGGTGGCCCAAGTTCGGTTTATGGTGATAACGCTCCCCATTGTGACTCAGAAATCTGGAATTTGGGAATACCCGTCTTGGGTGTTTGCTATGGGATGCAGCTGATGGTAAACCAACTCGGTGGGGAAGTGGCAAAGGCCCAGCGAGGTGAATACGGCAAAGCATCATTATATATTGATGATCCCACAGATTTGCTCACTAATGTCGAAGATGGTACTACCATGTGGATGAGTCATGGAGACTCAGTTACCCAAATGCCATCAGGGTTTGAATTGCTGGCACATACAGAAAATACTCCCTGTGCTGCCATTGCCGACCACGAAAGGAAACTTTATGGCGTTCAGTTTCATCCAGAGGTGGTACATTCCGTTGGCGGCATAGCATTAATCCGTAATTTTGTCTACCATATCTGCGATTGCGAACCTACTTGGACAACAGCGGCTTTCGTCGAAGAGGCAATTCGAGAAATTCGCGCCAGAGTTGGCCAGAAGCGGGTGCTGTTGGCGCTGTCTGGGGGAGTGGATTCTTCTACCTTGGCCTTCTTGCTGTATAAAGCGATTGGTGAGCAACTGACTTGCGTGTTTATCGATCAAGGCTTTATGCGAAAGTATGAGCCAGAGCGATTAGTAAAGCTGTTTCAAGAGCAGTTTCACATTCCTGTAGAGTATGTTAACGCCCGCGATCGCTTTTTAGCTAGAGTTGCTGATATCACAGATCCTGAAGAAAAACGCCGCCGCATTGGACACGAATTTATCAGTGTATTTGAGGAAACATCCAAGCGCCTCGGTCAGTTTGACTATCTGGCTCAAGGGACTCTTTATCCAGATGTGATCGAATCTGCTGACACCAACGTTGATCCCCAAACTGGTGAGCGGGTAGCGGTGAAAATTAAGAGTCATCACAATGTTGGCGGTTTGCCCAAAGACCTAAGATTTAAATTGGTCGAACCACTGCGGAAACTATTTAAAGATGAAGTCCGCAAACTTGGACGTTCCATTGGTTTACCAGAAGAAATTGTTCAACGGCAACCTTTTCCTGGGCCTGGTTTAGCAATTCGCATTCTGGGGGAAGTGACATCTGAGCGGTTAAACATTTTGCGCGACGCCGATTTGATTGTGCGGCAAGAAATTAACCAACGCGGCATGTATCATGACTTCTGGCAAGCGTTTGCTGTATTGCTGCCAATTCGTAGTGTTGGCGTTATGGGGGATCAACGTACTTACGCTTACCCGATTGTTTTGCGGATTGTTACCAGTGAAGATGGCATGACTGCTGATTGGGCGAGAGTGCCTTATGATGTCCTAGAAGTGATTTCCACTCGAATTGTGAATGAGGTGAAAGGGGTGAATCGGGTGGTTTATGACATCACCTCTAAGCCGCCTGGAACCATTGAATGGGAGTAATCAAGTTTTGAGTTGACTTAACTAAAAGCTGATTACTTTTTGCTATGGTTCAGATTAATTGCAGGAGTTTAGATTCACATCCAGCAGTTTGGAAGTTAATAGTCAGGTATAAAGCCTAGTTTTCTTCTGCTGTATTTAAAAATGACAATGCCGACGTGACTCCTTTTAAGCCTCGGTATTGTCTATTTTTTTGACTTTCGGTTTATTCAAGTCCTGTATTAAACAAACCACCATCGCGTAGCGTCTGTCTGCGACACGCTGTTCGCGTTCGTAGATAAGTACGCCAAGGAGAAGGAGTAATCATTAAGTACAAGCTTACGGAGAATTGCTATTACTATAGCTGTAGTCAGATATGTTAGGACATTGAAATAACTGGGTTTATACTCAGCACGGACTAAACCCTAGCTATCCGCTAACAGCACTTTGCGATACTTTTAATTTTTAAAAGCCTTTATCAAAATCTAAACCTGTTCGTAATAAAGCATTCAGTAATTAGCAAGATTATTCTTGAACTCCAACTATTCGTTAAAGTTAATTTTTAAATGTAAAGGAATTTCAACACCAACATAATTTTATCCAGTCAATAACTATAAATGCCAGCGAATAATTAACTATCAATTGGATGGTGACTAGACAAATTGAGTTATTTTCTAGGAAAATCGCCGCGATCGCAGTAAAATGACCAATGGTATGGTGACAGAGAAAAAAACAAGCAGCTGATTAGAAATACATTTCATTTGATCAACGTTAATGGAGATGTTATGGAACCTGCTCTTCCCCTTGCTGGCTTAAACATCCTCGTAGTTGATGATGATGAAGATAGCCGCTTTTACATTACTACCGTGTTGGAAGCTGATGGAGCCACCATTATGGCAGTTGCATCGGCAGCGGTAGCATTGAAAGTATTACCTGAGTTGCAACTAGATGTCTTGATTTGTGATATTGCTATGCCTGATGAAGATGGCTACACCCTCATCCGCAAGATCCGGGCGCTGAAGCCTGATATTTATGCAAAACTTCCCGCGATCGCCTTAACTGCTTATGGTGATAGCGAGTATCGTAGCCGCGCTCTGGAAGCGGGTTTTCAGACTCATGTGGCTAAACCAGTTGATCCAGGAGAACTAGTTGCGATCGTCGCAGATTTGGTGGCTTCTTATAAGAATTAACACAAATATGCAGTTATTTGTCGGTCGTTATTTGTTACTTTCCTGATCATATTTTTTAAACGAAGAAATCAAGGTTATAGAACATCACTTTGGATAAGGTATTGGTTTGTGAAAAAAATCTTGGTACTAACACAATATTCTTGGGTTCAGCCTTGATCCCCCCTAACCCTCCTTTTTAATGAGGGAATTAGAGCAAGCGTTTTTAAGGGGAACCAGCATAGTATAGGGCGTGATTTAGAATTGCCGAGACTACTTTGCTCCAGTTTCAAAGCTAATTTGCTCAGACTTATACGCTGGTGGCTCGACGTGAATTAAAATTCTCACTGGACGGAACCGTTCTTCTAATCGGCTTTCTACTTCTTCGGTGATTTGGTGGGCGGTTTCTACGTCTGGTGCATCCACTATTAAATGCATTTCAATGAACACTTGACGACCAAGAACGCCGCGAGAAGCGATCGCATGACAGTTAATTACACCTGGAACAGAAGTAGCGATCGCATGTATTGCTTCTGGTGCGATCGCCATTTGATCCACAAGCCAAGGTAAATTCTCTTTTAAAACTGACCAGCCACTCCAAAATACCAACAAGGCGACAGGAAAAGCTAACACCAAATCCATCCATTGATAACCGAGCCAAACTCCTATCAAACCAGCAATTACAGAGATTGTCACCCAAATATCGCTCATGGTATGTGTCGCATCAGCGATGAGAATTGAGCTACCTACTCGCTTACCCACAGCACGTTCATAAAACGCCACAAAAATATTCACGCCCAACACAATTAGTAATAACCACAACTCAGGTGGCGATATTATTATTGGTTCAGCACCACCTTTGAGAATTCGTTTGATTGCTCCTTGCAGAATTTCAAAACAGGCTATTCCTAAAAATGAGGCAATTCCTAGAGCGCCTACCGCTTCAAACTTGCTGTGTCCGTAGGGATGTTCGCGATCGGGTTGTGGAGAAGAAAATTTACTCGCAATTAATCCTAAAACGTTGTTGGCGCTATCTGTCACACTGTGCAAGGCATCAGCTAGCAAACTCAAAGAACCTGTCCAGTAACCTACAAGTGCTTTTAATCCCAATACAAACAGGTTGAGCAATAGGGTAATAATTAAAACCTTTCGTACTTCGGCGCGGTTATCGTAAGTCATAGATAATTTATCACATCAAGTTCTATGACTTCTAATGTAGACCTCAAAATACAAATAAACACAAATCAAGTGTGTCAAAGTCTTACGCAGTAAGGATTAAGTCTCTCTATAGTCTCTATGTTTTAGATCGATTTATTGAGATTCTTTTTAACTAACAGCAGCTACAAGCTGTATAGCCATTATTAATAGGTTTATAAATAACCGCGTATTTTTAGCATTAATTTCAGTAATATTTTAATTAACTTTGTTATTAATGCATCAACTGAGGTCATATCGAATTGTATTCAAAGATATTATGACGACCATCAGCGATCTGTATTTACTCTAAATAACCCATCGGCTTAATGAGTGTTATTTACTGCCTGATAAGGATAAGGAAGCTCATGGTTTATTCAGAAAATGGTCAAAATTTGAGGAGCGAAATCTGACTCTTTCCACCTCAGATGTCCATGCGACACCAACCAAATAGCTGTTATCCTACTGCGGCCACGCTTGCAACGCTATCTCCACAACCCGCAGTAGTTCCGTTCGGGTGGCTCCGGTCGCCGCCAGGACTGACATTCCACAATTGACCGTCACGACAAAACGGGCCAGAGCGGCTGGATCGCAATTAGCTGGTAAGTCCCCCTCCGAAATCGCCTGCTCGAAACGCTTACGCAGGGAGGCTTCACTTGATTCTCGGCGTGCGGACAATTCCTGCCGGATCGGATCGGCTGGATCTCCGCATGAAAGCGTGCCATGAACCCAGAGACATCCCGGTGGATTGCGCGGATCGGTTCCCAAGTCAACGGCCCCGTACATCATCCGCTCGGCGACCTGGCGCGCGGTCGGCTCTTCGAGAGCCTCACGAAGATAGGCTGATGGCCCGTCGGCATAGCGATCCAGCACTTTGCGGAATAGAGATTCCTTGTTGCCAAAGGCGGCGTAGAGGCTAGGGCGATTAATGCCCATAGCTTCGGTCAAATCCGAGAGGGACGTGCCCAGATAGCCCTTGCGCCAGAAGACATGCATTGCACGATTGAGCGCGTCATCGGTATCGAACTCGCGGGGCCGTCCCATCGGCGCAGTGGTTTTTTCCTGTTTCATACTCATCAGTATAATAGTTTCTTGACAGGCTTGCCCCCATGCCTTATATCTATCCCATGCGATACAAAATTGTCATGACAAAAGAATACTATGAGCAACAAAAAACTTACAGGTAAGGTGGCATTGGTAACAGGCGGGTCACGCGGTCTAGGGGCGGCGATCGCTAAACGTCTCGCGTAGGATGGGGCAGCCGTTGCCCTCACCTACACTAGTAGTCTGTCAAATTCATTTTGACGGTTAGAGAGACGCGATAAATCGCCGTCTCTACAAGGAATTTATCCGTCAATTAGTTATTGACAGACCACTAGTGGTCTTTGAAGAAGACACCGGGAACTATGAGAGTGAGATTCAGACCCCTTCTTCCGGTAATATAAGTACTTATCAAGAAGTTTTAATAAAAAAAATATGTCTTCAATTCCTCTAACATTGAACTTAATTGAAGGTTCAGTCTCCTTCAGTTTTTCACCCCAAGCAGCACGAGAATTAAAGACAGCGACAGATCAACTGATGGAACGCCTGAAAGCGATCGCCGCTAAACCCACTCCTGGCGGTGGTAGAGTCACTCCCCAGCCTCCCCTGGAATATCGTTATACGGGTGAAGTATTTTTAGAAATTTTTTGTAATCCTAATATCTGGCCAACGCCCTTTGCAGCCAAAGTTTTGCTGACTGTCCGCAACGTCAACATCCGCTTGACTACTGAAGCTGAACTTACTCGGATCATTGAAGATATTAATCAGTATTTAGAGCAAGTAGGATAATAGTTCATCCGATTTTTCTGTGCTTTTCGAGATTTTTTCAGAAAAAAGACTATACAAATTTTTAATTTTGTGAAGGTTCAGCCAGTTGCTGGCGGAGGTTCCCTTTGTTGTCGCAACTGGTGTCGGTTAGCCCGACTTAGCAAACTTTTCAAGACAGATTTTGGCTTTGAACAGCAAGCAGGTTATCGCTTACTTGAGGGAAGCGATGCAATAAATTGCGAGTCAAAAGTGAAGTTCCTACACTTCCATCGGATCAATGTAGGAACTTCACAGAATCTACATACTAAACTCAAGCTGTGACACCAGATGTACAGAAAAAATGGTTCTGATGCCTTCTTTAACTTGAAAATTTGTATAAATTCAGACTCAAATGCTTCTGTGTTAATCAAAAACGTAAGATTCTATATAGGGCAATGGTGATCAAAAACCAGAGATTATTCCCCAGATTGGGCGTTGAATCATTGATGGTGACATCCACACATCAAAAATAAGCTCCCAATCCTAAATCCGAAATCAAACATTGATTAGTCGTTGTCCCACTGTTCACGACCAATTAGGTCGCCAATGCGATCGCGTAACAAAAAGTCACATTTCTCTAATTCACATTCAACGCAAACCCACTCTCTCGCTGGAATGTATTGGCAGAGGCTATATATTGGCTGTTGTCGGCTAACCATTCCCTTTTGCACCAGTCGGCGTGCTTCGTCTTGAATCACATCTAGAGAGTAGTAATTGATAGAAGGCACCGTATTCACACTCATGTTTTTTACTCACAAATTAACACTTACGATAGTGTTCCCGTTAATAATTAGGAACAAACATTACAGAAATTAGACTTGTGGCTAGGATTTTGTAGTTTGCTATACGGAACTATTTTTATTTTGACGCTACATCTCCTGAAATTATCTCAAGAAATGTTAAGAAAGTCAACGAATCCTGACATTTATCGCAAATCCGCTTTACAAAAAAAATTCCGAGTAGTTAACTTAACCTGCTTATGTAGCTGTATGACTTTGATGCCACAAGTCTGAAAGTCTTGCCATTACTGTCTTAAGGCAAGATTTGGTGGGTGGGAAGAGTTTATATCGCGATGGCTTACATATCAAATAATCACCTTAAAGCTGGATCTATAACTGCTGGTATTCATCTAAGGTAAACAACACAATAATATTTGTCAGTTACTAGGGTATAAACTGTTGCAAAACATAACGGCTAAAGTATACTACGAAGGCTTTTATCCTGGCATCTGTTAACAATTTCTTAAGTAAGACTGTAATTTCTTAGTTAATTTCAGCACTAATATCATCCAGTTTTCTTTTGAGAAATATCTGTAAAAGGGTGGAGTAATACTCTAATTCGTAATCAGGACACACATAAACAGGAGTCAGAATACAGAATTGCTGAAGATTCCACCCATCAAGCAATGGAGTTTTAGCAAGGAAGAATATTTAAACCTTGTTTCGCTCACAACGAAGAGAAATGTCTTGTGGGGGTTCCCTGTTGTGGCAACTTCTCCCTTCTCTGACACTCCGCGTTCGGATCGCGTCTCGTAGAGAAGGCGCTAGCCTCTTCTAAAGATAGAAGGGGAGACGCAAAGCACAAAGGTAGTATCACCCAGTCATACAGAATTTATACTGAATTCTGAATTCTTCTTGAGAAACAAAAAGCGTATATATACAACTAGCGATCGCTGAATGAGGTTATGTTTACATTAAAACAGACGCGAGCTAGTCACGTCTGTAAACTGTTTGGCGGATTTGCTGAGATTAATTGTTCTGAAGTTACATTGTTGTTTTAGTTACTTATTCGGAGAATTCCTGATCATTTTGAACAGTGCTGTCTTCTACTGCTACTAGACTTTCGGGCGGGCGATCGTGATTAAGTTGGTTTAGTAGTGCCAATACTTTATTACCGCGTTCTATAGAACGATCTTCGAGAAATATCACCTCTGGTGTACGACGTAGCCGTACCCGCGCCCCAAGTTCGCTGCGGACATAACCTGTGGCCGACTTTAAGCCTGCCATTGTTTCTACCTTAGCTTCATCTGTTCCATAAATGCTGACGTAGATTTTGGCGTGTTGGAGATCGCCAGAAACATCAACATCAGTCACACTAACCATTCCAGTACCCACACGGTCATCCTTAATGCCGTTGAGCAGCATTTGGCTAACTTCCCGTTTGATCAGTTCAGCAACGCGGGAAACCCGACGATTTGTAGCCATAAAAATTTCGCCTCATCACAGAGGTTGTACGACAAAAATAGATGCAATTTGGGTAGACAGTACTTAGCGGGAGCAACGCCAAGAGCAACCGTCTGTGGGGCACAGCCCCGATATAACGCTAGTCTAGATTGTACTCAAGCCCAACATTGCCCGTAGGGTGAGAGTCAGGAAGACTAGGCTGCTCACAAATAAACCCAAGATGGCGATCAAGGTGACAGGGCGCTTCAACAATGGCACTAATGGCGCAAAGGTGTTCAGAAACAAGCCTAAGACGATACTAATTAAGTACCGGGGGTAGCGAAAGACGTTATCCCAAAATCCGTCAAACATCTGAATGTAAACTGCCTTGTTATATACTTACGTTTGTTTTGATATGCTTTATCTACTCAATTGTAATATATGCGGCTGGAAAATTAGCTAGTTAATCTAAAATTTGGCTTGTCGGTTATATTTGCTTTATTTAGTCATAATTATTTTCAGTTAAATTGTAAGTAAATGGTAATTCAAGTCTCGAAGGAAACTAGCCCACGTCCATTTTTGAAGTGGGCAGGGGGTAAAAGTCGGTTAATACAGCAATATATTCCTTATTTTCCCAAGAGTTATAAAAATTACTATGAGCCATTTTTAGGTGGTGGTGCAGTTTTTTTCTATCTCCAACCAAGTGCAGCGATTTTAACTGATATTAATGCCGAACTAATTAACACTTATTGTTGTGTTAGAGATCATGTTGAGGAATTAATTTTTATATTGAAAGAGCATAAAATCCAACATGATAAAGATTATTACTATAGTGTCAGAAACAACTCTAGTGGTACTGATATAGAAAAAGCGGCTCGTCTAATTTATCTTAATAAGACTTGTTTTAATGGTCTTTATCGAGTCAACTCACAGGGGAAATTCAATGTGCCATTAGGCAGATATAAAAATCCCAATATTTGTGCTGAGGTTTTACTAAAAGCAGCCTCAGAAGCACTTTCTACATCTAAAATTAAACAAACAGATTTTGCTGATGTGCTAAATTATGCCACAAGCAGTGATGATTTTATTTATTTTGACCCACCATACTATCCTGTAAGTGAAACTAGCTATTTTACGGCTTACAGTAGGTATCGCTTTGCTGAAGAGCAACAAGTTCAACTCAAAGATGTATTTGAAAAATTAGCTGAACGTGGAGTTAAAGTCATGCTATCTAATTCAGATTGTGAATTTATTCGCAACCTTTACAGGAGTTTCAATATCTATACTATATCGGCATCTAGGGCAATTAATTCCAATGCTAAAAAGCGCGGAAAAATTACAGAATTACTAGTAACTTCATATTAAAGATTATTGTTAGACCAGGCAATGAATGAACTTAAATTATGAACTGAGAGAAGATTTTGATTGAAACCAACTTGTTTGCCTAACCACGATACAGCTTGCGGTTTCATACCTCCACCATCAATTAATACGACTGCTTGTGCAGGATAGCAATTTTGAATATTCAAGTTAAGGTAAGGAAGTTTTTCATCGACTGATCCACTACTTTGCTGCCATTTACACTCAATAATCAGCCCGGAAGAAACGGATGTAGCACCAATAATGTAAAAGTCTACATATATATAGCTTCCATAAATTCCTGCTCCGATATAAACCTGCCTAGCATATCGTTTTGGTATAGTATTTGAGCTTAAAAGACATCCAAGGCGCTGTTTCTTTGGTAAACCAAAACCCACTTGGACATATCCATGACCCAGTAAAGTCCCTTCTACAGTTTTTTCCAAAACATTGCCAGAAGTCACTGCTCTTGCACCTTGAGTCATCTTTATCCTGATTATCTTCAAAAGGTTTCCTGATTTTAGGATTCCCTGGAAGCAACAGTAAATGCTAGGTTATATAAATTTTTGATTTTGGATACACAAGTCTAGATTCATTCGGTGTAAAGAAGGAAAAAGTTAGTAATTTTGTACTAAACAAATACAAATGTATTAATAATTTGGATTAGGAAGGAGTTACTAATTTAGGTAATAGTTAAAATAATGGATTTATCTTTAGTCTCAAAGACCAACTATTGCAAGCGACTACGCCATTTTTCTGGGTCTTGGGAACAGTGGAAAACAGCGTAGATAATAATCTCCTGTTCATTAAACTCGTAAAAAACGACGTAGGGAAAACGCCTGACTGTAGCGCGGCGATAGGTTTCATGAACAATCTGGTATGTGTTGGGGTGACGCTGAATTAAATTCAGGCAGGCATCAATACATCGTAGGAACTCAGCACCTAACCCAAATTCGCGCCCCTGGTACCAGTCATAAGCTTCAATAATGTCCAGTTCTGCGGCTGTAAGGATAGTTAAGTTTCTAGCCATGCCGTAGAGATATTCTTGCTTTTACATCTTCCCAACTGTTGCCAATGGCTGGGTTTTGCAGATATTCGGCTTTGCGACGGGCTAGTTCTTGTTTGTGCCAATCTAAAACTGGGAGTGCTGCTGGTGTAGTGCCAATCTCATCCCATAAGTCTTCTACCAGTTGGAGTTTTTCCGCTCTCGAAAGACTAGAGAGTTCGGGAAATACTGGGTTCATGGTTTTCTCTGATTTTATTCATCTTCATTATTACACTCCCAAACCGCCATATTCATAACAACATTTTTAATAACTGGAATTGAGCTTGGATAAATTTTAGTTATTTCGCCTTGACTTCAACCCGTCTGTGCCTCAGTATGACCGTTGCGGATAGACCATGCTATTTCTAAAAGTTGAGTCCAGCGCTTTTGTAGCTGTTTGGGGGTGCATTTGATGGTTTTAGCGATCGCCTGGTCGTTTTCCCGTGCAGTTTTTAACTGTAATATTTCCTGTTGCTGTTCTGTGAGTTGATTCACAAAGATTTCCCACTGCTGGGAAGATAAACCCAATTTTTGCTCTAAACCCGCGCCTAACCATTGATGTACCAATTGCCAGTGGTGTTGTTTGGCAAACTTTTCTACGTGGTACTTAAAGCGTTGTTGGAGATAATCGCGCTGACGGCTGGTTAAACCGAGAATTTGGTCAATTTCTGGGGCTGAGAGGTCTTGAAGTTTCAAGCTGAGGTAATTCATACAATCAGATTGTCCTTGAGACTCCAGGTATTTCATCAATTCAGTGATGACGCGATCGCGTTCTGACTCTTCTGATGGATCGAAATTAGTTTGGGCAATCATTTGCGATCGCAGCTGTTGCACCGCCGAGTTACGCTGGTAAGATTCTGCTTCTTCACCCTTAGCAGATTCTACCGCCATTTCAATATCCACGGTCGTTTCTTGGGGCTGACGACGAGCAAAACCTTGGGCCCGCAAGATAATTAGTTGCTGATTTGCACCACCAGGTAAATTGATCCGGCGTTTGGCGTATTGTTCTGTAAAAGCCATGTATTCAGCTAATTGCAGTTGAGTACGCGGCGTGTGATCGTTAGGTAGTTCGTTTTCTCTGCGAAAAGCTTTGATCGCTTCAATATAAAATGCTTGTAAAAAATCTTCAATCAGGCTGTAACGAGCATCAAAGCCCAACTCCGAGCCGGACATAGTTACATGACGGTAAACCATAGCACCCAAATTGCTATGTAATTCCACCCGCCCTTGTTTGGAACCTAGTTGGTAGTAACGTAAGCACTTTTGCATCCGATGTCTTCCCAACGTCATCTGCCAGGATTTGATTTCCCCAGATGTTTGGATACGGGAGCTTTTATCGCAAATGCGTTCTACTTCTACGGCTATGCGCTTTGCTAAAGCTTCTACGCACTTGGGTGTTGCTTTCACTTGCGCTTGCATTTCCTCAGACAGCAATTGAATCAAAGTAGCGCTGCTGCTATCAGAAAATTCTTCAGTCGAAACGTGGTTCTCAAAAATAGGTGTAGAATTTGGTAGATTGACGACGTTAGCTTTCATGACTTTTCCAGGTAGTAGTATTGCACCGTAATTACAACGCAGACACAGCAATCAAGACATTCCTTGGCTTGTGAATCTTTGGGCATTCATCCATCAAGACTTGCCGCATATAATGCTCACATCTAAAGCTCATATATAAAACTATAGGAAATACGAAAGAGTTACAGTTATGGCAATGTGTCGGTTTTTTCACAAGCCACCATATTGACGCTGGGACATGAGTACCCGCCATTTTCTCAAAGTTGTCAAATACCTTGCTGTGCCAACTGTTGCCACCATACTCTTATATCCACAGCCTTACCGAACAGCCCATCGTAGACATCGCCTTTAAATATGACAATTTAAAAACTGGAGTTGTTTTTATCACAATTTCCGAAACGGAGAGGTGTGCCTGTGAAGTGGAATTCTTATACCCATGCTGCTGCTGCTTCCCAACCTAAACCCCTCCGTATAATCACTGCTTCGTCTCCCGTCATATCCAAGATGGTAGAGACTTCATAAGTAGGTTCCTCGCCAGTATCTACAATTATGTCTACCAACTTGTCCAAACGCTCAAATAGCTCTATCCGCGACTGAATAGTTTCAGGATCTATCCGAATCATGCCATTATCTGCTTCATCTGGTGGCAGATGTGCCGAAGTTGAAATAATCGGATTGCCCAAGGCTGCCAGCAACTCCAAACACACTGTATGGTTTGGTACTCTAATTCCAGTAGTTTTCCGCTTGGGGCTTTGCACCAATCGCGGTACTAACTTAGTAGCTGGGAGCAAAAACGTGTATGGCCCTGGAATCAGGCGTTTCATAATCCGATAGTCTGTGTCACTTACGAAGGCATAAGTTGCCACATTTGAAAGCGAGGGACATAAAAATGTCAGTGGTTTATCATTTGCTAGCTTTTTAATTTGCCGCACTCGTTCTACCGCCGACTTAGCATTCAAATCACAACCGATCGCATAGACTGTATCAGTAGGGTAAAGCATGACTGCGCCACTAAAGAGCGCCGACTTTATTTCCTCTATTCGGCGAGTTTGAGGATTATCCGGATGAACTGGGAAAATTTTTGCCATAACACGGTGATTTGGGACTAGGGACTAGGGACTAGGGATTGGGGATAGGGGATTGGGGATAGGGGAGAATAAAAAATGACTAATGACTAATGACTAATGACTAATGACTAATGACTATGAATAAAATTGCTTATCTTCAATGTCCGACAGGAATTTCTGGTGATATGTGCCTGGGTGCTTTGGTAAGTTTGGGTGTTCCTGTGGAGTATTTAATTGAAAAACTCAATGGGTTGGGTATTGAACAGGAATATCAGTTAAGGGCAGAACTTGTCCAACGTAATGGTCAGCAGGCGACTAAAGTCCATGTGGATTTAGTACACGATCGCCACCATCACCACGACCACGATCGCGAACACAGTCATCATCACACACGCCACTTGCCAGAAATAGAGCGGATGATTATCAAAGCGGGGTTGCCACCACGGGCAGAAGCTTGGAGTTTGGCGGTATTTCAACAGCTAGCAGTAGCAGAAGGGGCGGTGCATGGTATTTCTCCTGAAAAAGTTCATTTTCATGAGGTGGGTGCTGTAGATGCAATCGTCGATATTGTGGGTACTTGTCTGGGGTTGGATTGGTTGGGGATCGAGAGCAATGAGTCAGGATTGCCCTTACTTTACTGTTCCGCGTTCCCGACTGGTGGCGGCACTGTTAGGGCTGCACATGGTCAGATGGCAGTACCAGTACCAGCGGTATTAAAGCTGTGGGCAATGCGGGGTTGTCCAGTTTATAGCAATGGCATTGACAGAGAATTGGTGACACCAACAGGAGCCGCGATCGCCACTACTTTGGCAAGAGATTTTGGTTCACCACCTGCGATCGCTATCAAGCAGATAGGACTGGGAGCAGGAACCATAAATTTACCCATTCCCAATATTCTACGCCTCTGGCTGGGCGAAAGCGCAAGTTTGCAGTCAAATTTCAGTGATTTTGAAGATACTAGCTCAAATTTGGAAACTATCTCGGTACTAGAAACCCAAATCGATGATTTGAATCCGCAAGCGATCGGCTATGTGTTTGAGGCGTTGTTTGCGGCTGGTGCTGTGGATGTTTTTACCCAAGCGATCGGGATGAAAAAGTCCCGTCCGGGGATTTTGCTGACTGTGATTTGTCATCCAGAAAATTTACTCAGTTGTGAAGCGGTTTTATTCCGCGAAACCACTACTTTGGGTATTCGGCGAACAACTCAGCAACGCGCCATTTTACAACGGGAAATTCAACAAGTGGAAACGGAATATGGCAAAGTGCGTGTCAAGATAGCATGGAATGGACAATCACCAGAAAAAGTTATTGCAAATGTGCAGCCAGAATATGAAGATTGTGCAGACTTAGCCCGAAAACATAATATTCCCTGGCGCGAAATTCAACGGTTGGCGCTACAGCGTTGGTATTTAGAAAATAGCTGAATCTCCTCGTTCCTCGTTTCCTGTTCCCAGTCTCCGACTGGGAATGCCATCCAAAAGGCTCCGCCTTCCCTCACACATCAATCAACTCTACCTGTATTGACATCCTCCCCACCCTACTGCGTAGAGGGTGGGGATTCCAAAGATCGCTCTTTGGGTTTTCTCTTTCTACGAGTTGATTTGCTTAAAGGAGTTTCCTCATTCAAGCCTTGATCAGTCTCTCCAGAGACGTTGGTTCCGGTGTGACCCACCGTACTCAGACCTTTTTGTAATATATTACGTGCTGCATTCCAATCACGGTCTTGAATATGTCCGCAATGAGGGCATAGATGGGTTCTAGTACTAAGAGTTTTCTTAACTACTTCACCACAATTTGAGCAATTCTGTGAGGTGAAGTGGGGAGGCACGGCAACTGTCACCACGCCAAACACTTTACCAAAATACTCAACCCATTCACGGAACAAAGACCACGACGCTTCATGTATCGATTTAGCCAAGCGATGATTCTTGACCATGTTCCGCACCATCAAATCCTCGTATGCCACGAGGTCGTTAGACCTCACCACGTACCTTGCTGTCTTCACGGCAAAATCTTTACGTTGGCGACTTACTTTGAGGTGCTTACGCGCAAGTTTATTTCTAAACTTAAATCTGTTTTGAGAACCCTTTTTAGTCTTGGACATCCGGCGTTGCAATCGCTTCAAAGACTTCTCGCTTTGCCTTAGATGTCTAGGATTCGCGACTGTTTCACCGTTACTATCGGTGTAGAAATGGTTCAAGCCCACATCAATACCAATGGTTTTACCCGTTGGTTCATGCAATTCTCGTCGTTCTTGGTCAATGCAAAACTGACCATAATACCCATCAGCACGACGCACAACTCGCACTCTTTTAAACTGTTTGAGTTGGTAGAAGTGCAAGTCACGGGTTCCCCAAAGTTTGAAGCTTCCCGCTTCAAATCCATCGGTGAAAGTGATGTATCTCCGGTCCGGTGAAAGTTTCCATCCACAGGTTTTATATTCAACAGAACCATGTGTTTGCTCTTTCTTAAAGCGTGGATAACCTTTCAATCCTTGCTTGCCTTTTTTGCAGTTATCAAAAAACCTGGCAATGGCAGACCACGCTCTTTCAGCACTGGCTTGTCTTGCCATTGAGTTAAGTTTCGATACCCAAGGAAACTCAATGCTGGCTGCAAGCACAGCGCAAAATTTATTCAGGTCATAGCGTCCAATACCCTTGCTATCCATCCAGTATCTAAGGCAACTATTACGCACAAAACGAGCAGTTCTAATCGCTTCGTCAAGCGCTCGATACTGCTCGTTTTGTCCTTCCAGTTTAGCCTCAAATACTATCACTTATGTCTATATTTGGTACATAAACAATATATCATGATTGTTAAAAACTTAGCTACTATGCAGATTCTATTTCGCTCACGCTCAATATCAATCTGCATAGTGCTAAGTTTTTAACCGCTTTACATCCCCCGCCTACGAGACGTTGAGGCGGGGGTCTTACAGCGACTCGATAAACCTAGCTCCCCCATGTAATTGCGGCAACTAGAATACCGCCAATGTACCGGATCATCCACATAACCACGCCTGACTGGATTGTTGTGAATATAATCTAACTTTTGTTTAAACATTTCCTCATCCAAAATCGCCTGCGGATGGAAACCTTCTTGCCAAAGTTGATATTCTTGTTTTGTCTTATGTTTTAATTTGTAAAGCTCAAGCTGGTTAAGTATGTAGTTGGAATTATTTTTCTCAAGTAAGTCAATAATACAACGAGCCGTAAATGATTTAAAATTTCCTATTTCTTTAGATAAACTGGCGGCTGAGGCGATTATATGGAGATGATTTTCCATAATTACGTAACCGTACAAGGTTAAACGCTGCTGACATTGCAGAAAATTCAGGGAATCTAAAATAATTTGTGTAAATTCAACTTTGCCGAATAGTGGTATCCAATTTATAACTGTGCAGGTGAGGAAGTGTGGCTGGGTTCCTAGTACGTGGTAGCGACTGCGTCCCATGATTTATATTTATAGAGGCGGAGCCTCTAGGATGGCATTCCCAGTCGGAGACTGGGAACGAGGGAAATAACTAAGTTAGAGCTTTTGTCAAATATTGTGTCAATGTAAACGCATCTACACCTAATTCGGTACGCTCTTGGGCTGCTAAAATACCGGCTTGTGAATGCCACCAAGCGGCAGTTGCCACTATATCTTCTATGGGAATCTGTTTAGTTGCTGCTTGCGCCAACAGTCCGCCTAGTAGCCCAGTTAACACGTCACCGCTACCGCCACGGGCTAAGGCAGGTGTGCTTTCAGGAATGATCCAAACGCCACCTTGAGGGTTTGCGATCGCAGTTCTCGCCCCTTTCAACAACACTACCGCTCCACTTTGTCCGGCTGCTGACTGTACTGCTTTCACTCTGTCATGTTTGGCATCGGCGACATCAGGAAACAATCGCTCAAATTCGCCAGTGTGGGGTGTGAGTACGGTTACTGCTTGGCGTTTTTTTAACGTGGCGATCGCTCCCATTTGTGCCAAGATATTTAAACCATCGGCATCGAGAATCAGAGGGCGATCGCTTTCGATCACTTCTTGGACAATGGGCGTAGCATCTCGTGTTAAACCGGGGCCACAAGCGATCGCACTAAAGGAACTCAGATCGGTTTTTTCTGGTAATTGTAGGTGAGCGATCGCTCCACTTTCCGTCTCTGGACAACCAACAATTAGCGCTTCTGGCAAGTGTGACACCAAAAGAGATTTCAGGGATTCGGGGACGGCAATCGAAAGCATCCCCACACCACTAGCCCTAGCACCCAAACCAGTTAAAATTGCTCCACCTGCATAGCGCCGCGAACCGCAAATCAGCAGTAAATGTCCTTGCTTATATTTGTGAGTAACTGCTAGACGGGGTAAAGGTAAAATAGCAAGTGCCTTTGCTGGTGTAATACGTTTAATTATGGGGGCATCTTTGAGAACAGCTTCTACATCAGCTAAAGGAATATCAAAATTGATTAACTCAGCTTTACCGAGATATTCCAGCGCTTGATCTTGGAAGAAAGCTAGTTTCCATAAACCCAAGCAAAAAGTGTGAGTGGCGCGAATGGCAGTACCCAATACAACGCCAGTATCGGTGTGTAAACCTGAAGGTAAATCGATACTATAAATCGGCACAGACAATTCATTTAATTGATTAATTGCAGAGGCGATGGGATCAGTTAGGTTTCTTTCTAAACCAAGCCCAAACAACCCATCAATCAATAAATCAGAATCTGGCAGTTGCTCAATTGTTTGATAAATTGGAATGCCCAAACTCTGGGCATATTGCAAGTGCTGTGAAGTTAATTCTTTGAGCTTAGAGAAAGGAGAATAAATCCAAATCTCATACCCGCGAAAGTATAATTCACGGGCTACTACTAAAGCATCACCGCCATTATGACCGGGGCCGACAAGAATTCCCACACGAGAACCCCTTAAAAAGGGAGTGTTTGAAGGAATCTCTGGAATGCGACGGGCAATTAATCCCGCCACCTTTTCCATCAAAGCAACTACAGGCATTCCCGCTGCAAAGATCCGCTTTTCAATATCGCGCATCTGCTGGGCAGTAACTACCACTTGTGAAATTTGTTCTTGCCTATCTTCCATCAGTGCTGTTAGCGATAGCGGGGCGTTTAGCCCGTGCTGAGTTATGAGTTTAATTTTACTCCCCAGTCCCCAATCCCCAGTCCCTACTTATTCACTTCCCGTAGTAAACCCTAGCATTACCGTATCCCATATTTCGCAGATACTTATTCCATTCCTCAGCTTGGAATCGATCGGGGAAAGGCCCTACTGCTACGTGTGGGCCTCGTGGTTGAGTCCTTTCGAGAACTCCGCCAGATCGTCCTAAATCTTGACTAAATCGGCCTAGATTCTGCCTAATTTGTGCTGCGATCGCAGGTAACTGTTCGGAAGTGGCGGGAATGGCGACATAATATCTAGAGACTGGCCTATTAGCATTTATATTACTGCGATCGCCTACAAAATCTCTATTGCCTGGATTTATTTCCTGTCCGTTAGCGAAGCTGATAATCCGAGCGCTATATATGCCTCGCGACTGTAGCTCACTCACCCGTTGTTGGGCGTTAGATACTCTGTTAAAAACTCCTGACTGAATTACATTTCGTCCTTGGTACTGACGAATGTAAGCACTGGGTTCAATCTGACGTATTGCTTGTAGTGTCTGGAAATCACTACCATCAACATAAACTAAATAGCGCTCAAAGTTCTGGTTATATTGACTAAACTGTGCGGGTTGAGAGGGCTGAAAATTCTGCTCAGATTGATTGTTCTGTAATGGTTGAGAGGGCTGAAAATTCTGCTCAGATTGATTGTCTTGTACTGGTTGAGAGGGCTGAAAGTTCACTTCCGGTTGATTGAAATCCTCTGCTTGAGCCGGTTGTAACTGCGGTGATGACTGTTGACCAAAGGGAATTGGCGGTGGCGGTAAACTTTCACCAGTTTCTTGAGCCAGTAGCACGTTGCTATTGGAGATTTGTGCTTGGGCTGCGGTAGAGTCGGGAATCAGTACTAACCATCCTCCCACTAACAAAAAGAGAAGTCTAATAGTGGGCTTCCAACCCTGAGAACTTCGGCGCAGCATCTGAAATGGGATAAATTTACTTGATATTCCTCTCGACATAATAGTTAGAAAGTAGTCACAGTATTTTTAGATAATTTCCATCAGGAACTAATTTAGTTCACCGTTGTAGCAACTATATAGCGTTAACGTAAAGTTAGCTCATCTGCGTGGCAAAAAATACATCTGTAATTAATCTTAGATGAAAGAGTGAATAGCGATGTCTACGATGGGCTACGCCGACGCTAATTCAGTGACTTTAAAACTGAAGCGCTTTGGTAGCAAGGCAATGAAAGAGTGTGTGCTACAATTGGACAACCACGCAGCTTGTCGTGCTTTGTATGAAAAAAGTCGTCGTTGGTCTTTCTGGTGGCGTTGACAGTTCCACCGCCGCAGCTATCCTGCACCATCAGGGCTATGAAGTGATTGGTTTGACTCTTTGGCTAATGAAAGGCAAAGGTCAATGTTGCTCTGAAGGTATGGTTGACGCGGCTGATCTCTGTGAACAATTGGGCGTTCCCCATCAGATTGTAGATATTCGGGATCTGTTTCAGACGCAAATTGTCGATTACCTGGTAACTGGTTACAGTGCTGGGATCACGCCTTTGCCTTGCTCCCAGTGCAATAAAACGGTGAAGTTTGGGCCAATGGTGCATTATGCTCGTGAAGAATTGGGATGCGATCGCATTGCCACTGGTCATTATGCCCGAATTAGCTATGACGAAGCAACTGGACGTTACCAATTATTAAGGGCTGTTGACCGCAACAAAGACCAGTCATACTTCCTCTATGATTTGTCTCAAGATTTACTTGCAGCAACTATATTCCCTTTGGGCGAACTAGAAAAAACTGATACGCGCCGGATTGCGACTGAATACGGACTAAAAACTGCTGATAAGCCAGAAAGTCAAGACTTGTGCTTAGTGGAAAGTAACGGTTCCATGCGGGCATTTCTGGATAAATATTTAGCTCCCAAAATAGGCGATATTGTAGATATCACAGGCAAAGTTTTGGGACAACACGATGGTGTCCATCACTACACCATTGGCCAGCGCAAAGGCTTGGGGATTGCTGCTGCTGAACCGTTGTATGTGATTGAATTAGATGCGGAAAATAATAAAGTAGTAGTAGGCGATCGCACTAAGGTAACTCAACCAGAATGCACTGTAAATCGGGTAAATTGGGTTTCTATTGCTGAACCATCCACCCCAATTCATGCCGAAGTGCAAATTCGCTATCGTTCAACCGCTACACCCGTGACGGTGATTCCGTTGGAAAACTCCCGTGTGCGTTTGGTGTTTGATGAACCCCAAATCAGCATCACCCCCGGACAAGCGGCGGTGTGGTACGACGGCGAGAAAGTGTTAGGTGGCGGAATAATTGAGCAATTTAGTTGAAAATAACTCTTACCCTGTTTTGGCATAAACCAAAACCACCCTTCCTCGCTTGTAAGGAGGGGTATTTTTATTTTTAAATTGGATATATGCCGGAAGAATCTATATCTGACCAGTTTTTGATACAGTTATTAGAAAGCTATACTTCAGCAGAGGCGGCAGAGATTCAACAATACATAAGTGATATCATGTCCGCTTAATAACTTACGATAGTCGTTGCGAGTGCAACGAAGTGGAACGTTCGCAATGACAACTAATCAGCCGGACATGATATGAGTCGGATGCTGCTACTTATACGAGTGTTGCCCAAAGTATCTTAGAGGATGTTTGAAAAGTATTTGGCTGTGATTTTAGGCACTTTGATCCCCCCTAACCCCCCTTAAAAAGGGAGGAACCGGAGTGAAAGTCCCCCTTTTTATCGGGGGATTTAGGGGGATCTAAAATATTTTGATACCGACAAGAGGACTTTTCAAACAACCTCTTAGACCATGCTAATAGAAAAGGAATTTAACCCTTAAAGTATCTACGCAAAGCTCATAACTTTAATAAAAAAGGAGCAATTCGAGTTCCCAAAATTCGATATCGTGGCGATAGTTCGGCTGTATATCGTAAAAGCAATGAATATCTGATTGTCAGACCTGACCAATATGGCACTGAAAAGATAGTAACTTATGGAGTAAATGATGACTAAAGCAATTTTAAATGAGCAATAATTGACTAAGAAAAATATTGTTCAATTGTTAACACAGTTGACTAACGCATATCAAAGTACTCGCACCGAACGACAAGAAATTGCTATTCAGTTTCCACCCGAAGACGAAGAGTTTTCTCTGTTAGAAGAACTTGAACTTTTAACAGTAAATCTCAGAGGTTATGCTAGTCAATTTCAATCCACAGGTCGAATTGTAAATAAAGACCATGTAATTGAGCAATTACAAGCTATGCGAGTTTTAAATGTACCTCAAACTGCGAGTTTTTATTTTGCCAGTAATAACAGTTATGAACAGATAAAGAGTTATATTAGAACGCTAGATTACTTGCGGTTACTGCTGTTGGAATATTTACAGTTTCAGAGTGACTAAAAAAACTCTTTCAAAGCTTGTACGGTTCCAACTTGCCAAGCTCTTTCAACTGTAGCGGCAATAATTTGAGTTAGAGGGATATTTGGAAAGTTAGGACTGTTATCTGATTCGATGTAATGTCCATCCCTGAGTAAATAAATCCTCAGCTTTTTACTATCGTAAATCCATAGTTCTGGAACTGCGATCGCAACGTATGCATCAAGTGTTGTTTTTGATGTCACATCTGTTTCAATTGCCAAATCAGGAGGCGGATCATCTCGTTCTAGTTTGCGACGACCAATCATTCTTTGGTAATTCTGGATGTAGAAGCAAGCATCTGGTTCTACCCCTGCTGTATTTTCCCGCTTGCAGGTGGTTGAACCGAAGGGTTCATAACTTTTCCCGGCGATCTTCAGTAAGATTTTGACAATATCCGAAATTAAGTCCTTTGATTTTTCGTGTTCGGGTAGAGGAACCATAATTTCTAACGTAGACTTGCTGTAAGCAACTCGTAGCGATCGCTTTTCCCCCAATTCCTGCAAAATAGACTCAAATTCCTCCCAACTGATATCCTGGATATTCACTGTACTACCAGGTGTTAACCGCATTTGGCTAACAGGTTTAACAACGGGGGATACAGCAGTCATAAGCATTTTCCTTACAAAGGAACTATTCTGAAACTTGAGGCTGGATTAGCTTTAGCCTAACCTAATCAGATTGCCCAGAGGCTAGTTGCAAAATTTTCCTCCATTCCTCAAACTCTTTTTTTCTCAGTACCAGCATTTGATAAGTTAGTACATAATCTGAAACAATAACAGTTAATACAAAGAGGGGATTACGTTGAGTCACAATCCAGATGCCATAGCCCCCCACGGTGGACAGTTGGTTAACCGTATCGCCACACCAGAACAAAGAGCAGAGTTTCTCTCAAAAGCTGACTTTTTGCCGCGAGTGGAACTTGACGATCGCGCCGTTTCTGATGTAGAAATGATTGCGATCGGTGCTTTTAGTCCCCTGACGGGTTTTATGAACCAGGAAGACTACGATCGCACTGTTACAGAAATGCGATTAGCTAATGGTCTTGTGTGGTCAATCCCGATTACACTATCGGTCAGTGAAGAAGTAGCTTCGCCGTTGCAAGAAGGCAGTTTAATCCGTCTGGATAACTCCAGAGGCGAATTTATCGCAGTTTTGCAACTCACCCAAAAATATCACTACGACAAAACCCGCGAAGCAATAAAAGTCTACCGCACCGATGATGTCAATCATCCCGGCGTACAGGTACTCTATAACCAAGGGACTGTACATCTGGCGGGTGATATTTGGCTGTTGCAACGCGAACCTCATCCCCAGTTTCCCACTTACCAAATTGATCCCGCCGCCTCACGGCAACTATTTAAAGACAAGGGTTGGAAAACCATCGTTGGCTTTCAAACTCGCAACCCCATCCACCGCGCCCACGAATATATTCAAAAGTGCGCTTTAGAAATCGTTGATGGTCTATTTTTGCACCCTTTAGTCGGGGCGACAAAAGAAGACGATATTGCCGCCGACGTGCGGATGCGCTGTTATGAAATTTTGCTGGAACACTACTACCCCTTAGACAGGGTAACTTTGGCAATCAATCCAGCCGCAATGCGCTATGCTGGGCCTCGTGAGGCCATATTCCATGCTTTAGTCCGCAAAAACTACGGCTGTACTCACTTTATCGTCGGACGAGATCATGCTGGCGTTGGTGACTATTATGGCACTTACGATGCTCAGTATATATTTGATGAATTTGCGCCAAGTGAATTAGGCATTGTGCCGATGAAATTTGAACACGCTTTCTACTGCACGCGTACTAAGCAGATGGCAACATCTAAAACTAGTCCTAGTAAGCCAGAAGAACGCATTCACCTATCAGGGACAAAAGTCAGGGAAATGCTGCGGCGCGGTGAATTACCTCCACCAGAATTTTCCCGTCCAGAGGTGGCGGCTGAGTTGGCGCGGGCAATGCGGATAGAAGTGCCGGCTTAGGGTATTGGGCATTGGTTATTAATTATTCTTTCCTGCTGCCTCACTCTTTATACTTTGATCAACAAGCAAACAGCATAAACTGTAACTTTACAATACAGAGTTCAGCCCTGTAAGCTGCTAACTGATAGCTGAGGGCTGATAGCTAATTATGAGACGGCGCACGTTTTTACAGAGAATTGGCTCAATACTCGCGGTATTGGGGGTAACTGAAGCTGAGTGGTTGTCTTTGGGAAATCGCTATTATCAGGCTTTGGCACAACCTAGTCCGCGTAAGTTGGCCTTGTTAGTAGGTATTAACCAATACCCAAAATTTTCAGCACTCAGTGGTTGTCTGACGGATGTCGAACTACAAAGAGAACTTTTGATTCATCGCTTTGGTTTCCAAGGGTCAGATATCCTAACCTTAACTGAGGAACAAGCTAGCAGGGAATTCATTGAGGCGGCTTTTTTGGATCACCTGGGCAAGCAAGCTAAACCCGGTGATGTGGTCGTCTTCCACTTTAGCGGTTATGGAAGCCGTGTCAAATTGGAGACATCACCAGATACAATGCAAAATGCTCTAGTGTCAGCTAATATTAGTCGTGATTCACAAGATGGTAAAATAGTCAACTATATATTAGAAGAAACTCTACTGCGATTATTGCGATCGCTCCCTACAGACCGAGTAACAGCAGTATTAGATACTAGCTATTATGCGCCCAGCCCAGTCTTAGGATTAAAAATTCGCGCCCTTCAGGAGTCAGTAGAGGCAAAGTTAGCAGCAGAGGAACTCGACTTTCTTCAACAACTTAAAACTCAGAAGGTATCCAGCAGTGCGATTGTTTTAGCAGCTACCTCAGAACCAAAGCAGCCGGCAAGGGAAGGACTATTTTCTGGTTTTAGTGCTGGGTTATTTACCTACGCCTTGACACAGTATTTGTGGGAATTTACCCCAGCCACCACAATTCAAGTCGCCCTCTCCGATGTGGAAAATTCTCTATCCAAATTGGGTAGTAAACAGCAGCCAGGGGATATGGAAAACCTCTCTCCTCAGAGGAGAGAGGCTTTGAATTCTCCCCCAACGCTAGTAGGAAAGGGGGCTGGGAGGTTAGGTTTTCCAGATGATGTCGATGGTATGATTGGTGCAGAAGGCGTAGTGAGTGCTATTGAAGAAGACGGCAAAACAGTCCATCTGTGGTTGGCAGGATTACCTCCACAAGTGCTGCTATACTACGGAGTGAATTCTCGATTTAGCCTAGCAACAACAGAGCAATTAGTATTGCGATCGCGGACTGGGTTAACAGCAAAAGCCCAAATTTCCCAAATTGAAGGTGCAAATTCCCTACAAGTCGGGCAATTTGTCCAAGAAGCAGTCCGGGTTTTATCCCGAAATATCCATTTAATAATTGCTTTGGATACTGGATTGGAAAGAATTGAGCGGGTAGACGCCACAAGTGCCTTTGCTGGATTTTCCCATGTCTCCACCGTAGTAGTAGGGGAAAAACCAGCTGATTATCTATTTGCCAAATTACAGCAAACACCTAGTCGCTATGGTCTATTTTCTCTGAGTGGCGAACTAATTCCCAATACCACCGGGGAAGTAGGAGAAGCAGTAAAATTAACAGTGCAAAGGTTAGCGCCAAAATTATCAACCTTGCTAGCAGCCAAGTTATGGCGACTTACAGAAAATCAAGGTTCTTCCCGCTTGGCTCTCAAGATAACCTTAGAAATAATTAATGACATATCACCTCGCGTCATCATGCAGCGCGAAACAGTACGAAATTTCAAAACTGAAACTCCGATTAAAAAATCACTCCCCACTCCGATTGTCCCTATCGGTAGTCGAATGCAATATCGGGTAGAAAACCAGAGCGATCGCCCAGTATATTTAATCTTGCTGGGATTAAACAATAATCATACAGCGATCGCCTTCTATTCTTGGGAAACCCCACAAGAACCAAACACTGTTGACACCAAGCCCCTCCTCAAAGAAGTCGTCATCGCTCCAGGTGAAACCCTTACCCTACCCCAAACTAATACTGCTTCCGAATGGGTGGTTTCAGGGCCAGCTTCTGAGTGCGAACACCAACTGATTTTTAGTACTGCCACCTTTAACGGAACTCTCGCCGCCTTGAACACTGCCAAGTATTCCACAGCCGAACAAGGGCCAATTGGCCGATTGTTGAATTCCTTAGACGTTGTACAAGCCTTGCTACAAGACCTACATAACGCTAGTACCCTCAAAACGGAGATGAACGGTACACCAGCCGATTCACATAGCTTGGATGTGAATAATTGGGCAAGTCTTAGCTTTAGTTTTCAGGTGGTGTAAGTACGTGGGTGTGAATAATTAAAGGTTTGTAGTTAGTGCCTCTACTAAAGCCTGATTTTGCTCATCAGTACCAATAGTGATGCGTAATTTATCATCTAGTCCAGGCTGCTTGAAATAGCGGATTAAAATTCCCCGTTCCTTCAGTTTTTGATAGAGATATTCTGCGTTTCCTTTTTTTGGCTGTGCCAGCAAAAAGTTAGCTTGGGAATCCCAAATATGAAAACCTAATTGTTTCAAGTCTGTTGCTAACTTAGTCCGTGATGCCTTAATCTTTGCTACACAAGCATTTTTATAAGCTTGATCAGCGATCGCAGCCGTGCCAATTGCACAAGCGATCGCATCAATGTTATAGCTATCTTTAACCTTAAACAATCCCTGCAACAGTTTAGGATTCGCCACCCCAAAGCCCAATCGTAATCCTGCCAACGAGTACCCTTTAGATAGTGTCCGAATCACGATGACGTTTTCGTATTCCTTAACCAAAGCCAATGCATTCTCTTCGGTAAAATCTATGTATGCTTCATCAATCACTAAAACTCCAGATAACTGGCTGGCTAATTTTCGCAAGTCATCTGTTGTTACCAGATGCCCCGATGGACTATTAGGCGACGCAATAAATGTCACAGCCCCATCGACAGCAACCAATTGTTCCAAGGGTAAGCTGTAGTCGTCGCTGTAGGGAATCTCAATCATTTCCGCCGCTTGCATTTCTGTTAATGTGCGATATAGCACGTAAGTAGGCATTGGGTAAACTACCTTCTTCCCAGGTTCTGCACAGGCTCGAATGATCACACTCAACAATTCGTCACTGCCATTTCCGACAATTATCCAATCACTAGGAACTCCTAAAACTTTACTTGCAGCTTCCCGGAACTCCTCCCCGAAAGGTTCTGGATACCGTCGCAACCACTCACCATCAATATTCTGTAGCACAGTTAATGCCGCAGGGGAAGGAGGATAGGGGTTCTCGTTGCTATTAAGTTTAATGATCTGTGTACCGCGTTGGGGCTGCTCACCTGGGACATAGCTAGCCATTACATCAACATTGCAGCGAAAGTAGTTGGTCATGCTAATTCATAATTCATAATTCATAATTATGCCTTCTAGTAATAGGCAAAAAATATTGATGCTACATGGTTTCTGTACTTTATAATTACTAATTCATAATTAAATAATGGGCACTGTAGTCCACACTAAATCAAAAATTTAGTGGTCAACTTGACCACAACTAGCATGAACTTGCATAAATTCAGGTTAAGAGACTGAAGCTAGTTGGCTGAAAGTCTTGCTGTAATAAGTGGGCGATACTGGATTTGAACCAGTGACCCCATCCGTGTGAAGGATGTGCGCTACCACTGTGCTAATCGCCCAAGAATTTTTATATTATCATAACTTACTAAGATTGACGTAATCTTGCTCAGTACTACCTCTATTAAATAGCGGTGGGTAGAGCAACATCAGCTGAAATACCCAAAATCGTATTATCTATGCAATATATATATCCAAGCATCAATTAATTTCAGCCATAAAATACCTTGCTTGCAAGCAGGAACGTTTATGTTTGCTTACAAATAAGGTATTTACTATAGCGTTTCTCGTTTGTGTGAGGTACACCCGTAGGGGCACGGCAGTGCCCATTGGTGTCAACTTAACGTGAAAGCTAGTTCTAGACTAGCTTTTAGATTGCCTCGTTAAGAGTCTCCGACTGGGAATGCTCGTCCTTGAGGCTCCGCCTCTCTTGCTGGCGGCAGAGCCGCCAGGAGCAGCATTTCTAGCCAGAGGCTAGAAACGAGGTTTTAAAGGAGTTTCAGCTTAAGTTGACACCAATGGGCAGTGCCGTGCCCCTACACCCCGTGATAAATGTTGTACCGCATCTGAATGGGAAACGCTATATATGAGTTTAAAGTCGCTCATAAAGCTAAAAAGTGATGCCATCTCTTTCAAGTTTTCAATTTTAAAGCCACTGGGATCAATATATAAATCTTCTAAATTGCTGTTATTAAGATACAGTCTTTTAAACTTTTTAATTTTTCCTTTTACTCTAGAACCACCCTACGTATATTTCAAAAATCAAATATGAGTCCTATACAGTTTCTTAATTCTTGAGCATTAAGAGAAACTGATCTGTTATTAGGTCTTCCAAATACTTCAAATTGTATTGCTGGATGGGTATCATTTTCAATGATAATGATATTGATTTGGCGTTCCCAAAACAGAATCTAGGTTTGGATATTTGCAGTTTATTTAGAGATTATTCGGGTTGATTCCCTTTTGTTGTAATCTAGCTAAAAGTTCCTGAAGCTGTTGTTTAGTTTGCTCTAGTTGTTGCTGTTGCTGAACTGTTACTTCTTCTGGTGTTGAGTATCTATTACCATTTTCGTCATACCAATACAACCATTCTCGCGTGATTCCTTGGTAGGTTCCCCGTTCACGTCCAATACCTAAACCAATTTCTGCCATCCAGATTTTATCGCCTGGTTGTAAAATATATTCACCATTAACTAAGCGATAAACTTCTAAACGCTGACGCTTACGACGTAAGCGGGTTGGTGCATAAATGACATAATACAAAATGCCTAATTGGGCATAATCTATTTTCTTTTGTTCGTATTCAAAATTATAAGTTTGGGAAACAATTTCTAACGATAAGATTGGGGAAATGCCATCTTCTTCCCAAAATACATAACTAGAACGCCCATTTTCTCCAACAAAACGTTCTACACCCAAACTGAGAAACCCATCGGGGACAATCGCAGGTTTATTCGCTGTATAATAAATTCCCATGTTGATCCCAAAAAACCAATCATCACGGGCTTGCCAAATAGCAGCTAATATAGCTAACAATAAGTTGGGAATTAATATTTGCAGTTCGTTATCCACAGGGATGTCATTAGAATCTGGCAATTCTGCTGATGAAGGTAAGCATTCTAATGGATTGTAGTTGAACATAAGCAGTTCTCAATCCCAAATGATAAATCTAAACCTGTTTTTCTATAACTTCAGGGTAGCTCAGGCTGCACATAATACTTAATGGTTTAGTTGCCTTTATTACTTTCTGTAGTCATTTGATTTAGGTAAATCATTGACTCAATATTGGCAATAGCTACGGTAAGGCGACTACGTATCTTTGCTCTGGGCGTGGGGCCACCGAAGATTCATTTCTTTAGTTTATCTAAAGTCGCATCTAAGTTATCAAATTACCTTTCTAAGATAGAGGCAGCAACTATAAGTTGCCATACGCTGACTAAAACCCAACTAACAGCTAGTGGCTGTGCATAACACAAAAATGGATAAAGCGCCAGAATCTTTAGACTTATCTATCTACGAAGCTACAGACAGAGCTTTAGATCGTGATTGTACAACTTTATCCCGTCACGTTTTACAACAACTTCAGAGTTTTTCGCCAGATGCACAAGATTTAAGTGCGCTGATGAATCGCATCGCCCTGGCCGGCAAACTAGTTGCTCGTCGCATGAGTCGCGCCGGTTTAATGGAAGGCGTTCTCGGATTTACTGGGGAAGTTAATGTCCAAGGAGAATCCGTCAAAAAGATGGATGTCTATGCCAATGATGTATTTATCTCAGTGTTTAAGCAAAGCGGCTTAGTCTGTCGCCTAGCTTCTGAGGAAATGGAAAATCCCTACTACATCCCAGAAAATTGCCCCATTGGCCGCTACACTTTGCTGTATGACCCAATTGATGGCTCATCCAACACTGATAATAATCTCAGCTTAGGTTCCATTTTCGCCATTCGCCAACAAGAAGGAACTGATAGCGATCGCAAAGCAACTGACCTCCTCACCAATGGACGTAAGCAAATTGCTGCCGGATACATCCTGTATGGCCCTTGCACAATGCTGGTTTATACTATAGGTAAGGGCGTTCATTCCTTTGTCCTTGATCCCAGCTTAGGAGAGTTTATTCTCACAGAAGAAAATATCCGCATTCCTAACCACGGTTCTGTTTACAGCGTGAACGAGGGTAACTTTTGGCAGTGGGAAGAATCGATTCGAGAATACATCCGCTACGTTCATCGCACAGAAGGCTACAGCGCTCGTTATAGCGGCGCAATGGTGAGCGACATCCATAGAATTTTGGTTCAAGGCGGCGTGTTTCTCTACCCCGGCACAATTCAAAACCCAGAAGGAAAATTGCGCTTACTTTACGAAACCGCTCCTCTGGCATTTTTGATTGAGCAAGCAGGCGGTCGTGCTACTACAGGACTGGTAAATATCTTGGATGTGGTGCCAAAAAAACTGCATCAGCGCACGCCTTTAATTATTGGTAGCAAAGAGGATGTAGCCAAGGTGGAATCTTTTATTCAAAACGGACACTAGTGTTAAAAAGCAAAAGACAGGAGAAAAAAAGCTTGTAAATTACACTTTTGAACTTTTTTCAACTGGATAGTTATTTTTGCCATGCTGGACTAGAAGACGGTAACAAAAGTATCAAGGATGCATCTAGCATCTAGCATTAATTAAAAGTTAATCATGGTGATTTAGGATTGGAATGCAGAGTAGCAGTTCTTGAAGATCAATTAAAGATTATCTCAGCTGGCCGATGCGATCAGTGATTGGCAACGCCACAATTCAAAAGTCACCATCAACATTTGATGGGTTTTGCCAACTTCACCATACAGGAGTGAAACAAATTAGAGCTATGGCTACCAATCATCTACTAGAAATTAAGCAATACGGTCAAAGTATCTGGATAGATAATTTGACCCGTGACATTATTCAATCAGGCGAACTCAAAGACCTGGTTGAAAATCAAGGCATCTCTGGGATTACCTCTAACCCAGCTATCTTTGAAAAAGCGATCGCTGGTAACGTTATATATGATGCCGATATCGAAGCCGGAGTTCGGGCTGGCTTACCGATAGACAAAATTTACGAATCCCTAGTTTTTGCAGACATCCGTAATGCTTGTGATATTTTACGCCCTGTTTATGAAGCCTCGAATAGACTAGATGGTTATGTGAGTATTGAAGTACCGCCGACCATTGCCCAAGATACTGAAGCAACCATAGCCGAAGCTAGGCGCTATTTCCCAGAAATTGGTCGGGAAAATTTGATGATTAAAATTCCCGGTACAGAACCGGGCTTGCCAGCAGTGGAACAGGCGATCGCTGATGGTATAAATGTCAATATTACGCTACTGTTTTCTGTAGAAAGCTATGTCAACACAGCTTGGGCTTATATTCGGGGCTTAGAAAAACGGGTGGCTGAGGGTAAAGACATCAGTAGAATTGCTTCAGTTGCTAGCTTCTTCCTCAGCCGGATCGATAGCAACATTGACGCCAAAATAGATGCTAAGTTGAAAAAAGGCGTTGATGATATTGCTCTGGAAGCAAAGCTCTTAGCTGTTAAAGGGAAAGTAGCGATCGCTAACGCTAAGATTGCATATCAAGAATACAAGAAAATCATTGAGAGCGAGCGTTGGCAAGCCTTGGCAGCAAAAGGGGCCACAGTACAGCGGCTACTTTGGGCTAGCACTAGCACCAAAGACCCCAACTACAGAGATGTGATGTATATCGAAGAGTTGATTGGCCGTGATACCGTCAACACCGTACCACCAGCGACGATTAAAGCTTGTGCCGATCATTGTAACGTAAGCGATCGCTTAGAAACGAATGTGGAAAATGCTTACACGCTGATCGAAAACCTCAAAGATCCCGACATCAACATCGATCTCGATACCGTAATGGATGAACTGTTAGTCGAAGGTATTGACAAGTTTATCCAGCCCTTCCAGTCCTTGATGAACTCTTTAGAAGAAAAGATCAAGGTATTGTCACCAGTGTAGGGACTGGGGAGTGGGAATTTTGGATTTTGGGTTTGCAATTTTGGATTGGACTTCAATCTAAAATCCAAAATCTAAAATCTAAAATCCTTTCCAATGCCCCAATACCCAATCCAAAATCCAAAATCTAAAATCCAAAATTCCTATGGTTAGTCTGCTAGAAAATCCCTTGCGCGTTGGTCTGCAACAACAAGGGATGCCCGAACCCCAAATTATAGTCATTTTTGGCGCTTCTGGTGATCTCACCTGGCGCAAACTAGTGCCAGCACTTTACAAATTGCGGCGAGAACGGCGTATTCCACCAGAAACCACCATTGTCGGTGTGGCACGTCGAGAATGGAGCCACGAGTACTTCCGTGAACAAATGCAAAAGGGCATGGAAGAAGCACATGCTGATGTCGATTTAGGCGAACTCTGGCAAGATTTCTCTCAAGGTCTGTTCTACAGTCCGGGGGATATAGACAACCCCGAAGGCTACCAGAAACTAAAAAACTTATTGGGTGAATTAGACGAAAAACGGGGCACGCGAGGTAATCGCATGTTCTACCTCTCAGTTGCCCCCTCATTCTTTCCCGAAGCGATTAAGCAGCTAGGAAGCGCCGGGATGCTAGAAGATCCCTACAAACATCGTCTAGTAGTTGAAAAACCCTTTGGTCGCGACTTGGCTTCTGCCCAGAGTCTTAACCAAGTGGTACAGAAATTTTGTAAAGAAAACCAAGTATACCGCATTGACCACTACTTGGGTAAAGAAACAGTCCAGAATTTGCTGGTGTTTCGCTTTGCCAATGCGATTTTTGAACCATTGTGGAATCGTCAATTTGTTGACCACGTGCAAATTACCGTGGCAGAAACCGTGGGAGTGGAAGACCGGGCTGGTTACTATGAAAGCGCCGGCGCACTACGGGATATGTTGCAAAACCACTTAATGCAACTTTACTGCCTAACGGCGATGGAAGCACCCAACGCAATGGATGCCGACAGCATTCGTACAGAAAAAGTGAAGGTACTCCGAGCTACTCGTTTAGCTGATGTTCACAATCTGTCGCGGTCAGCAATACGTGGTCAGTATAGTGCTGGCTGGATGAAGGGTCAAGCAGTCCCAGGGTATCGGACAGAACCAGGCGTTGATCCCAACTCCACCACACCCACCTACGTCGCAATGAAGTTTTTGGTAGATAACTGGCGCTGGAAAGGTGTGCCTTTCTACTTACGTACCGGGAAGCGGATGCCGAAAAAAGTCAGTGAGATTTCCATCCACTTCCGCGAAGTTCCGTCTCGGATGTTCCAATCTGCCGCCCAACAGACAAACGCCAATGTTTTGACGATGCGGATTCAGCCAAATGAAGGTATTTCCCTGCGTTTTGATGTGAAAATGCCGGGGGCAGAATTCCGCACCCGTTCTGTTGACATGGACTTTAGTTATGGTTCCTTTGGCATCCAAGCAACATCCGATGCCTACGATCGCCTATTCCTTGATTGTATGATGGGTGATCAAACATTGTTCACCCGCGCCGACGAAGTAGAAGCAGCCTGGCAGGTAGTAAATCCAGCCCTTTCCGTTTGGGATGCACCCGCCGACGCAAATACTATTCCCCAGTATGAAGCCGGTACCTGGGAACCAGCAGAAGCAGAATTCTTAATTAACCAGGATGGCCGTCGCTGGCGCAGACTCTAACAATTTTAGATTTTAGATTTTAGATTTTAGATTGGGGACGGCGAAATCGGGAATAGGTAATAGGGAGTATGAAAAACTATTACCTATTACTAATTTCTAAATTACCAGTTCTTAATCCAAAATCTCAAATCAAAATCCAAAATCCAAAATCCAAAATCCAAAATCCAAAATCTCCTATGGCTCCCCAAGCTTCGACAATTTATTCACTTCAAGCCCCAAAAGATATTTCGCTTGACGAATTAGACGCGGAACTTCATCAAATTTGGCAAAGCTACGGCATTACTGGCGAGGACGGCGGGCTTCCTGCTGCTACTCGCGCTACGACATTTACCTTAGTGGTTTACGAACCGGAAGAAACCCAGTATCTTTTGGCCACTTTGGGATTTTACAACGGCCCGCTTGACGGGATTTTAGGGCCTCAGATGGAAGCTGCCTTGCGGCAAGTGCAAATAAAAAATGCACTGCCAGATACTGGAAAAGCAACACCTCAAACCCTGGCTATCTTGAGAGAAGAATTCATCAAACGTCAAGGAAACGGGGCTGCGGGGGATAATGCTTCTGTTCAGCTTCCCAGCATAAATGCCCCAAGCCCCAGAATTGCCGATGAAATCGCCCTCCGCAACCCCTGCCGCATCATCGCGCTATTTCCCATTGCTGGCGAAGATCAAGGGGTCAAAGCTCAAGTTTCTGCCTATTGCCCCATCCAAAAGCAATCGTCAAGTACACTAATCTGCTGCGAATACATAACTCTCAGTGGTACTGCTGCTGCCTTGGAACGCATCGGTGGCATGATTCCAGCATTATTGATTGGCGGCTTACCAAAGTTTCTTTGGTGGAAAGCAACACCAGACCCAAATAACCCTCTATTCAAGCGCCTGGCAGCCGTCTGCAACAATGTAATTGTGGATTCTTGCCGGTTTAACGAGCCAGAAAGTGACTTACTCCGCCTCCAAGAATTGGTGGAAAGTGGTGTACCCCTGGCTGACCTCAACTGGCGTCGCCTCTCAGCATGGCAAGAATTGACAGCTGAAGCTTACGACTCACCTCACCGTCGCGCTGCCCTTCGGGAAGTTGACCGAGTAACTATTGATTACGAAAAAGGCAACCCCGCACAAGCATTATTGTTTTTGGGTTGGCTGGCAAGTCGTCTAGAATGGCAGCCAGTTTCCTATCAAAAGGAAACCGGAGATTATGACATCACTCGCATTAACTTTATTGCCCAAGACCAACGGCAAGTAGAAGCCGAATTAGCGGGTGTTCCCCTTGCTGATGTGGGTGAAATTGCTGGCGACTTGATTGCTTTGCGCCTCAGTTCGACCAATCCGAAGGCAGACTGTGGTACAGTAATTTGCTCGGAAACTGGTGGTTGTATGCGGATGGAAACCCACGGTGGTGCCCAATCTGCTGGTCTGTTTCAACAGGTAACTTCACTTTCGGAACAAAAGGCGGAAGCATTGCTGAGTCAGCAGGTACAACGCTGGGGCCGCGAGTCACTTTTTGAAGAAAGTCTGGGAGTGACAGCGAATATTTTCAAATTGGCGAATTAATTCAGACCGAACCCCTACGTCCCCCCTTTCCGACGCAGAAAGGGGGAATTTTTTTAATTATTTATAGTTGTTTATTGAAAGGATACGTTGTATTTGCCTCCACGCTCAAGGGCACGTTTGTAAGCAGGTCGCGCATGAATGCGCTCGACAAATTCTTTGAGCTTTGGCCGACTCTCGACCTCTTCTCTTAGCGGGGCGACTACTTCCAGGGGAAAGCTCATTTGGATATCGGCGGCGGTAAATTCATTGCCGGCAAACCACGTATTTTTATGGAGTTCGCCTTCTATGTAGTCAAAGTGGAGTTTAATCTGGGGGGCGACGAATCCGCTAACCACGCTGCTGTCGCCTGCCCCGAAATTGTTCAATATCACCCGCATTACTAGTGGTGGCATTGCAGAGCCTTCGGCGTAATGCAGCCAATACTTATAGCGCAGATGCTCCGGCGTACCGGATGCTGGGACTAGCCGACCATTACCGTAGCGATCGATTAGGTATTCGATAATTGCACCCGACTCAGCGATCGTCAAGTCTGCATCTGTGATTACTGGTGATTTGCCGAGGGGATGAACTTGGCGCAGCGACTCCGGTGCCATCATCGTCTTTGGATCGCGTTCATAGAATTTGATCTCGTATTCGACACCTAATTCTTCAAGCAGCCACAGCACACGCTGCGATCGCGAGTTGTTAAGATGATGCACAGTGATCATAAAACGTTCCTCTTCTGGTAGCTTATTGCTATCTGAGTCTTGGCTAATCTCCAACTATATTATTAGACAGAATTTTTCAGCCTAACTCCCCTAATTGGCTGGTTTTCTTGTTTCTAATTGGTATAAGTTTGAGTTAGTTGGTTTGAGGAACTGGTGTATCTGCTTTTGCAAAAAGCGACGATAGACAGACACACAGCCAATAGTCAAAATAGTTGCTGCATAAAAACCTAATTTGTTTCATTTATGGCTTTAGTTATTGCCGGGGAACGTAGTGGGGTGGGTAAGACAACAGTCACGCTCACCCTTTTAGCATCTTTACGCCGTCGCGATCGCTTGGTGCAATCTTTTAAGGTAGGCCCAGACTACATTGATCCGATGTTTCATCGACACGTAACTGGTCGTGCTTGTCGGAATTTAGACCCCGTACTGACTTCCGAAGCCTACGTTCAGCAATGTTTTGCCCGCCATAGTCATCTGAGTGAATATGCCCTAGTGGAAGGGGTGATGGGATTGTTTGATGGAATTGGGCATGGGCAAGAAAAGCAAAAATCAACAGATTTTGCAAGTACGGCACACATCGCACGGCTTTTAGATTTACCTGTAGTGTTGGTGATTGATTGCAGTCGTTTATCTGGTTCTGTAGCTGCGATCGCTCACGGCTATCGATCTTTTGATCCCCGAATTAAAATAGCTGGGGTAGTATTAAATCGCGTCGGGAGCGATCGCCATCTCTCTCTCCTCAAAGATTCTCTAGAACCCTTACAATTACCTATACTCGGCGTACTGCGGCGTCAAGATAACATCACAATTCCCGATCGCCACTTGGGTTTAGTACCCACAGCCGAACTTCCCGAACTCAATGCTTTAATCGATCGCCTCGCCGATTTAGGAGATACTTGCTTCGACTGGCAACGCTTATTACCTTTGTTAAAATCAAAACCTCTACCTCATCCTCCTCATCCTCTTCATCCCCCTTCTCTGGTTAGGATTGCAGTAGCCCGCGATCGCGCTTTTAATTTTTACTACCAAGACAATCTCGATTTGCTGCAACAGCTTGGCGCAGAATTGGTTTTCTGGAGTCCCTTAGAAGATGCTGGTATACCAAAAGATGTCCAGGGAATGTATTTTGGCGGTGGTTTCCCGGAAGTTTTTGCCCAGCAACTAGCAGAAAATTCTAGCGTTCGTGATGCAGTGAAAACGGCAATACTTAAAGGAATGCCTACAGTTGCCGAATGCGGAGGATTGATGTATTTGTGTGAGCAAATTATCGATTTTGAAGGTAAATCTTGGTCGATGGCGGGAGTACTACCAACATCTGCTGTGATGGGTGGGCGTTTAACTTTGGGCTATCGTCGTGCAGTAGCTTTGCAAGATAATTTGTTAGTTAAAGCAAATACAACTGTTTACGGACATGAGTTTCATCGTTCTCATTTAACCTTAACTCCGACTCAACCCCTATTTAAAACTTCTCGCTACGATTGTGAGGAAAATATGGGATGCGAAGGATGGGGTTTACCTGCAAATGTTCATGCTTCTTATGTTCATCTGCATTGGGGAGAAAGTGCAGAAATTCCCCAGCAGTTTCTTAAAGAATGTCTAAAAGTAGCATCTTCAGGGATGTGGATTTAAGCAAGCGCAAAACCCAGTCAGGTAAATTACAGCAATTTTCAGATAAAAATTACCTAAAGAGGTGCGGATATTTCCGAGGGTATGGGGACGAAGAGACGCAAGGAGGCAGTGAATTATCTCACTGCCTCCTCTTGGATCAACTCATAGCTCTATGTTAGTTTTGCACTTCAACCCAACGGCGGTAAAGCTTTTGAATTTGTTTGAGAAGCGCAGTGTGAGCTGGTTGAGTTGAGTCGTTCTGCTTCGCTATATCCTGCAATTCTGTCAGGAGTCTGGCTTCTTCAACGGCAACTTCACCATCGCTATAAATTAAGCCACTGATGGCTTCAATCAGATTTTCACAATCTTCAAGACTGGGGCGATCGCCTAAATACTCCCGCACCCAGTCGTAGCATTCTTTTGGCTGCACAGGAACTAATTCGTACAGCCAAGGCTTAATTTCAGGATCGTTAGCTAAACCTTTAGCTTGAGCTATTTCGCGGAGATATTGCCGTTCTTCTGGCTGGATTCTGCCATCGATCCAGGCTGCTCCAATCAGGATTTTAACTAAGTTTTTCACATTGGAAGGGGAAACCATTGCTGCCTCCTCTGGTAGATTCAGGCCTCCACCAAATCGTACAATCCCAAACAGTATTCACTCGGAATTATTGGTTTTTCTTAAGCGCACCATAAAAAAACCATCCATGTCCTGCCGATGGGGCCAAAGTTTAAACCAACCTTGAGGTGTACTATCGGTAGAATCAGGTAACTCAACGCCACTGGGAGACTCAATTTGCCACTGAGGTGACTCAGCTAAAAATGCCGAAATTACTTCCTCATTTTCTGCTGGATGCAATGTACAGGTGGCATAAACTAGTACACCACCTGGTTTGACAAAAGTTGATGTATGTGTTAATAATTCTCGTTGCAGATCCGAAAGTTCTCGGACAGATTCTGGTGTCTGTCGCCAACGCGCATCAGCATGACGGTGCATAGTTCCCAAACCAGAACATGGAGCATCGAGTAATACCCGATCTGCGGTGTTTTGAAATTGGGCAGAGTGGCGACTGTCGCCAGTGTAAATTTGAATAGATTGTAAATTCAGCCGTTGAGAATTTTCTTGGAGTTTGCGAAGACGAGAGGAAGTGCGATCGCAAGCCCAAATTTTCCCTTTATCTGCCATCAATTCAGCGATGTGGGTTGTTTTACCCCCTGGTGCAGCACAGGCATCAATTACTACCTCACCTGGCTGGGGGTCGAGCAAATGACCTACCAATTGAGCGCTACTATCTTGTACAGTCCACCAACCTTCTCTAAAACCCGGTAGTTTTTGAATTGCCCCAGTATTACCAATAAATCGTAAAGCTTGGGGTAAATGAGGAATCCGTCTCACCAAAATACCAACAGATTGCAAAGCCGCCTCAACTTCCTCAATGGAAGTGCGAAGTGGGTTGATACGCAAGTCAATTGTTGGTGATTGGTTCATCCATTCACACAGTTTTTCGGTGTCGGCCAAACCCAATTGTTCTAACCAAACTTGAATAATCCAGTCAGGAAAGCTGTGTAAAATACCCAAGCGTTCCACTGCGTTTTCTGGAAGTAGTAACTGATCAAAATGGGGGATTGGGTCAGGTGGGGCCCCCTCTGGGGATAAGGGGTAATGCGGACTCTTAAGAGGCAGAGGGGCAGGGGGCAGGGGGCAGGGGGAAGTAATTCCCTCTCCTCTACTCCCCGCTCCCTGCTCCCCTGCTTTTCTGAGATACTGGCGTAATAGACCGTTAACAAAACCCGTGAGTCCAGAAAAACCGTTTTCTTTAGCTAGTTGGACTGTGGTATTAACAGCAGCTGAGGCGGGAATACGCTCTTGATAACGCAGTTGGTAAAAGCCTAGATGTAAGATGGTGCGTAGGTCTTGTGGTTGTTGATGAGATTTCTTTTTAGCGAGTTGATCGATGAGAGTATCAAGAGTGCGCTGCCTTCTGACACTCCCATAAAGCAATTCTGTCACTAAGCGGCGATCGCAATCAGGCAAATTAAATTTTTGCAGTACTCTATCTAGGGCAATATCAGCATAAGCCCCCTTATGAACATCTCGCAGGGCGATAAAAGCTAGTTGACGGGGGTTTGTCATGTAAACATGATTCAGGAGTCAGGAGGCTTTTGTATTCTAACTCCCAACTCCTAACTTCTAACTCCTAACTTTCCTATCAAGACATATATGGGTCTACAGTAGCGATTTCAAGCTCACATGCTCTAGAAACTTGTTCTGCGGGTAATTTTCCAAAGCTAATTAATGGCAAATAACTGTGGTTTGCCATCAGTTCTTTTGCTAATAAGAACCCAGTTATTGTCCAAGTTTGATATTTCCTCGCTTGTTTCCCAATCAGTCGTCCTTTTTTACCATCGTAATATTCTGGCCATTCATCTGTACTAAGGCGTCCTTGGGCAGTTTCAATCGCCTTTTGTGCAAGATTTGTTCTATTAGTTTTTACAGCCGCCGCCGCTAACATCCACATTAAAACTGGCCAACTACCAGCATTATGATACGACCAGGGTATATTTTTGGGGTCACATCCAGTTACAATTCTGTATTCTTCATGTTCCAAAGCTGGGAAACAAATTTTCATTGGCATATCTCCCACCAGGTCATCCCATCGTTCCTCAATGAGAGTCATAATCGCTTGTGACTGTTCTTCGGTGGCTAAGTCGGAAATGATTGCCATTAAGTTTCCGAGTGAAAAGAAGCGAGTATCTAGCTGCGACGGGCCAACATTACCTGCTAGATAACCACCTTTTTTTGGTAGCCACTTGTCCAATTCATAATAGGGAACAGAATCTACATATATGTTGAACAGATTAACAGCAGCCTTGCCATATTCTTCACTTTTGAAGCGATAAATTGCATTCAGGCGATTAATATCTATCCAATAATGCTGGCGAATATGAGCGCATAAAAGAGGCAACCGATTATCAATGGCTTCAACAATATCGGAATTACCTTGACAAATTAGCAGTTCACGAGATGCACGCAATGCCGTGTAAAAAAGTACTTGTAGTTCTAGAGGATGCCCATAAATGCCCATACGACGGTCAATCATACAAGCACCATCTGGAACCAACAGCGTTGGGTACATATCAAAACGATTTGCCAAGCAGATTTCCATGATTAACCTGATACCATTTTGGAATTCAGGTTGATAGACTAGAGAAAAATCTTCTGTGGCAATTACATAAGCACGCAATAAAATAATCCACCATAAACAAGAATCTACAGGTGTAACTCTAGCGATCGCATGTTCTCCAAAGTCTGCTTCTAAATATTCTTGTCCATTCTCTGATACTACTTTAAAGCTAGCTGGGATTAATCCTCGTCCTGGCTTATAGGCAGCTAATGCTTTTTCTTTAGGCTGTAACTTTAAGGTTTCTTCTAAGAAATTACGAACAATATCGGTTCTACCTTTAATCAGAAAAATTAGAGCCGAAGAAACAAAATCGCGGACAAAGCACTGATCGTAATTGAGCGCCTCTACAGAGCCATCATAAGCGGCTACTGTCCCAACGGGGCGTCCTTGATAGTAGAGAATTGATTTTTCTAGTGCTAGCCACGCTTCTTCCACTTCTTTTAAATTCTCAGTAGTTTCCAATTCGTTTAGGTGCATCGCCAGAATAACTCCATAAGGATTGTGAATTTGTGGTAGATGCGTCTTCATTTATTATTTTTGCTATTCTCAGCATAACAAAAACGATTCTTTGAATAGCAAATATAATTGGGGAAAAATTAATCAATTAACAATTAATAAATCTGCTGACATTTAGGCAACTTTATTGTTAGTTAATTGCTTGTAATCTATTACTCTTTTGGTGAATTATAGTTTTTGTTATCCACCGCAAGTAGTAACATAAGTAGGTGGGCGGGAAAATTTATAACTATGTCATTGCGTTCGCCCTTGGCGTTCCCGCAGGGTACGCAACGGAGTGGAGTGTTCGCGTAGCGTGTCGTAGACAAGCAATCGCAAGGTTTTCACCGCTTTTACTTTTCGTTACATAGTTAGGTTTATTTGTGCCTACCTACTTAATTCCTAAAAACAGTCACATAAGATATATTTTTAGATTATTTATTATTCCCTTGTCTGCCCGGAATCATTGGTTTACCAAACAAAAACATATCTTCAGTGCTGTTTAGGGTTTGTGTGAAGTTAAAACTGGTTGCGGTATATTTACTTGAGCAGGATTAGTTTTTGACACTAAGAAGTCAGATCATTCCCCTATTATCTAATAATTTATAACGTTTTTTCAGAATATGCAAGATGAACTCTCGAAATTTTTAATATGTCAATACTTCTCAAGGGTTAAATATCTTACCCTGCTGATAGATAATATGGGGTGTTTATCGGAGTATAGCCAAAAATAATCAAGAGTGCTGAGTTGAAAGACCGCCCACAAGGGACGGGGCATGTACCAAGTAGATAAGTACTGAGTATTAGCAAAGTGATGTTCATTACTGTTCTCCCAAAGCAGCCTTAAACACTTGTTCAGCAGTTAGATTTAGCTCTATTAAACTTGGCGATTGAATGCGCTCGTTACCACGAAACTGAGTTACTTGGTACTCACCTTCCACTAATCTGTAAACTGATATTGTCGGTTGTTTCAGATTGCCAATAAACCGTTTTCCACCAAGAGCAGCATAATCAACAATCCAATATTCTGAAATCCCAATTTCCTCATATTCACCGAATTTGAGAAAGTAATCATCTCGCCAATTTGTACTTACAACTTCTACTACCAATGGAATTGATGCGGCTTGAGTAACTGTTGATGATTTTTTCCAAAGTGGTTCATTAATTAAGTTAGGGATATTCAATACCAGCACATCTGGAATATAACCAGATTTTTTATCAACAGATTTGACTAATGCTTGAGCAGGAATCGAATAAGCTAGGTTAAACCTCCGAATCTCAAAATTGAGTTCTCTAATCAGAAATGCTCTGATTAACTCATGTTCCCCTGTCGGCTGCATTTCAACTATTACTCCTTTATATAATTCATATCTGCCGTTCTCCGGTTTCCATTCGACGAATTCTTCAAAATTTATCGCTTCTACTAAATGTTGAAACATAACACTATTTCCTCAAATATTATTCATATTTTGACTAGCATCGATAAACTGCTAACTTCATGTTACCTGCTGCTGGAATTCTTTATAAGCTTGATTAATTGCTTGCATTGAGGCTTTTGCGATGGCAGAACTATTCACATCAGGATGATACAATCTTGCTAATCGGCGGTAAGCAAGTTTAACAACATTGGGGCGATCGCTCTGATTTACGCCCAAGACTTCCCACCATTCCCCAGATAATCCAGAGTCGAGAGTAAATATATTCCAAATCTTGATGCTTCCGGCATTACCGCCACTTACCAGCGTTTTACCATCAGGACTGAAAGCAACGGGATTACACCCAGAAAGATTTTGTAGTAGTTCCCCAGTGTCGAGGTTCCAAAGTTTTATCATACCGTCTTTGCTGGCACTGGCAAGGGTTTTTCCATCGGGGCTGATGGCAACAGACAAAATCGCCGCTGTGTGTCTAGTTAAAGTGGAGAGTAATTCTCCAGTTTGGAGATTCCACAGTTTTATTGTGGCGTCTGTGCTACCACTAATAAGAGTTTGACTGTTAAGACTGATGGCGACTGTATTAACTGCTGCCAAATGTTCACAGAGAATGTAGCGCTGTTCCCAAGTTTTGGTATCCCAAAGCCTAATAGTTTGATCGGCACTACCACTTGCAAGGATTTTACCATCGGGACTGATGGTGACAGATAAAATTGCATCTGAGTGTCGATTCAAGGTGCGTTTTACTTTTCCCGTGTAGCGTCCCCAAATTCTAATCGTCTTATCAGCAGCACCACTAGCAAGAATTGTTCCATCAGGACTGTAGGCTAACGAGTTGACAAAACCATTATGACTATAACTAAAGTTTAAATAAAAGAATGTGCGGAGAAATTTTTTTGTGTCTATCTGCCAACTGCTGATTTTGCAATCGACACTACCACTTGCAATCTGCTGTCCATCAGGGCTGATAGCAACAGATAAAACTGCCTCTGCTTGTCCAGAGAATGTATAAAGCCATTTTCCGGTTTTCAAATTCCACAAATTAACTTGTCTGTCATCACTGCCACTGATTAAGGTAGTACCATCAGGACTGATTGCGATCGCATTAACTGCCGCTAAGTGTCCTTTGAGTGTGCGTACACATCTCCAAGTTTCAGGTAGCTGGGTTGTCAGAGATATTCTTTCTGGTTCAATATTGGGAGTAGAAGGTTTAGGGGTAACAAATTCTGATTTTTTCTTGAATTCAGTCTTAAGCGCCTGTAACTCATCCTCGACTTCCAAAACAGCAAATTTTTGGTTGAGATCGTCACCAGATAAAAATGCATCTAATTCCATCAATGCTTCGGAATAGTAGCCCATCTGCAAGACTTTTTCTTCCATTCGCTCAAAAAGCTCTGCTGGAGTTTCGCTAATTCCAGATTCGTCTAACAGTTTGGCAATACCATAGGCGGCGAGTCCCACCATTGCACCAATTCCCGCCATCGGTACTGCACCAATCCCAAATGCCAGCCCTACTTTAGGTGCTAATAAACCCATACCACCGACGACGCTATAAACACCAGCACCGCCGACTGCACCAATTCCCATTGTAGCGATCGCAACAGCATCTTTTTCTGCTATGGCTTTAAAAGCGCCATAAGCAGCTGCACCAGCCACAGCGCCAGCAGCGACTACAGGAGTTGCACCAATGCCAACTGCACCAAATCCGCCAGCTAGTCCCATTCCGCCTACCGTTGAGGAAACACCAACACCTGTTATGGTTCCACCTGCGATAAAAGCCGCACCTGTTTTAGAGTTTTGTGTCACTGCCTAATGTTTTCTTGAAATTTTCTAGAGTTATCAGATTTTGTTTGAGTACAGCTACTATTGCTTCCTGCTGTTGAAGCTGAGTTTGAAGAATAAGTACAATTTTATTTTGAACTTTTTTATTCACTACAGATTGAAGGGTTAAATCATCATCATTGTTTCTCAAAGCTGTCTGAGCTTTTTCGTTCCAGTATTTAGCTTCTTTCTGGGCTTTTTTAGAATCTTTATCAATACCTTCTTGATTAGCAACAGCGCTGTTGACAGCTTTTTTTTTCTCATGGATAGCTTCTGCTAAAAGCACTTTGCTATCTTTTTTAGCTTTAGTTTGCTCTTGAGGTTTAGGTGGTAGCAATAGTGCTTCTTTAAGTCGCTGTAATTCATCATCAATCGATACATCAACATCTTTATATTCAAAGCTGATGAATGTTGGTGAGAACTCACTGTTGTTAGGACTACTACGTAATACTTCATTCTGTGCTTCTGAAACCTTTTTCTCCCAAGATTTCAAATTACTTTTAATTGCATCTACTTGTGGTTGTTGCTCCTCAACCAGGGTTTTTAGTCTACTAGCAATTGCTTGGTATCGTTCCTTTTGAAATTTTGCTTGACGAATTAAATCCTGATTACTTCCTTTCAAAGCAAGTTGATATTGTTGTTTCCATTTATCAGCTTCGGCTTGAGCTTTCGCATAGTCTCGTTGAGCAATTTCTTGGGCTACTCTGGAGTGGCTTGCTCCTTCGCGTAACTTTCGTAGCGCATCCTGTGATGATTGATTTTGGTCGTAAAGTCCCATAAATTTATCTGAGTAGCCTTATTACCCAGAGCGTAGACTAATTAATACTGTTACGTCTTCGTAAAAATTACTTAAGCCTTCATTTTTGCTTTGAATGCTACATCATAAAAGTCTCAATACAATATTTCATTAATTCGTAGCAAAATAAATTAGGCAAAACTCTGCTTTCCTACCCTGCGGGAAGGCGTTCGCGTAGCGTCTCGTAGAGAAGCGCCTATGCGTTTACTTTGCGTCCCTCTGCGTTTAAAAACATTACGATTTACGCAAAGCTGTACTTAGCTATCCTAACTCAGCCTGACTTCCCCATGTTCCAGCTTATCTGCCAACACACGCAGAGCTAATGCTTGAACTCTAACAACTGCTTCTTCTCGTGTCTGCCCATAAGTCAGTACACCAGGAAAATCAATCACTTCAGCTAGAAAGCGTCCATCCTCTTCTTGTTCAATCTCTATCGTGAAGTTCATAGCGTCTTTTCTGTTGATTGTTCATGCCCAAAAAACATACCAAACCGTATTATCTGCTTTTGGATTCTCGACCGTGCTTGTATGCTTTGCATCCCATCTTGAATTCCCCTCTGTTTGGATTAACGCAGAAATTTATCTCTGTAACTAGACTCTAGCTAGCGATCGCACACCATACACTACACACTATATTCATTATGTCAAGCAAGTCTGCACTTTTATTAATCAGCAAATAGGCGAACTTGAACCAAAATCCATACGCAATTAGGGAATTTTCGACAACCCTGATGAAATCTACCGAAAAGATGGAATAACATTTGTGTGTGATTCAACAAATTGTATACAAGAGTTGAAAATGACGATATGGCAACATCTGATATCCTCAAAGAACCATTGCTTTTGCGTCTGAGTCGCTTGTTTAGTGGACTGCGTGGCGATTTGACGGGAGGACTAACAGCAGCAGTAGTAGCATTGCCTTTAGCTTTAGCCTTTGCGGTGGCCAGTGGTGTGGAACCAAAGGCGGGACTTTACACCGCGATTGTGGCGGGAATTGTCGCCGCAATTTTTGGTGGTTCGTCAGTACAGATTACAGGGCCAACAGGTGCAATGGCTGTGGTTTTGGTGGGAATTGTCGCCAAGTACGGCCTTGAGAAAGTTTGGATTGCTGGGGTGATGGCTGGAATTATCCAAATTGCCTTGGGGGTTGCCAAACTGGGACAGTTAGTAAAGTTTATTCCCTATCCGGTGACGGCAGGTTTTACTAATGGTATTGCCGTCATTATTTTTTGTGGTCAGTTAAATAACTTCTTTGGTTTAAAATTACCACGTAGCGAGCATTTTTTGCCGGCACTTTGGCAAAGTATAACTCATGTAGAAGCTTTAAATTGGGCAGCAGTTGCCTTGGCTGTGGTGGTGATTGCAACCAATGTTTTGTGGCCCAGGATTAATACGACAATACCAGGTTCTTTAGTGGGACTGGTGTTAGCAACTGCGATCGCTTCTGCTTTCCATTTAAATGTACCAACAATTGGCACGATTCCTCAATCTTTACCAATGCCTCAAGGTATTCCCCACTGGAATGATTTTAGTGTGATTCGAGAACTAATTAACCCGGCTTTGGCTTTAGCTGCACTGGGAAGTATTGAATCGTTGCTATCGGCGGTGGTGGCTGATGGGATGACAGTCAGCGAGAAACATAATAGCGATCGCGAATTAATTGGTCAAGGTTTGGCTAATATGATTGTGCCATTTTTTGGGGGCATCCCCGCCACAGGTGCGATCGCTCGGACTGCTGTTAATGTCCGTTCTGGCGGGAAAACTCGACTATCTGGGGTAATTCACGGGCTGGCCTTAGCGATTATCGTCTTAACTTTAGCACCCCTAGCAGCACAGATTCCTTTAGCTGCACTTGCTGGCATTTTGATGGTGGTTAGCTTGCGAATGATTGAGTGGGAAGCCATTGGTTTATTGATGCGTGCTACCTACTCAGACTTTGCTGTGATGATTCTCACTTGGCTAGTGACAATCTTGTTTGACTTAGTTCTCGCTGTCGAAGTGGGATTGATTGCAGCCGGAGCCTTATTCATCAAACGGATGAGCGATTTAAGCTTAGTTAAAATACCTGAAACCGAAGTATTTCCCCCTGGTACACCTCTGGAATTAGGTAAAGAAATTGCCGTTTATCGGGTAGATGGCCCCGTATTTTTTGGTGCTGCTGAACGGTTTGCTACCTTCCTCCGCGATGAACCGGAAGTAAAGTATTTAATTCTCCGGTTGCGGTTTGTGCCAAATATGGACACAACTGGGTTAGTAGCCTTAGAGGATATTTATCACGACTTGGAACGGCACAATTGCCGATTAATTCTTACAGGTTTACAACCCAAAGTCCAACAAATACTAGAACGTTCAGGATTGTTAAAAACAATTGGGTTATCCAATTGTTTTGAAACAACTACAGATGCGATTTGCTCTATCTCTCCTCAGATTGCATGTTCTCAACCTGTAGCGGCTGATTTGAAAACAAAAGAATTGATGGAATTAAATGACTGATAATAAACCCCACCCCGCCCCCTCCCCAAAGCATCGGCTACGGTGTACACACAAGTCCTAAAAACCTTGCGTGATTTGGCTTGACTCGTTCCCAGGCGGAGCCTGGGAATGCATTCATTGAGTCTCTGACTCAATGTCTAACTGGAGGCAGCAGCCCCTAATCAGCCATTCCCAGGCGGCAGCCCAGGAACGAGAAAACAATGAGAATCGAGCTTTTTTCGACTTGTGTGTACACCGTAGCCTTAGTAAGGGGAGGAGATTAAGGGGTCGGGTTCTCCGGCTTTACAGCAGTTTTCATGTATTTAGTACCACAATTATGAGACCTAACCCCCAGCGCCTTCCCTACAAGGAGAGAGGAATGGAAGTGAGGTCTATTTGTGGTTCATTTACTTGAAAATCGCTTTAATAAGTAATCAAGCGAACATGATATGAAAAGTCGCAAACTAGACTAGAAAATAAAGCCTGTATTCATTACTGAATCAGGCTTTTGAGGTTTTTTATTAAATTTGTAGGCAGAACTTCAGTTTAATTATTGAATAGCGAATCCTTCCGGTCTGATAGCATCTTCCAAATCAACGCCCATCAAGTTAGCTCCCTGGATGTTTGCATTTGTGAGATTTGTTTTTTCCAAGTCTGCGTTTTGCAGGTTAGCCATTTGCAGGTTAGCTCCCAGGAAGTTGGCTTTCTCTAGGTCTGCATCAAATAGGTTTGCTCCCGCCAGGTTTGCTCCCAAAAGGTTTACCTTGCCTAAATCTGCTCCTTGAAAGTTAGCCCCTTGTAAGTTTGTTTGCTGTAAGTTAGCTCTTTCTAAATCTGCATTTTGTAAGTTAGCACCCTCCAAGTTTGCTGCTTGCAAGTTTGCGTCCTTTAGCATTGCCCCAGCCAGGTTACAGCCGATACATTCATTGGTTTGCAATAAATGTCTAACGTTTGCTGCTACAGACACGATTGGGGATACAACCGGGGATATGACTGGTGCTGTTACAGACTCCATTGGTAATTCAACCGGAGATATGACTGGTGCTGTTACAGGCTCCATTGGTATGGATGGTGTTAATGCTCTAGCGCTGGGCTGGATAAGCAGAGTAAATCCCGCTACAACTACCAGAAATACTGCTGTTACGAGCCATTGAGTTAATTTTTTAGAGTTTGATTGATTCATGAGTTCCTTCATAAACTGATTCGTAGTAGTGGGCTTGCTTTTATAAGAGCCATCGATAATGTGCTTGATTCTCACTTTAGATAAATTGATTGATAACATCAAATATTATTTTGATTCAAATCGATAAATTCAAGTGATTAATAAATCTTTTTGGATGGGAAACGATCGCTAAATTTTTTTGGTTAGATCGGGGACATAGCACCCATGAAGAATTTCGAGTTTTCAGCAACCCCTACGTAGGCGTAGCCCGTCGTAGACATCGCACCAAGCGATCGCCTCATACCTAATTCCCAAGCATTGCCAGACTAGGTAAAAGTCGATATGTTTCACTTTTAATTAAGATAGAGAGTCCTAAGTAAATTAAGACAAAGGGGAAGATTTTTCGACCATAGCGAGTTAAAACGGGAGTCATCAGAGGATTACGAGTCAGGTTGTAAGAGAGAAAGCACCACGCCCCAACAGTGAAATAGCAAACACACAGAATTACACCCAAACTTGGAAGATTGCTACTGGCAAATAACGGTACATAAATTCCAATGTTATTTCCTCCATTGGCAATGGTGACAGTGGAAACGCGGTAAGTTTGAGGATCGCGGATGGTTGCGAATAGTGATTTCTTCTGGTGTCCAGATTTGATCGCAGAGGTTAAGTCAACTGATACAGCTTGCACTGTCTCTTCCTCTTGTTCTCGACTGATGAGATTACTAATACCAATGGCGACGGGAAGCAAACCCAGCAAACCAATCCAGGTGCTTGGAATAATCAGACCGCCGAAGAAACCAGGGAGACTAGCACATACTAAGGTAGTGAATCCCAGAAATTCACCGATAACAATATGCTTAGGACGAAAGCTACGATTGACTTTTCCGAAGAAAGCTGTCAAGTATAAATTGTCATCAAAAGTGGTTGCAAAAGCGGCAGAGATTCCAATAAGTAATGTACTAATTAGCCAAGTCATAATTGTTGCTCACGATAATTCAATGCTGTTTGTCTTAGTCCTTCTCTGCTTCTGGCAATGAGGCAGGTTAGGAGATTTTGTGACTGTTTTACCTAACGAGAACCGATCAAGGTTCGTTAGTAATCAGCTAATTCGCCAATTTTGAGAATTTTTGCAGGCGATGCCTACGGCGATAAACTACGCCTCTAATCAAATTGGTGATTTTTTTCTCAGCAAGGTACCTTGGGAGTTCATGGAGTCAATATTATGGCTTTCAACCAAATAAGATCAAATACTCTTGTTTCTTAAAAGGATAAATAAAAGTGATTGACAACTTTACTAGATGTTTTGGGCTTTCTACCCATCAACACTCGTGACATCTGGTGAAAAACAGACGTAGCACTGCTACGTCTCTACAAGAAACCTCTTGCATAAATCAAAAATAAAGAACCCCACCCCGCATTTGAGTAAAGCAAACGCTCCCCAAAGCATCGGCTACGGTGTACACACAAGTCTCAAAATTCCACCTAATACTTGGTTTTGTCCCCCTAGCTCTCAAATTATGGCCAGAAGTGGAGTTTTCAGTCCCCAATATTTGGGTATTTAGGGGGCGAAAAGACTTGAAACGTATGTCTAAAGTCGCACCGCCAACAGTGGACACAAAGTAAGAATTAGTCCACAGCGATGGCAAGCGACTTTTTAGCTCTGGAAATTCCAACCGCAAATATCTAGATGTTACACCCTTGAACCTTTTCACTGCTCTGTGTATTCCAAATTGAGGATCAACGTCTATCAACAGATGTAGATGATCTGGCATTATCTCCATTTCTAGGATTTCAACTTTAATTTCAATAGCAATAGTCGCAAGCAACTCTTTGAGTCTGGATGTAACAGCATTAACCAGTACTTTTCGTCTGTATTTGGGGCAAAAAATAACATGATACTTGCAAGAATAGACAATATTGTTGTTTGATTTAAATTTTTCAGTCATTCTGGTAACATTAGTTTACTACGCCACATCTATATGAGAGAATAGTTCAAACTAATAAACAAACCAAGGAGGTGATTTAAGAGTGTTGGTACTGGAATATAAAGCAGTTGTTAAAAAAGCCCAATCAACGGCAATAGATGAGGCTATTCGTACAAGTCAGTTTGTGCGAAACAAAGTGCTTAGATATTGGATAGATAATCGCGGTGTTGGCAAAAAAGAACTGTATCAGTACAACACTCAGTTACGTTCAGAATACAAATTTGTTAATGATTTAAATAGCCACGCTTGCCAAGCGTCTGTAGAAAATGTAGAACGGTCTATTAATAGATTTTTTGATAACTGCAATCAAAATAAACCGTGGAAAAAGGGTTATACCCGGTTTAAAAAACATTCCCGTTCTGTCGAGTACAAAGTTTCCGGTTGGAAGTTACACCCAACAAAACGCCGAATAGATTTCACGGATAAAAAAGGTATTGGCGGACTTAAACTATTAGGTAAATGGGATATTCATCAATACCCTCTTGAACTAATTAAACGAGTTCGGATTGTGCGTAGATCCGATGGGTGCTATGTGCAATTCTGCGTGAAAGTTGATAACCAACAAACAGCACCATCTAGTGATTCTGAGGTCGGTATCGATGTTGGCTTAGAGTACTTCTACTCTGATTCAAAGGGCAACCATGAAGAGAACCCGCGCTTCTTCCGTAAGGCTGAATCAGACATCAAGCGGGTTCAACGCAACATTTACAAGAAGAAAAAGGGGTCATCTGGTAGAAGAAAAGCTCGTGGTATTTATGCTCGAAAATGTTTGAGAGTAACACGACAAAGGGAAGAACACGCCAAGAGATTAGCGCGTAACTTAACCCTGGCTAACGCTATGGTGGTCGTGGAAGACTTGAATATTTCCGGCATGGTGAGAAACCATAAGCTAGCCTTGAGCATTAGTGATGCGTCTTGGTATAACTTCCGCCAGTGGCTCGAATACTTTGGTGAGAAGTTTGGGCGGGAAATCATTGCAGTCCCTCCCCACTTCACTAGCCAAGAATGCAGCAATTGCGGCGCTAGAGTTCAGAAATCTCTAAGCACTCGCACTCATTCTTGTCCACATTGCGGATACGTTGAGCAACGCGATGTGAATGCTGCCAAAATAATTTTAAGTCGTGCAAGCGGTAGGGGTGGGCAACCCCAAACTAACGCTAGTGGAGATGTTCTCACTACTTCTATTGGACGCAAGTCCTGTAAAAGCAAAGAACGTCAGTGATGCTAGAATCCCCCGCCTTTAGGCGTGGGGAGTGTCAATTGAGTTTTGAGATGTTCAGTAATGTTGGATTTTTAAATTGTAATTATGCTAACCAGTGTTGACCGTTTATTATTTGTCCGGCGAGTCCCAATTTTTAAGGAATTGCGGGATGATTTTATTGTGCGGCTCACTTCAGTGATGAACGAATTGTCATTTCCAGCTAATTACACCATCTTTCGACAGGGAGAAGAAGGGCGATCGCTCTATATTGTCGTGTCAGGCCGAGTTAAAGTTCATATTGGGAATAAACAGTTGGCAGAGGTGGAAGAGGGAAAATACTTTGGTGAGATGGCAGTATTTGATACTCAACCTCGCTCCGCCACCGCAACGACTCTGGAACCTTGTGAATTTTTAGAACTGACGCAAGAACAACTGTATGATGCGATCGAAGAAACTCCCGAAATTGCGGTGAATATCATTCGTGAGTTATCCCGTCTGATTCGCAGATTGAATGACGATATGAATGTTACCTCTTTGCGGAGTTAATAGACATAGCAGAATGTAGAGATGTAGCAGTGCTACGTCTCTACAAGGGTTCTGGATAACGCAAGATGTGGTTCCAAATAAATGAAAATTGCTGTAAGTTTGACAATTAAACTCAGCACTCATCACTGCTTATGGTTTCGGTTCACCCAGACCAGGAGTTTCTTCTTTATCAACTTTAGGCACAAAATCAGGACGCTCTTTGCTTTCCCAACCTGCGGGGCGTTTCGAGTTGTACCAAGCTATTGACCCAATGGTGACAGCGGCAATAAAACCAACGACATACACCAAGGTAAAAGCAAAGGGAAAATGAGGGGCAGCATCTATAGCTGGTGCTGCTGTTTGCATAAATAATAAATGCATGAGTATATTCTCCACAGTTAGGTAACACTATTTAACACACTATAAGATGAGCGTATCACTTAACATCCCCCTGTAGTTTAGTTTGAGCAACTTGATATTGCATAAAAAAGGGCAGAAGGGGATGAGAGAGGACGGGAGTAAGAATTTTAGATTTTAGATTTTGGATTTTAGATTGAAATTTATCGGACTTACGCACTGTACAAATGCCTCGTGATGTGAATTAACGATGCTCCCGGTTGTTTCAGGCTTTTCTTAATTATCCTGCGATCGTCAATAGACCAAAATACCGGGGCACAGCAATACTGTGCCCTTACAAAAGATGTGGTTTTTAAACTTATGCATATTTGGTATTTATTGTCAATGCGTAAGTCCTAATTTAATCCAAAATTATCAATCCAAAATCTAAAATTGAATTGCCCAATGCCCACTCCTCATTCTTTAGGAGGTCTAAGTTTATCCCGCCAGGATGGTTGTGACGATGAAGAACCTGAAGAACCAGAATTATTTGCCGGAGACGACTCTCGGCGAGTTCTTTGAGGCGGGGGAGAATCAGATTCTACTCTTCTAGATCGTCGCCGTGGAGTAGATGATTCTTCAGAAGAGTTATTGGAACTTGATTCGCTGCGTAGGCGTAGCCCGCCGTAGGCATCGCGCCTTCTCCGTCTTGGGGTAGAATCGCTTGACTGCTGTTCTTCTTGAGCATAGCTTCTCCTGCTTCTACGTCTTCTAGATGAACCACTCTCCTCAGAATTAGAATTTCTAGCACTTTCCCCTTCTGAGTCATCATCAGAGTCAATAGAACGATTCAGCACTTGCTTGGGCTTGATAGACTGGGCTTTGATTGTGCCTTTGCGACCTTCTAACTTGGGTCGTTTGGGAAACTTTTCTACGGGCATACCTTCTGCCGCTTTTTCCATAAATTCGTGCCAGGTATAAGCGGCACTACCACTACTGCCATCAGTGGGGCGGTTATCATCATTACCTAGCCAGACCCCTGTCACCATCTGGGGAATGTAGCCAATAAACCATAAATCGCGGGCTTCGTCGGAGGTGCCGGTTTTGCCAGCAACTGGTCTATTATCTAATTGGGCAGAACCACCAGTTCCCGCTTCGACGACGTTGCGTAGCATCCAAGTCATGATGGCGGCACTGTCAGCGTCAAGGGCCCGTTTTGACTTGAAATTAGCTGACCAGATAACTTTGCCTTGGCGGTTGAGGATGCGAGTAATGCCATGAGGTTCTGTATGCAATCCAAGAGTTGCAAAACTACCATAAGCGCTGGTCAACTCTAGCAGATTGACTTCATTTGAGCCAAGAGCCAAGGAGTAGGTGGGCTTGAGTTCAGATTTTATCCCCATATCATGGGCAAGTTTAATCGTTGGCGTAAACCCCACATCAATCAACACCTTTACCGCAATAATATTAACAGAGCGGGTGAGGGCATCTCGGATGTTCATTGAACCGTGGAAATTTTCACTATAATTTTTCGGTTCATAGCCGTCTACGACAAAGGGCGCATCCTCGTAGCTATCGTAGGGGCTTTTACCGCTAGCGATCGCAGTGGCATATACAAACCCTTTAAATGTCGATCCTGGCTGCCGTTGTGCCTGAGTAACCCGATTAAACTGGTTTTTACCAAAGTCTTTCCCCCCCACCATTGCCTTAATTTCACCGCTGCGGGGGTCTATGGCTACCATTGCTGCTTGCTTAAAGTTCTCCCAGCGTCCTTGATTTCGCAGTGTTTTGGCAACTGCCTCTTCTGCCACCTTCTGCCAACTTGGGTTGAGCGTAGTTTCCACTACTAGACCCCCACTTTTTAGGACGTTGGGAGAAACGTACTTGGGCAATTCTTTTTGGATGTAGCTGGTAAAGTAGGGTGATTCTACTTGGACTCGTTTGGGTAAACTGCTTTTGAGCGTTAATGGCTCTTGAAGCGCTGCTTGCCTTTGCTCTGGTGTAATAACTCCGTCTTCTTGCATCCGTAGCAATACTAAGTCCCGCCGCCGTTTTGCCGCTTCGGGATTTTTGTCTGGGGCGTATAAGCTAGGGGCAGGAGCTAATCCCGCAATCGTTGCCATTTCCGCGAGGGAAAGTTGATCTGGCGATTTACTAAAGTATACCCAGGCTGCATCTGCCACACCATAAGCTCCAGATCCCAAATAAACCAGATTCAGATAACGCTCTAGAATCTGATCTTTGGTTAATTCTTGCTCCATTTTTTGCGCTAGGCGGACTTCCTTGAGTTTGCGCCAGATTGTCTGCTCTTGTTTCAAAAAGAGAATCCGCGTTAGCTGTTGGGTGATGGTGCTACCACCTTCTACCACACCTTGCGATCGCAAATTATTCAAACCCGCTCTGACAATCCCTTGCGGATCAACTCCGTTGTGTTGCCTAAATCTTCTATCTTCTGAGGCGATGAAAGCTTTTTTTAAATTATCTGGTATTTGTTCCAGCTTTAGCTCTTCTCTGGTCGCTTCACCTTGTTGTTGTAATATGGTGCCATCAGCAGCTTTAATAGTCAGCGTTTGCTCTCTAAGCACGGCATTCAACTCGGACTGATTTGGCAAAGTCCGATCGATTAAACTGACGCCGTAGATCAAGGCAACTATCCCACCACTTATACCCAAGCCGGCCCAAAACCAGATGCGGCGATAGAGTGGTTTACCGCCAGTTGCCCGATTGGCCTTCATCCTAGATGGTAAAATTTTCATTTTGCTCAGTAACTGCCTCGTCTGCTCCAGATGTGCTGGTGGTAAGCTCTCATTTGTTCCTCCTTGTCCAGAGTCAGTCAAATTAGTTAGTCTTCGCTTGAACTAGGAGGTAAGCTTCCCTACGTCAGTTCCTCGCTCAAAGTAGTAAGCAACTATACACCATCAATCAACTTTGGGGTTATAGCACTACCATTGTGTTAGTATAATATCCTATAAATAATTAACTAAATTCACCATAATAATAATGTTTTTTAAATTTGGTTAATTTAGTTTTGTAAAAACGCTGCAATTTTGATCGCTACTGGGAATATAAAAGCTATTGGCTTACTTAAGGAGAGGATGATGCCTACACTGGGCTACGGCGAAGCAGAGCTAAGACGAACCGCCCTCGCCCTTGGTAGTAATATCGGCGATTCACAGACAATATTAGAAGCAGCTATAGAGACTTTAGCCCAAACGCCAGGTATTCTCTTAGAAGCCAGATCCAATTGGTATCAAACCAAAGCTGTTGGGCCACCACAGCCAGATTACCTAAATGGCTGCGTCACATTGCAGGTAGAAATCCGCGCCCAGCAGTTATTAGAAATTTTGTTAAGAATTGAACAACAATTTGGGCGTGTGCGTCAGGAACGCTGGGGGCCACGAATCCTAGATTTGGATTTGTTATTATATGATGACATGATTGTGGATACACCAAATCTCCAGATTCCCCATCCCCGAATGCGGGATCGGGCCTTTGTGTTAGTACCACTGGCAGAAATTGCCCCAGATTGGGTAGAACCAGTTTCTGGGTGTGTTATTAAAGAACTGCTGAAAGAGGTAGACTGTTCTGATGTACATTTATGGATGGGCAATTAAAAATACCATCCTTAAAAGTAGAAGAACGCTGATTTTGCCTCTGTATTCACAGATAATCAGATTTTACTATGCCATTAGGTAGAGAATTACCACAACTGCTGAAACAACGCCTGTTTTATAAAGGACGCAAATTTGATTTTGAAGTTAATCGCTTGCGTTTGCCGAATAAATCGGAAGGAGAATGGGAATGTATTCGTCACCCTGGTGGTGCCCTAGCTGTGCCGGTAACGCCAGAGGGTAAACTTGTACTGGTGCGCCAGTATCGTTTTGCAATTCAGGGACGGATATTAGAATTTCCGGCGGGAACTGTGGAAGCAAATGAACAGCCTTTAGAAACAATACAACGTGAAATTGCCGAAGAAACTGGCTATAGTGCCCAAAAATGGGACAAACTAGGCGAATTTTTCTTAGCTCCCGGCTATTCTGATGAAATTATCTATGCTTTTCTGGCACGAGATTTAGAAAAGCTAGAGACACCACCACTACAAGATGGAGACGAAGATATCGAAACTGTGTTTTTGACTCCTGAAGAATTAGAAAAAGCTATTCTGGAGGGAGAGCCGGTAGATGCTAAATCAGTTTCTAGCTTTTTTCTGGCGCGTCCATTTTTAGTTTAATAGCAATATGCTGCTAGAGTTAGCGATTGCAGATGCCTACGGTGCAGGCTTGGAATATGCTGATGAGATGATCGTTAACAATGATTTGAGTCGATACCTTGAACATCCGCGTTTTCGACTAATTCCTGGGAGCTAACCGACGATACCCAGATGAATGTTGCCATTACTGAGGTGATTGTTGCTCAAGCACCGTGGACGCCAGAAGTTTTAGCTGATAGTTTTAATTAGATAGATAGAGCGATAAATCGCTCACTAGGAACATTTGTCGTTGCCACCCAAGCTTTGCTTTCTAAGAGGATGTTTGAAAAGTGTTTTGGTGTGACTTTAGGCACTTTTAGATCCCCCCTATCCCCCCTTAAAAAGGGGGGAACCGGAATCAAAGTCCCCCAATTTATCGGGGGATTTAGGGGGATCTAAAATATTTTGATACCGACAAGAGGACTTTTCAAACAACCTCTAAGGAATAAGAATTAAATAACATACAATTTATGTCCTTGGCTTACCTCACCCTCAATCCCTCTCCTGATAAAGGAGAGGGATAGTGAGACAGGATGAAGTTTTGCATTTTATTTAATCCACGTTTTTAAGCATCAATTAGACGTTGACGTAGATCCTTGGAGTCGGGGGCAGGCATAAAAGAGCGAGTATTTTTACTGCATCTCTAGTGTACTAAATTTGTAGTCTACTCAATTAAAAACTGCTGTAAAGGCATCAGTTAGTAAAAAAAATTAGTGCCAAATTCTGGAATTGGAATTTTACGCCGTGTATTTAACTCACGAAGAAAACCAATTTTATAATCTATCTCTATGAAATCTCTCACCCCAGAAATAATTCGGGCTATAACTCCCATGTTTATGGCAACTATTGGAGCGGTCATTGGTGTTGCTGTTTTAGTCTCGCCAAATATCACTGATGCCAAATGGTCTGCTGGTCTTGGACTGGCTGGAACGGCGATTGCTGGTGCTGCTGGTCTTGCTCAAAGTAGTAAAAATGAGCCGGACTTTTCAGTAAAGAAGCGGGGGGACAACTTGGAAGTTGAAACTCCATCCTCTAAGGGAAGTGACCAGCATTAGGTGTTGCAGCTTTCCATAGAAGATATTTTGATGGCGGCGTTCTCACCGGGGATATCGACTCTACCATTCCAACCGATTAAATGTTGACCAAACTGAATCTGGGTCAAGCCGCGACTGAATTCGAGATACTATTTAGGATTAGTAAGAGGGGCGTTCGCATGGGAATACTTTATATATAGTAATTGCAACAAATAGTACTCCTATAGTATGAGCTACTGTACCAATATTGATTGCCTGCGTCCACAAAATTCTGACAGTTCTCGTTTTTGTAATAGTTGCGGTCAGGAATTGTTACTCAAACAGCGATATCGCCCACTTGCTATCATTGGACGCGGTGGCTTTGGGAGAACGTTTTTAGCTATTGATGAACATCTTCCAGATCAACCCAAATGTGCGATCAAACAGCTATGTTTCCAAGAGGGAAATACTGAGGTTTGGCACAAGGCAGTCAAACTATTTCACCAAGAAGCGCTTCGTCTTAATGAATTAGAACACTCTCAAATACCCAAATTACTAGCACACTTTGAACAAAATCAAAAGCTTTATATCGTCGAGGAATTAGTAGATGGACAAACACTCGCCCAGGAATTACAACAAAAAGGCGTTTTTCAAGAACCGCAAATTTGGGAGATATTAAAAAGTTTATTGGTAACACTGCAATTTATCCATTCCCGACAAGTAATCCACCGAGATATTAAACCGGAAAATATTATGCGTCGTTCGGTTCCAGGAGACCTGGTTTTAATAGATTTCGGAGTGGCTAAATTCGCCACTAATATGAGGCAACTTCGTACAGGCACAATAGTAGGTAGTCCAGAATATATTGCTCCCGAACAAATGCGGGGAAAGGCATTACCAGCCAGCGATCTTTATAGCTTGGGTGTAACATGTATTTATTTACTCACCGCTGTTTCTCCCTTTGATTTGTTCGATATTACTAACGATCGCTGGGTATGGCAAGAACATTTACCAGCCAAGCATACTGTTAGCGATCGCCTCTGTGAAATCTTAGATAAACTTTTACAAAATGCGATTTCGCAACGCTTCCAATCTGCAACAGAAGCATTGCAGACACTGGAACAAGAACCAAAAAAGTTGCCAAATATTCCTAATTATCAGAGATTAACTCCTATTAATTACACGCCTTTGCGTGATTTATTAGCAAAAGGAAAATGGCAATTAGCAGATCGAGAAACTTGGGATCTGATGTGTCAGGCACTAGCAAAGCCTAGAGGTAGCTATATATTTAGTAGTGATATTGATAAATTTCCCTGTGAAGATTTAGAGACTATTAACCATTTATGGGTAAATTACAGTCATGGACGCTTTGGTTTTAGCGTGCAAACACTTATTTTCAAACACGTGAATGGAGACTATGGAATTTTTTGTCATCAAGTTGGTTGGCATATATACAATTCTAGTTATGCCAACTCGGGATTAAATTTTAGTCTCAAAGCACCAATCGGTCATTTACCCTCACGCATTTCGATTGGTGGTTCTCAACCGTGGCGATACCCCAATGCTTTAACTGTAAAACTAGCAGCCTGTGGTATTGGGGTTTAGCCGGCATAGCGCAAAATCGGACTGTATAGCAAAGTGCTGAGTATAAACCCAGTTATTTCCAGACTTTGAGCAATCAACACTGTCCTCACATCTCTGACTACAGCTACAAGTAATCAAGAATCACGATCGCCAACGGCAGGATGTTGCCCATCTCTGCGAAAAAAATCGCTCTTCAACTTCAGCTTTCAGGTTGGACTGAATCGTCATACACTGAATTTTGGACTAATGAAAGCGGTTGCCCTTATAGGAACAATGAGCGAAAGTAAGATACCAGAAATTCTGGAAACCTTCGAGGCAGACCTGCTATCGGAGTGGACTCAGGAGTTAGCCACTGTCAATATTCGCAGAGGCTTGATTAAAGAAGCCGAGTTAAAGGAGGAATGTCGGGAATTCCTTAGCTTGTTTCGGATCGCCGTTGGGCAGGGCAAGTTGAGCAATATTCAGGCAGGGGCGTGGGAGGAAATGCGGGAGATACTGACCAGCATTTCTCGATCGCGATCGCAACAAGGCTTCACACCGGCGGAAACAGCTACATTCGTCTTTTCCTTCAAGCAACCCCTTTTCAACCGGATGCGCCAGCAATTGAAAGACCCGATTGAATTAGGTGAAGAAATCTGGCTAGCCACCAAGTTACTGGATCAGCTGGGATTGTTGACAATTGAAGTGTATCAAAAGGTACGGGAAGAGGTGATTTTGCGGCAGCAGGAAGAGTTAATGGAGCTGTCTACCCCAGTGATTAAACTCTGGGAGGGAATTTTGGCATTACCGATTATCGGCACCCTGGATAGTGCCCGCACTCAAATGATGATGGAGTCGTTATTGCAGAAGATTGTTGAAACCGAGTCAGAGGTTGCCATTATTGACATTACCGGAGTTCCCACCGTCGATACCCTCACCGCTCAACATCTGCTTAAGACCGTTACTGCCGCCCGACTGATGGGAGCTGATTGTATGATCAGTGGCATTCGTCCGCAAATTGCCCAAACAATCGTTTATCTCGGCATTGATTTGACAGATATAATCACCAAGGCAACCTTAGCCGATGCCTTTCTCACGGCGCTAAAACGGTTGGGAGTGACCATTACCCGCTCTCAACCCAAATAGGTGGACAGAAATGGAACGCATTCCTATACTCAAAATGGGCAATTTCCTGCTTGTGACCATCCAAGTCGATATGCACGATCGCCTCGCCATGACCCTACAGGATGACCTGACCAACCGCATAACTCAAACTCAGGCTCACGGTGTCTTGATCGATATTTCTGCATTAGACATTGTTGATTCCTTCATTGGGAGAATTTTAGGGAACATTGCCAGAATGTCACGGGTGCTAGATGCTGAGACAGTTGTGGTTGGGATGCAGCCTGCTGTGGCCATTACCCTGGTGGAATTGGGGCTGTCGCTGTCGGGTATTCGCACTGCCCTAAACGTCGAAAAGGGAATGGTGCTGTTGCGATCGTCACTCAATGAAGCCACAAATCAGGTCAAATGGCGTGCAGATGACGATGCAGAAGACTGAAACGCTTAACATTCAATCTTCTACAGATGTAGTCTTAGTTCGGCAAGCCGTGCGCCATCTGGGTGTGGAGATTGGCTTTGGCTTAGTAGACCAAACTAAAATTGTCACCGCCGCCAGTGAGTTAGCCCGCAATACCCTAGAGTATGGGGGAGGTGGCACAGTCAAGCTAGAAACGCTTCAGGAAGGGAGACGAAGAGGACTCCGGCTGACCTTTGAAGATCAGGGGCCGGGAATTGCCGATATTGAATTGGCGTTAAAGGATGGGTTCACCACCGGGGGCGGGTTGGGTATGGGACTGGGCGGTGCCAAACGACTTGCCAACGAGTTTGAGATTCAGTCTGCGGTGGGAGAAGGGACACGGATAACAATTGTACGATGGAAATAATATGAGAAAATCTGTCGTCATTCCAATTACTGAATCTAGCCAGACTGGGGAAGCCCGACGGGTAGCGATCGCTTTGGCAACTCGGCTCGGCTTTCAGGAAACGCAACGGGGCAAGGTTGGCATTGTGGTGACAGAGATGGCGAGTAATCTGATCCAGCACGCTCAGGGTGGGGTATTGTTGCTAAGATTGATCGAAGACGATTCAGCCATCGGTATTGAAGTCTTGTCGCTAGATAAAGGACGGGGCATGGTTGATGTGGATGAGTGTTTGCAAGATGGCTTTTCCACCGCCGGAACCTTAGGCAATGGACTGGGCGCTATTCGTCGCCTCTCTGATTTCTTTGATATTTACTCCATTCCCAAGCAAGGGACGGCGCTCCTGGCCCATCTCTGGTCAGACTCGGCACGCCATTTGCCTGAAAAGACCTTAGAAATTGGGGTGATCTGTTTGCCGAAACGAGGGGAGGAGGTTTCGGGAGATGGCTGGGCATGTCAAATCGATCATTGCCGCAGCCTGTTACTAGTAGCCGATGGCTTAGGGCATGGGCCTGCGGCTGCCGATGCTGCCTCACTTGCCGTCAGAATCTTTCAAGAACACGATCATTCTCCTGGTGCGATCGTCGAAGCTGCCCACGCAGCCTTGCGAAGTACACGAGGAGCTGCACTCGCCATTGCCGAAATCGACTTTGAACAACAGTCTGTCCGCTTTGCCGGCATTGGTAATATCGCTGCCAGCATTTTCTCCTTTACTGAACACCACCATCTGCTGTCTCACAACGGCACAGTCGGATATGAAATCCGCAAAATTCAAGAGTTTAGCTATCCCTGGTATGCCAACGGACTTTTAATTATGCATTCTGACGGATTAGATCCTAAGTGGCAACTCGATCGCTATCCCGGCTTGAGTGAAAAACATCCCAGCCTGATTGCAGGTGTGTTATACCGAGACTTTAACCGAGAGCGGGACGATGTGACGGTGTTAGTGGCTAAAGGAATAGGCAGATGACAATCGTTTTCACCCTGGAAATCCACTACGAACAGGATGTTGTCCAAGCTCGACAACGAACTCGTGAGATCGCCGAGCAATTGGGCTTTGATGCTCAAGATCAGACCCGATTGGCAACGGCAGTTTCCGAAATTGCCCGCAACGCCTTTCAGTATGCCAGAGGTGGAACGGTTGAATTTGGTGTGGCAGGAGAGCCTCAGACGTTTCTGATTCGGATTCAGGATCGGGGTGGGGGCATTCCTCATCTGGCAGAGGTGTTGGCCGGACCCTACACCTCTGACACCGGAATCGGGCTAGGCATTATGGGCAGCCGCAAGCTGATGGATTTCTTTGAGATAAAATCGCTGCCGGGACAGGGAACAACGGTGGTGATGAGCAAAAAGTTGTCGAAGCGCACACCTACTTTCAGCGATTCGCAATTGCAGCAGATTCGAGAAACCGTGATTGGGCGATCGCCCCAAAATCCCTACGATGAGATCCAGCGACAAAACCAGGAATTACTGCGGGCAATGTCAGAGTTACGCAAGCGCGAGGAAGAACTGACTCAGCTCAACCAGGAACTGGAAGATACGAATCGTGGTGTAGTTGCCCTCTACGCGGAACTGGATGAGAAGGCAGACTCTCTGCAAAAGGTAAACGAGCTAAAAACCCGCTTTCTCTCGAACATGAGCCATGAGTTTCGTACACCACTCAATTCGATTCTGTCGTTATCTCAGATGCTGCTGGCACGGATGGATGGCGATTTGACCGTTGAGCAAGAAAAGCAGGTGACATTCATCCAAAAGGCGGCAAGCGGATTATCAGAAATGGTCAACGACTTGCTGGATTTGGCCAAGGTGGAAGCTGGAAAAATTGAAGTGCGTCCCAGTTCCTTTGAAGTCAGTGACTTGTTTGCCACGCTGCGGGGAATGTTGCGCCCATTATTGGTTCAAGGCTCCTCTGTGGCGCTAATTGTCGAGGAACCTGACGGCATTGGGCAGATATATAGTGATCAGGGCAAAGTCGCTCAAATTCTGAGAAACTTTATCTCGAATGCGCTCAAATTTACCGAGCAGGGAGAAGTGCGTGTAAGCGCTGTGCAAAGGGGTGATACCGTGACCTTCTCTGTGTCCGATACGGGCATCGGCATTGCTTTAGCCGATCAAGAGCGCATTTTTGAGGATTTTGTCCAAATTGAGTCTTCTCTGCAAAAGCAGGTCAAAGGAACCGGGTTAGGATTGCCGTTATCGCGCAAGCTAACGGAGCTACTCGGCGGCAGCATTTCAGTTAGAAGTCAGCTGGGTCAAGGCTCCACATTTACGGCATCGATGCCGATTATCTACCCATATTCGACCGAATTTCCCACCCAACTGCAACCGATGACCGATCGTCGGTGGGAGACCATCGCATCACTTGAGTCAACTCGCTTGCCGATTCTGGCGGTTGAAGATCATCCAGAAACGCTATTTATTTACGAAAAACACCTCCAGGACTCAACCTATCAATTAATTGCGACCCGGACTTTAGCTCAGGCTAGGCTTGTCTTACAACAACTTCAACCGGCGGCGATTATGCTAGATATTATGCTAGAAGGGCAAAACGGTTGGACGTTCTTGCGAGAAATTAAAGGAGATGAAACCACCCGCACCATCCCTGTACTAGTTATTACGATCATTGATAACGAGAAGCAAGCACTGGCGCTAGGAGCCAACGGTTTTCTAATTAAGCCGGTAGACAGATTGCAGTTATTGAACAAACTTAATACGCTAATTAATCAAGACAATCCTCAAAAAATCTTATTAATTGACGATGACCCCGCCTATCGGTATTTGGTGAAACAGTTGTTGGTAAATACACAGTTGAGTATTTTAGAAGCCATGAACGGATGGGAAGGATTAAATTTGGCCCAACGCGAGCAACCGACCGCGATCGTTCTTGACTTGGAGATGCCAGAGTTCAACGGGTTTGATGTACTCACGCAGCTTAAAAGCAATGCCGTCACTCAGTCGATTCCTGTGATCATCCACTCATCTGCCCAACTGGATGCAGCAGTACAGAGCCAATTAGCCAAAAAAAGCATCGCCATTCTTTCCAAAGAAACAGGCTCTCAAACGGCAGCGATCGCCCAACTTCAAGATGCACTGATCAAAGCCGGACTTGTTCTAGATGGTTGCGAGCAAAGTCATGTCTGAGCCACGGGTTACGATCCTGCATGTTGACGATAACGAAGCCAATCGTTACATTGTCACCCGAATTTTGCAAAATGCAGGTTTTACCGTCGTGGAAGCGGCAACTGGAGCCACAGGATTAAAGGCTGCTGTTGAACATCAGCCGGCTCTGGTGATTTTGGATGTCAAATTACCAGATATCAGCGGCTTTGAAGTCTGTCGCCAAATTAAGGCAAACCCCGAAACGGCTTTTATTCCGGTGCTACACCTTTCTGCAAGTTTTATTCAAAGTCAGGATAAGGCAGAAGGTTTAGATAGTGGTGCCGATGCTTATCTGGTGCAACCTGTTGAACCCATTGAACTGCTTGCTACGGTGCGATCGCTGCTGCGAATTCGCCGCGCGGAAGAAGCTGCTTTATCCTCAGCACGGGAGTGGCAAACCACTTTTGACTCGATCAAGGACGGTGTATGTCTGGTAGACCGGGAAGGTATAATTCTGCGCTGTAATCGAGCGATGATGCAGCTTTTTTCCAAGCCCTCCCACGAAATCTTAGGTTGTGTTCACCATGAGTTGATGGGCGCAGAATTGGGAATCGGCGATGGCGCTTGCTTTCGCCGGGCGAAAGAAACTCATCAACGGCAAGTTCTAGAATTTCAGTCCACAAGACGGTGGTTTGCCAAAACCATCGACCCGGTATTTAATGGGTACGGGACTCTCACAGGTGCCGTTTTCATCCTGTCTGATATCACCGAACGTAAGCAAGCATCAGCCTTGCTGCAAGAGCAGAACGAGCGCCTAAATCGGCTGATGGTTTCTTTGCAGCAACAAACTGAACAAGCGCAACAAGCCAATCGGATTAAAGATGAGTTTCTGGCAGTGCTGTCTCATGAATTGCGATCGCCCTTGAATCCGATTTTGGGATGGGCAAAAATTCTCCAAACTAGCCGCCAGGACGCAGCCAAAACTCAGTATGCACTCGAAACGATCGAGCGTAATGCCAAGCTGCAAGCGCAACTGATCGAGGATCTGCTCGATGTGTCGCGCATTCTCCAAGGCAAGTTGAGTTTGAATACAGTTCCAGTCGGTCTAACTTTTACTATCAAAGCTGCCCTGGAAACCGTGCGCCTCGCTGCTGAAGCTAAATCCATTCAGATAAAAACAATATTTGAACCGAACGTTGGGCAAGTGTTGGGTGATTCTGGTCGCCTGCAACAGGTTGTTTGGAATCTACTTGCCAACGCGATTAAATTTACCTCACAGGGTGGTCAAGTAGAGGTGCGGTTAGAAAGGATTAAAGATGAAGGTGAAGGGATGAATAAATCAGAATACACTCAAATCATTGTCAGCGACACTGGTATGGGGATCTCTGCTGACTTTCTCCCCTACATCTTTGATTACTTCCGCCAAGCTGATGGGACAACGACCCGAAGATTTGGAGGGTTGGGCTTAGGGTTAGCGATCGTGCGTCATTTGGTTGAATTGCATGGAGGAACCGTTCAGGCAGCAAGCCCTGGAGAAGGGCAAGGAGCAACGTTTGCAGTTAAGTTTCCACTCATGGCTGCGGCAAAACTGAATCAACATGATACTGTTTTTCCTAATCGCTCAGACTTCAATCTGAATGGATTGCAAGCGCTGCTTGTAGATGATGACAGAGATTCACGGGAGTTCATCGCCTTCCTGCTAGAACAGTACGGGGCACAAGTGACTGAAGCTCAATCAGCCAGTGAAGCTCTGAGCAGTTTGGAGCGTGCAAAATTTGATTTGCTAATCAGTGATATTGGTATGCCCGATATGGATGGCTACACACTAATTCGTCAAATTAGAAAGCAGTCGCCTGACCGGGGCGGAAACATTCCGGCGATCGCCCTCACTGCTTATGCCGGAGAGATTGATCAACAACTTGCACTAGCAGCCGGATTTCAACAGCATATTTCCAAACCAATTGAGCTAGAGGTATTAATGAAGGTTATTTTAACTATAGTAGGGGTATAGCAAGGATTGGTGAAATATTCTGCCATACCGATATCTGCCCCAACTTTACACTTGCAAAACAGCAACTCTGTTGAATCGGGTGGAGCTACCTGCAATCCAGAGCGCTTGTAGAGTGCAACTACTCAGAATCTAGATTACTGCGTCCTCTTGTTTTATCTTCACCACTTTACAGTGTCAAGGAAGATCGTGATTTTAGTCTATAGGACTTACGCACTGTACAAATGCCTCGTGATGTAAATTAACAATGCTCCCGGTTGTTTCAGGCTTTTCTTAATTATCCTGCGATCGTCAATAGACCAGAATCTAGGGGCACAGCCATGCTCATTAGTGTCAACTTAAGCTGAAACCCTTTTCAAATCTCGTTTCCAGCCTCTGGGCTGGAAATGCAGATCAAAAGCGGCTCTGCCGCAAGTCTTGAGGCGGAGCCTCAAATAGGCATTCCCATTCAGAGACTCTTAACGAGACAATCTCTAAAAGCTGGTTATAGGCTGGCTTTTATCTTAAGTTGACACGCATGAGCTTTTTCTGTGCCCTTACGAAAGATGTGGTTTTTAAACTTATGCATATTTGGTATTTATTATCAATGCGTAAGTCCTAGTCTAGATAATCTGTTGGTAGTTGCTCTTCAACAGTGTTATCTGAAACTATTGGGCGGCTACCATCTATCTCTAGAGTATCCTGAACTTGAAAATTACTCTTAGCGATCGGACGTTGACCATCTATATTAAGAATGTCCTCAACTTCTAAATCACTAGGGTCAATTGGACGTTGACCGTCTACAGTTAGCATGTCATGTTCTTGAAAAGCGCTCTTAGCAATGGGGCGTTCACCATCTATATTGATTGTTTGATCATAATGATTTTCATCCTTCACAATGGGGCGCTGACCATCTATATTGATTGTTTCCTTAATTTGAATCTGACTCGGATCAACTGGACGGGAACCATCTAGATTAATTGTTTTATTTATCTGTATCAGTTCGTTAGATGATGAAGATGTATCAGTTTCTGTCCCTATAGTCTGCGGCTCCGAATTATTTTTAGTACTATCAGCTTTTTTAGTGTTATCGATGTTTTCCATTGTTCTTCTAAGACTATTTACTGCTAACAATATGACCTTAAGATTTGTTGATCTCTAAGTAAAAGCGACTGGGATTAGAGGAGGTATGAAAAGTCCTTATTGATGTATCAAATACTCTTAGATCCCCCTAAATTCCCCTTAAAAAGGGGGACTTTGATTCCGTTTCCCCCCTTAAAAAGGGGGGCTAGGGGGGATCGATAAGTGCCTGATATCACAGCCGACCACTTTTCAAACAACCTCTTAGATAAATATCTAGAAAATTATGATTTATCTAATAATTCGTTTATTTAGTAGGATACTGAAGTAGATTCAAAAAATCTTCTACCACAGCACAGAATGCATCTCTAACTTGAGAGGGATTTGTGATTAAGTCACGCTAGAACATACTTTAACCGAAACGCCCTGAAATGTAATCGCGGGTGCGGGGGTCTAGTGGGTTGTTAAAGATTTGCTCTGTAGGGCCAAATTCAATCATTTGACCAATCCGACTTTCATCGGTGCTGAAAAAAGCCGTAAAATCAGAGACGCGAGCGGCTTGCTGCATATTGTGGGTAACGATCGCAATTGTCAACTCAGACTGTAAACTATGGAGCAGTTCCTCAACTTTCATCGTCGCGATGGGGTCAAGAGCCGAGCAAGGCTCATCCATCAGCAGAACTTTCGGCTTGACTGCTAAAGCACGGGCAATACATAATCTTTGTTGTTGACCACCAGAAAGCCCTAAAGCTGATTTATCTAGCTTATCTTTCACTTCATGCCAAAGAGCAGCGCTTTTGAGTGCAGATTCGACAATCTCATCTAATTCTAATTTGGAATATCTGCCTGCTATTCTCATACCGTAGGCAACATTTTCGTAAATGCTGATCCCAAAAGGATTTGGTTTCTGGAACACCATACCAATTTGGCGGCGTAACCGATTGATGTTGACACGAGGAGCATAAATATTCTGACCAAAAAATTCTACATCTCCTTCAACTTTCACGGGGCCTTCTAATTCGCTAATGCGGTTAATAATTTTGATGAAGGTAGATTTACCACAACCACTAGGGCCAATAATTGCGGTTACTTGGTTCTGATAAATATCTATTGAGACACCTTCGATCGCTTTTGTTGTGCCATAGTAAAAGCTGATATTTTTAACTTTGATAGCTGGAATTAAGTTACTCATGCTTTCCCAAGGTGCGAAATAAAACAAAAATTTATTTTTACTTTATCCTTTTCTGTCTAATAACTAAGCGAGAGAGAATACTGACACATAAAATTAAGCTGAGTAAAACTATCGAAGTAGTCCATACTAATTGGCTTTTTTGCGGATCGGGGTCGTTGTAGAGGTTAAAAATTAATACTGGTAAGGAAGCTGTTGGACTTAATAATCCTTCTGACCAATCTAGACTAAATAAAGCAGTAAAAATTAAGGGTGCTGTTTCACCAGCAGCACGAGCTACAGCTAATAAAATTCCTGTGGTAATTCCGGGGATTGCAGCAGTTACAATGATCCGAAAAGTAGTTTGGAAGCGAGTTCCCCCCAAAGCAGCGGAGGCGAGGCGTTGAGATATCGGAATAAGTTTTAAAGATTCTTCTGTTGTCAAGATAATTACAGGTAGCATAATCACGGCTAAAGCAAAACCACCTGCGATCGCACTAAATCCTTTAGTTACCAAAACTATCACACCGTAAGCGAATACGCCTACAACAATTGAAGGCACACCTGTAAGAATATTGGTGATAAAACGAACAAGTCCAGCGATTAGATTGGTTTGACTAAATTCCGCCAAAAAAATTCCGGTCATTATCCCTGTGGGAATGCTTAAAACACCACCAATTAATACCATGATTATGGTTCCCAGGATGGCATTGCCAAAGCCATTGTCAATCACTGCTTTGACAAACATATCTGATTTCAGTCCAGATATTCCTCGGATGAGAATTTCCCACAAAATTGATAATAAAGGAATGAGTGCTAGACCTGTTAAACCAAAGGCGATCGCATTCATTGCATAAGTAAATATTACTCGTTCTGTTGGCAGAGGACTGCATAATTCTCTCGCCAGAGATTCATCCGTTTCTGACTGGATGTAACCACTCATATTTTTTACAAGTTTTGATTGATAAATGTCTTGCTAGACTAAGATTTGTCACAAACTTAAACTTAAATAAAATTATTTGTTTTTTCTGCCAACCCACTTTACTAATAGTACAGCACCAATATTTACCGTTAGAGTTAACCCAAACAAAATCAATGCCAAATAGCTTAAAGCGCCTATATGCAATCCTGGTTCAGCTTCGGCAAATTCATTAGCTAATACAGAGGGAATTGTATAAGCTGGATCGAGTAAAGAAGCACTGATTTGAGCAGAGTTACCAATCACCATAGTGACAGCCATTGTTTCACCCAAAGCACGTCCTAATGAAAGCATTGCTGCACTTACCATTCCAGAAAATCCGGCTGGTAGCAAGACTCGAAAAATCGTTTCCCAACGGGTGCCACCCAAAGCCATAGATGCGCTACGTAATTCTTTAGGGATAGCCATTAAGACATCACGAGTAATTGCTGCCATTGTGGGCAAAATCATGATGGCTAGAATAATTCCAGCAGTTAACATATTAGTCCCAGAAGGGTCTTCTGTATTAAAGAGTGGTATCCATTTAAAATTGCTGGCTAGCCACTTTTGCAGAGGTTCGAGAACTGGAATAAAAACAAAAATTGCCCACAAACCAATAATGACACTGGGAATTGCTGCAATTAATTCAACAACAAATGCTAAGGTTATTCGCAGCGATGAAGGTAAGAAATTTTCACTCGTGACTAAGGCTACTGCTATTCCCACTGGGACAGCAAATAAAATAGCGATCGCACTACTGATCAAAGTTCCATAAATATAAGGTAGTGCGCCAAAAATCTGATTACCTGTATCCCAATCTTCACCCCACAAAAACCCTAGTCTAAACTCCTGAATGGCTGGTAGAGCTTCGTGTAAAATTACCCAACTCATCAAAAATAGCACTACAACAGTAATCACGGCAAAAAAGTATACTAGCCGTGTAAAACTTTGGTCAAACCAGAAATTTGTGCCGCCGATAGCTGTGAGATTAAAACTTTCATCATCTGATGAATTTCTGTCGGTTTGTTCCGATGAATTTGCCATTACAAATCAATCAAATAGATTTTTTTATTCCTAGTAGAGTGAGTTGTCAACTTACCCTACTAGGAGAGGAAAGTAGTAAGATTACAAATTAAGGCTTGACAGAGCTATTCACTGTCTGAAGCACCCGATTTACCACATCAGATGGAATTTTGGTGTAGTTGAGGTCATCGTTATACTGTTGACCGTCTTTTAATACCCAATTAATCCATTTTTTAATAGCATCAGCTTTAGAAGCATTAGCATACTGTTTGTAAACCATAATCCAGGTAAGACCGACGATTGGATAACCTTGTCCTGGATCTCCTACGAAAACGCGGTAATTGTCTGGAAAATTCACAGTTGACAACGCTGCATTTGCAGATTCTAAAGAAGGAGCAACAAATTCTCCTTTCTTATTTTGTACCAGTGCTGATTTCAGGTTATTTTGGACAGCATAGCTGTATTCTACATAACCAATAGAACCGGGAGTACGAGATACTAAGGCAGCTACGCCTGGATTGCCTTTGCCTCTGAGGACATTTGGCAGATTCCATTTGGGAGCAGTGTTAACTCCAACTCTGCCTTTAAAATAACCACTGGTAGTACTCAAGTGATTGGTGAAAATGAAAGTTGTACCGCTACTATCAGCGCGAACAACAAATTTAATTGCTTGATTTGGGAGATTGGCGTCTGGATTATCAGCTTTAATTTTTGGATCATCCCATTTGGTAATTTGACCTGAATAAATTGCTGGTAGTGTAGCGCGGGACAATTTAAGATTATTAACGCCTGGAAGATTGTAAACAACAGAAACGGCACCGCCTGCTGTGGGTACTAAGATTACACCGTTCTTGACTTTAGCGATTTCATCATCTTTCATTGCAGCATCACTACCACCAAAGTCAACGGTTCCAGCAGTGACTTGACGAATACCGCCGCCGCTACCAATTGCTTGGTAGTTAATTTTCAAATCTGGATATTTCTTCTTAACTTCACGAGCATACCGTTCGTAAAGCGGAGCCGGAAAAGTTGCTCCTGCACCATTGAGCGTTTCAGCCTGTGCGATCGCACCAAAAATTGGACTAAGTGCAACAAAAGTTGTCACCACTGAAGTAGCGACGACACGATTCAAGATGGTGGTCGAAAAAATCATATTACCTCTGACTAAAGGAATACTTTCCTGCTGTAATTCCAGCCTTAAACTAACTTACATTTTTTATAGTTAAGGATAAATAAACAAGAGATTAATATCTAATTAAATCTTCCTTTTAAACATAGCTTAATTTTTTATTTATTCATATTTGATTAACTAGATTAGTTTAGCAAAAATATGCTGATGATAAATAGTTCGGTGATGATGCGTTTTGGCATATCATTTATGCGTCTTGGCATATTTCGGTGGAAGAATAGTAGATTGGGTTGAACGAAGTGAACAGAATTTATTCTGTTACTCTTGGGCTAAAACATTAATGCTAAACTAATCTGATTAATATTTATTACGCAGTCACCTTTAACCACCCAAAAATATCACCTACCGTCAACTGTAACCCCTGACAAAATTCTGGCACTGGTAAAATAGACTCAATTTCTTCAAAAGGTAAAGGTTGTTGTCCCGCAGGATAAGCAGCAATGAATCGCTCATCAGGGTCAATTAACCAACCCATTTGAGTCCCGTGATTAAGAGCGTGTAAGATTTTTTTTGTAACTTTTGTATGGCTTTGTTCAGGGGAGAGAATTTCGATTATCCAGTCGGGTGCTGCGGCAAATGTATTGGCAATATCATCATTTTCGTCTACAGGAAGCCTTGCCCAAGAGAATACAGCGACATCGGGAACTATAGAACATCCTGCAAAAGTGCAACGTAATTCTGGAAAAGCCCAACCCATTTTTTGTACTTTGACAACAGAATTGATTGCCGGACAGAGTTCTCCTTGAATAGTGCTATAGCGGTTCTCAGTTGAGTGAGATACAAGAACCCCACCCCCAGACCCCCTCCCCGCTTGCGAGGAGGGGGCTATGACGTACCTCATGTGATTAGGAAACGCTATATATTTTCCTTGAGGCATAGGTTTTGGAATAATTTTACCGTCAATGTACTCGCAATACAGTTGAGTTTCTGGTAGTGCGAGAAACTCTTCTAGGGTCAATATTCTATTTGGTGTTTGTACCATGATTATCCTAGCTTAAACTTAGAGGATGTTTTAAAAGTCCTCTGGTTGGTAGCAAAAGCTTTTAGATCCCCCTAAATCCCCCGATAAATTGGGTGACTTTGATTCGGGCTCCCCCCTTAAAAAGGGGGGTTAGGGGGGATCTAAAAGTGCCTAAAATTACAGCAAATCACTTTTAAAACATCCTCTGATGATGAATGATTTTTTTACATAGTTAAGCCCTAACTGGTGAAGTCTTAACTGAAAATGATTTACCTTATTCTAAAATACTTTTTCAATTTACCAATCGGCTGTCACCTAAATTTTTTAATGTTTGCTTGCGGCTACAATACAGCACCAAAAGTATAAATAATCCGATTCCAGCCAGATATTTAATTGCATCAGGTACATTAGGATTAGGTGAAAAGAAGCCTTCGATCGCACCAGCAATAATCAACATTGGTACAATCCCAAATACTAGCTGCACCGCCTGAAAACCATAAAATTTCAGTGCATCCCCACGGCGATATTTACCAGGAAATAAAATTGCTCTTGCTAATAAAAATCCTGCACCCCCAGCAAAAAATATCGCAGGTAATTCTAAGGAACCATGCGGAAATACAAAGGCCCAAAAAGGATAAGCCAGATTATTTTGACCAACTAAAGTACCAACAGCACCAATTAATAAACCATTAAATACCATCAAATAGGCTGTGTATGCCCCAGCCGCCATGCCACCAGCGACAGCCCCAAAAGACACCGACAAATTATTGATCGTGATCCCACTGGATGCCAGAGGTTCAACACCGACAATTGACCCCATCCATAATTTATGCTCATCTCGCACCTTGGTAATCAAGCTTTCAGGTACAATCAAAGCCATAAAGCTGGGGTTTTGCCAAGAATACCACCAAGCCACTAGTGCGCCTAGTAGAAACAGCGCCGTTGCCGCCGCAATGTATAAAAATGCTTTCTGGACTACAGATGGTAATCCCCAACGGTAAAATTCTTGGATTGCCTGCCATTCCTGTCGCCGCGAACCTTGGTAAATCTGCGTGTAGGCACGAGTTGTTAAAGATTGTAAACTTTGGATCAAAGTATTGCCGATTTCCTGAGTGCGGGCACGGGCCAAATCTGCTGCTACTGAACGATATAAACTCGCTAACTCTCTAATTTCTGCTGCCCGTAAGGACTTTAATCCTTTTTTTTCTATCTGCCTTAATAGGGCATCCAAACGCTGCCAATTTGGTTCTCGTCGCGCAATCCAACGTTGAATATTCATGAATTTTGGGAACACTCAGTTTAACTTAGCTTAAGATAGCCTCAAATTCATCTCCGTAGTTTCAAGGAAAATTTACCATTATGTCTGAAAACTTTGGATCTTCCGGTCAGATACAACCACTGAGTGTAGGAAATGTTGTCAGTGCTGCGGTACAGTTGTATCGTTCTCATCTAAAGACTTATCTTAATCTGGCTGCGATCGCTCACTTGTGGATTCTAGTTCCTGTGTATGGTTGGGCGAAATATGCAGCCATTTCTGGACTAATTTCACGCTTGGCTTTTGGAGAATTGATTTACCAACCTGAAGGTGTTGAAACTGCCAGAAGCCATATTAATCCACGTCTTTGGTCATTTTTGAGAGTTGCTTTCCAAGTCGGCATATCTTTAGTTCTAATTTATTTGGGACTAGCGATCGTCGGTGGTGTAGTAGCTGGCTTAATCGGAGTAGTATTAGGAGGAATATTAGGGACTTCAGGCATTGTAGTCGCAACCACATTGGCAATAATTGTGACGGCACTCATTGTATTATTAGGATTAACCTGGTTCTACTCCCGTTGGATAGTAGCTGAAGTGCCTTTAGCAGTTGAGGAAAATATCAATGGTGGCGAAAGTGTTGCCAGAAGTTGGGAGTTAACTAAAGCCTCAGTATTTCGCATTCAGGGCGTTGTTTTAGTTGCTTTTATCGTGACATTGCCCTTGGTGTTTGTATTAAACTATATACCTAGCTTATTCCTAATAAGGCTTGAGCCTGGTTCTGCTATCTACTCGATTGTGTATATTATTTCTTTGATTGGAAGCTTGATAGGTGGAGTTTTAGTCATGCCATTCTGGCAAGCGTTAAAAGCTGTTTTATACTTGGACTTGCGTAGTCGGCGTGAAGGTCTAGGTTTGCAATTAAGAAAACCTCCCTCACAAGATTTGCGTTAACTCAACACCTTAATCCAACTCTATTAATTTTGAATTAGTTAAAATATGCGCTTTTTTAATCGCATCGCATTCCAGACTCCAGAAAGTGTAGAGTTGGAATTTACTTTAGCAGGAATCGGTAATCGAGCTTTGGCACTGCTGATTGACTATACAATCTTGATTGTAACCTTGCTGGTGTTTTTGCTTACCTGGACTGTTTTTTCGACGCAAGTCTTCAATTTGTTTGAGGACTTGATTACAAATGCTCAGAATTTAGGAATTTGGTTAATAGCAATTTTCTGCCTGATTGCCTTTGCAATTTACATCGGCTATTTTGTATTTTTTGAAACCTTATGGTTTGGGCAAACTCCTGGTAAAAGGGTTGCTAAAATTCGCGTAGTTCTAGATGATGGTAGACTCATCGGGCTACAACAAGCAACGCTACGTGCCTTATTGCGACCCTTTGATGAAACTTTGTTTATTGGCGCTTTTTTAATTATGTTGGGTAGCCGCGAAAAGCGCTTAGGTGATTTGGCTGCTGGCACAATTGTAATTCAAGCCCAAACAACGACTGCATCAGCGATATTGACGATTTCAGAACAGGCTAAGGTACTTCATGAACAGTTAGTACAGAGTGCCGATTTATCACCATTGATGCCAGATGATTTTACTGTTATTCGTGAGTATTTGCAGCGTCGTGGTGTAATGTCGTTAAAGGCAAGAGCCTCATTATCTCTCAAATTAGCCGAGCAAGTTGTAGCTATTATTAATTTAGAAAAGTTGCCAGAAGCTGTTACGCCTGATGTTTTTTTAGAAGCAATATACCTCGGCTATCAAAAACCGAAATTTTAGGCTGGAGATTTTATTTAGAGCATTCACAAAAAGCTCAGGGTAAGAGCATCTCAATAAGAAAAAGCGATGCCTTCTCTGCGAGACGCTACGCGAACGGCGAGCCACCAAGAACGCAAATATGCGTTCTTGGTGGCTAAATGAAAAATAATTGTGCGTAATTAACACAATACCCTAGCTACAATTCAGTAACTTCTCTCTGGGACTTTAGTTGAGATGCAATCAGGGGAATTTTGGGCGCAAGAAAAAATCCAATTAAACTGGCAAAAAGGATTGGTGTAAAAGGACTTAAGTTAGTCAGCTTTGACAGTAGCAAAGTCGTACTTATAGGTGTACGCGTTACGGCTGCATTAAGAGCCGCCATTGTACAAATCATGGCAAGGGTGGGATTAAGCCCCGGAATTAAGATTACTACTGCTTTACCAATACAAGCACCAGTGAAAAACAGGGGGATGATGAATCCACCGCGCCACCCACCAGTTACCGTCAAGCTAATGGCAGCCATTTTACCAAGAGCAAGAGTTAAGAGAAAAACAGCACCAAAGTTAGTAGTAAGGACTGACTCTAATTCTTCATGTCCAAAATAACGGGTTAGGGGTAATAAAACTGCTAAAGTGCCAAGCGCAAATCCTGCTAATGTTGTGCGTATATAAATGGGGCCCGGAATTCGAGCAAACAAGCGATCGCAGCCGCGAAAAATGCCCATAAAAATCCATCCCACCACCGCCCCAATGATTCCGAATATGATCGCGATCGCAAAATCATCGATCTTTTCTAGGTGGTATTGGGGAAAATGCCAAGTGGGTGCAATTCCCAAATGTGTAATTGCTGCAAATACCAGATAACTAGCGCAACTGGTTGAGTCGATGGCTGGTATTATCCAGCGCACCTCTCAGTTAGATCCGAACGTGAGACTTTCACCTCATTCGGCTCCCGATATTCTTAAGGGT
>NZ_JBALEL010000062.1:0-256737 GCF_036917935.1 Nostoc sp. | reverse complement strand
AATTGTTGGTGTTTCACTAATCTCAGGCGATGTGGTGGGAAGTGGCGCGTAGATATCTAGCGGCTTGTCGTTAAACATCCCAGTTTCAGCAATCTGAGGTGATATAGCACTAATTGTTGGTGTTTCACTAATCTCAGGCGATGTGGTGGGAAGTGGCGCGTAGATATCTAGCGGCTTGTCGTTAAACATCCCAGTTTCAGCAATCTGAGGTGATATAGCACTAATTGTTGGTGTTTCACTAATCTCAGGCGATGTGGTGGGAAGTGGCGCGTAGATATCTAGCGGCTTGTCGTTAAACATCCCAGTTTCAGCAATCTGAGGTGATATAGCACTAATTGTTGGTGTTTCACTAATCTCAGGTAGTGCTAAGATTGGATAACTTTCTGTAGACTCGCTGGCAGTATTCTCAAGATTGCTGTCATGTTGCAGTGAAGTTACATTTGCTGAGACATCTAAAACATTAACAGTTACTAACTGTTCATTATTATCAGAGTTTGTGAATAAGCTGGGTGTGTCTTCAATATCGGCTGAGATAGGTGTTAACTGAACAGGTGTACTGCCTGGAGACTCACTCGTAACACTAGAGATAATTTCTTGTTGTATTGCAATAGGTTTTTTTGCAACTGAAGACTTAGAATTAGGTACACCAACATTCGGTAGGGGTACATAGCTGTGCGCCCCTACGGTATTTTCTGCATTCGCCAAAACATGAAGTGTGTCATCAACATTAAGTGAGGTAAATACTGACGATAAAGCTGCATTCTCTACAGAATTATCTGTAACAAAATCATTTGTGTTACTTTCTAATATTAAGTCTGATTCAATGGCTGTAATTTCCTCAAAATTACTATTTGTATGTGGTGATTCTTCTTCCGGCGATGGAGGGTTTAAGATTGGTAACACCTCTTTTTTCTGTATTAAATTTGTCGGCAAAGTGGTGGTTTGATTATCAACTATAGAAGTAAATTGATCTGTTTCACTATCCTGTTGTATTGGCGTTAGGCTGACTGGGATATCTGAGATATTAACTGATTCTGATGCTTCAGTGATTATTTTTGGTTCATTCTTGATAAGAAGAGGCGGAGTAAATGTTTCCTCAATATTATTAGGTAAATAAAATTCTATCAGTGAAGTTTCTGCTAGTTCATTTACATTATCGTCTAATTTCTTTTTTTGTTGTAATTGCGAAATGCTTTCTATCAGAGACGATTGTGCATTAGGTAAACTAGATGTTAACTCAGGATTTGCTTGTACTTCGCCGTTAGCAATATTCCTGAATAAAGTCGATTTATCTTCAAAGCTAGGTGAAATTGGTGCCGTTATACTAGGCGTTATGATGCCAATCGAATCACGATCATTTGTAATATTATCTGAAGCAATATCAAGTTGTAACGTGGGGAGTTCTAAATTAGCCTCAACAGGCAAAGGCTCATCTGATGCTAATAAGCTATCTTCATTGAAATTAATAGGAATTTTGCTTTTATCAACCAACTTAGTCGCTGATGATTTGACTGTTTTTTTAGTCTGAGATTTAGGCGTTGACTTTTTTTCCGGTGGCTGTTGAGATTTGTTTATTTTTTTTGATTTAGATTTACCTTTAATCTTTATTTCTGATGATGTATTATTACTGGTATTGTTGTCAATGCGAGTTGGCATTATCTCTGGAATACTGCTTTTTATTGGTTCACTACTATTAATATTACTATTTTTTAGTGGAGTTCTTGAATCAGAAGAATCCAAGTCAACTAATGGAAACTCATTATTTATATCCTGAGTATCCCAACTATCCCAACCGATCAATGGTTGTATCGATGCTTCATGTTCACGAGACAATAAAAATTTTGAGGATGTGACTAATGGTGGTTTAGTTTGTATGGAACTGATAAAATTACTTCGTGAATTTAGCAAATGAGACTCTTTTCTCAATAACATTCCGTGAGGATGAGATAAAGATGATCTTAACCCAAGAGGATGAATATTGTTTCCTAGTAGAGGTTGAATAATTTGCATAGTTATAGTTTAAAAAGAGCCAATTAACTAGAAACAAAATATCCTGTTTTTTGATTTCGTTGTACAGAAATACCTCCTCCTCTAGCTCTTGCAACTTGTAACCCTTCATAAGCTAAAGTTAATTCTTCAATGGCAACTGCCTTGCCATCTGCTTGGAGTGCAGGTGTTTTCCAGGTTATCGGAATAGCACCAATCAAAGTCCAACTCATCATCGTTTCACCGGCTTGATTGAAAATCAGAATATTGACATTACGTCGAGATGTTTTCTTTTGTTCATCAAAAACTGCATTCATCCAGTTCCAAAAACCTGGATGATCGGTAACTCCACGTTTAAGAGTGATGTCTGCAAATTCTGTATGACCTAAATAAATTCTTTGCTGATCGTTAACACCACCTTCCTGAAACACATTTTTCTTAATTTGAATACTTAATCCTGAACATTCAGCGAAAGATGCAGCAATAGAACTGTCGATCTCAACGTAGAAACGATTAGTTGTAACATAATTTAATTCGTGAGTAATGTTGCCGTTATTAGCGCCTATAGCCATCACAACCACCTTTGGGAACCATAATTACCTATCCTTTCGCGCTGCGATCGCAAATCTTCTAGCAAAAGTTTATACACGTACTCTGTCAGTTGGTTCATCAGCAATGAATCATTGAGGTATTTACTTGCCGTTTTAGCCGCCTTGCTAGCATCAGATGCCGCCGAAACCCCGGCATATCCAGCAGTACCGCCAACATCTCCATCGAACGTGAAAAAACTTTGTTGCTGTTTTGAGTCCATAAATAAAAAATCTCTCCTAAAATCAAGGCTAAAGCTACTGCATCAGAATCAAAAGTAGCCAAAAGTCGAATTTGACCTCTGCCTGGATTTAGACTTTGGTGAATTGTGTTACAAGTGCGATCGCTGTACTCTAGATGTTAGTAACAGCAAAATATTCATCTAGCTACTGCTTGGGTATCAGGAGAATGAAATGAGAGAACAGGTTAACCGGCAGAAAAAAACTACTACAGGCTTCTCAATTCCATCTCTGAAAAACCCGATACACGGCTTTGGTTTGGAGTCTTCGGCAATTTCACGCCAAGCGGTTCCTGAAATACAACCACTCCATAAACCACTGACTCACGATATAAGTCGCATACCACTGCGTACCCAAGCAAAACTCTCAATTAGCCAGCCTGGAGACATTTACGAACAGGAAGCTGATAGCGTCGCACAGCAGGTAATGCAAAGAATGGCGCAACCTGTAAATCGCCAGTCTATCCAACGAGAAGCATTGCCAGAGGAAGAAGAAGAATTGCAGATGAAACCTCTGGAGATTAGCACATTGCAACGTCAAGAAATGCCAGAGGATGAGGAAGAATTACAGATGAAATCTCTGGACAATAGGACACTGCAACGGCAAGAAGTGCCAGAGGATGAGGAAGAATTACAGATGAAGCCGATGGCGCAGCGTCAGGCTGAGGCTGGGATAGCTGCTGCGCCAGACTTGGAAGCGTCCATTAACCAAGCTAGGGGTGGTGGACAGGCGATCGCAGACAACATCCGCGAACCGATGGAACAGGCGTTTGGCGCAGATTTCAGTGGGGTGAAGGTTCACACGGATGGTCAGTCTGATCAGTTGAATCAATCAATTCAGGCGCGGGCTTTCACGACGGGACAGGATGTGTTCTTTCGGCAGGGGGAATATAATCCTGGGAGTCGGGGCGGACAGGAGTTGTTGGCGCATGAGTTGACCCATGTAGTGCAGCAGAATGGGGGAGCAGTGATGCGATCGCCTTTACCACCGCAGCAGTTATCGCAACACACAGCCATCGTAAGCCCATCTGCATCAATTGCCGATCGCGCGATCCAAGGGAAAGTGGCAATAACAGGGAATAGCCAAATTTCATCATTAGCGCAGCCCGGATGTTTGCAAATGGTTCCATGGAATTCTGCTAATACTACGGCTGTAGGTGGGTTATCATCATCGCTAAATGCAGGATACGCGTTGGCAACAGCGAGTCCGAATGCACGACCTGCTGTGCCTCCATGGGTTACTAACAGAGTTGCCGCAGATAACCCATGGAATGATTCTACAGAGCGGGCAGAATCAGACAAGACTGCCTTAGATGCCTGGAATAGGCTCCCAAAGAGTGCTCAAGACAAGATTCCTGATGAGATTACTTGGAAGATGAACAGATCAGATAAAGATTACAATAATAGAATGACGGTACATCACAACCAATGGCCAATAACCGCGGCTGCAAAATGGTTAACGGCCAGTTGGAATGCGCCTTGGAATAATAACGATAGTGACTTACCCGGACTCGCGGGAGCCGGAGGGTACGCTGAATACTATGCGGAACCAACAGGAGCTATAGCGGCTGAAGGGTTCTGGGGGAGAAATCGAATTGTAAGGGATACGACAGGGGCAGGGCCACATGCGAATCATTGGTGGGCTACAAGCGATCACTACAATAATTTTACCCGAGTTACATAACTATTGCTTAATACAATCGTAATTTACAACAAAAAACCAATAACAAGAGTAAAAAAGGAATGCCACGATGAAGAATATAGGATTTGATATAACACGACCATCCATCATAAATGTGGTAAATAAAGTAGCATATACAGACTTATCAAACTCCCTGTGCCAATCATATAAGCTGTACACTCTAAATGGCAAAAACATCGTAAATATAGAGACATTTCTAAGTGAATTTTCCGATCAAATATTAACGAAGGGCAAAGCAGACAATTTGAGTAATTTTGAGGATCACTTTTTCCAATACCTCGTAACTTGTCCTGAAGTACGCTCTGCCTTCATTTGGACAGAAGTCGATAACATGTTGAAAGGTGCATTGATCGATTTAATTACCTTTTCGGATATCCTTTCGTCCATTACCAGAAAGTTATACAAGCACGGTCATACACATATAAATATATTAGTTGGCAGCGATATAAATTTTCCGATGCCCATTGAATTATAATTGCGATCACCGCTCTTATAGGGTTCAAAAACGTGCGTGTAACGCGCCATGTATTAGATGGCTTAGTATTCTTATTAAGAAAGTTAACCCCCCCACCTTAAAAATTAATGCGACGAGAGATTTCAGTTAGGGGAATTTCTATGTTTAAACAGTGCAGAACTAGCGCCCACTCAAGGTTAGAGTGAACTTTCCATAGCCAGCGATCATTAGTGTTACAATCTCAGTTTAGGGTTGAAGAATTGCCAATTTAATGAGAACGCAACATGACTTGTGCGATCGCCCGATACTATAAAACGGGGTTCCCGAAAATTTAGACCTTGAGTGAATTGTATTAAAAGTGCGATCGCTGTACTCTAGATATTATTAATAGCAAAATATTCATCCACCTACTGCTTAGGCATCAGGAGAAAAAATGAGAGAACGCATAGTCCAGCCCAAAAAAGCTACTACTGCTTCCTTCTCAATACCTGCACTCAAACAACCGATACGTGGTTTTGGTTTAGAGTCCTCTGGTGCTTCATCCCAAGCAGCAAATGAGGTGCGATCGCAAAATTTACCTTTAATGCACGACATCAGTCGAATATCACTGCGTCCACAAACAAAACTCACGGTTAACCAGCCAGGAGATATTTACGAGCAGGAAGCTGATAGAGTAGCACAGCAAGTGATGCAGAGGATGAGTGACCCTGTGAGTAAACAGTCTGTGCAACGGGAAGCATTGCCAGAGGAAGAAGAAGAATTACAAATGAAATCTCTGGCGGATACCAATACTTCGCTGCAACGGGAAGCATTACCAGAGGAAGAAGAAGAATTACAAATGAAATCTCTGCCTGATGCCAATACTTCGCTGCAACGGGAAGCATTGCCAGAGGAAGAAGAAGAAGAATTACAAATGAAATCTCTGGCTGATGCCAATACTTCGCTGCAACGGGAAGCATTACCAGAAGAAGAAGAAGAATTACAAATGAAATCTCTGGCGGATACCAATACTTCGCTGCAACGTCAGGGTGGTGGTGTTGCAGCCACATCCGATCTGGAAACTTCAATCCAACAGGAACGGGGAAGTGGACAGCCACTCTCAAACGATATCCGCCAACCAATGGAGCAAGCTTTTGGGACTGACTTCAGCAGTGTCAAAATCCACACAGATAGCCGCTCTGACCAACTCAATCAATCTATCCAAGCTCGTGCCTTCACAACAGGACAGGATATATTCTTCCGTCAAGGAGAATATGCTCCAGAGAGTCATGGAGGAAAGGAATTACTTGCCCATGAGTTAACTCACGTTGTCCAACAAAATGGTAGTGCGCTTGGGCGTAAATTGCTTCCTGACCAGGAGATAAAAAAAAACAATATCCAAGCCAAAGCCCTTCTTAACTCCCCTTCTGGGTATCAACAAGTAATCCAGCGTAACCCTTTTAAAAAGGTTAAAAAATTCTTTTCCAAAGACAGTGGCGATATAGATAACAGTGGCGATGAAATAGAAGAAATACAGGTGAACGGGGAGGACTGGAAAAAATACTTGGAGTTAGATATCTTGACGATGCAGCCTAGCGATATCATAACGGACAGGCAATTTGGGCATAATTTATATATAAATATCAGATGGTACAACAAATCGCAGAAAAGATTGCGCCTTTTGACACCGCCACCATTAGAATATTTTGAGGAAATAACAAAGATCACGACAGACAACGGCGGCAATAGAACTACAGAAACAGAATCGCTGGATCAGTACGCAAACAGGCCAAATTCTAATACTTTCCGTAGCTACGCACTCGGAACTCAGGGCATGATTATAGATCCAGGTAAGTCGCTCACGGCAAGATTTCTTGATCCGCCGCAGATCACAATCACACAAGAGTATAAATCCCGCACTGTTAAGTTCAAAATCGGGTTACAGGGGTCGCAACAGTGGCTAACTGGTGTGCAGCTACTAACGTGCGAGAATAACAAGATAAGAGAGCATGAGTTTATCCCAACAAGACTCAGGGCTGGCTAAGAATTACGGCACAGTTAGTTTTTATAAACTATTAATTATCTTGCAAAAGTCCCATCAGAAATTAAAGACTCTTGAATAATCAGGACTTACGCAAACAATAGCCGAAACCCTTATTTTCAGATAGGGGCAATTCATGAATTGCCCCTACAGCGTGTACTTTTGCGTAAGTCCTAATAATGACTAATAACGCTTAAGAAGCCGATCGCTGCTGCTCAATTTGCAGTGGGATATTTTCCCGCACGAGTTGCCAAAAGTGCTTGATGGGGGGAATTTGCAGACGGTCTTGAGTTGTTACCATAACTACCCGACGAGTCAAACTGGAACCATCTGCTAAACCACTAGTATTATTGCTGGCTAAGGAACGAATCGCCAGGGTAGGGTCAAGACGAGCTTCTATTAATGCTGATTGAGGTAGCAAAGCTATTAGTTCTCCTTGGCGCACGACTCCCCGGAAGGCATCTAGGGTATTTACTTCTAAAACCGACTGGAGTGTAGCTTCCATGCGCTCAAATCTATCTTGTATTAAGCGTTGCATCCCATAGCCATCTTTAAAAACCACTTGGGGATAACGAATTAGCTCCGACCAAGGAACGAATTCATATTGTGCTAGGGGATGATTGGCTGCGGTTAAAACTTCTATAGGTTCATCATAAAGTACTTCTACCACCATTTCTCTACTGGTGGTTAAAAAGCGATTATTCATCACAATTGCTAAATCTACCAATCCATCTTTGAGGACTTTGAGAGCGCGATCGCTTCCCAATGAAGTTACCCGCAATTGCACATCTGGATAATCATGACAAAACTTTTGCAACACTGGTGGTAAGTAAGATCCACATAGGGAGTGAATCACGGCAATGCAAAGTTCTGGTTGCTTTCCGGCGATTAAATCGGCTAATTCTTCTGTAGCAGTCTGCCACTCTTGGCAAATTTTGCGGACGCGGGGTAACAAGCGTTCACCTCCTAGCGTCAGCTTGCCATGACTGCTTCTGTGAAACAGTTCTATCCCCAAATCTGCTTCTAATGCTTGGATTTGGCGACTAATCGTCGATTGGGTAACACCAGATGTTCGCGCTGCTTGTTGAAAGCTGCCGGTTTGGGCGATCGCTAGAAAGGCTTGCAACTGCTCTAGGCGCATTTTTATGTAGCCTGAATTACATTTATCAGTTTTATTAAGTTAACGGATTTTTATCCACAATTTAGTAGAGTTTGTTACAGGCCTTTTGTCTGATTTACATTTATAGCGGTTCTCGGCCCAAGTGATGTACAAGAACCCCACCCCCAACCCCCTAAGAGCAAGCGAAGAGGGGGCTAAGATAGTACCTAATATGATTAGGAAACGCTATATGTAAATCAGGTTTTATCGCCTTTGTCGTCAATTATCCGCTTTGCACGGATTTTTTCGGAAAATATCGCCAAAAAAGAACTGACTATTTTCTGCTGAAATATCTGAATTTTTAGATAAGATTTTTAATTCATTATGCGACTGATTATAACGTCTGATACGGATACAGCTGCGATCGCATCAGATATAGGACTAGTATTTGATTTTTGAAATGCACGTAGTGGACTGTCATGGCTTTAATAGTGCATTAGACGTAGGTTGGGTGGAGCGGAGCGCAACCCAACTGATTATCAGGATGTTGGGTTACGCAAAGCCTCCACCCAACCGACAATTTTTTTGCAACATTAAAGCCATTACAGTCCACTACAAGACTACCGAGATTTTTTCAGAAATCAAATATGATTCCTATATTGCATTCAGGACTTACGCAAACGATAGCTGAAAAGAATGATTTTTAGGTAGACGCATTCGCAAAGCGTCTGTCTGTGACACGCTGTTCGCGTTCGTAGAGAAGCGGCTTCTGTAGGGTATTGCCCCTACAGCTAATACTTTTCGGTTAAGGGGAAAAGGGGAAAAGGGGAAAAGGGGAAAAGGGGAAAAGGGCAAAAGGGGAAAAGGGGAAAAGGGGAAAGGGGAAAAGGGGAAAGGGGAAGAGAAAACCTTTCCCCTTTCCCCAAAAGCAAATTCCTATTTTGAAAATGCACGAACCGAGAAGTATTGGTTTGTTATCTGGGGCGAGAACCTGTTACTTCATCAGGATCGCTATAAGCCCGGACTTTTTCGCGATTACGAACCAGACCTCCTAAACCCGCTAGACCAAGCAAACCTAGCCAACCCCAATCGAAACCGCGATCGCTATTTCTTTCGGAAGTTGCGACGCCTGCATTCCTGTTAGTACCTGTGGCATCAGTGCCTGTGGAATCAGTACCTGTTGTGCCAGTACCTGTACTATCAGTGCCCGTAGTGCCAGTGCCTGTAGTTCCAGTGCCTGTAGTGCCAGTACCTGTAGTTCCAGTGCCCATAGTGCCAGTGCCTGTAGTGCCAGTACCTGTAGTATCAGTACCTGTAGTGCCAGTACCTGTAGTTCCAGTGCCTGTAGTTCCAGTGCCTGTAGTGCCAGTACCTGTAGTTCCAGTGCCCGTTGTGCCAGTACCTGTAGTGCCAGTACCTGTAGTTCCAGTGCCGGAGCTAGTACCCGTTGTGCCAGTACCCGTTGTGCCAGTACCCGTTGTGCCAGTACCTGTAGTGCCAGTGCCTGTAGTGCCAGTGCCTGTAGTTCCAGTGCCTGTAGTTCCAGTGCCTGTAGTTCCAGTGCCCGTTGTGCCAGTACCTGAGCTAGTGCCAGCACTGCCGGAGCCAGCACTGCCGGAGCCACCACTGCCGGAGCCTCCACTTTGGGCAGAAACTGAAGGAGGTAAGGATACAGAAGCGAAACTGATGGCAAAGACAGTAGCTAAAAAAGCTTTAGATAAATCGAGAGGCTTCATAATTTATGGTTCCTTTTATGTTCTAGATTTCTGTGGTCGATTGATTTTCAAAACCGATATTGTCTACTCAATCCACTGGTAAATTAGGTAAATCTTGACAATAATTGAGTAGTTTTTTCCCCAGCTTCTTTTGAAAAATTTGAAAGCGTTTGAAGATACCACAACAATTTAGTATTCCTCAGAGCGATCAAAATAATTCATAATCAGTAATTACTAATTTATGATTAGGAACCTACGACCAAAGTCGCTTGTTCACAATAGAAAAAAACAGTATTAATTTATTTTTAATCTAATAAAACTATCTTCACTTCTATTCACATTTTCATTTAATTACTTATTATGAATTATTTTGTTGCTCTTAGACAGCATAACTGCTAGTTTATCGCCGGACTTCTACCATAAGTAAGAATAAAACCCTTCTATCGCAGGAATTAATTTGGCATTAAAGCTAAGTTAGTCTATGAGCGTGAAAAGAATGAAACGTTTTAGAGCTTGCAATTAGATAAATCGACCTACCTAAGAAGTACAAGCGATCGCTAAATTAAGTAGGATTTTTACCTGAATAAATATAATTACTTTTTTGACATTAGCTTTTACTTACTGAGATAGAAATGAACTAGAAACTTTAAGCAGTTAGATGCTGCCAGCGGTTGAGACTCTATTAACAATACTTTACAATCATATTTCACCTGAGAACTTATAACTTCATACTCCAGGTGTGTCTTACTTTAAACTTAAGGAATACTTTTATTGTCGGTTAAGTAGGATGCCGTAAATAATTAAAGGTTTGTAGTAAAGACTTTAATCCTCTCTTTTCTACGCAAGGGTGCGCCAACGAGACGCTACGCGATTAAAAGTTGACAGTTAACAGTCCTAAAATTTACCATTCGGCTAAAGCGATCGCTATTCCTTGTTTTAAATCTGGTGTGAGTGCAGCATTATTTGCTAACTGCTGCAATTGTTGATGTGTGGCTTCCCCATCCAGATTTTTCAGTGCTGCGATCGCATGTAGTCTCACCGATGCATTAGAATCGCCTAGCAGCGAAATCAATGGTTCAATTGCTTGCATTTTGCCTAACTGTCCTAAAGACAAGGCGATCGCACTTTTGATGCTAGCAATCTCTGTGGCTGGATGTTGCGATCGCAGTATTTGCAGTAAGATTTCGGCGGCTGGTATAATTAACTGCGGTTTTTGGACTCGCCCCAAAACTGTGACAATTTCTTGCCATACTGTCTCAGAAGTACTTTGATTAAGTACTTGTTGCAAATATTCCAAACTCGATAACGTCCCCACCCAACTTAAAGCGCGGATGGTTTCTAGTTGCAGCGTTATCGGTGTGTGGGGTGAAATCAGCAAATCAAATAAGTATTTGGCAGCGTCATCATTACCCATCCGAGAAAGGGTAACTGCGGCTGCACAACAAACATCAAGGTTAAAGTCGTAAAGTTTGGGTTGCAGTCTCGTTGCTAAATCTAATGCTTGGTGCAAGTCGGGACGAAAACCTAAACCAAGCACTGCTGCACGCCTGACTGTAGCGGCTATATCATCCAAAGCGTTCAACAGGATTGGTGGTACACGTTCGTCATGAAAACTGCTGAGGGCTTCAATTGCGGCGGCGCGGATTGCTGCTTGTGAATCTTGCACTACACTCAACAACGGTGTGATGGTTTCTGGTTGCCGAATACAACAAAGCGATCGCACTGCTAACAATCGTGTATCTTCATCTATTAGAAGTTCAGTTAGTGAAGCAATAGCAACAGTACCCATTTGTCCCAGTGCCGTAGCTGCGATCGCTTTAAGTTCTTCATCCTGATCATTTTTCAACAATTCAACTATTGACGCGATCGCTTTTGGGTGTTGAAATTCGCCCAAAGTCCTTGCTGCATACCAGCGCAATTCTTCTTCTGCCTCTTCATCTTCTAATATTTCAATCAGAGGTGGGATGGCAACATTTCCCAAGTGAGTCAACACTTTGGTAATTTCCCAGCGTTGCTGAAAATCCCCCATCTCTAAGATTGAAAGTGTTAATTTTAGGAGATATTCTCGATTTTTAACTATCTCTGGATCTTCCGAGTCTGCCCCTAAAATTAACTGTTGTAAATATTGAATTAGTGATGACCAATCAGCTGCATGATATGCTGCCTCGGCTTGCACCAAAAGCTGTTTGATGTTACTCACAATATCTTGCTGGAATTATCAATTTTATGCTTCCTGCCTCCACTAAGTTGGCTTGACTACAACTGAATTCCCCTCAATCTTGGCGGCGTAAGTTTTCAACGGGTTTGTCGCTGGGCCTTTTTGCACTTTACCATCAGCTGCATATTCCGAACCATGACAGGGACAAGCGAATTTTTTGGCATCAGCTTTCCATGCTACAGTGCAACCTGCGTGAGTACACGTAGGGTCAACAGCAGTTAGATTTCCGGCTTTAGATGTGCCGACTACCAGCACCGGGCCAGCAGGTGAGTTTTTTGCCAGCAATTGACCTGTTTTATCTAATTCTGCCGATGTACCTACTGTTTGCCAATCTTTAGATGCTGGAGGTGTTTGAGAAGAACAAGCTGCGATCGCTACAGGTAGAGAACTCGCAATCAAACCCAAACCTACCCAATTAATAAAATCACGACGTTTCATAGCTACTGAAATAATATCTAAGTTTTAACTAACATCTGCCACTCAATTTGGGATTTTAGGTTAATCTATGGCGATTTAAAATTGCTTCAGTCTTCTCAAATACCGTTGATTAAGCGTTCTAGATCGTTCATTGGTGACTTTGATGCAAATAATGCATAGTATTCATGCACTTTCTGCAAACTTTACCAAAAAACGTAACAATCTATACGATTTTAACAAAAATCTCATCTTAAGTTATGAGTATCGAAATTGTTACATGAACATGATCTAAACCTGCTTGACAAATTCCCAAGATGTAAATAGCGACAAGTTTTCCTTAACTAACCACGGATTTGAAGTTTCGCGTTGGAATCCTCTTGAGTAAAAATAATTAGCCGTAATTAAATATTAAGTTTTTATTCCCTAACCCTCGTAGATACAGCACCTGATGTAACTACGGATTGATTGGTATTGGGCAATTACCATCACACTTCCCGATCATATCAGTAATTTGCAACGAGAGTCAGCCTGATGACAGACACAGCAACTACCACTAGCCTCAATAAGTTCGAGAAATTAAAAGCAGAAAAAGATGGACTCGCCATCAAGAGTGAGATAGAGAAATTTGCCGCCCTGGGTTGGGAGGCAATGAATGAAACAGATCGTGACCATCGACTCAAATGGGTAGGCGTGTTTTTTCGCCCAGTTACCCCAGGCAAGTTTATGATCCGGTTGCGGATGCCTAACGGTATTCTCAGCAGCAGTCAGATGCGTGTTTTGGCCCAAGTGGTGCAGCGTTACGGTGATGATGGTTGCGCTGATATTACTACCAGACAGAATATCCAATTACGGGGGATCAGAATTGAAGATTTACCAGATATCTTTAATAGATTTGACGCAGTTGGTTTAACCACTGTACAGTCAGGGATGGATAACGTCCGCAATATTACAGGCGATCCGGTAGCGGGGTTAGATGCAGATGAGTTGTACGACACGCGAGAGTTGGTACAACAAATTCAAGATATGCTTACTAACAAAGGGAAAGGGAACCCAGAGTTTAGCAACTTACCACGGAAGTTTAATATTGCGATCGCAGGTGGAAGAGACAATTCAGTTCACGCTGAAATTAACGATTTGGCTTTTGTGCCAGCATTTAACGAGGGGACTGGGGATAGGGGACAGGGGATAGGGCAAGAATTTTCCCAATCCCCAATATTTGGCTTCAACATCCTTGTGGGTGGCTTTTTCTCAGCTAAACGCTGTGAGGCGGCGATTCCTCTAAATGCTTGGGTGGCTCCTGAAGATGTGGTAGCTGTATGTAGAGCCGTTTTGGAAGTTTATCGCGATCGCGGTTTACGCGCTAATCGGCAAAAATCCCGCCTAATGTGGCTAATCGATGAATGGGGTTTAGATAAGTTTCGAGCAGAAGTAGAAAGCCGTTTGGGTAAATCATTAATATCCGCAGCCGCAAAAGACGAGATCGACTGGGAAAAACGCGACCATATCGGGGTATATAAACAAAAACAAGCAGGCTTAAATTACGCAGGTTTGCACATTCCTGTCGGTCGCTTGTATGCCGAAGATATGTTTGAAATCGCTCGTATAGCAGAAGTTTACGGCACTGGCGAAATCCGTTTCACAGTTGAGCAAAACATTGTTATCCCCAATATTGCTGACTCGCGTTTAGCAACATTTTTAATAGAGTCTTTGCTGGAGAGATTTTCGATTAACCCTGGTTTGCTGGCGCGATCGCTAGTATCTTGCACAGGCGCACAATTTTGCAACTTTGCCCTCATCGAAACCAAAAATCGCGCCCTGGCAATGATTAAAGCCTTAGAAGAAGAGTTAACCTTCACCAAACCAGTGCGAATTCACTGGACAGGTTGCCCCAACTCTTGCGGACAGCCTCAAGTTGCAGACATCGGCTTGATGGGAACTAAAACTCGCAAAAATGGCAAAACCTTGGAAGGCGTTGACATCTATATGGGCGGCAAAGTTGGTAAAGATGCCCATTTAGGAACTTGCATCATCAAAGGCATACCATGCGAAGACTTGCAGCCAGTATTACAAGATTTACTCATTAAACATTTTGGGGCAAAACCCAAGCAAGAAGCCCTACTAGTTAGTAACTGCTAGTACTTATCTGGGGTATTGCAATACCGTTCGGAAAGAAAGATCCCCCCGCCTGTGGCGACCCCCTTAAAAAGGGGGTAAAGGAGGAAAATAGCCCCCCTTTTTAAGGGGGGTTGGGGGGATCTCCGCTCAATAAACAAGTTAACCGAACCGTATTGAGAGGCATTGGGCATTGGGCAAAACTCATACTTCAACCTTAAAAGCTCAACCTTCAAGATAAAAGGCTCAACCTCCGAGTTCAAAGGCTCAACCTCCGAGTTCAAAGGCTCAACCTCCGAGTTCAAAGGCTCAACTTCCGAGTTAAAAGGCTCAACCTCCGAGTTCAAAGGCTCAACCTCCGAGATCAAAGGCTCAACCTCCGAGATCAAAGGCTCAACTTCCGAGATCAAAGGCTCAACTTCCGAGTTCAAAGGCTCATCTTCTCCGTATTTTATTCAATTAGAAAGATTGGAATGCTTAAACAATTATTTTCATTTAGCGATCGCTACCGCATTTTACATCAGACTTGGTTTGCCTTTTTTCTCACCTTTGTTTGTTGGTTTAACTTTGCCCCCTTCGCTACAACCATTGGCAGAGAACTACATTTAGCACCAGAGCAAATTAAAACTTTAGGCATCTGTAACCTTGCTCTCACAATTCCCGCACGGCTAATTATTGGGATGCTTCTGGATCGTTTTGGCCCCAGAATCACCTATTCAATCCTGCTGATGTTTGCGGTTGTTCCTTGTTTAGCGACAGCGCTAGCGCAAGATTTTAATCAACTAGTCATCAGTCGTTTGCTGATGGGAATTGTCGGATCTGGGTTTGTGGTTGGTATCCGCATGGTGGCCGAATGGTTCCAGCCGAAAGAAATGGGAATTGCCCAAGGTATTTATGGCGGTTGGGGTAACTTTGGGGCTTTTGGCGCAGAGTTTGCCTTACCCATACTTGCAGTTTCTACGAGCTTTTTCGCTGGTGGTGCTTCTAACTGGCGGTTTGCGATCGCATTTACAGGGATCATTGCAGCCATCTACGGCGTAATTTATTACAATAGCGTCCAAGATACGCCCACAGGTAAAATCTACAAGAAACCTCAGAAAAATGGTTCTCTAGAAGTAACCAGTATTAAAAGCTTCTGGGCGATGATTGTCTCGAATTTTGGTTTGATTTCCGCCTTGGGTTTATTAGCTTGGCGCTTGGAACAAAAGAATATTCGCTTCCTAACTTTGAGCCAAATGTATCTGACTTGGTTGCTATTAGTAGGATTGTTTGCTTACCAAAGTTACAAAGCTTGGCAAGTAAATCGCGAACTACTAATTGGCAAGAAAACTTATCCTCCATCTGAACGCTTCCAATTTGGTCAAGTAGCCTTACTCGAATTCACTTACATAACTAGTTTTGGCAGCGAACTAGCAGCCGTTTCCATGCTCCCAGCATTTTTTGAAAAAACCTTTGGTTTAGAGCATGTTGTCGCTGGGATGATTGCCGCTACCTATCCCTTCTTAAATTTGATTTCTCGTCCTAGTGGTGGCTTAATTTCTGATAAATTTAACTCCCGTAAGTGGACAATGACAATTATCAGCGTTGGCATTGGTATTAGTTATTTGATGGCACATTTTATTAGTAGTAACTGGCCAATTCCGCTAGCGATCGCAGTGACAATGTTTGCCGCCTACTTTGCCCAAGCTGGCTGCGGTGCAACCTATAGCATCGTTCCCCTAATTAAGAAAGAAGCCACTGGACAAATTGCCGGTAACGTGGGAGCCTACGGTAATTTTGGCGGCGTAGTTTACCTGACAATTTTCAGCTTAACCGACGCTCCCACACTATTTTCTACAATGGGTTTAGCGGCACTAATCTGCGCTTTTATGTGTGCCTTTTTCCTCAAAGAACCAAAAGGTTCCTTTGCCGCTGTATCTGAAGGTGAATTCCCAGAAACCCCAACTAAAAACCCGATCTTCTTAACTGAAGAATAGACCTGTCTTGAAAATAGAGAGTAGACAGTAAGGCAAATAAATTCTCATAGTTCGTAGTCAGGACTTTAGTCCTTTTTTCTAAGCACTAAAGTGCTTAGAAAAAACTCTCTTGCACTAGCTTAACAAAGTACTCAGTTACGCTTTTCAACCTGTCGCAACATCTGAGGTTACACAATCACAATAACAAAATGGTACAACTGCCATGAGTGAATTTACCAAAACTCTCTGTCCCTACTGTGGTGTTGGCTGCGGTTTAGAAGTTTCACCTCCAGCCCAACTTGGCAAAGCAACTAATCGAGATAGCCAAGGAAATCCAACTTGGCGAGTCCGGGGTGACAAAGCCCATCCATCCAGTCAGGGAATGGTTTGCGTCAAAGGTGCAACGATCGCAGAATCTTTAGATAAAAATAGATTACATTACCCAATGATGCGAGACTCCTTAGATCAAGAGTTTCGGCGCGTTAGTTGGGATGAAGCTTTTGATCTCATTACCAAGCGGATTCAAACTGCACGCTTCACCCAAGGGCCAGAAGCCTTATGTATGTACGGTTCCGGTCAGTTTCAAACCGAGGATTACTACATAGCCCAGAAACTCATGAAAGGCTGTCTGGGTACTAATAATTTTGATGCCAACTCCCGTTTATGTATGTCTAGTGCTGTAGCTGGCTACATTCAAAGCTTTGGTTCAGATGGCCCCCCATGCTGTTACGAAGACTTGGAGTTAACCGACTGTGCATTTTTAATTGGTACTAATACGGCTGAATGTCACCCCATCGTTTTCAACCGACTAGAGAAATATCACAAAAAGAACCGCAAAGTCAAAATGATTGTGGTTGATCCCCGTCGCACACCAACCGCAGAAGCGGCTGATTTGCATTTAGCCATTCGTCCCGGTACAGATATCGACTTGTTAAACGGCATCGCCCACTTGTTGATGCGCTGGAACTATATTGATCCGATGTTCATGGACGACTGCACCAGCAACTTTCCCGCTTATGCTGAAGTGATTCGCCACTATCCGCCAGAAGTGGTAGCTCGTCAATGTGGAATCAGCATTGAAGATTTAGAAACAGCAGCACGTTACTGGGGTAAATCTGAGCGGGTACTGTCTTTGTGGTCAATGGGTGTGAATCAATCGTCAGAAGGAACGGCGAAGGTAAGAACAATCATTAATCTGCACCTGATGACTGGACAGATTGGCAAACCTGGAACAGGCCCTTTTTCCCTCACTGGTCAGCCAAACGCAATGGGAGGACGGGAAGTTGGAGGTTTGGCGAATTTATTACCAGGTTATCGGGCGGTGAAAAATCCTCAGCATCGCGCAGAAGTGGAGGAGTTTTGGGGACTCAAGTCAGGACAAATTTCGCCCAATCCCGGTTTGACTGCTTGGGAGATGATTACGGGCTTGGAAAATGGCGCTGTAGAGTTACTGTGGATTGCAGCTACCAACCCAGCTGTAAGTATGCCAGATTTGGAGCGGACTAAAAAGGCGTTATTGCGATCGCCTTTCACCATTTATCAAGACGCCTATTATCCCACAGAAACCTCTGCCTACGCTCACGTTTTGCTACCAGCAGCCCAGTGGGGTGAAAAAACTGGCGTGATGACAAATTCCGAACGGGTGGTAACTCTGTGTTCAGCATTCCGCCAACCCCCAAGAGAAGCTAAAGCAGATTGGGAAATTTTTGCTGAAGTTGGACGTAGATTAGGTTTTGAGAAAGAGTTTACCTTTGCTAACTCCGCCGAAGTTTATGCTGAGTTTGTCAAATTAACTAAAAATCGCCCCTGCGATATGACAGGTATCAGTCACGCCGAATTACAGACACAAGGCCCGACTCAATGGCCTCATCCTGAAGAGAGCAGGGGGAGCAGAGGAGCAGGGGAAGCAGGGGGAGAAGCATCTGCCAATCGCTCTGGGAAACGATTATACACTAACTTGCGCTTCCACACCCCTGATGGACGCGCTCGATTTGGGGCATATTACTCCAAGGGATTGGCAGAACCACCAGATCCAGATTATCCCTTTGTGCTAACTAATGGACGACTTTACGGACACTGGCATACGCAGACACGCACCGGTCGAATTGAAAAAATTTGCAAAATGCATCCCGAACCGTTTATCGAAATTCATCCCCGTGATGCTGCTCGGTTAGGTATTGTAGATAGTATGTATATAGAAGTGCGATCGCGTCGGGGTAAAGCGAAGTTTCCTGCTAAAGTGACAAAAGCGATCGCACCTGGTACAGTTTTTGTCCCCATGCACTGGGGTTCGCTGTGGGCAGATAATGCCGAAGCTAACGCCCTCACCCATCCAGAATCGTGTCCAGATTCACTACAACCAGAATTAAAAGCCTGTGCAGTGCAGTTGATACCAATTTCGGTGGAAGTTCCCATCAAAAATCATCAACTCCAGTCCTCACAATGGTAAGCTGCCAAGTGTAGCTCGAAAGTGGTAATTTAAAACCATCAATAGGTAATTTCGTCAATAATCAATAGTCAATAGTTATTATCATTTTTTATGACTCTCTAATTTTGACTGTTAGCAATTACTATATCTAAAGAGCTAAAATTTTAGTAATAAGAGATTTTACTAGAGCTAATTTTAGCTATAGATAAAGAATCAAAAAACTATAGAAAACTTACAAAACATCAGCAATTAATCTTTTTCCAATCCTCTAGATTTATCTATGGGATTTTCTTTTATTTTAGAACTGGGTGCAGCATGATGAAAAAGTTACTGAGGCGAATTCTAGGAGCTACCAAAGATGAGAACTTCATGCACATCATTGAAAACATAGAAGTGCTAGTTTCTAAAACTCTATCTATTTTCATGGTAATTGTGATTTTGGTAGCAATCGCAGATTTAGGAATATTTATTTTTAAAGAATTATTTACAGTCCCTTATGGTAACTTTAACACAACACTGTATAAGGTTTTTGGTTTATTTTTAAATATTTTAATTGCGTTAGAAATTTTAGAAAATATTACAGCCTATTTACGAAGACACGTTTTTCAGGTTGAATTAGTTATTGTCACTTCTTTAATTGCTGTTGCCAGAAAAATTATTATTCTTGACTTAGAAAAAATTGGAGGTCTTGATATAATTGGTCTAGGTGTAGCTATTCTTGCCTTATCGATTAGTTATTTAATAATTCGTTTCAGTAATTCTAGAGATGCAAGTTGAAATAATTCGTAATTCGTAATTCGTAATGGGGATTTAGATCCCGCCACAAAACTTGCCGCTTCTCCGACTCCCCATCCTCCCCAATCAACTTTGGGTTTGTTGAACAATGACAGATTTATTTCAATTTGAAGCAGACTTTGTTGATTCCCTGCGTTGCATTCCTATGCAGGTACGCTGCAAATTAGATACCTGTGGCATCAAGTTAAAATTGTCTGATTGGAATCAAATGACGACAGATGAGCGTCAAGCTTTAGTCAAATTAACTTGCACTACAGAAACGGAAATTCAGTCTTACCGCGAGTATATCCAGCAATTAATCATCCAACGTACTGGTATCCCAGCGACAAAATTGCCCATCGAGCCTCATCCTGCATGGCTAGACTCTGCTACTGTACCAGCTAGCCTTCAGGAAAAAGCTCAAGAAATAGGTGTAACCCTCACACAGCAACATTGGGCAGGTTTAACGCCCTTACAGCGTTTTGCCTTGATTAAACTCAGCCATCCAGGACATGAAAACAAAAATTTTCCGAGAGCGATCGCAGAGTTTCATCTGCTTTAATTAGTCAATAGTCGTTAAAAGAAAAAATCTGTAGGGTGCATTACACTTTGTTAACTTGCCGCCCTCAAATGATACATTACAAAACAGTTAGTGTTGTAATGTATCAAAAATTTATACGAATGGTAACGCCTCAAATAGCTGACTCTAAATTAATATTTACTTTATATAGCGTTTCTCGTTTGTGTGAGGTACACCCGTAGGGGCACGGCAGTACCGTGCCCCTACACCCCGTGATAAATGTTGTACCGCATCTGAATGGGAAACGCTATATAGCGTTTCTTAATGTAAGAGTGAGGGTAATAAAAATATGGCTGCAAAGAAACTTTTGATGATTGTTGGCGACTATGTAGAAGACTATGAAGTAATGGTTCCTTTTCAGGCATTGCAAATGGTAGGACACACTGTCCATGCAGTTTGCCCCGACAAAAAAGCTGGCGATAAGGTGCGGACAGCAGTTCACGACTTTGAAGGAGATCAGACTTACAGCGAAAAACCCGGACACAATTTCACTTTAAATGCTACGTTTGCAGAAGTAGAAGCCGCAACCTACGATGCTTTAGTCATTCCCGGAGGACGGGCACCAGAATATATTCGCCTCAATCAGCAAGTACTAGAAATCACCCGTCACTTTGCCCAAACCAATAAACCGATTGCTGCCATCTGCCACGGCTTGCAGGTATTAGCCGCTGCTGATGTACTGCAAGGCAAAAGATGTACTGGCTACCCTGCTTGTAGCCCAGATATCAAGAGTGCTGGAGGGATCTATGTTAATATCCCTGTTGATCGGGCAATAGTTGATGGTAACTTGGTGACAGCACCAGCTTGGCCTGCTCACCCGCATTGGCTAGCAGAATTCCTCACAGTACTTGGAACTAAGATTGAACACCCAGAACTGACTACAGCTGTTTAAGGCAAGATACCGGAAATCTTTTGGTTCAATCTTCATAACAGTTTCTTTCCCTACTCCCCACTCCAAAAGAGCTTTGGCAAAAACAACTGACAACAGACGACTGAAAATTATATATTTTTGAAATGGAACTAAATGCAGTAAAAAATACTATTTTTTAATAAATTGCGGTGGGTTTAATTTGCAGCTAGGATGTCAAAAGTACAGCATCAAGACAATCTGATTTATCCGTCTAACAAGCCAGTTTTAGGACAAACTCTCAGCAGATGGAATACTTATTTACATGAGGTGAAACAATTTTAAATTTTGCATCAAGAAATTTAAATTTCTTAGCAGTAAGTGAAGCTATAGTGGATTTAGCAATGCTGCTGTTAATGTGGCTAAGGTTAGTCCGGCTGCCAAATTATGTGAAGAATTAATTTAGAAACGCACTTCTTATCGATGACAGGCAAAAACGCAAGACATAATGCATTTCTGCGGCTAGTGTCTGGTAATGGGGCAGCTTTTGGAGCAGAATCTCGCTACCCCCTGCCCCCCAGTAAAGAGATGGTCATTGGACGCGACCCCAGCTGCCAAGTTGTCTTGGATGCCATGATGTACCGAATGGTATCTCGTCGTCATGCAGTGGTTCGTCCCCTCTCTCTATCCCCAGATAGCAAATTTAGCTGGGTGCTTTGTGACTTGAATAGTGCTAATGGCACTTATTTGAATGGACAACGTTTGTATGAATGTCAAGAATTGCACCCAGGCGATCGCATTTCTCTAGGTGCTGATGGGCCGCAATACGTTTTTGAGTACGAGTATACCTCACTGACTCCGGCGACCACAGTGAACCAAGTTACACCACTGCCTTCGGCGACGAACTACCACAACCACACGCAATTAAAGCAGCCAGATTCTGTTAGCTTCACCCAGCTTTTTCCGATTATTTCCACTGGTAAAGATTTAACTACTAAAGCTTACCTCGTACCGGGAATACTGACCGTAATCTTCGTGGTGCTGATGTTCGCTACAGTCGGTCGGCCCCAAGCTAATCAAGTGATCGTAGCATGTTACATCGCCTTCGCTGCCTACTATTTTGTTTACCAACTTTGCGGTAAACAGAAGCCTTGGTGGGTATTAATGGCTACGGCTTTGGGTACAATCCTGATTTTGCTCAGTCCGCTGTTGGATCTATTTATCTTCGTGTTTCGCACCGTCCTACCTGGAAGCTTGCCCACACCCCAAGAATCTATCACCTTCACAGAGTTGCTAGTGCGGATGTTTTTTGGCGCTGGGTTAATGGAGGAATTACTCAAGGCATTACCTGTACTAGGGGCCTTTGCCATCGGTAGAATGTTGTCTTCACCTTGGCGAGAACGTATAGGCGTCTGGGAACCTCTAGATGGTATTCTCCTGGGAACAGCTTCTGCTGTGGGCTTCACTCTCTTAGAAACCCTCGGTCAGTATGTACCTGATATCACTCAAAATGTCACTCAACAGGTGGGTATAGGGGCTGCTGGTCAACTGGCAGGTTTACAACTGCTAATTCCGCGAATTTTAGGCTCTGTAGCCGGACACATGGCTTATAGTGGCTACTTGGGCTATTTTATCGGGTTGGCTGTCCTCAAACCTAGTAGAAGTTGGCAAATTCTTTCTATTGGTTATCTGAGTGCCTCTGCACTCCACGCTCTGTGGAATGCTACAGGATCAATCAATGCCTTGCTGTTGGTAGTTGTTGGGGTGTTATCTTACGCCTTTTTGATGGCGGCAATTCTCAAGGCACGGGCGCTGTCACCGACGCGATCGCAAAATTTTGCTACCCGATTTCTGGGCCCAAAATAGGCGATAAAATCAATTCAAAATTGTATCCTTGCAGGGAAGCAAGCTAGCAAGAGCGTCTGTCTGTGACACGCTGTTCGCGTTCGTAGAGAAGAAAAAGACAGGGGAGATGAGGGAGAACAACCAATGCCCAATGGTTAAGTATTTATGTCTTGAGATAGATGGTCTAGTTTGAAAATTAGCGTATTGTTAGTTTACTCTGGGGTAGTTCTACTTACGAAAATAAAAATCATTAAACTTGTTGCAAAAGTCTTGATTTTTGACTCTTTTATTGCGTCTTTGCATAAGGCAAACCAACATCTTTGCAAAAGACACCTCTGAACAGAGTAAAGGCAAAGCGCTGGTTACAGGAACACAACGCATAATGAAAACTTTCCCCATTCCCCATTCCCCATTCTCTATTCATAGTTCAGACTCAGACTTGTTGAGTTGAGTGAAAGCATAAGAAGCGATCGCTAAACTAACCTTTGCTTTCTCTACTTCTGATAAAGCTGTCCACTCGGTATTTTGAAGATTACTGAGCGCAGATGCCGCGTTTTGCGATTCGCTACTTCGCATAGCGTAAGCAAAAGGACGAGCCAAAACTAGAAGATCCTCTGTTCCCCAGGTTGGTAGTATTGTCTGAACGCACTCAACCAGTTGCTCACTAATTAATTGACGAGCAGCAAATATCTCGGCAGCTTTGGTAGCTATGGTGTTGAGCAATGCTTGGGGAACACAGGCGGAAAAATTATTACGTAATATTTCTTGAAGATTAAGTACTACTGACTGTTGTCGGTTATTATAATCTGGGGTAGGAGTAATACCAGACCAAAGCGTATCTAGATGGCTGTAAAAATCTTGCGATCGCCTCATTAGTTCTTCATCAAGCAAATCTTCCATTCCGAACTGTTGTTCTAGTTCCTGAAAATAAGCTTCTGATTCATCATCGCCTGGATTCCAGGGATAGGTATGATCTTCTGGTTCGAGTAACGCTTCTAAAAACTCTAGGTCTAATTGAGATGGCAAAGAGGAGAAAGTGTCTGAGCCGTTAATTTTATTAGCCATATTTTCTTACCTCACTATATATTTGGTGGTATTGACAGCTACAACTTCTAAGAGGAGATTTCCGCAAAAACTATTGATTTTTTCTCCAAAAAAACAGATTTTAAAAGCTGATGTTTAACATCAAAATCTATTTAGGCAATAGCTCCGCTAGGAGTCTTCAATAACAAACTCCCAGGTTTCACCTCTAGCACTTCCAAACTTTAACTGCATTCCCGATTTCAAAGGGACTTCCTCGCGGAGGATTTGTTGCCAACCATTAGGGCCTAAAAACCAGGTTGTCCCGTAGGTGGAAAAATCTTGCAAGTAATAAGTTCGTACTAATGTAGCATCAGTAAGAGTATTGCGGCAGAAGATTTCGGCGTGGCGTTTGGATACAGATGGTTCGGGGATGACAATATCATTGTCCTTCGTGCGGCCGATACGGGTGACTCCATAACGCAGTAGCCAGGTTTTACCTTTTGGGGTTAGCGATCGTAAACTTGCAATCGGAAGCGAGGAACCAACATCAGGAATGGCTGTATCTGGAAGTTCGGTAATACCTTCATCCAGATTCTTAATGAGTTCGCCATTAAAATCTGGATGCAGGTAGAGAACAGGCAAAGTCCAAGCAGGTTGATTAAATTTATACAGTGTTAACAACTCTTGCCTAGCCTGTGCTACGGCTTCATCAATTGGCTTGTGCGATCGCAAAGCTTCGGTAAAGGCTTGAATAAAACTGTGGCTTTCGTGGTCAGCGATTTCATCGCGCATCCCCAAAACTGCGGGCACACCATGACGAATCAGTACTTCTGCTAAACTGCTGGCAGGTATCGCTTGATGATTGATTGCAGCTGGTTGTGCGCCCCAACAGGCATTGAAAACCGCTAGTTTCACACCTGTACGGGTCAATACTTGCGCCAATTCTATTCCATTCAGGGGCATATCTGGCCGCAAAAACAGTAACCCCCCGTCTGGATCTGGTAAACCATGTCCAGCGTAAAAGAAAACATTATATGCTTTGGTTTCTAATTCATCAATCAACTGTTGCGGAGTTGGTTGGATGAGTTGATTAACTACACAAGGTGCATATCTTTGGGAATTACCAGGCGTATCTGCAAGAGTTTGCTGTAATATCGCGGCTTCTTGTTCTAGTTGCAGCTTGTCATCATGACCTAAAACCAGCAGGATACTTAAAGCCTGGTCAGTTCGTAAATACGGTAAAGCATCAACTTCAGTGCTGGTGCGACTAAATAGCAAATCTGGGGAGAGAGACATCGCCGATTGACCAGGCTCACGCTGCATAATTTCCCAAGGGAAAGCGATGAGATCCGGGTCGCGAATTTCTAGTCGAAAGCGCAAACGTGTATGCTGACCCATAGCAATACCGCGACTGCGTTCTAGACTACCAAGAATTTGCCCGTCGAATACCCAGCGCCATAAATTCATTCCCAAGTATTGCATCAGACGACTGCTGTAGGGGCCAGTAGTTTGACCTGAAGGGGGTGAAATCAAATCTATGGGCAATGGGTTGCTCTTTTGAGATGTTGAGTTAGGGGAAATATCTAGGCGACCATGACCAGCAAACATCTGCTGCCATTCGTGCCAGACGTGGGTCAGCTCAACAGGCCATACACAGTCACGTAAAACGTAGCCACTGGGATAGGGAGCCTTGACCACCCAAATGGCGAAGTTGTCAGTGCCAGTGTTTAGGAGACGGGCGATCGCCAAATTCAGGGATGGCATGGATTCATTAAACTAAGAGCTAAAAAAAATAATTTCAAATAACAATTGTTCAAGGTAAAAATTTTCTATTTTTTTGACCTTGTAAGTTTTTACTCTGATTGTTACCTGTTATTATTCCAGGTTTTTACCAGTTTATCGACTATTTGATTAAGTTGGACTGGTGTCAGGTGGTTCGGTAACTGGCGGTTGCGTGACAGTTCTACATGGATTTGGTGCGTCTGATTGTAAAACAACGCCAAAACGGTTGAGTTGGGAGGAGTTTAGCAATACTGTTGCTGGCAAAGGTTTTGAATTTGGTGGAACTGAGGTAGTTACATCTGGGTTATTAGTATTAGCTGGAGTTTGTGTACTTTTATTAGCACAGACTCGCATAGACATCAAAAAACTCCCAGAAGCGGGATTTGGATTTGATTTTTTCTCAATAACTTCTAAAAAAGTCCCACGGGGAAGTGATTGGTTGTTTTTTCCCAAGGAGATGTCATTATTGGTTTTAATTACCCAACCAGGAGAAAGATTAGCCAGCGATCGCGGTGTGGGTGTCGCTTCGATGGTAGGGTTTAAAGTTTGTATGGGATTGGAAAAAATTGGAGAGGCTCCTGATGGCGATCGCAGTTGCTTGACGAACAATCCTAAACAACCTGCGGCTAGCACAAATATTAATGGAACTATCCACTGTAGGGGGAATTGACGAGTTTTAACCGGCTCTTTTTCGGGAATGACCTGAGTTTTGTGGTTTGGGCTGCCTAAAAGGGTTGTATCTGTCGCCCTGGATGCCAAATCAACAGTTTTGGCAGAATAACTCTCTGGAATCACTGCTTTGATCGTGATTTCTGGTTCCCAATATTGGACTTGATAGTGAACTAAAGCGACGGTGACATTATCGTGTCCATTTTTAGTATTAGCAATTTCGACTAATCTATCGGCAACAGTTGCTATATTTGCTTCCCCAACTAGAATCGGCAAAATTTCTGTTTCCCAGTACTCCTCAACCCGATCGAAGTCACTCAAACCATCAGATGTGAGCAGAAAAACAGCATCTTCGTCGAGCATAAACCGTCCCGATGTGGGATGCAATGCAGTGCTGGGGCCCATACCCAAAGCTTGGACGAGAGAGCCAGCAGCAGCCTGTTGCACAGCATCGCGGTAAATGGCATAACCTAGTCGCACTTCGCGGGAGGCGACATCATCATCAAGGGTAACTTGATAACAGCCGTGGCGTGTTATCCAGTAGGCACGACTATCGCCGACGTGGGTAATGTACATTTCATGAGCAACAGGCAATGCCATGACTAAAGTCGTGCCCATGCGTTGACGCCCTTGGCGATTTTCACTGTCATTGCGCTGACTAATTTTGTCATTGGCCATTGCCACTGCCTTATCTAGGTCATTCAGCAGCAGTGAGGGGTCTATGTGGTCGTAGGGAACCTTTGTTAGTTGTTGTACCTGCTGCTGGATCGTTTCAATGGCTAAATTTGAGGCGACATTGCCGCCCTCGTGTCCACCGATGCCATCACAGACAATTGCTAAGGCTGTTGACTGGGGTGGTTTGCTCACCAGAGTTCCACTGGGAGGGCTACAGGCATCTTCGTTACGTTGGCGACTTGGCCCGGTGTCGGTTTTGGTGATAATTTGGATCGTGGGTGTTTGCGATCGCCCCAATTGTGCCAGTCCCTGATCTAAAACTGCGATTAATTGATCGGTTGAATTAATTTCTCTCTGAATTAAGGAAAGGCTAACGCGATCGACAAATTCAGTTATCGCTGGTTTGGCATTGCTGACCAACTGCTGCCAAAATTCACCTAGTTGGGGCAATTCTGGTGATGTGGCGCTGTCAAAACGCAATTCCAACAAACGTACTAACGATCCTTCTACCCGTAATACATAAGAGTCAAGTAAGCTAGAGGCGACACCTTCACTTGCAAGAGGTTGCCACAGATGAGCTATTTGCCATAACCAATTCAGTTGGCGCATCGATGTTGCATCACGCCAAGCGGTGGTTAACTCGCTGCCCAAATGCACTTGTTGGATAGTGTCATCTACTAATAGTGGCGGTTTTTCTAAGAGTAATATTTCTCGCTCGGAAGACCCGTCAGCAACAAAAATCACTCCATATACCTGCGGTACGTGTATGCGGTAGGGAATTAGTCTTAGGTAAGCTTTTAGAGGCTGCAAATTATCTAACTCAGGCGTTAGCGCTAATAAACCAGGCTTCGTATCTAAAAGAACAAATTTATCAACGATTAAATAGCGATCGGCTAATATTTCTCCAGGGCTACCCACACTTGGGCTATCTACCACAACCCAGAGATAATTTTTGGGAAGGGGCGTGGAACATCGCTGGCAAAACTTGTGAGTCAGGGGGTTGGCAGCCTGACAATTCTCGTTTGGACAGTAGAGCGTTGCCGCGTCATTTTCCATAGTTTTCGCACCGATCAGCGATTGGCAATTTCTTTAATAGCATTAGTAGGGACAATCTAGACCGCTCATCTTTCTTAAACTTGACATACCCAGACTTTAGATGATGATTTTAGCTGGCGGATATCAGCAGGTGCTAATACAAAACTTATCCAAAAAATACGCTCCTAAGTCAACCCTACAGCCTAATCATAGCTTCTATTGCCCTGTGACTCTTCATCGCCAAAGCAACTAACTCCAACCCTGTCACCAAAGCATAACCCAAGCATAACTGCGCGATTTGCTTTGGCGAAATTACCCGATCATCAATAGGCAGATAATGTTGGTATTTATTTAGTTTATAAGTAGGATAGCAAGAATTAACTTTAATTAAGAATTAAGAATAGCAAATATAATTTTGGCAAAAGTACCTGACGAATGAAGTGGCTCTAAAAACCTGATTTTTCAAGGTATCTAGAAAACCTCACTTCTATTTCTCTCTCCTAAAAGGAGAGAGAAATAGAATTTTCCCCCTTAGAGCGTCGGGAAGGGCGTTAGGGGGTTAGGTTTTTTGTGAGCTTTTCCAGATGACCTGAATTATCAGAAGGGTTCAGGCAGCCCGCTAGCAACTCATTCGCTTATTGTCTGTCGTCAATGGCAACTTGAGGGACTCCCATGCTGTAGTTGGTAACACGGGCAGAAAGATTGTAGCTGACTTCGCCGACTTGTAGGAGCGATCGCAGATAATGCTCTAAGTCTGACCCCACACGGCGCAAGTTATAGTCTGTAAGGTCTGCGCCACTAGATGCTTCTACTAGTTCATCAAATTTTCGATAAATTTTTTGCAGGGCATCTTCATTCCAATTAAATTCGTTATCTGGGTCAACATCTAACGTTAAGACTTGTTGACTAGGAACCAGATCGCCATCCCGGTCAATTTCACCTGCAAAAATGCGGATATGCCGGGTTGTGGACTTGAGCAGCATCGGGTTATCCATAAAAGGGTGTAAGATTTGCGTGGATTACACTGAAATTATTGTAGACGTTATTCTGAGCTTGAATGCTCTCAATTTACAAGCTTTGAACGCAGTTTCAAAAGGGTATATTGAATGGGCGTAAGTAAAAATATCACCTTTACTGATTAGCTTGCTACTTGTGTGATGAGTTGAAGACAGAATTAACTGCTAGTACTGACAGTAGTCCAATTATTTTTCTGTAAAAATTACTGGATAGAGTATTTTCATCTGGTGTACTAATCTTACCTACTGCTAAGATTTTTTTTACTCATCAAGCCCAAAAGACACTAGGGTAAGGCACTTAGCAGGAATAATTTGATCTGTGTACATTTTTTATGGAGAACAAAAGTTTTGACATTAATAATTATGCCGATCAATTTCTCCGGAATTTTCTATTGCAAAAAACGTACATCAAGTAATTTCACTGAATAGGGCTACATCGACCGCTGGCTTTAATAAACTCAAAAAACTTCAGCGGTTTTACTTACGTATAAACACTAAATTTAGAGTAACAAGTAAAACTGTTGTTGACGTTCACATAAAGTTGATGTAAAAACCTTTAAAAAGGTTGAACAACTTCTTACAGAAACTTTATTGTGTAGAATCTTAAAAACTGAATAATAGTTATGGCTTACCATAAGCTACATCGGGCACAGAAACGTCAAAATCTAGACACTGAAAATCTAGCTTGAAAATCAACACAGGAGAGTGAAATGGAATACAAAGGTGATTGATGAAGAAAAATTCTTAATTCAAGCACTTTGGATTCAAAAGAGATATAAAGAATTTTTGCTGGACATCTACCTCCTTACCCTCATGACAACCAAGTAAAGGAATCTCAATAGCTATGAACTCCAAAGCATTACCACGCCAGATAAATAATCTCGAAGTAGGTGTTTATGAGTGTGAAATACATCTCAAATTCCGGTTGATTGAGGAAAAGAGTCTATTGAGCGATCGCGAGCAACTATTACAGGTGCTACTTGATGCTTTAACCGAAGGTTCTGATGACTTTCTAGAGACGCTACAAGCGTCCGTTAAAGCGCAGGAAGTGTCTGAGTTTAAAGCCTCACCTCAAATGCGGCGTCAGCTAATGCGCTTGCGTAATGTTGCTGAAAATACCCCAACTTAAATGTGTAATTTAAGTTGTGAAAAACGTGGATTGGGCATCAAATCAAATGTTGATCCCATACCCCCGTTGCCATAAAAACTAAGCAGTAAGTAGATTTCATAAAATATTGTGATTTCTACTTTGTGAAAGTCTTATTTAGCAGCACAAAGTCCCAGGAACAGTTTCCGCTATTAAAAACTTTGTAGCAAAGGGTACTGGTAGAATCTGAGAGCAAATTCAGCCGGGTGCATTTTACCGAGTTTTTATCAAAACATTGCAGAAGAACAAAACCCTGTGTCTTTACAGATGGGGAATTGGACAACAGGCACGAATCAAATGAAAACCTAAAAGACCAAAGTAAAAATAAATCACCTTTCTTTGAGCTTTTTGCTGAAGCTAAGTGCCTGATTTGCTGAAATACTTATGTTTTATCTATTACCAGTAATAGGTCATTGTTTAGCAGCCAGTTACCTATTACCAATTACCCAGGAGTAGGGGAGCAGGGTAGCAAAAATTTTAGATTTTAGATTGAATAATCCAAAATCTAAAATTGAATTGCCCAATGCTCAATGCCTATTTAGCAAGACCGTGTTCGAGAGCAAAACGAACTAACTCTGTACGGCTATTGGTGCCGGTTTTACTAAACAAACGGCTGACATATTTTTCTACATTGCGGACGCTGGTTTCTAAGCGACGGGCGATTTCTTTGTTCATCAACCCTTCCGCGACCAAATTTAATACACTTTGTTCTCTGGGAGTCAAATCAATTTTAAAAGGGGCTGGCGATTGGGAAATAGCATTTCTTTGAGTTAACAATGCCTTGATTTGGGCAATCTGATTGGCTAGTTCAGCAAGATCGGGGGTTTCAGCGTCATCTCCCGTACTTGCGGCCTTAGCGGCGCGACGGGCTAGCAAATTTTCGACTATAGCCACTAACTCATCTGGATCAAAAGGTTTGGGTAGATAGGCATCAACACCAGCATGATAGCCTTGGATGCGATCGCCTGTCATACCTTTAGCAGTTAAAAATACTACCGGTAGTGCTTGGAAGCGGGGGTCTTCTCGTAGTTGCTTGAGGAACTGATAGCCATCCACTTGAGGCATCATCACATCGGAAATCACTAAATCAGGTGTATTCAGCTGCATCCATTCCCAACCTTCAAGGGCGTTACTGGCGACTTGAACGCTGAAACCGCTCTCTTGCAAATAGTCTTTCACGGCTTCCCGTATCCCTGGTTCATCATCCACCAGTAACAATTGTGCTGACATTTAAGATTCCCTTGAGTTTTCCTTTTTCCAATTTAGCGAAAGTTGACAGGGATTGAACAACTTGAATTCACCTCTACCGCCCCCAAAGCTTTTAAAGTTGACATCTCTGCCTCAGTCAACCCTTTAACCTCTGTAATAATTGTGCCTTCATCGGGACGGGCTGGCCGAAAAGTTTTCCAGCATTGCCCTTAGAGGATGTCTGAAAAGTTTTTTCTATACAGCGAATGCTTAGAGATCCCCCTAAATCCCCCTTAAAAAAGGGGGACTTTGAGACTCTTATTCCCCCTTTTTTAAGGGGGGTTAGGGGGGATCAGCAAATATCTGATACTTCTCAGACATCCTCTTACCACTGAGGATTTTGCATAATTAATGCCTCTGCTGCCGAGCTATTTAATGGAACTGAGAAAAAATGTCCCTGGCCATATTCACAGTTTAACTTTCTTAGAAGTACTAGTTGCTCTTTTGTCTCTACCCCTTCGGCAAGCACATCCACACCTAGCTTGTGTGCCAAAGTGACAATTATCTCAATAATTTCTACATTCTTACTATTAGTACCCATCGGGCTGATGAAAGAACGGTCAATTTTCAACACACTAATTGGAAAGTTATGAAGACGACCTAATGAGGAGTAACCTGTACCAAAGTCATCAATTGATAACTCAATGCCCATCTCTCGAAGTTGTAAAAGTGCGGCAGTTACCTTATCGCCATTTTCCACAATTACGCTTTCAGTAATCTCTAGCGCTAGAGTGCCAGCATCAAGACCAGTTGAGTGCAAAATTTGCCCAATCTGCTCTATCAAATCCGGCTGAGAAAATTGCTTAACGGAAAGATTAACACTAATTTTCTTTAGTAAGTTGGAACGATGGCATACCCGCCAAGCTTGCATCTGGCGGCAGGCTTCATGTAACCCCCATCTGCCAATGGATAAAATTAGTCCCGTTTCTTCTGCTAGGGGAATAAAATCTGCTGGATTAAGCAGACCACGCTCTGGATGCTGCCAGCGCAACAGAGCCTCAAAACCTAAAATAGAGCCACTAGTAAGCGAAATAATCGGTTGATAATAAACCCGAAACTCAAGGCGTTCAATTGCTCGGCGCAAATCGGTCTCTAACTGCAATCTCGCCACAGCATTAGCATACATATCTGAGTTGAATAGCTCATAACGCGCTCTGCCTAACACCTTGGCATGGTACATTGCTGTATCAGCATCCCTCAACAGTTCTTCTGGGTGTTCATAGTCTACTGTCGAACTCAACGCGATGCCAATACTTGCCGTGATGAATACTTCTTGTCCGTCAAGCTCAAAGGGTAACGCTAGTTCCTGTTGAATCCGTTCAGCTACTGTGATGGCGTCTGAAACATCCTGGACTCCCTCAAGCAGGATTGTAAATTCGTCTCCCCCAAGCCGTGCGGCTGTATCTATGGAGCGTACACATATTTCTAGCCGACTTGCAATAGCAAGCAGAAGTTGGTCTCCATTTAGGTGTCCAAGACTGTCATTAATCACCTTAAACCGATCTAGGTCGATAAATAGCACAGCAAATAGATAATCTGAATGCCGTTTTGAATAATTTATCGCATGTTTTAGGTGTTTCATAAATGCAGCGCGGTTTGCCAGACCCGTCAGTGCATCGTGAAAGGCAAGGTGCAGCAGTTGTGACTCGACTCGTTTACGCTCTGTAATTTCATTTAGCAATTTCTGATTTGCTTTTACCAGTTCCGCTGTCCGTTCCGCCACCCGTATTTCTAACTCACGGTAAGTTCTGTGCAACATTTCTTCAGCTTGTTTGCGTTCACTGATGTTGCACAGCAGCCAACGCCAGCCAAGCTGCTTCCCCTCAAGGTCATATACTACAGACGCTTTCACACTAGCAGGGAAAGGCCTTCCTCTCCGTGGTTGGAGGTTAATTTCCCAGTTCAGTAGCTCCTGCAAATTTTGCATTTGAGAGCTAAAGCACTGGCGGTCTTGTTGAGCAATAAAGAGAATTAATGGTTTACCGACTAAATACTTTTGTTGGAGACCGAGCAAACTTGCTGCTACATGGTTAGCCTCTTGGATTGTCCCGACGGTATTAGTTACCAAGTAACCATAGGGAGCAAACTCAAACAAATCTTGGTAATGCTGGCGCTCTTTCTCTACTGCCGCTCGTGTTACCTCTAACTCCTCGGAAGCTGTTAATAGTTCTTCCATTGCGGTGTTAAGTTCCTCGAAAGCCTCTGTTATGATCTCCTGTTGTGAGTTTGGTTTAGTTCTGTTGCATTGCAATAGTCCCTGTACCTGTGAGCGCAATTTCTCTATCTGTTGGCTAAATCCATCCACTTTCATGTTGCTCAACTCACAAAACTATGAAGCGTAGCTGTGAATGAAGAGAGCAAGGGAAGCAAACCCCATGCTTTCCTCAAGGCTTCAGACGCTATTGAGCAGGCAAGGAACGGGTTACTTGCAAGAGCGGACACTTTATAAATAAATATGGCAGAACTTGTTTTTTTTGATTTACTAACTTATCTATCAATGATGAGGGAGCAATCAAATATGTCAACGTTCAAATTAACTTTTCGCCCTATTCAGTGCCAAAAACTTGTCCAATAACGACCAAAGTGCAAAGTTGCAGCAAGCCCTATCTACTGAAATTTTTATTTTATTAAATACAAGCTATTAAAGTTAAAACTTGATCAATAACAGCATATTTGCTTTCCCTATTTTTGAAAATACTTCTTAAGATATATTCACTTTTGTGAGCTAAGGAAAGAATAAGGGTCTTAGTCAATGCTTTTGGGCTGACAAGAGCGTTTTTGCTTAGGCGTTGCTGAATTCAGGGATGAAAATGATTTTGCGTGATTTCAAAACCTTTGTAGAGACGTTGCAATTGCTAGTCTCTACACCAAGATTTATATATCTAATCAGCAACGCCGTTTTTCTTACTTACAGTCGAGCAATTATCTTGGCATTTTCTGGTAGCTTGGCGTCTCTTTGCCCAGCAGTACGCGCCCTAGCTGTGAACAAACCAATGGGAGTATTTAATAAATCTACAAGGGTGGCTTGACCAGCGATGCCTGCGGTGGGCTGCGCCAACGCCTTTTTAATATCCCTTGGTATTTCTTTCAATAACCAACGTGCCAAACGATAGCCGTATTCTTTGGGTGTCATCTCTCGCATTAATTCTACACCATGCAGTTCGTGCAGATAGCGATTTGAGCGTCCATAGCGCCGCCATTGACTTTCCAGTTCTGGAAGTGTAGCGCGGTGGCGGTGCTGAACGATCGCATTTGGGGCAAATTCCAAACGCCCAATGTTTTCCCCCAAAATCCGCCAACAAATATCGGCATCGCCACCAGTTGTAAGATAGGGACGAAATAAACCCACTTTTTCTAAGGCAATGCGTCGAATCGCCAAATTAGCGGTTTGACCATAGGGACGAAAGGAATGCTTAAGGGTATGCTTTTGCGACAAAGTTTCTTGACGGTCTGCGTGTTGTTCTAGCAGAGTTGTGCCTGGTAGTGCCAAAATTTCACCAGCAACAATTACCACTTCTTTATTGACAAAAGGCTGGATTAATGCATCTAACCATTGCGATTGTGGACGACAATCTGCATCGGTAAAAACGATAATTTCACCCGTAGCGGCGCGAATCCCAGTATTACGAGCAGCGTAAGAGCTTTGAATTTGGGTTTCGCTCAAGGGGTGAATTGTAATTGGGCAATTTTCGGCAGATGTTTTGAGGATGGTGAGAGTGCGATCGCTACTATTATTGTCCACCAACAAGTATTCTACCCGGTCTTTTGGGTAAGTTTGAGACAACAGACAATTGATTAACTCTGGTAAATCCGCCTCACCGTTATAAATAGGAACAACCACCGACACCATTGGTAAAAAGCTGGTGGCGGTGGTTGCATCAACTGGCTGATGATTCATAAATCTGAGATTTTGATTTGGGATTACTTACTAGTATTCCCAAATCAAAATCTTGGAACGGTAATATCAAGTAGTTTCCATAACTCCAAAAATCTGGATTTGGGAATATATGAACACCTGCTAACAAATTACTCACCTAAAATTTCAAGTCACCAGCGCGGCTCATGGGTCGAGTCGGTTGATTTGCTGGCGGCTGGGCAAAGTTGTTATTTGATAGAATTGCGATCGCCCGAGCATATTGGGGATCGCTCTTAGTTCCGATTAAATCTGGATTAGAAGCCAACTGACGCTCTTGTGCCTCTGTCAAGTCTAACTTGATATCTGGCGTAATCCCTTTATGGTTAATATCCGTTCCCGCCGGGGTGTAGTAATGGGCAATGGTGACAGCCAAGCCGGAACCATCTGCGAGTTCATGAACTGACTGCACTAAAGCTTTGCCAAAGGTTTGACCACCTACGACTACCGCCCGCTTATTATCCTTGAGCGCCCCTGTAAGGATTTCACTAGCACTAGCTGAATTACCATCCACTAAGACCGCCAAAGGACGATTTGTCAGAGCAGTGCGATTGGCTTTAGTTTCCTCACTGCTGCCCACACGGTCTATTGTCTTGACAATTCCGCCGTTATCGTACCACATCCGAGCAATTTCAATGCTGGCCTGCAACAAACCGCCAGGATTTCCTCGCAAATCCAAGACATAAGAATCAACTTTCTTAGTGTTCAAATCGCGGATGGCTCGTTGCATTTGGTCTGCGGCGTGGGCGCTAAATTCCCGCAAACGGATATAGCCAACGCGGCGATTCCCTTCTTGTCTGAGGGTATAGCGTACCGTTGGGACTTCAATACTTGCCCTAGTCAGCTTCAAATCAAAAGCATTTTGGCCTGCGCGTCCCAGGCGTAGCTTGATGGGAGTACCCGCTTTGCCACGGATTAGCTTCGAGGCGTCATCCACTTTCATTTTGAGAGTGGGTTTGCCGTCAATTGCCAAAATTTCATCACCTGCTTTGATCCCAGCTTTCAGCGCCGGAGAATTTTCTATGGCTTCGACAACAGTCAGCCGCTGAGTTTTTTGGTTCACTTCCATCCGAACGCCGATACCAGAGACTTCCCCAGATGTTTGGCTAGTCAGGGCTTCAAACTGTTGGGGGTCCATGAACCGAGTGTAAGGATCTCCCAACTTTTGTAAAGCTTCGCGGATGGCAGTGTATGCTTCTTCCTTAGAAGAGTAGTCTTTGCTCAACAGGGTTTGTCTGGTTGCTTGCCAATCTTGTTGATTAAATTTACCATCAACATATTCATGATTCACCAGTTGCCAAACTTGGTCAACTATCACTTTTGGGCTGTCTTGTAGGGCTAGAGCAGCACGGACACCACGAGTCCAAGCGGGGCCGAACACAGACATCGTAGCAGTTGTGGCGATCGCTCCACCAATCAAGGCTACTTGGAGCGGTGAGTAACTTTTCGCAGATTGGTTCATGTATACTTTAGCTGGAATAATTGTGTTGTTGACAGTTTAGCAATCAGGCTTTCCAGAAATTTTTAAGTTTTTATACCCCAAAATAAACTATGCTCCTTCATCATTGTTCTCGTTGAATGATGTCAAAAATACCGCATTAGTTATTAACAATCATTTCTCAGTTTGTTAGCCTTCTCCGGAAGGCTATACTGACGATGTGACACTTTGATTAGCGTCATGTTTGCATTCTAGATTACTTTTATAAGATAGCACTTTGCTTACTGAATTGTAGCACTGTTAGACAGCCATTAAATCAGCTTTTCTTACCTAAGTCATGAAACGCAAATTTACCATCAAATCATTAATTTCTATTAAAAAACATTCTGTTAATCTGTGGCAATTGTTACAAAAACTCAGTGGTGGATTGTACCTTGTCCTGGGTGTTTGGCTGATTTTTACTACTATAACCTTAGTTTTTGCTTCTTCGCAGCCAATAGATGCCTTCTTTGTGCTTGGTGGCAGTATTCGTCGAGAAACTTATGTTGCCCAACAAGCAAAACAATACCCGCAAACCCCAATTTTAATTTCTCATGGTTCCCCAGATCCTTGTATACGGTTAATTTTTCAGGCGGAATTAGCAGAGTTGCAAAACGTTTGGTTAGAAAACTGTGCGAATTCTACCTTTGAAAATTTTTATTATAGTATTCCAATTCTGCGACGTTGGGGAGTGCATAAAGTCATGTTGATTACCTCGCCAAGTCACCTACCCAGAGCTAAATGGATGGCACAAATTCTTTTGAGCGCTCATGGTATTTGGGTAGAGTCAGAAATTGTTCAGGAGTTGGGTGTTCCTGGTAATAGTGAATCTTGGCTCAAAACTGGATTAGATGTAACACGCAGCTTATTTTGGGCAATTTTAAGTCAAATTATGCAACCGCAATGCTCAAATATTACAAGACTTACTGAAGTAGATATGCAAGCTTGGGAAAATCGAGGTTTTCATTGTGAACATCAAGGGGGGGTAGGGAGATAACTTACTCGTAATGCGTCCACATAGGAATTATCTTGACTACTTGCTCAGATTCGATGACCTCATATACTAACCGATGCTGTATATTTATCCTACGAGAATAAGCACCTGATAAGTCACCAACCAGCTTTTCATAAGGTTGAGGATTTTGAAAAGGATTTTCTTCAAGGACTGCGAGTAATTCCTCGGCCTTTTCCTTTAAGTTACTAGAAGCTAATTTCTTGGCGTCTTTTTGCGCTTGTTTTGTGTAAATCAACCTCCAACTCGCTCCTTCGGGGTTTGGAAGTGGCTCCTCAGAAGCTTGTTGACTCACCAATCCAACTTCCCATCACATTCTTGAATCGGGGTTGCTAGTCCTTCTTTTATAGATTCTCGCATTCCAGGGACAGATAATAAGTAAAGAGTCTCCTGAATTGCAGACCAATCTTTTTCCGCAAGCAGAATTGCATTACCGCGATCGCCTCGAATAATCACAGGTTTACCCTGCTCTGCAACTTGGTCGATGATCTGTTGCAAATTATTTTGAGCTTCGTTGACGGGAAGCGAAGACATCATACTTTTTTGGCTCACGATAACTTTAATTTAGTATACTCGCATAGCATTTGAATTAATGACCTATATCGAATTTGCTTTATATGAGCTTGTAAATTAAAAGCGAGGTATTACACCTAGTACGGCAATCAGGTTATCAAAATTTTTTGGAAATAACTCAGAGCTTTGGTTAAACCTGCAACAAAATTGGGAACTTTACCACGTTCTCAAGGAAGAAGAAGAGGAACTAAAAAGTATTTTGCAATTTGGAATCACAAAGTAGCGATCGCCTTGAAAAGTAAGCAAGTTCGTAGTCAGGACTTTAGTCCTTATTTTCTAAGCCATAAAGTGCTTACTACAAACCCTGTCCTTCAAAAAACTTGTCATATTTACTTTATAAAAACCAAGGATAAAAATATGGGGGAGAAATTTGTCAACTATCAAATCCGTTCGATGGGGATTTAGACCCCACCACAAAACTCGTCGCTTGTTAGTTGCTCTTTACTTAACCCCCCAGAATTTGTTAATGCAAAAGTTCCCAATCTTGCAGCATTAAAATAGCATCTCTATACAAAGACAAATCCACCTGGTTAACTTCTATTCCCTGTCCAATTCCTTGTAGAAGGGTAATTGTTAATTGTCCTCCCAAATGTTCACGGAACTCGGTAAGCCCCCTAAATAGACAATGCGGATGGTCTAGTTGATCTAACTGCTCTGTCAGTGCCGATACGTACAAAGTAAAGCCTAATTTTTTGAGTGTAGTTAGAACCTTTTGCAACTCTGATTGCAAGAGTTGCCCTGTTAAATATGAATAGGTTGTGTCCAAAGCAATGCCGATCGCAACAGCTTCACCATGACGTAGGCTGTAATTAGTTAAATGCTCTAGTTTGTGAGCCGCCCAGTGTCCAAAATCCAAAGGACGTGATGAACCCATTTCAAAGGGATCGCCACTACCAGCAATATGCTCTAAGTGCAACTGAGAACAACGATAGATCAGCCTTTCCATTATGTCCATGTCTCGATTAGCCAATTTCTCGGCATTAGTCATAATGAAATCGAAGAAATCTGCATCTTTAATCAGTGCGACTTTCACTGCTTCTGCAATACCCGATCGCCAATCTCGCTCGTCAAGGCTAGTCAGAAAATCAAAGTCATTCAAGACAGCATAAGGTGGCATGAATGTACCCAAAAAGTTTTTCTTACCGAAGGCATTGATTCCGTTCTTTACCCCTACACCCGAATCGTTTTGCCCTAATACTGTTGTCGGTACTCGTAGTAGCCGAATTCCTCGGTGAGCCGTTGTTGCTGCATATCCTGCCATGTCTAGGACGGCTCCACCTCCAATTGCTAAAACGTAGGAGTGACGGCACAATCCAGATGCATTGATCTGCTGATGAATTTGCTCTATAAATCTAGAATCGTTCTTGACTGCTTCTCCACCCGGAACTACTATCGGTTCACCACTCAGTGTTAGTACATCTTCATAACATTGGGCATAGACTGATAATTTTTTTAGCAGCCCATTCTGGTACTGTAAAAATCCTCCATCTACCACTACTAGTACTCGTTTTGGGGTTGTCTCCCCATCTGCGGCAATCACTTGGGCGAGTAAAGGATTATCTAACTGAAACAGACCTCTAGTGAAGTGAACATCATAATTGAAAGTCACACGGACACATTGATTAATTGGTTGCAGATTTAGAGCGCTTTTTTGTTGAATAGCCATTTGAATATTAGTACTTTTTAAGTAACTGTAAATAGATTTGCTACTGCAATTAAGATTGACAGTAAAATAGACATGATAAATCAATTAAATAATTCAATATTGAAATGAATTAATAGAGAAATCTCGTTACTGAATTAATCATAGTTTTTAAGATTTTCCGCCTAACAGATAAATTTAAAAATAACATGAATTTATAATTTATATTGATGCCTAGATTTTATATCTGAGGCTAGTAATGGAGATCATTATTACATAAGATTCTAATTTTTTTCCCTAAGATAATTTTATGATTTATCCAATCAAAATGGTATCTTTACAGTATCTTCTTTAAAGTCAGGAGATTTTTATAGATTCAGTGAAGTTATGATCTCAGTAGTATATTATCTAACTGCTTTAATCCCAAAGTATCAAGTTTAGTGGTAGATTTTATACTTAGTTGTCACAAAAAAGTTGGGCAACTTATCCTGAATTTATCATGAATAAAGTAAACAAATTACTGCATCACTGGCTGTTAAAGTCTGTTTCAGAGAAAGCTTTTACTTGGTTGGAACAGAAGCAGGCACAGATTGCTAGCGGCGCTGCTGAGAGAGTGTTTTTTACGGCTTTTAGTGCTGTGCCGCGTTATCTAGGTAAACAGGATTTGCAGCTAACATTCCAGGACTTGCAAGCAGCAGAGGATCTGATTCCCGGCTGGTATCCTGGTAATTGGAGTGTAGATCAAGCAGGTCGCACACTTTTGCTTTTAGCTTTGCCCCACGATGATGCTGAGGGCTATGTGCGATCGCTCGATCAAGTCTTCTCCACTGCCGATATGGGGGAGTTAGTTGTTCTTTATCAAAGTTTGCCGCTATTACCACATCCAGAGTTACATCGCCACCGTACTGCTGAGGGAATTCGCAGCAATATGAGTAATGTATTCCAAGCCATAGCACTACGTAACCCTTATCCAGCGAATTATTTAGATAATGCTGCTTGGAATCAAATGGTGTTGAAGGCTGTGTTTGTCGGCAGTCCGTTGCATCTAATTTGGGGTCTAGATCGGCGTGCTAACCCAGAATTGGCGAGGATGTTGGCAGACTATGCCCATGAACGCTGGGCAGCTAAACGCTCAGTTACGCCAGAACTTTGGCGATCTGTAGGGCGGTTTGCCGATAGCGCAATCATCACAGATTTGGAAAAAGTACTGGCTAATGGGGCTGTAGAAGAGCAAGAAGCAGCAGCCTTAGCTTGTGCTGAGTCTCCTTTACCCCAAGCGCAAGCATTACTTTCTCATTACCCAGATTTACAGTCATCCATTCAACAAGGTAATCTGACTTGGAGCAGTTTTAGCCGCCAACGCCTCTTTGTTTACAAATAAAAGTGACTGGGGACTGGGAATCAGGAAGACAAGGAAAATAACCCATACCCAATGCCCAATGCCCAATTCCCAATAATTAAAACCATGATGTTCATCGATCCTCATATTCACATGTGTTCCCGTACTACTTACGATTACTTGGTAATGCGGGAATATGGAATTGTCGCCGTTATTGAACCAGCCTTTTGGTTAGGACAACCCCGAACTAACGCTGGCTCATTTAAAGACTATTTCAGTAGTCTTGTGGGCTGGGAACGGTTTCGTGCTAGCCAGTTTGGCATCCAACACTACTGCACAATCGGACTAAATCCGAAAGAAGCTAATAACGAAGCGCTAGCAGATGAAGTTATGGAACTGCTACCACTTTATGCCTGTAAAGAGGGAGTTGTTGCCATTGGTGAAATTGGCTATGACGATATGACAGAAGCAGAAGATAAGTACTTTTGTCAACAGTTAGAAATAGCCAAAGAACTTGATATGTTAGTACTAATTCATACTCCTCACCGCAATAAAAAGGCGGGTGCTAGTCGGAGTATGGATCGCTGTATTGAATATGGCTTAGATCCTTCACAAGTAGTTATCGATCACAACAACGAAGAAACTGTTGAAGAAGTATTAGGACGGGGTTTTTGGGCAGCTTTCACGATTTACCCACAAACGAAGATGGGTAACGCCAGGATGGTAGAAGTTGTCCGTAAGTATGGGTGTGATCGCATCATTGTAGATAGTAGCGCTGATTGGGGTATTAGCGATCCTTTGGCAGTCCCGAAAACGGCTCAGTTGATGCTAGATAGAGGCATTCCTGAAGAACATGTGCGAGCAGTTTGTTATGAAAATGCCCTAGCTGCTTACAGTCAAACTGGGCAGATGAAAGCTTCAGATTGGCTCAATCCCCAATCTATCGATCAACGTCAAATGTTCAGTGGTAATTCTGTGCTACGGGGACAAGAACCAGGAATCAAATCAGTTTCAGATTTTGTGTTGATTGAGTAGAAAATTGGGGAGAGACGCGATTAATCGCGTCTGTACTGGGAAGAGAAATTGCATAAATATCTAATTCATTTGTAATATGCGGTTTATTTTGAAAAATTACTAGGCATGGAGGCAGATAAATAAGTGAATGTTGCAAGCTTAAATTTTCAAAGCTGGCGGGGTTATCTGGAATTGATGCGTCCTGCTAATATTGTTACTGCTTGGGCGGATATTCTTCTCGGTTTTGCTGCTTCTGGCTCTGGGATAATTTTTACTAAATTAATTAATGGCGAAGCAACTTTTGCCATACTAATTCCATTAGCTTGGTTGTTATTGGCTACAACTGGTTTATATGGAGGCGGTATAGTTTTTAATGATGTTTTCGATGCAGACTTAGATGCAAAAGAGCGACCAAATAGAGCAATTCCCAGTGGTCGCGTATCTCGTCAAAATGCTACTTTATTGGGGAGTATACTCTTTGCAATCGGGATTATAGCTGCTTTTCAAGTATCGTTGTTGAGTGCTGCGATCGCAACATTTATCACTCTTTCATGCCTCCTCTATAACTCACTCGCCAAACATCATCATTTTTTTGGCCCTTTAAATATGGGTTTGTGTCGTGGCAGTAACTTATTATTAGGTGTAAGTGCTGTACCAATAATGATCGGAGAACGTTGGTATTTAGCGCTGATTCCTGTTCTTTATATTGCTGCTATCACCGCAATTAGTCAGGGTGAAGTTCATGGAGGTAAGCAGATTACGGGACTACTAGCACTACTGCTAATTGCAATAGTTGTGACAGCAGTTTTAGCTTTAGGACTATTAGAAGAGTATAGAGCGATCGCAGCCCTACCATTCGCTATTTTATTAGCTATCAGAATCTTGCCTAACTTTATCAAGGCGGCGCGGGAACCGATAGCCGAAAATATCCGAAGTGCTGTGAAAATAGGCGTTTTATCTCTAATAGTTTTAGATGCAACCGTTGCATCTGGTTTTGCTGGTTTGTATTACGGTTTATTCGTTCTAATCTTGCTACCAATTTCGATGAAGTTAGCAAAAGTATTTGCTGTTACTTAAACTTGAATGTATACACCCAGTAATACTATTAATCGGCTGTAGGGGCGCACATCTGTACATTAGTCTCAACTTAAGCCAAAACCCTTTTAAAATCTCGTTTCCAGCAAGAGGCTGGAAATGCTGCTTCTGGCGGCAGAGCCGCCAGCAAAGGAGGCGGAGCCTCAACGACGGGCATTCCCAGTCTGAGACTGGGAACGAGACAACGAGACAATCTATAAAAGCTGGTTTTAGAGGCTGTTTGAAAAGTCCTATTGTAGGTATCAAAACGTTCTAGATCCCCCTAAATCCCCCGATAAATTGGGGGACTTTGATTCCGGTTCCCCCCTTTTTAAGGGGGGTTAGGGGGGATCGCTAAGTGCATAAAATCACAGCAAAATACTTTTCAAACATCCTCTTAGACTGGCTTTCACCTTAAGTTGACACTAATGACAGATGTGCGCCCCTAACCATGAATATGTAGCAAGTATTTTGTGAAATAGTTTAAGCCAAAGAAAACAGATTACATATACAAGGGATAGAGCTAGAAAATGAAAATTACCAAAAACAATAATTTTCACTTAACTTATTGCAGCAATATTCATCCTGGTGAAAGTTGGTTAGAGGTTTTCGCCAATTTAGAAAAGTTTATTCCCGAACTCAAATCACGTTTATCGCCAACAGAACCTTTTGGTATTGGCTTGAGATTAGCAGATGTTGCCGCAAAACAACTTTTAGAAAGTAATAACTTAGCTAAATTCCAAGCTTGGCTAACTCAACAAGATTTATATGTTTTCACCTTAAACGGATTCCCTTATGGCGGATTTCATCGACAGGTGGTAAAAGACCAAGTTTATGCACCAGATTGGTCTACACAAGAACGGGTTAATTATACATTAAACTTGGCACACATTTTAGCTACTCTGTTACCCGAAGGACTTGATGGTGGAATTTCTACACTACCATTATCCTATAAACCTTGGTGGGTAAAAGACCAAGCAACTTTCGAGACAGTTCTGAAAAAGAGTTGTTTGAATATAGCATCAGTTGTTGTAGAAATGATTCGCATCAGCGAAGAAACAGGTAAGATACTTCATATTGATTTAGAACCTGAGCCTGATGGTTTAATTGAAAATACCTCAGAAGTAATTGATTTTTATCAAAATTGGTTATTGCCAATTGGTGGTAGTTATTTATCAGAAAAATTAAATATCGAGCCGGATTTAGCAGAGACTAAATTGCTAGAACATGTTCGTATTTGCTATGACACCTGCCATTTTTCAGTTGAATATGAACAGCCAAATTCTGTATTTGCACTTTTACAATCGGCAGGAATTAAAATTGGTAAAATTCAAATCAGCGCTGCAATTAAAGTAAAAATACCTGCTGAGGTTGAGAAGCGTAGTTTGATAGTTGAACGCTTACGCCCTTTTGCTGAATCTACCTATCTTCACCAAGTAATAGAACGTCGCAGCGATGGTACACTCAATCACTATCCTGACTTAATCACTGCATTACCGTATTTAGAGAAATCTCTAGCTGAAGAATGGCGCACTCACTTTCATGTACCAATTTTTATTCATGATTATCAAATTTTACAATCTACACAAGATGACATTGCTACTGTTTTGCATCTACTTCAGACAAACGATGCTTGCTCACATTTAGAAATTGAGACTTACACTTGGGATGTATTGCCGTCAGAAATGAAGATAGATCTGCTAACTTCTATTCAGCGTGAATATGAGTGGGTATTAAAAGAACTCGCCGCCAATTAAGAAGGAACTAAGTTTGTGAAAAAAACAGTTATTTTAAATGTCGTGGGATTAACGCCCAGTTTACTAGGAGAAAATACGCCGTTTTTATCTTCTTGGGCGGCTAAAGGGCAAGTGGTTCCCATCAAAAAAGTGCTACCTGCTGTAACTTGTTCGGTTCAAGCTACTTATTTAACAGGAAAATTGCCTGATGAACATGGAATTGTCGCTAATGGTTGGTACTTCCGTGATGAGTGTGAAGTTAAGTTTTGGCGACAATCTAATAAACTAGTACAAGCTCCCAAAGTTTGGGAAATAGCTAAATCAATCGATCCAAACTTTACTTGTGCCAACCTTTTTTGGTGGTACAACATGTACTCTACAGCAGATTATGCGATTACGCCGCGCCCAATGTATCCCGCAGATGGGCGAAAATTACCTGATATTTATACCCATCCTAGTGATGTGCGATCGCAAATTCAATCTGATTTAGGAAACTTCCCTCTGTTCGATTTTTGGGGGCCAAAAACTTCCATTAGTTCTAGCCAGTGGATTGCCAATTCGGCAAAATGGATTGAGGAACGTTACAGCCCGACATTATCACTAGTTTATCTGCCACATTTAGATTACTGTCTGCAACGATTTGGTAATAATGAAACACAGATTAAAGCAGATTTGCGAGAAATTGATGCTGTTTGTGGCGATTTAATTGAATATTATCAAGCACGTAATACTCAAGTAATTATTCTTTCTGAGTATGGCATTACTCCAGTTTCTAAAGCGGTAGATTTGAACCGTGTATTACGGGAAAATGGTTTAGTTGCTGTGCGAGAAGAACTAGGGCGAGAACTGCTGGATTTTGGTGCTAGCATTGCCTTTGCCGTTGCCGATCACCAAATTGCTCATGTATATGTGAATGAGCCGGCGTATATCCCGAAAGTGCGATCGCTTTTAGAAGCGACTGAAGGCGTAGCGCAGGTATTGGATGATGAGGGTAAACAAGCCTACCATCTTGATCATCCTAGATCGGGTGAGTTGGTAGCGATCGCTCAATCTGACGCTTGGTTTACCTATTATTATTGGCTCGATGATGCAAAAGCGCCTGATTTTGCTAGAACAGTAGATATCCACCGCAAACCTGGTTACGATCCTGTAGAACTTTTCCTCGATCCGCAAATAAAATTTCCTCAAGGAAAAATTGCTCTCAAGTTACTTAAGAAACAACTGGGTTTTCGCTACCTTATGGACGTGATTCCTCTGGATGCTTCTCTGGTGCGTGGTTCTCACGGTAACATCACCACTTCTGTTGCTGAAGGGCCTCTATTTATCACCCATCAAACTCATCTAGTTGACGAACATCAAATTGAGGCGACAGATGTTTGCTCGTTGATTCTCAAACATTTAAATACCTAAAATGAAAATAAGCTTATATCACAAACCTCGTTCCCAGTCTCAGACTGGGAACGAGGTTTTAAAAGGGTTTTGGCTTAAGTTGACACCACTGCACAGATGTGATCCCCGACATATCCCAAAAATACAAAACAAATTTCTGGTAAATCATAATCATATCCAGTATGATTTATATATAAACTCGTTATGACTATGAATTGGTTTGCCCTATCAGTGGGCACCCGTCTATCTACTGATTAAAATGTACTGTGGGCAATCTGAGTAACTTAATGGAGAGCTTCTTTACCCATGACTGAACCCCAAAAATTGACAACTGCTGACGGTATTCCTGTTGCGGATAATCAGAACTCACTCACGGCGGGATCGCGTGGCCCTGTATTAATGCAGGATTTCCACCTCTTAGAAAAGCTGGCTCATTTCAACAGAGAACGTATTCCTGAAAGAGTTGTCCACGCTAAAGGTGCGGCTGCTCACGGCACTTTGACTATTACCAATGACATTACCCGCTACAGTAAAGCCAAACTTTTTTCTGAAATTGGCAAGAAAACAGAACTTCTTCTGCGCTTTTCTACAGTCGGAGGAGAAAAAGGTTCAGCAGATGCCGAGCGCGACCCTAGAGGTTTTTCCCTCAAGTTTTATACTGAGGAGGGTAACTGGGATCTTGTAGGTAACAATACCCCTATTTTCTTCATCCGCGACCCTTTGAAGTTTCCTGATTTTATCCATACCCAAAAGCGCAATCCCCAAACCAATTGCAAAGACCAGAATGCAAAGTGGGATTTTTGGTCACTCAGTCCAGAATCGCTTCACCAAGTAACGATCCTCTTTTCAGATCGGGGAATTCCGAAAGACCATCGACACATGGACGGTTTTGGTAGCCACACCTTCAGCTTAATTAATGCTGAAGGCGATACTCTTTCAGAGTCACTTCGTGAACGCGTCTGGTGTAAATTTCACTTTAAGACACTGCAAGGGCATCAAACTTTGACTGAGGAAGAATCGGCGAAGATTAAGGGCGAAGATCCCGATCATGCGACTCACGATCTATTTGAAGCGATCGCTAATAAAGATTATCCCAAATGGCGGATGTGTATTCAAGTGATGACCGAGGAGCAAGCGGAAAAACATCCAGATAATCCTTTTGACTTGACCAAAGTTTGGAAACAAGGAGAATATCCTTTAATTGAAGTCGGGATATTAGAGCTAAATCGTAACCCTGAGAATTATTTTGCCGAAGTAGAGCAAGCCGCTTTTAGCCCTAGTGCAGTGGTTCCTGGCATTAGTTTCTCTCCAGACAAAATGCTGCAAGCTCGGATCTTTTCTTACCCAGATGCTCAACGGTATCGCTTGGGTGGTAACTATCAGCAACTACCTGTTAACCAGCCCAAATGTCCAGTGATGCATTATCAGCGAGATGGCTTTATGGCGCCGGGGAACAACCACGGTAGCGTTCCTAACTATGAACCCAATAGTGCTGAGGGTACGCCTAAAGAAAATCCAGCTTATGCAGAGCCACCTAACCATTTGGGCGATGTCACTGTCGATCGTTACAGTCATCGTGAAGGAAACGACGATTATACCCAAGCAGGTAATCTGTATCGGTTACTAACTCCTGAACAGCAAGAGCGTCTTGCTCATAATATCGTCGGTAGTCTCTCTCAAGCAAGGGAGGACATCCAAATGCGCCAACTTTGCCACTTCTTCCGGGCAGATGTTTCTTATGGTCGTCGTGTAGCTGAAGGATTGGGCATTTCAATCGATCCCTCAATGCTGGGTGCTACTGCTCAACCTGTAGGTAACTGGTAAGCCTTATCCAATTTTGTGCGGTGGGCATCTTGCCCGCCTTAAGAGGATGTTTGAAAAGTCCTATTGTAGGTATCAAAACGTTCTATATCCCCCTAAATCCCCCGATAAATTGGGGGACTTTAATTCCGGTTCCCCCCTTTTTAAGGGGGGTTAGGGGGGATCGCTAAGTGTCTAAAATCACGGCGAAATACTTTTCAAACATCCTCTAAAGCAAATTCATTTGATTAACTTATAAACTAAATCGAAGTAATTAAACATGAAATTAACAGCCACAGAAGAAGGCTTACTAATCCCTAAAGAACTATTAGGAGAAAGCCAAGAATTTGAGATTATTCAAGAAAATGGAAAAATTATAATTACTATAGCGGTTCTCGCTTAAGTGAGGTACAAGAACCCCACCCCCAACCCCCTCCCCGCTCTTCGAGAGGGGACTATGATGTACCTCATGTGATTAGGAAACGCTATACCATTAAAGAAACATCTTCTATTTGGGATTTAGGTTCAAATCCTGTGGAATCTGATGTAAAAGATGGTGCAATTAACCACGATCGCTATCTCTATAACCCATAATAGAATTCAGAAGTCAGAAGTCAGAATGAATTCTGTACGACTGGCGGATGTAATCTGAAATAGTAAGGCTCATTAATGGAGCTAAAAGACTCGTTGACGGAGATAAAAGACTCGTTGACGGAGCTAAAATACTCGTTGACGGAGCTAAAAGCCTCGTTGACGGAGCTAAAAGCCTCGTTAACGGAGCTAAAATACTCGTTAACGGAGATAAAAGCCTCGTTGACGGAGCTAAAAGCCTCGTTAACGGAGATAAAAGCCTCGTTAACGGAGATAAAAGCCTCGTTGACGGAGATAAAAGCCTCGTTAACGGAGATAAACAAAAATATTTACAGCTATTACGATCGCACCATTCGCACATCATATCGTAGAGAAGTAGTTCTAGGGGTTGCGATCGCATTATTTTGCTTTGGTGCGATCGCAATGACATTGTGTAATTAATTATCTTGCCTACTTATTAGACTAGGATTTGAATCCCAGGCGGGTAATACAGCCGATGCAGATTACCTAAATTACTGAAACCAACGGCAGACAAAAGCAACCATTCTCCTGAATAAAGGCTGACGATTCCGCCGCAAGTCTTCCAGATTTTCACGAATGGTTATTGTATAGCCATCAACTGCATGATGACCTAGCCTCTCACATTATGGGGAAAATTACCTAACCCACTAGGGCGTGTTTTCAAACCTTTCTTGAAGCACCTGAGCCTTTGGAGATCCCCCCAACCCCCCTTAAAAAGGGGGGCTTTTAGAGTTTCTTTTCCCCCCTTTTTAAGGGGGGTTAGGGGGGATCGAGGTTTCAGGTTTTCAATGCGTAAGTCCTGGTTTATTAAAAACTTCTAAAATCTGTCGGCAAATCTGTTTGAGCTTATGCTCGATTTCACCAGAAGGCGAAGATGTGCCGACAATACTCCAATTTTCTACCGTAGAAAGTCGCCACGCTTCACCGCGATGATCGAATCCAGCGACTTCCACGCCGATCGCCCGGCGGGAATTATTGATCGGATCTTGATAAAATCGGATTTGAATTAAAATACTACGACTTCGCCAAGATTTGCTAATACCAGGAAAGTGAAAGCCAATATCTATAGAATCTGGATCGACTAACTCCCTAGTTTCCGGGTCATTTTTCCAGGGTTTGAGATCAGATTTGGCATCAGGAAACTCGAATTTGAACAAATTAACCACTGTAGCAATGTTGCTGGCGAGTTCAAGGTTCGTTGCCTGTTCAGCTGCGTTCACTAAAAAACACTCCTATATCGCGTCGGCATCTTCAAGGATGTGAAGACAGAAAAACCGCCAGAAGGCTTATATTATTGGTGTTTCAGCTTATCAAGACCTTTGAGATTTAGCAACTCTAAATCATATTTCCCTAACAATATCAGTTAACGTGAGTTCGACAAGTTTTATTTGACCTCTCCCCCAGCCCCTCTCCGTGTCGGAGAGGGGAGCAAAAAGCTGAATTTTTCGTTGCTCCTCCCTTTCCGTTTAGAGGGAGGCTGGGAGGGAGAGGTTCATCGAACTCACGTTCAGTTACTAACAGAAGCCAAAAATCGCTTCTTGTTGGGACTGGGTAACACCTATTAAGTAATTGTACTTAAAAATTACTCAAAAGCAGATGAAACTCTGCCCTTTGGAGAAAATATCAAGATTTTCTGCAAAATCCTTGGCTGACAAGAACGATAAATTGCGCTAGCGATCTAAAATGACACTGTGAATCGGTAAACCAAAAGCAATTAAGTTGAATATATGGTGCGTCAACGCTCGATTTTTTCATTTTTCCTAGTATTATTGGCCACATTCCTCATTAGTTGTGGTGGCCCTGGTGTTGCGATCGCACCTCCGACTTACACAGCAGTACAACTTGAAAAAATTCAGGCTTATGTTCCTGAAATTCAGGCTGTGCGCGATCGCTCAGAAGAATTGAAAACCCTAATTAAACAAGGTGATTGGATCAATGTGCGTAACTTTATACATGGCCCGATAACAGAAGCAAAGCTGAATCTGACTTATGTCACTCCCAACCTTCTACCCAAAGACCAACCCGAAGCACGTCAAATAACGCGAGATTTTTTTAAAGACCTGGTTAAACTCGATAAAGCTACTAGTGCTGCCAATCCTCTAATTGCCTTGAATCAATCCCAAGCTGCTTTCGCAGAGATTGACAAATTCCTCCAACTGCTTCCTAAGACCAACACAGAGGCAAGTTAAGCGCAAGGTTAAGATGATCTCAGGGGGATGAGGAGGATGAGGGAGAGTAAAAATTCCTCCCCCTTGTCCCCCGACTCTCCCATCTCCCCCATTTCCGCTTCCAAACAGCAATGAGTCATGTAGTTATTATCGGTTGTGGTGTAGTCGGGGCTGCGATCGCTTACGAACTGAGTCTAGTAAAAGGGCTGAAAATCACAGTTTGCGATCGCCAACCACCAGCACAAGCTTCCACGGGCGCTGCACTTGGCGTTTTGATGGGCGTAATCAGCCAAAAAATCAAGGGTAAGGCTTGGCAGATGCGACAAACTAGCATCCAACGCTATGAAGCCTTGATTCCTGAATTAGAAGCTTTAACAGGTCGCAAAATTCCTTTTAATCGCCAGGGAATTCTCATGCTTTTGTCTGATTCCTCCCTAGAGGTGATATCAGCATGGGAAAAACTAGTAGAAGTTCGCCACTCTCAAGGCTGGGATTTAGAAATTTGGGACACTGCTAAACTCCAGAATATTTGTCCTCAAGTTGACCAAGAAAAAATTACTAATGCTATCTATTCTCCCCAAGATCGCCAGCTTGATCCAACTGCCCTGACATTAGCTTTAGTTGAGGCTGCCCACCGAAATGGTGTAACTTTCAAATTTGGCGTAACTGTTTTGGATGCCACAACCTCAACACCTGAATTTTGCAATCAACTTGAGACTACAGAAGGAAAAATAGCCGCTGATTGGTTTGTCATTGCAGCAGGGTTAGGTTCAACCCCATTGACAGCAAAATTAAATCAGATAATTGATATCCGCCCCGTACTTGGGCAAGCGTTGCAAATGCGTGTGGGGCATCCATTAGGCAATCCCGACTTCCAGCCAGCGATAACAGGTAACGATGTCCATATTGTTCCTGTGGGCGGTGGAGATTATTGGGTAGGCGCAACTGTGGAATTTCCTAGCAATGGCGATGAGATACCGCCCAATCAAGAACTGCTGGAATCTATTAGAGAACAAGCGATCGCATTTTGTCCAGAATTAGCCACAGCAACCATTCTCCGCACTTGGTCGGGGTTACGTCCCCGTCCTGAAGGACGCCCAGCCCCAGTTATTGGTAAGCTGCCAGGGTTTAGTAACGTCCTTCTAGCTACCGGACACTATCGCAATGGTGTTTTACTAGCGCCCGCTACAGCTTATACGATTCGTGAGATGATTATTTCTCAGGGAATGGGGGGATGAGGGAGATGAGGGAGAGCAGGGGAGGCAGGGGAGGCAGAGGAGCAGGAGAAGAATAACAAACAATGCCCAATTCCCAATGCCCCATGCCCAATTCCCAATGCCCAATATAGGAAAATAGCGTGTCAATAACAGAACATAAAATCAAGGTAGATTCACTGGAATGGTTTTATCGGGAATCTTTACCAATCGGCAGAACTGACTTAGCGCCTGTGTTGTTGCTACACGGCTTAGTTTCACAAAGTTACAGTTGGCGTCATATTATACCTGCTTTGGCGAATCAGGGGACAAGAGCGATCGCTCCAGATTGGATTGGTTACGGCTTTTCTGCCAAACCAGAAAAACGAGATTTTGCTTATACTCCCGATGCTTTTATCACAGCTTTAGAAGGATTTATTAGAGCTTTAGAACTTGAACATTTTTCTTTAGTTGTCCAAGGCTTTTTAGGTTCTGTAGGACTACAATATGCTTTGCGTCATCCAGAACAAATTGCTAATTTAGCTATTTTAAATACACCAATTTCAACTGCTGCCAAATTACCCTGGAAAATTAAACAAATGGGTTTACCTTTGGCAGGTGAAGTAATGACCCAAGACCCCTTATTAGTTGATCGGACACTAGAAGGTGGAAGCCGTTATCGCATAGGAGATAAAGATTTAGATATTTATCGAAAACCATTTTTGACCGCTTCTACATCTGGTCGAAGTCTCTTAGCAAGTATTCGCAATCTACAGCTTGATTCAGCCATGACAGAAATACAAACTGGCTTTAAAGAATGGCAACAGCCAATTCTGATTCAATGGGGTATGATTGACCCTTGGCTACCTGTAGATATTGCCGAAAACTTTGCCAATTCCGTACCAAATACCGAATTAATAAAACTTAATAACGTCGGACATTACCCTCAAGAACACTACCACGAGGCAATTTTGGAAGACCTTTTACCCTTTGTACGTCGTAAAGATGCTCATTGACAATATAGCTCTGGCAAAAATCGATATTATAAAAATGAACCCACAGATAAACATAGAGAAATCATAGATATTTATCTTTGGTAAAAAATCAATTCGGGATTTTTGCTAGATTTATCAATAGACCTCTTGCATAAATTAAAAATAAGAATCCCACTCTGCCAAAGCTACGCTTTGTCTCTCCTCCCCTTACTAAGTGGAGGAGTTGGGGGTGGGGTCTTAGGGACTTTTGCAAGAAGTCTAATGTTATCCCCGCCGGCATTTGTGAGCTTTTTATTACCATTAAAAATGCCTCACAACCACAAGTAAAGGAGATTAGGATTCATGGCTTATTCATGGTTTAAAGCATTTCATATTGTCGGATTTGTAGTTTGGTTCGCTGGTTTGTTCTACTTAGTACGTCTTTTTATCTATCACGTTGAAGCGAACGAAGAACCTGAACCAGCACGAACGATACTGAAAAATCAGTATCAAATTATGGAAAAGCGCCTTTACTCTATCATCACTAACCCAGGAATGTACCTGACGATCGCAATGGCCATCGGTTTAGTAAGCACTGAACAGGATATTTTAAAAGAGGGTTGGTTGCATATCAAACTACTGTTTGTGGCTATTTTAATTGGCTATCATCATTACTGCGCTCGGCTGATGAAGAAATTAGCAGTAGATGAATGTGGCTGGAATAGTCAGCAATTACGTGCTTTAAATGAAGCACCTACAGTTATGTTAGTTGCGATCGTTTTGCTGGCTGTGTTTAAGAATAATCTACCTACAGATATCGCTGCTTGGGCTATTTTCGCCATGATTATTTTGATGGCAGTCACTATTCAACTTTACGCCAAAAAACGCAGGCAAGATAAAGAGAAATTGACGGCACAAATCGGGCAACCACAAGAACAAAGTTAGACATTGAGTTCATTCACTTACGGTTACTCACCGCATCACCCCACCCCGGTTTTGTCTAAAGCCAAAACCGCCCCTCCCCTTGGTAAGGGGAGGGGTAAAGCGTATGTGGGACAAGCGTTTGAGCTTAAGTTTACACCAATGAATTGTGCGCCCCTACTACACGTTGCATCACAACAACAAATACTACCAATTAACTATTACTTCATCCTGGAAACGTTTACAGTAAATCATCCCCAGGAATCACGGTACTGTAAAAAGTATATTTGCGATTAGCGACATAACGGCGGTCTTGTTTAATAATTGCCATAAACTCTCTATGTCCCTCACGGCTACGTCCCACTAAACAACCTGCACTAGCAAGGCGAATATCATTCTGGGGAAAATCAAAGCCGTAGTGTTGATTCACATAAAAATTATCACCTGTATCAAGCTTGTCGCCAGTCCGTTTAAAATCTTGGTTGAAATCTCTACAAACAGTTATATCTCCAACTTGCACTAATGCTTCGTGAGGTTCCGCTGTGCCGTGGGTGCCAACAGCCCAAGCTTTGTATTGCCCAAACTGAATCCTAGCTGCTCCTTTGGGATTCATCGGATTGTAAGTGTAGTACTTCCCTGGTTCTGTAGTAGCTTCCCAGTGATCTACGATTTTGGGAACACCATTTACTATTTCAATCACAATCCGCCGATCGTTAAATTGATTGGGTGTATCACTGTTGAGAGTCCAGTCTCCATTGATACCCTCTACATAAACAATGTTGTATTCTTTGGGATTGGTAAATACCTGATAACCTTTGGCTAGCATATATTTCACAATCTTACTAGCGATGTCATCGCCTAGTTTTAAGGGGGGTTTAGGAAGATCATCTATTTTAGTTTCAATTAGTTTCTTAGCTGTGACTGCTCCTAAAAAGCCACTCTCTTCAGTCTTTGCTAATTCTTGAAATTTTTTGATAGATATCACAGAAACAGGGCCAAATTTCCCATCGGCTGGAGGTTCTAGCAAACCTAAGCCGATTAATAGTATCTGAATCTGACGAGTCAAGTCTGCATCCTCAGCGATCGCGTCGAATGCCCATTTCTCATTTTTTCCCAAGAAATCTTGTAGTTTCATTATGCACCTGCTTTCATTTACTGAGTTCTAAGTATAAACATCATTTTAAAAATTGATGTTGTTTGAAACTATACTTTATCTTGAAGTATGATGTTACAAACTTTACTATTAATTTATGATTCAGCACACAAAAATTCACAGAATTATACTGAATAAAAAACTATTTATTGGGAATATATTAAATCCAGAATGGGTTACGAACGGAGTTTACAAGATCCTTAACGACAATCGGCTAATGACTGAATTTCGGGGTATTCTGGATCGCACTCAACTTAAGCGGATTTGAAATAACTCCCGCTATCCTGGCAATAAGTCACTATTTATCGTCGATATGATGCGGAAGTTTGACCTCTGCTTTCCGCTAGAGGATGGCAACGGCGATCGCGCTTCCTAATCCCCGACTTGTTACCTAAAGAAGAACCCGCCACAGGCGATTGGGAAAGTGGTTTGGCATTCCAGTATCATCTCCCGCTTTATTGTACGGATGCACCACAACAGCGATCGCCAGACTTGATGGCGTAGCGGCATTGTTCTCAAACACCTTGGTAATCGGGCACTTGTCAAAAGCGATCAGGAAGACCGCAAAATCTTGATCACCATCAGCGCCCTCCCACAATCGCAAAAAGCCAGCCTTTCACCTCCAAGGTCATCCTGAAGGGCTAGCTAGTCACCAATGACCATGAAAATTGCAAATCCCTCAAAGCGTGGGCTAGAGAGGGATTTTGGGTATTGGGTATTTGGTATTGGGTTTTTTGACTGCTAAGTTAAATTACTTGCTTTCTCAACTGCTTCTTTTAACTGTTCAAAGGTAATACTACCGTCTTCGTCTGAATCATACCGTACCAGTAACTCCTGGGGGCTACTGGTATTTGTTTCTGATGAGATGATTGCACTTAAGCCAGGACTTAAAAAAAGCTCATTAATGGAGACTTTGCCGTCTTGATCGCGATCTAACTTATTAAAAAGAGATTGAAGCTCTTGCTCGGTTGCCATAAGTTTCTATCTGAATTAATTTTTCAATTTAACATCTCAATTAATATATCAAAATTAAACACCAATTATATCCTTAGACGTAGAAACGGGTATCGCTGAGGCTTAGATCAGGTGTAGGCTATGATACATTTTATATACAGTGGAGATAGACACTAAAAAACCGATTCAAATAAGCACTCAATGGGTAATTAAGGTTGAATGATAAGGTTTATTTACCATAATGCTCAATCAATGCTCAAAGCGTGCAAGTCAGTTTTTAGATAAATGAGGTATAAGCATTATATACTATCGGCATTTTGTCCATCCCAACAGACTAAGGTAGGTGTAGCTATGCTTTTAGTCTGGTAAGTATTTTTGATGCCAACCCAGTTACTAGCAATAGGCATTCGCCAACCAGTTCCAAAGGCGCGATCGGTGATTTTTAAGCCGGGGGGTGCTTGTCGCCGTTTAAATTCAGCCCGCGCTACCATTTGGATTACTCGATCTACAATTAGCGGATCGTGACCGGCTGCAACAATTTGCGCTGCTGATTGGTGGTTGTGAATCAGGCGTTGCAAAATATCGTCCAAAATTTCGTAAGGCGGTAGAGAGTCTTGATCAACTTGACCCGGTTTGAGTTCAGCGCTGGGTGCTTTAGTCAAGACATTTTGTGGGATAATTTCATTATTGCGATTTAACCATTGGCAAAGTGAATACACACGAGTTTTAGGAACATCTGCAATTACTGCTAACCCGCCATTCATATCGCCGTACAGGGTACAGTAACCAACTGCCATTTCTGACTTGTTACCGGTAGATAAAAGTAGATAGCCAAATTTATTAGCGATCGCCATTAATAAATTACCGCGAATCCGAGATTGGATGTTCTCTTCTGCCAGTCCAAACTCTGTACCCGCAAACAAATCACCTAAAGTTTGATCAAAGCCTTGCATTAACTCCCCAATTGGTAAAAGATTAGTCTTAATCCCCAAATTTTCAGCTAATGCCACAGCATCACTGATGGAATGCTCGGAACTGTAAGGGGAAGGCATGAGAACACCGAGGACATTTTCTTTACCAAGTGCCGCAGCTGCGATCGCAGCTACTATTGCAGAGTCAATCCCGCCACTTAAACCCAACACTACTTTAGAAAAGCGACACTTATCGGCATAATCTCGCACTCCCAAAACCAAAGCTTGCCAAATTTCTTCATCTTCCGATTCATAGACAGGTGCTACAGAACCTAACTGAAAATCCCGTTGCGCTTCGTCAAATTCAACTACTACTAAATCGGTATCAAAGCCACGGGCACGACACATAACTTCACCTTGACGATTCAAGGCAAAACTCCGCCCATCAAAAATTAGGTCATCATTTCCCCCAACCTGATTAGCGTAAATCATCGGTTGTTGAAAACGTACTGCACTATGCCTGAGCATGGTTTCGCGAAACTGCTGCTTGCCGACAGTATAGGGGGAAGCAGACAAATTTACAATCAAATCTACACCCAAAATTGCTAAGTCAGCAATCGGATTCACTGTATAACTGCGTTTGCCCCAAAATTCCTCATCGTTCCATAAGTCTTCGCAAATAGTTACGCCAATATCGATATTATCTAAAGTGAAATAATTAGCTTGCAAGCCTGCTTCAAAATAGCGACGTTCATCAAATACATCGTAAGTAGGCAAAAGTCGCTTGTGAAAAACTTGCTTAACCTTGCCATCCTCTAACAAAGCCATGCTGTTAAATAAAGTTTTACCGCCAGTAATAGACGCTTCGAGGTTCTGTTCAACAGTCCCTACCAACACAGCTAAATTTGGTGGTAAATCCTGAGCCAAGTTTTGTAAAGTGATGCCCATCGCTTCCAGAAAACTAGGATTTAGTAATAAATCTCTTGGTGGATAGCCACACAAAGAAAGTTCTGGTGTCAACAACAAACGCGCACCGCTAGATGCTGCTCGTTGTGCCGCCTCCAGAATTATTTGGGCATTTAAAAGCAAATCACCGATTGTCGGATTAATTTGAGCGATCGCTATTTTCATTTTGTTTGTTATTTGTCATTGGTCATTTGTCAAGAGTCGTTGGTAAATGCTCAAATAACTTACTCTAAACTTGAGACTTTTAACTCTGGACTCTGAAAAGTGATTGATTAAATAAACACCAAAGGTTTATCTTTTAAGGGAGCAAAAGCTTCAGCGTCAAACTTATACAAGCTAGCTGGACGGCCAGCACCCCGTGATACCTTAATTCCGGTATCGCATAAAAAACCTAACTTGAGTAGACGCGCCCGAAAATTAGAATAATCGGAAAAGTTATCACCTAAAACTGTGGCGTATAACTGATATAAATCATTCAAGGTAAACATTTCTGGCAAGACTTCAAAAGCCACCGGGCTATACTCTAATTTATTTCGCAACCGCCTGTGTCCATAAGCCAGAATTTCGTTATGGTCAAAAGCCAATTTTGGCACTTCTTTGACTGGATACCAAGCTATGCCAGTCATGCGATCGGCAATCAATTCGGCTTCTTCAAATCGCACTAGGGCAAAGTAACTAACTGATAAATAACGCACACCATAACTATCAGTTGCTTCCCGTGGATCGCGATTTGGCCCGCCAAATGTATACAGCTGTTCTAAATAGAGATTGTTGACCTTAATTTTCTCCGCCATAATGCGATAGGCGGCATCTTCTAAAGACTCTCCTGGACGGACTAAAGTACCGGGAAGACTCCAATGATTTAAAAATGGTTCTTGCTGTCGCATTACTAGTAGAACTAACAGCCGATTTTGGGCAGTATCTACAGAAAAAATTACATTATCGACACCAACCTTGAAATCGGCCAAAGGTTGTTGGTTTAGTGGAGTTGAAATCTTTTTTTGTGAACGTCCTGGCATTCGTACAAATGCTCTCGATTAATATAGGCAACTACAGGGGCTGTGAGGGCTTGGGGATCTCCATGTTCGCGGTACGCTGTCGAGGAAACATCTAGACCGGTCAGACTAGCGATCGCAATTTTCCCTCCCAGCTTTTGCACTACCTCTGAACTAGACTCATCTATTGCATATCCCGGTCGCGGGACGATCAGTAGTTGCACTTCCTGTAACAAATCTTCAATGCGATACCAACGTGGTAGCTGACTCAGTAAATCTGAACCAATGATCATTGTTAATTCAGCATCCTCACCCCAAATAACCTTCGCCTTTTCGACTGTTTCCAGTGTTCTAAAGCTACTCAATTCTTGTTCTAAAGCAATATTGTGCCGTGGTGCGTCTATATCCGCAATCAACAATCGTAACATTGCCGCCCGATGTTCTAAGGGTGTTTGATGGGACTTAAATGGATTATCCGCGGCCCAAACCGCTACCCAATCATAACCCTCAGACAACCAACTCAGAATTTTTTGATGTCCAGCAGTTGGTGGATCGGCACTAGTACCAAACAAAGCAATTCTCATCATCTTACTTTGCGTCCTCTGCGTCCTTTGCGGTTCGTTTCTTAGTTTCTTCCGTCAACTCTTGCAGTGCGGCAGAAATCTCCACCTGCACCGAAACAGGATGATCCAAACGCCGTGTCTGTTCTGGCAAACTGGCAACCGAGGCGGCGGTACGCTGACGAATTGTTGCCAACGAATCCAACGGCTGCACCCGTTCACCCTCCTGTACTACCAACTGCAACAAAGGTTCTTCATCCAGAAGACTTTCACCTAAGAGTCCCAACCTGTCTGCTGTTACCTTACCTCCGGTAAACGAGCGAAAAATCTGCTTGCGTCCTGGATAAGTAACTTTACCACTTGACTGCTTCATCACTGGAATGCCATCAATGTCTACAAGTTTATAAACTCCATTTACGGGCGAACCTGTAACTAGTCGCGTTCCCAATCCGTAACCATCAATCTCGGCCCCAGCAGCTTTTAATCTGGCAATTTCCCACTCGTCTAAGTCGCCACTGGCAAAAATTGGCACACCGGGAAGGAGCGATCGCACCTGTTTTGATAAGGTAACTAAATCTCCTGAGTCCAATCTCACTCCTGTTAATTGCATTTCCCCAGAATTTACTTTTTCGGCCAAGCGCTGGGCAGCAGCAATGGTATCGTAAGTATCAATCAGCAATGGCGCACCCGGAAAATATCGATGAAATGCACTAAAAGCTTGTTCTTCAGTGCCTTCTATTGCTGACAACGCCATCACTAGGGCGTGCGCCATCGTACCACTTGGCTTTTGTCCCAGTTGTAGCGCTGCTAACACATTGGAGGTGGAATCTAACCCACCTGCCAAGGCCGCCCGCGCCGCCCACAAAGCAGCCTGGGGACTAAATGCTCGTCTTGTGCCAAATTCTAAAAGTGTTGCTGATTCCCCCGCGACATCCCGCAACCGTGCTGCTTTTGTGGCAATCAAAGTCTGGTAATTAATCGTATTCAGCAGGTAAGTTTCCACTAGTTGCGCTTGCCAAAGGGGTGCTTCCACCCGTAACAGTGGTTGATTGGCAAATACGGCTGTCCCTTCTGGTACTGCCCAAACATCACCCGTAAACTTTCCCTCAGCTAATAGTGACCAAAAGCGATCGCTTGCGTGAGCAAAAATTCCCGTTGCCTGTAATGCCGCAATTTGCGCGGAACTAAAGCGGAATTTGGCTAAATATTCCAATGCCTGTGTCAGCCCCATTGCAATCAAATAACCAAAACCCTCTGGCAATCGTCTGACAGACAATTCAAAGCTTGCCCGTCGTTGTTCTATACCTTCGCCTGTGTAACAAGCTGCCATCGTCAACTGATAAAGGTCGGTCAGCAAGCTGTAATCATCCGCAGATAGGTTTAGTTCCTGGTTCTGCTGGCTTTGCTGTTTATATACATAGTCCAAATCTGGCAAAGTTGTCATGCAAGAGCTTCCTTACAAGATGCTTCTACTATTTATGGTAATATTTACCATAAATAATGTCAACTCCTGGCAAGTATATTTTAGAGATTGCCGTAGAACAGTAGATTTATAGGGAAGTTAATACTAGCTTTATAAAATACTTAATATTTTTTAATAGTAATAGCTAGCAATAGTGTTAATCGAATCAGGCGGCTAATGAAAAGAAACAATATCCTGTCAGAGAAAGTTTGTTTGCCAGTCTCTTTTGCAGACGGGGGTTGAAGAAATAACTATGTTACAATTAGAATCAAAGAGAAAAATTTGATTTTTTGACAAGCTAAAGTATTGCGAAGTTATCTAAATAAACATTGCATATATTCTCAATATATTGGGAATTAGAGCCAGCTTTGAATATTCGCATTACAGTATAGACATCACAATCAAAGCGACTCGAAAATAAGGAGTCCAATCTTATGGCTATTTCCCAAATCATTGCGAAGATAACTGAGTATATTTCGGAAGCTGCAATGCGGATTTTTGGGCCTAATGATGATGCTTATCCTGTTATTGGCGTACAACCTTTTACAGGTGAGCCTTATGATAAGCGTAAAGATGATAATAATTAGGTGCTGATATAGTAGGTGCTGAGACGGCATGTGAAAAATATTTATGAACAAAAAGATCCCCGACTTATTGAAGAAGTCGGGGATCTGATTTTCTCAGTGGAGAACCAATCAAATAGGATTGCTATAGTTGCGTTGCGATTGACATAAACTACTTAGCAACAGATTGTCCAGCCGAAAATATTTGTTGTGCCGTTAGTTGTAAGTTGGGAAAGATTAAGGAGATAAGTCGATCGTTGTTTTGAAATAATTGTTTTTGATACTCATCCTCTCTTAGGTTGCAAATTGTCACCGTTGGCTGTTTGGGTTTACCAATATATTCTCTGCCACCAATATCTAAATAATCAACAATCCAATATTCAGTAATTCCTAACAGGGCGTACTCTTCGGCTTGACGGGCGTAATCGTTCTGCCAGTTGGTGCTGACAACTTCAGCAATCAGTTTTATTGAGTTTCCTGATGTAATTACAGGTTCTTGTTGCCATAATGGTTCATTAATTAATTGAGTTTGGTCTAACACAATCACATCGGGACGAAAAGCTGTTTCTGTTCCTAAGAGTTTGATTAGACAGCGATGGGGAATAAAGTAGCTTAGATCCTGACGCTCAATTTCTACATTCAGCTTTCGCCCAATCAATGCAGATACTTGCTCGTGTGGCCCGGTTGGTTCCATCTCAATTAATTCACCATCAATTAGTTCATAGCGATCGCACTCACCGTAATGGTTAATAAATTCATCAACGGTTAGAATTTTTGAGGCTGATTCAACCATTGTGATTATTCCTCATAATTTGCTGCTTGCTAATTCCCAATTAATTCTTTCACCCAACAGATTGAAGTCGTTCATGTAGCTCCTTTAGTATACATTCTTCCTCATATCTTAAATTCTTTAATAATTGTTTGGCATATTCTTCAATTTTTGAGAAATACTTACGTTAAATCTTTCAAAGCTAAAGGCGTGAGGTTTAACGTCACGCCTTTTTATTTAAACTTTTTTCCCACCGATCGCTAAGAGTTCCAGAATCGCTCCATTTGTCCAGCCGAAACCAACTTCGTTGGAACTATATCCAAAGGAAATATCGTCGGAAACGTTAGCAGAACAGCGTTCGACATCATATTTCTCAACTAGGGTATTGTGACGCTGGAATTCTTTAACTACCATAGCGAGAAATTTATTGGCAATGCGATCGCCTTCTGTATGATACCCATAGCGGTGAAGTCCCTGGACGGCAATTAACGTCAATGGTGCCCAGCCAAAAGGTGCATCCCACTGGTTTCCGGTGACATGAGTACTGGTCAAAATTCCGCCTGGGGCTTCAAACAAAGAGAGATTTTCCGCCACTCGCCGGGCTTGGGTTGGAGAAGCAATTCCCAGCCACAGAGGATAGAAGGTGGTAGCAAATTCGTAGCCGCGCCGTTTTCCACTCTGGAAATGGTAGTCTAAATATAATCCCTGCTTTTCATCCCAGAGAAACTGATCGATCCGATCGCGGCGCATATCTGCACGATCGTTCCATTGTTGTTGCAGTTGTTCGTTCCCCAAAATCTCGTTAATTTGCCCCAAGTCTTGTTCCACCTGATACAGCAAACTGTTGAGGCATACAGGAGCGTAGTGAAGGATATCAGCACTGAAAGGGCCAAATCGGTTGGTGATATCAAAACCGGACTCACGCATGGTGCGATCGCCCTTATAAAATAGATTGGTCAGTTGGTCATTTTCGCGATCGTAGTAAAGATCGACATCGTAATCCTCAACCTCAAAGGTTTGGTAATATTCCTTGACGCGATCGTAGTGGCTTTTTCCCTCTTCATCTCGCTCGGAAAACAAAACTTCTGGCGCGGGGCCTTCCCCAAAAGCATAAAATCTAGATAAGCCGGTTGCAGCATTTAGGTGGGGCGGAACTACCCAGTAATAGTAAAATTGCTCTAACAGCGGTACGGTTGCCTTCAACCACTCTTCATCTTGGGTGTGCTGGAATAACGCCAAAACCATCATACTGAGGACTGGAGGCTGCGATCGCGACAGCATATAAGTCCGGTTGGCGTTGAGGATGGTGCCGTAATGTTGCACTTGGTACAGCAATTGCTCAACTTGGCTTTCGGCTAACTCCAATTCTCCATCGTGCAAAAGTCCTAGTAATATAAAGTAGCTGTCCCAGCCATACATTTCATTGAAGCGTCCACCTGGTACGACATAAGGCCCTGGTAGGTATAGTAACCCATGCTCTTTAATCGCTTCGACTTCCGAGGGCAAAGTGCGAATTTCTAGCTGTTGCATATCTTTTGAAGATAGCGATCGCTCCAACACAGTCTGAATATTGGGACAATCTTCTGAGGGTGAAATGTAGACTATCCAAGGAGTGTCTTTTTTGTGGGCTAGCTTGGTATCCTTGGCAGATTGTAACAAGTGTTCGTGCGATCGCGTTAAAGTTTTCCACGTTTTTTTGATATGGACGCGCACGGCGTCAATCTGCTCGGTGGTAAGTGCTGGTGGAGTGTCGGTATAAGCTGGAGTTGGAGTAGTCATAATTCATCTCAAAATTCAAAATGGGGGCTGGGGAATAGAGACTAAGGACTAAAACAGAGAGTAGCGCTATCAAGGTGAGTCTGGATGAGACTGCAACTTCTATTTCATTACTAGCTCAGAACTCGCAACTTCGAGATCAGTACTTGGAATTTTCAGAATTTTAAAGGAACAAGTGAAGATTTGAGTTGAACAAATACGAAATTCAATTTACATATCACCTTGATCCGGCTAGATGGGGGATGAGGAGCAAGGGAGTAAGGCAGAAGAGTTTTCCCCTCTGCCCTCTACACTTTTCCCCTCTGCCTCTTTTGCCCAATACCCCTTAATTACTGACTAACAACGCAACTGGAAAATGGGCTAGGGCTGCTGCGATAGATAAGGTTTCTGTAGACTTTAAGGATTCCTGAGTTAGGACGTTTTTCCAGGTGTCAGAAGTTCCAGAGGGTAATTGCAGATGCGTATCTTGCCAAACTGACTCGCCCAAGGGATTGTCTCCAGCCTGGATGAGGCTAGTTAAAAAGCGGGGCGCGATCGCGATCGCTGTTTGATTCCCCTCCCGCCGTGCAAAGGCGATAATGTGATTGGCGTAGGTTCCCTGAACTTCTAACGGCAAATAATCGCCATCCTGGAATAATGAGACATAGTTGGTTCTAGCTTGGAGTAATTGAGCCGTTAAAAACAGTTTGATTCTACCGTCTGTTTTGTCGTTCAGTAACTCCTGAATTAGTCCGAGAATATCTGTTTTTGCCTGTTCGCGGATGGCGCTTAAGTAAGTACGTCGCTGTTCAAAATCCACGGGACGGCGATTGTCTGGATCTACTAGACTCAGTTCCCAAAGTTCCGTTCCCTGGTATAAATCGGGTACACCGGGTGCGGTAATCTTTAGTAGAGTTTGGGAAAGGGAATTAAATATTCCATAGTCTGCAATTCGCTGTTGAAAGGGACGAAAGGCTTCTAGAAACTCCCCGGAGATGGCAGGATCGAGTACTTTCTCAATAAAGGAAGTACAGGCTTCTTCATACTCGCTATCAGGTCGTAACCAGGCTGTATGCACCTTAGCTTCTCGAATTGCTTTAATTATATAGTCCTTCACCCGTTCCACGAAGGATGCATGTTCGTGTTCCGCAAAAGGAAACGCCCCCACTAGGGTTTGATAGAGAAAATACTCATCGTTGCGATCGGGTATAGCGAACCCTTGGCGATGGCTACGATGTCCTCGATTAATGGCACTCCAAGTATTTACCTGCTGATCCCACTCATCGGGGATTTCTGAAAGGACATTCAACCTGGCCCGCACATCTTCGCCGCGTTTGGTGTCGTGAGTGGCGGTGGTGTTCATGGTGTGAGGCCAGGCTGCTTGGTGCTGTTGGTTAAAGGCATGAAATTTGGTTACTGAAATCCCAAAATGACCAGGATTACCCCCGACTTCATTCAACGACAGCAAGCGATTGTAAACATATAATGTGGTGTCTTCTACACCTTTTGCCATTAACGGGCCGCTGTATTGCTGCATTCGCAAGACAAAATATATCCACTGTTCGCGTTCTGTTTGAGTTAGAGAATTATCAAACTCTAGCAGCATTAACTTTTCAATAAAGGTTAGTTCGTGCTGCAACAGGGGCGTTTGTTCTTTGGCTTGGCTAATTACTTTTTGAATGGTAGCGCGATCGCTATCTCCAATGCCATCGGGGGTAATGTAGGTACGGTAAATCGGGAACAGTGTCAAAACTTCAGCGATCGCTCTTTTTAATCCATTTAGCGTAAAATCATTTCCATAGCGATATTTGCTGGAAATATTCTTTAACAACAGAGCCAAATTGTCAATATCACCTGCTAAATTCTTTTCCAAAATCAGGTGTTTTTTACCATTCACTACTGATGCATAATCCACTCGTGAGCCGATAAAGTTATAGTAAATTTTATCGAACTGCGATTCATTTTCTGTTTGACAAAATACGCCATTTACATAGTTCAAAAAGTCGTATCCCGATGTCCCTTCAATTTTCCAATTCTCCGGCAATTCTTCAGTGATTTCTAAAATCTTTTCGACGGTGATATAAACATCTCCCGTCTTCTCCCGCAGCCTTTCGAGATATTGAATTGGGTTATAAAGTCCATCAATATGGTCAATGCGTAAACCTGTAAATTTGCCTTCCTCAACTAGCTTTTGAATTAGGCTATGGGTATTATTAAAAACTCGTATTTCTTCAACTTTAACGGAAATTAGTTCGTTGACAGTAAAGAAACGGCGGTAGTTCATTTCTTCTGCGCCAACCTTCCAGAAAGCGAGACGATAAAACTGCTCATTCAGTAATTCATCTAGGAGGTTAAAGCTTTCGGAATTACCCGCTTCGCCGTTGAAAGTTTGGATATTTTCGTCAATGAACTCGCGGATGGCATCGTTTGCGGTGTATAGTTCCCAAACCAATCCTTTAATAAATGCGATTTGGTCTTGTCGCTGTTTACCCGCCACTTCTGAGGGCACATTTTTCAGAATATACAGAATTCCCAATAGCTTAATAAAATCGGGGTGATTGCGTCCTAGTGTGCGGGTGAGTTTACCTAAATTATGGGTGATAAATTTTGTGTAAGACTCTAACCGGAGTGGCAGTTTTAAGCTGTAATAGTTGACAGTTAAACCGTTTTCTTCGTATTGCAGTTGAATGTGTCCGTTTTCCAGGGATGCACCATAGAAATCTCCCAGTAGTGGCGCGAGAATCCGCTCTTGGCGATCGCCAAAGGGAGCATTCCAAGAAAGGTCAAAGTAGTCGGTATAGCTGGAATCTGGCCCGTGTTCCAATACGTCCATCAAGTAATCGTTTTCGCTGCTATAGGCCATGTGGTTGGGCACAATATCTTGTAACCAGCCCATACCAAGAGATTGAACTTCATCAACTAATGCATCAAAGGATTCATTAGTTCCCAATTCTGGGTTAAGTTGAGTGGCATCTACTATATCGTAGCCGTGCGTACTCCCGGATCGGGCCTTGAAGATGGGGGAGGCATATAAATCGGAAATACCCAAATCTGCTAGATAAGCTGCGATCGCTTTAGCGTTGTCAAAGCCAAACTGAGGTGTAAACTGAATTCGATAAGTGGCGGTAGGAATTCGCATGAGTTTATTCTAATGAGAGATGGGGAATAGGGTTCGGTTAAAATGTTTGTCTCTCGGAGATCCCCCCAACCCCCCTTAAAAAGGGGGGCTTTTTCTGATTTTGACCCCCTTTTTAAGGGGGTCGCCGCAGGCGGGGGGATCTTATCTGAAACCTATTGAGAGGTAGAGGAGTTTGAACCTTTTTGCTTGAACGTTGAGCCTTTTTGCTTGAACGTTGAGCCTTTTAGCTCGAACGTTGAGCCTTTTAGCTCGAACGTTCAACCTGTTAGCTCGAACGTTGAGCCTTTTAGCTCGAACGTTGAGCCTTTTAGCTCGAACGTTCAACCTTTTAGCTTGAACGTTCAACCTTTTAACTTGAACGTTCAACCTTTTAACTTGAACGTTCAACCTTTTAGCTCGAACGTTGAGCCTTTTAGCTTGAACGTTCAACCTTTTAGCTTGAAACTTGAGGTTATGAGGCTGAAACTTTAAGTTCTAACTCTCCCCCTCATCCTTTTTCATAGAGTACTAAACTAGTAGGTTGCAATTTCACTTCTTGGCCCACAGACAGATGTTCAGCAGCTTCAGAACCATGCCCAGACCATGAGGTATCGGCAGAGTCTAACAATTTATTAGCATTTTGCTCAAACGGCAGAGTCACTGTCACCGGCGACGAATTGAAATTCATCACAAATATTAGTTCACTTGATTCGCACCAACGCCGCACGATGACCAACTGCTTGTCTCCATCGCTAGTCGCTTCGATGAACTTGCGGTCTTGGTTGAGAAGAACTGGATGTGTCTTCCGTAAATTAATTAACTGGCGATACCAATTCCACAGAACTTTGTGATTACCATTATTGCGTAATTGCCAATTAAGTTTAGAACGCAGAAAAGTTTCTGGAGATTCTGGATCTGGGGGATCATCTGCATAGTGAAATGCTTCAAATTCTTCTTTGCGTCCGGCTCGAACTGCTTGAATTAAATCGGGATCGGAGTGACTGACAAAGTAAATAAAGGGTGCAGTTTCGCCGTATTCTTCTCCCATGAATAACAGGGGTAAGTTGGGCGACAGCAGCACAGCGCCAGCGGCTAACTTTAATCCTTCAAAAGAGATCCGCTGACTGAGGCGTTCTCCTTTCATTTGATTGCCGATTTGATCGTGATTCTGAATGCAGACTGTAAACTGTGATAAAGAGCGATCGCTGCAAGATATGCCATGAAATCGTTTGCGATCGGGCGAGTATTTCCAATCGTAGACAAAAGTATCACTATAAGCTTTTGCCAAATCAGCACATTTGCCGAAATCTTGATAATATCCTTGGCGATCGCCTGTCAACAGTGTATGCAATGCGTGGTGAAAATCATCACTCCATTGAGCATCGAGTCCATATCCACCCAATTCTGCCGGACGAATTATTTGGGGATTATTCAAGTCACTTTCGGCAATTAAATGGCGCTTCCATTTTTGCCCTTGTTGTGAAAAATGATCAACTGCTTCCGCCAGTTCCCATAAAAAATGCTTCGCCCCCAAGTCGTAAATTGCTTGAATAGCATCCAGCCGCAATGCATCTATATGGAATTCGCGCAACCAGTAAAGCGCATTTTGGATAAAATAATTTCGCACACCCTGGCTATGGGCATTGTCGAAATTCATTGCTTCGCCCCACGGCGTTTTATAGGTTTTAGTAAAGTAGGGCGCGAACTGACTCATATAGTTGCCTTCTGGCCCAAAGTGGTTATACACCACATCCAGCACAACGGCGATACCGTGTTGATGGCAAGCATTTACCAGTTGCTTGAGTTCGGCTGGAGTACCGTAGGAATTTTGGACAGCAAAAGGATAAACGCCATCATAGCCCCAGTTGCGATATGCAAGCGTTGCCTCAATATGAGTGTCTCCCGGAACCTGGGAGATAGGCATGATTTCAATGGCGTTAATTCCCAGTTCCCTCAGTTCCGGTAAACGGGAAATGATCGCGGTGAAACTTCCTTCTGGCGTGAATGTACCAACATGGAGTTCATAAAAAATCATCGACTCCACAGGAATACCCGCCCATCCTTCATCAGTCCACTCAAAGTGATGATCGACAATTTGCGACGGCCCATGTACCCCTTCCGGTTGATACTGCGACGCCGGATCAGAAAAGGTGTCTTGGCCATTCAAGACATACCGATAAAGCGTACCTGGATACACATCGTTTATCTTCGTGTGCCAGTATCCCTCAGACTGAGGCTTGAGAGGAATTAACTGCTGTTCTGGCGTCAAAATTTGTACCGTAACGCTATCTAATAGCGGAGACCAAACTGTAAATTCACACTCTCCGTCACCCAAGTAGTTAGCACCAATTCTCACGCAGTATCCTCCCATCAGTTCCAGTTCAGTTTGTTGTGCCAAATCGTGGCGCGATCGCAAATGTCATTGATTGCACAATGTTTACAAACACGCCAAGATAGCATGATGGTTGGTCTAACGGGCTTTTAGCTAGCATCTGGAGGCGGATTTTTGTACCGAAAAAGTCTATCTAATTAGCTATTCATCATCTAACACCCACTCAAGCTTTTGTTTGAGGTCATTGCAGTGACTAGGCGGTAATAAATTATCGTGCTGAAGTCTACCAACTAAAATCCCCGGTGCAATGCCGATTTCAGCAGCAAACTGAATAATATTTGCTTTACTGAATTGTTGAACTGATGCCAGAAATGTTTTCAAATTGGCAGGGGGGATGAGTATATCCGCAGCAAATTTGTTTGCTTGTTCCTCCTTTTCTTGATCATTGACAGATGCAACACCTGTACCCTCAAGAAAGAAATCACGCTTACCATGCAGCAAAATGTGACCAGCTTCATGGAAAAAAGTAAACCATAAATGGTCATCAGTCTTGTAGCGCAGACTGAGTTGAATCAGCGCTTTGTCACCATTCAACCAATGAGTTGCTCCACTGGTTCGCGTTTTAGGAAGTTGTCGCACAAAAACTACAGCGACACCAGCTTCTGCACACAGTCGCTCTACTTTTAGCTGGAAAATTTCTGGTGGTTCCACAGTTAAAGCGCGGATTTTTTGCAGTGCTTCCCGAAATTTATTGGCATCATAGGGGACACAAGCAATCTCAGAAGCTTCAATTTCTCCTCGACGCAGCCAAGCGGTAATAGCACCAAAATCACTTTGAAATGCTTGAGATTTACGAAATTTTATATGAGTGTTCAACCATATTCCCTCCCAATTTTCAGGGGAGGCGACGGCGAAAAAATTTAGCACCTCCCGCAGCTGCTCAACTTTGTCCCGATATTGGCGAATCCAGCCAAACTTAATCATGGCTGTAACAGGAATTTCTTTCAGCCACGATACTTGCTGTTCTAAACGCTCTTGTTCTTCCTGTCGCGCTAAAAATTCCCGGTATCGTCGTTCGTGATTGTTCCAAAAACTAGCTGATATATTAAATACAAGTTCTAGCTGTAATGCAGTTTCAGGGGTAATTGCTGCTTTACCATTAATAATTTCGTTAATTGTTTTTTTTGGTCTTCCAGTCCGTTCCGCCAGTTCTGCTTGGGTCATCCCCCGTTCTTCCAGAACTTCTAGCAGAGTGTCCCCAGGAGGAGAAACGTAATCTGGATTATACTGATTTTGGATCTTACTTCCCATGTGTATTCTCCACGCCGATTATTCTCACGGCAGTTACTTGACTCCAGTCGATACCACCATCTAATTTGGTAGGAATTGGTTCATCTGCTGGCTCAAATATAAGCCGATATGGATGATCCAAATCGAGCGATAATTGACCTGCCCGATCATAAAGCAATTCATGGCAACGTCCAGGGAGATTTCGCATATCCTCAAGTACGTTGGCATAGTAACGTAAATGATCTAGCCGTTGTCGGATACGTTTTGCTCTATCTGCACCATGATTTTTTACTAGAAGCCGTTGGTTATTGCACTCTTGTTCAAATTTACTGTTCTCAAATACAATATCCATTATACCACCATCATAATATATTGTTAACCTTAAGGGTTAACAATATATTAAACTCGAAACTCAAAAATGATAGTAATCCTCCGGAAATGAGGGTTATCTTATTGAATACTAGAACTTATGTACTAAAGCTAGCTCAGGCTCAAAATTGCTCATTACCTGTTTTGCAGCTACCATCAACACAGTACGATGATTGATAGGTATTAGAACGTTTACCAAAGAGTGCATAGCGGTTATCGCGGATTTGTTCGTAAAAGCGATCGCCTGCCCATTTCATCCCCGGTAATGCTCGATAAGCATCTACAAATATACTTCCTGCTGGCAATAACCACCCAATTTTTTCTGCTGCATTACTGCCTTGCCAACGTCTCTGAGGTTCATTGCCATCAATTAAAATCACTCCCTGTTCGCAATCTTGGGCTGAAATTCCCCACTGTAAAAGTGTTTGCTCATCTTGGATGGGACTGTAGCGAAACAGCTTTCCTTGGTCTAGGGTTTCTAGCAATTGCACTAGGGTAACGCAGAGATTACAATTCCCGTCGTAGATTACGTAGTAATTCATATAAATAACATTATGTCTTGTTTTGACTTGACGTAGGCTTATTGTAGCGACTGCCATTCTAAAGTAGAGGAAAGGTGGGTTAATTTTTGGAAGCGATCGCATTCACAATGCAAGAGGTCGCATTCACAATGCAAGCGATCGCATTCACAATGCAAGCGATCGCATTCACAATGCAAGAGGTCGCATTCACAATGCAAGCGATCGCATTCACAATGCAAGCGATCGCATTCACAATGCAAGCGATCGCATTCACAATGCAAGCGATCGCATTCACAATGCAAGAGGTCGCATTCACAATACAAGAGGTCGCATTCACAATGCAAGCGATCGCATTTAAATAGCACAACAATACAAAAACTAAAGGGCTTGTCCTCAAACATTGTTTCAGTTTCCAGTTATCATGCCTTTGGAATGGTATTTACATCGTTTTTTTCATTAATGAGAAAATATTCATGAAATATAAACTCTTGGGCAAAAGCGGGTTAAGAGTCTCTGAACTCTCCTTGGGAACCATGACCTTTGGTGAAGATTGGGGCTGGGGTGCATCTGCTGACGAAAGTCGTAAAATCTTTGATAGCTATGTAGAAGCAGGGGGAAATTTCATTGACACCGCCAACGGTTACACCGATGGTAGCAGTGAAAAAATTGTTGGCGAGTTGATCGCTAAAGAACGGGAACGCTTTGTAGTTGCGACAAAATATTCCTTTCCCTTGCAAATGATGATTGAGAAGAAGGGCGACCCTAACGGTAGTGGAAACCATCGCAAGAACTTAATTCAGTCTTTAGAAGGTAGCCTGAAACGGCTGAATACCGATTACATTGATTTATTCTGGTTACACGCTTGGGATTTTACAACACCTATTGAAGAAGTCTTGCGATCGCTTGATGATGTAGTCCGTCAAGGTAAAGTACTTTACATCGGCATTTCTGATACCCCTGCTTGGATCGTTTCCCAAGCAAATACCATCGCCCAATACCAAGGATGGACGCAGTTTATCGCCCTGCAAATTGAGTATAGTTTGATTCAGCGGACACCCGAACGGGACTTGATCCCGATGGCAAAAGCTTTAGATTTGGCAGTAACACCGTGGTCGCCTTTGGGTGGGGGTGTGCTGACAGGTAAGTATAATCAGCCTCCTCAAACAGGTGATGAACAAGGACGATTCGCAAATGCAATGTTTGGAACTATTTCCGAACGGAATTTAGCGATCGCGCAAGTTGTCAGCCAAGTTGCAGCAGAAATTGGCCATACACCTTCACAGGTAGCATTAGCTTGGTTACGCGCTCAAAGTGGTGTGATTATTCCGATCATTGGCGCACGTAAATTAACGCAGTTTCAAGATAACTTAGCTTCAATAGAAGTCAGCCTCTCGCCAGAAAATTTGCAACGGTTAGATGAAGTGAGTCAAATTGAACTTGGTTTTCCCCATGACTTTTTGCAGAATGATGGAACTCGCGATCGCCTTTTCGGTGGCACATTTAATACCATAAAAAATCATCGCATTTAAGCTGATAGTCATATACAGTAACACATTCAGCCGTTAATTCAATCCATCGCCAGAGAGTTTCGCCCAGCCTTGCAATTCTGTAAAGTTAGATATAAAAGGCATTAACAACGTAGAATCATGAGCGATAACACCATTTCATCACGTCTGTACCCCACCCGCATTGACATTCCCGCTGAAGCGCGAGTGCAAATCGTGGTACTTCTTAACCAAACCTTGGCAGCTACTTCGGATCTGAAAACCCAAGCAAAGCAAGCCCACTGGAATGTTAAAGGAACCGACTTCTATCAGCTACACCTATTATTTGATGAAATTGCAGGGGAATTGGAAGAGTACATCGATATGGTGGCTGAACGGGTCACAGCTTTAGGCGGATACGCTTTCGGGACAGTTCGCGCCGCAGCTAGTAATTCGATCCTGCCAGAATACCCCTTAGATATTTTGGATGGCAAAGACCATGTGACAGCGTTGGCAGATCGCTTTGCATCCTATGGTAAACATCTCCGGGGAGCGATCGATAAAACTGATGAATTAGGCGACCTCGATACTGCTGACCTTTACACCGAAATTTCTCGCACCATTGACAAACGACTCTGGTTCTTAGAAGCTCATCTGCAAGTAGCAGAAATTAAGGCAGAGAATGGCAAAGCGGGTATTACTCAAACTCAAAAGATCCCTGCTGGTGTAAAATAAGCACTTTTGAGAAAAGTAGTCTTTCGTAAATCTATTAGTATCTTTTTAGTAAGTACGTCACTTTTAAGTGCGTACTTTTCATTTATATGTATATACTTTACTATTGAAATAGTTCAAAACTAAGTCGAAAAATTAAAAAATATTTTCGACAAGTGAGACATCAAGATTAATACTTCAACTTAAAGAAGTTATTAGATTACCGAAAAGGTATGCTAAATCCATTCGATTCGTAACTCTGTCAATTTTAGATTTTTTCTTCAATCCAAAATCCAAAATCTAAAATCCAAAATTGAGTGGCTCCTAACTATAAACAATTAACAACGAGGTAAATTTATGTCTCAAAATACAATTACCCACTTAATTCACGATCGCAATGCCCGCGGTCATGCTAAAACAGGCTGGCTCGATAGTTTTCATACATTTTCCTTCGGTAGTTTTTACGATCCCAACCGCATGGGATTTCGCTCTCTGCGAGTGATTAATGACGATCGCATCACCCCTGGTGCTGGATTTCCTACCCACAGCCATCGTGACATGGAAATCCTCACCTATGTCTTAGAAGGTGCTGTAGAGCATAAAGACAGCTTGGGTACTGGCTCGGTGATTCGCCCTGGTGATGCCCAGATTATGAGCGCTGGAACTGGAATCAGCCACAGTGAATTTAATCCTTCACCAACTGAACCACTACACTTGCTACAAATCTGGATTCTTCCCGATCGAGAAGGGTTAGCACCAAGATATGAACAAAAAGCTTTTCCTCTAGAAGAAAAGCGCGGCAAATTACGCTTAATTGCTGCTAAAGATGGGCGCGATGGTGCTGTGACAATTTACCAAGATGTTGATTTATATACATCTGTTTTAGAGTCAGGTGATGTTGTTAATTATCAAGTCAAACCCGGTCGTTATGCCTGGTTACAAATAGCCCAAGGCATAGTCAACTTAAATGGTGAAGAACTCAGAGCCGGTGATGGTGTACAAATCAACGGCGAAGAACAGCTAGAAATTAGCACCAACATCGGCGGCGAAATCTTGCTTTTCGATTTAGGCTAATTTTAAGTCTGATTTGCTAAAAGGCTAGCTGGTAGGGTGGGCATTATAATGCCCACCCTACTATACGTTTTAGATCCCCCTAAATACCCCCATAAATTGGGGGACTTTGATTCCGATTCCCCCCAATTTATCGGGGGGTTAGGGGGGAGCTATAAGTGCCTAAAATTACAGCCGAACACTTTTAAAACATCCTCTCAACTAAAAATGAAAGTTTGCTTATAGCGTTTCCTAATCATACAAGGTACGTCATAGCCCCCTCATCGCTTGCGGGGAGGGGGTTGGGGGTGGGGTTCTTGTATCTCACTCAACTGAGAACCGCTATATACTTAAAGGCACTCTCAAAAAACTTAATTGTCAATTCATTAGAATATTTTTAAACTATTGAACTATAAATTGAGGATGAATAATTTACTGTATCGAACAATCGGACAGGAGATTCGATAGGGGTGCGATGCCTTCTCTACGAGACGCTACGCGTAGCTTGCTTCCACGAAGTGGTACGGCGGGCGGTTACGCCATCGCACAGCGAATTTGACTACAATCCTTAGAAAGAGCAGCAAAAATCTAATGTCTAAAAAGTCCGATTCGCAGTTCCAAAATCTCTTTAGTTCAGCCAAATCAACCAACTGGGACGAAAGATTAGGCCAAATAGCTTATCGCTTTAATCGAGAGTATCAACGTGAAACCTTTGAACTCCCAGCAGAAGTACAGGCGATGCCGATATTCCGCGAGTGGACTAGTGGCATATTAGCAGGAAAAATTGCTTCCCCTTTTTGGGAAATTGCTAAACCTCAAAAAAACCAGCACTGTATAGATATTGGCTGCGGGATCAGCTTTTTAATTTATCCTTGGCGGGATTGGCAAGCATTTTTTCATGGGCAAGAAATCAGTAATGTGGCACGCGACACCCTTAATTCTCGTGGGCCGCAGTTGAATTCTAAGTTGTTCAAAGGTGTTGAGTTGGGAGCAGCTCATCAGTTAAACTATCCATCAGAGCAATTTGATTTAGCGATCGCTACAGGATTCAGCTGCTATTTTCCCCTCGAATATTGGGATGATGTACTAGCAGAAGTCAAGCGGGTGTTAAAACCAGGTGGACATTTTGTGTTTGACATCCTCAATCCAGAACAGCCTTTAGCGGAAGATTGGGCAGTTCTGGAAACCTATTTGGGGGCTGAGGTATTTTTAGAGCCTTTGGCTAAGTGGGAAAAAACGATTAAAGCGGCTGGTGCTAAAATACTGACGCAGAAATCAGGGGAATTATTCGAGTTGTATAAAATACGATTCTAAAAATATTATTACTCAGGGATAAGTGGACTCATTGGATCTAAAGAAGTTGTAAAAACAAAATAAATTACCCCAGCGCCGAGAATCATCACAGCGAGACTGAACAGCAACACCCAGCGGTCTGTTGGTTCATAAGTATCTTCTTCGATATCACGACGGACTGCGAAATAGTGTACTGTTGAGAGCCATACCGTGATTAAACCCACTAGCGAGAAGACTAAACCTAACTTCCAGCCGTTACCAGGACGGGGTATTAAAGGTACTTGGAAGGCACGCAAACGCACGATGACGACACCAAAACCTAAAAGAGCGATCCCTGTCCGCATCCAAGCGAGGTAGGTACGCTCATTTGCCAAGTGATCTCGAATTCTCGACGGATTCAGTCGTCCTGGCTTTTTTTTATCTTTATCTTCTTCTGTAGGTTTCAATTTTAACTGCATCAATAACACCCTTATCCCCAAAGCGGCTTTTCTCAAAAAAATCCGAAGGTAGTAGGAAATCTCCTTCCAGATGACTTGCATCCAGCGCAATAGTTGCGCTACTGAAATATGCCTGTTGTGATTGTACATTTTTTACAAAATTTATTTTAATGCAGATATCGAAATAAAACAAGCCTGACTGAATAATTCGGAATTCGTAATTGATGGTATATAGGAACTCTAAGTAATAAGGGTTCATAAATAAAACAGCCAATTTCAGAGAGATTTTTCAGCAGTGTTTGTCCTGTTTTTTCTCTGAAATTAGCTGTCATCCTATTGAAATTGAGAACAATCGATAAACAGTTATCAGTCTAAATTTTCTACCATACGCCTAGTAACTGTTTAGTGTTCAATGATTTAAGACTTCATGGTAGGCGCATTAGGAACCCGTGTATCTATTATAGCCTGTGATACATTCGGGATAAACCAGTTAACCTCGTTAGCTTTGACAATTTGAGCATTAGGAACGTTGATTTCAATTGCAGCAGTATCTGGATTAGTCTTAATCGCTAACTTACTGCCATCAGGTATCTTAATAGCTACTGCCTCTGTAAATTCTTGAGCTTGCCCGTCTGCGGTTAAACCTGCAATTGTGGCATCATTTGGCAGATAGAAGCCATCACAATCCCAATTATTTTTAGTGGACTGACCATCAGCTAGAAAATACAGATCGTTCTCGTAAATGGCATCTTCATCTTCTTCCTGATTTGGTCTTTTGCCATATACTGCTATGGTGTTACCTGTTTTGTTTTCGCATTGACCCCAATTGATTCCCGTCTCTAAAGCATATTTTTGGAATGTTAACTCATCGATTTTCTGCTGAATTTCTTCTGGTGTGACACCTTCTACTTGAGTTTGGGCTTCTTTTGCTTGAGTCAGTTTATCAAGTGTTTTCGTGACTTCGATATAATCAGGGTTTTTGCTAAATTTTGGTCTATCAGCAAAGGAAGGTTGAGCAAAGGCGAAATTAACGACAATCATTAAGAGAATTAGCAGAGATTTCCAGATTTTCATGTTTTGATTCCTGTTGATGGGTAAAATATTTTGTAGTTGGGAATTCCTGATGGGCTTCTTTTTAGACAATTAATTTTTCTTGTTCTTGACTCGACGGCTGAATATTAAAACCTAAAATTAATGAGAATATATAACTAGATACTACAGATAAAAGAGTCCAGGTAACATTTTCTGTGACAATAAACACGCCCAAACCAATCAAGATACAAGGTACAAAAGTGTTGCCATTTTCAGTTAAAAAGTTGGCGATCGCAGGCAAGTAGGTTAACTTGTAAGCGGTATAACACCATACACCCACCAGAGTAAAGAATACACTTAGGATCACCAGCAGACTATCTAATTCTGAGTTGGCAAACAGGGGTACGTAGACGCTGATATTATCGCTACCATTGGCAAAGGCGATCGCCGCGACATTACAAGTTTGCGGAGAGATAAAACTTTTAACTATAGAGGGACAAGAAGGCTCGGTTTCTTCTTCGGCTTCCTCAGATGAATCCTCTTCGCGTTTTAGTAAACTGCTCACACCAATGATTATTGGCATAAAACCAAGTAGTCTAATCCAGTCCTGCGGTATGATTAGTCCACCGAAGAAACCGGGAAGGCTAGCAATGATCAATGCTGCAAAACCGAGATACTGACCAGCAAGGATGTGACGACTGCGAAACGTTTTGCTTATTTGCGAAAAAAGCAACGTCAGAATGACAATATCATCGATGTTGGTGGCAGTGAATGCGGTAATCCCTGTGGTAATGGCAGTTACTAAATCGTTCATTTGTTGATGTCCTTATTTTCATGCTTGGGCATTGGGCAATTCAATTTGGGATTTTGGATTGAGGATTTTGGATTAAATTTCAATCTAAAATCTAAAATTCTTGCTCCCCCTGCTCTCTACTTGGCCGTTTGAGTCCGTGCCGAAGCCTTGATTTATACTTTAGTCAAACTAACCGATAGAATCAAATGCTTTTATTTGTCAAAATGATAAATGGAAGTGATTAAAATTTTGACACCAAGTCTTAGGGATACGATAAATGGCAGGAATGACGCTTGAGCAGCTAAAAATATTTCTGGCTGTGGCGCAGAACTTACACTTTACTCGCGCAGCAGAGGAGCTTTATATTACACAACCTGCCGTCAGTGCAGCGATCCACAACCTAGAGCAAGAATACGGAGTGAAACTATTCCATCGGATTGGTCGCCATATCGAGATTGCTGAGGCGGGTAAATTACTGCAAGTGGAAGCGCAAAAAATTCTCGATCAAGTTTCCTTGACAGAAAGGGGATTGCGAGAATTGAACAATCTGCAACGGGGTGAATTGAAATTAGGTTCGAGTCTGACAATTGGCAACTACTGGCTACCAAGTAAGATTAGTGACTTTAAGAGTCAATATCCTGGTATTCAGATTGACTGTACCCTGGCCAATGCCGAAACGATTTGTGTGGGCACAGCGATGGGACAGTTTGATTTAGGTTTGGTGGAAGGAGATGTAAAGCCAGCGCTTCAGAATACTCTGGAGTACGAAATAGTGGCGAGCGATCGCTTGCAAATTGTGGTCGGTCAAAAACACCCTTGGTTTGAGTGGGGAGAAATTGACTTAAGCCAACTAACTCAAACTCCTTGGGTGATGCGGGTGCGGGAATCTGGTACACAGCAAAGGTTTGAGGAAGCGTTGCAAAATTGGGGGATTAACCTCAGCGAACTGAATGTAATTTTAGTGTTTACCAGTGGTGAGATGGCAAAAGCCGCGATTGAAAATGGCGTAGGCGCAACTGGAATTTCTGAGTTGATGGTAAAAAAAGAAATCCAGTTGGGGACTCTGCGGGCAATTCGAGTTATTGATAACAGAGAAGGCAACGGTGCGATGCCGAAGGCGGAGCGTCTCGTAGAGAAGGCGGGCTACGCCTACGCAGAAATAGTTCGACCTTTTTTCAAAATCAAGCATCGTCAGCGTTTTCAAACTGCTATTTCCAAAGTCTTTGAACAAATGTTGATATCGTCTATGTTAGATGATTCACATCAACATGTTTCAAAATCAGTTATTTAAATAATACCTTAGCCAAAAAAAAGAGGATGAAAAGATCGGGCCGATTAGTTTAGAGTTATTATCTTCCACTACGATCAGGCATTCGCTACTTTCAGTCTATGTTCGACATACTATAGCGGTTCTCGCTTGAGTGAGATACAAGAACCCCACCCCCAACCCCCTAAGAGCAAGCGATGAGGGGACTATAATGTACCTTATATGATTAGGAAACGCTATATAGCAATTCAGAATCAAACGCGCAGATCCCCGACTTCGTAAAAGTTGTCGGGAATCTGCGGGTTGCAATTATCACAAATCAAATAGGATTGCGATCGCTAAACTACTATCGCTTTTTGTTCTTTGATCAATAGACCTCTTGCAAAAGTCCATAACACCCCACCCCCAACCCCTCCCCGCAAGCGGGGAGGGGAGCGTTTGCTTTACTCAAATGCGGGGTGGGGTTCTTTATTTTTGATTTATGCAAGAGGTCTAATGCTTTCGCAAATTTAATCAGAAAGAATCAAGGCCTCAGGCGTAGAGAATTAATGCAGCAATTCTCTACGACTGGCGGATGAATTTAAAAACGCTGTAACATCAAATCCGCTTGCAGAGCTTTTCTCCAGTCCCCAGTCCCAATCCCCTTTAAACCTTCCGCATATTTCTACTTATGGGGTCAAAACCTCTAGAAAACCGCGTGCTTTCATCGTAGTAAGCGCCAGTCAGATTCGCTCCATACAACTTGGCATAGTTGAGTTTTGCTCCCCGGAGATTTGCTTCATTCAGATTAGCACCGCTCAAATTAGCTCTGGTCAAATTCGCTTTGGCTAAGTTAGTTCTACTCAAATCTGCTCCCCAGAGTTTAGCTTTAGCTAGGTTAACTCCACTCAAGTCAGATCCCCATAAATTAATTCCAGGCAAATAGGCTTCAATCAACTTGTCCCTACTCAAGTTGACGGCTGCAAAATATCTTTCCCCTGCGGCAAAACGCCTTTTTAATTCTTCAGCATTCATGCGTCACGTTGACCTTCTTTAGCAATACAGAAGTTATTTGTTCCCATTCCTGGCTTAGTTCTCCTGAAAATTCTGGCTGACCACTGCGTTGATACCAGAAATGGGCATTGTTCAAATCGCCTTCTTTGCGGTGCAGGTAAGCATGAACCCAAGCACTGTCAGCATCGCTGGCATCTGTAACTGTTTCATGAGCTTTGTTCCAATCACCTTTGTGGTCATACCACATTGCTTGCAGCCCTTTTGGTAGTGTCTGAGGACATGGGCGCTGCTTTTCGATCAATCGCAAGAATTCCTCTGTATTCACGATCGCCACCCAACAAGATTGAACTTCTATCTCTAAGATACTCCTCAGCTTCAGTGGAGGATAGGGGACTGGGGATTAGATAAAAGTTTTCTTAATACCCAATCCCCAATCCCTCACATCTACTTGACTGGAATAAGTTCAAACTCGAAAGTACTGATCAAACGGTCATTAATATAGACTTCTATTCTATGCCTACCAACTGGATCGCCAGGAGCGATCGTCCAAAAATTCTCAATCACACCCTCTGTAGCCGATTGTGTGCGCCGTGTTACAGATGTCGTGCCGTCTGCTGATATTGAGAAGTCTTCACCATTATCTGTACCCCAAGTTTCTGGAGGTTTTGGTAAACGCAAGACTTCGCGCCATTTTACTTCACCTTGGTAGTCTTTGAGTTTAATCCGCCATCCGTAGGTGTTTCCTTCCTGAAGTGGCACTCTTTTTGTCTGGAAAATGGTAACGTTTCCTTTGGCATCAACTCTCTTCAGTCCAAACTCGATGTTACTGACAGTAATCTGTTTTGCATTCGCTGGCGCAGGAGACGATGTAGTATTTTCTACCAAAACAGAAGTAGCGTTGATTGGCTCAGAACCGATGACTCCAGATATTAGCCAAAAAGAAGCTAGCACAGCAGTAGTCCAAATTCTCATTAGTATGGTTTTCCTATCAGACTTTTGGTACTTATTCAAGTAATCTGCGATGTTTTCCGGGTCAAGGTTAGCTATGGTTAGACAAAGACGAAATTGCTTTGAGGAATTTGGGGGATTTAACCAACCCACTAACTTTGGTCAACATCCAATCTAAAATCAGTAAATCATAGTCTTTGGGAAAGGCAAACCATTGCGCTGTTTTTTCATCTGCGTAGGCGTAGCCCGCCTTCTCTACGAGACGCTCCGCGAACGGCATCGCATCTACTCTATACCTTATTCCTGGCATTTCTCTAGGAGACGCTTTGCAAACAGGACGGTGTGGCATGGATTATAGTATTCTGAATCCTGAATTCTGACTCCTTCTTTTTCTGATCACACTTTATATGAGATACCAAGTTGGCGGTAGCCTCCACAGTGACGATCCCAGCTATATTGTGCGTCAAGCAGACGAAAAACTTTATGCCAGTCTAAAAGGTGGTGATTTTTGCTATGTTTTCAACTCTCGCCAAATGGGTAAGTCATCCCTACTACAGCGAATAAGTCGTCGTCTCAAGTCAGAAGGCTATAAATGTGTTTACTTAGACGCGACTCAATTGGGTAGTGAGGATACGACATCAGCACAATGGTATAAGGGAATCATTGTCAGCATTTTCTACGCCTTAAATCTGGCGGAACAGATCAACTTTAAGCAATGGTGGGATATGCAAGCAGGTCTTTCTCCTGTACAAAAACTACACCAGTTTGTTGAAGAAGTTTTGCTGCCAAATGTCAAGAGCGATTGTGAAACAGATGGCAAAGCCAAAGGCATTTTTATCTTCATTGATGAGATTGATAGTTTACTGAATTTGAATTTTCCGGTCAATGACTTTTTTGCCTGGATTCGTCATTGCTACAATCAGCAGACACACGATCCGAATTTCCAACGTCTGGGATTTGCATTGTTTGGAGTCGCCAGTCCATCTGATTTAATTGCTGACAAACGCCGGACACCTTTTAACATTGGGACGGCCATAGAGTTATATGGCTTTCGATTGTATGAAGCTAGCCCATTGCTAAATAGATTAAAGGAAGCAATCAGCCAACCAGAAGTGGTACTGCAAGAGGTGATCTACTGGACAGGGGGACAACCGTTTTTAACTCAAAAACTCTGTCAGTTAGTTCTGCAAACTGCCTTAAAGACATCAGAGCAGAAAATTGTCCTATCCCCAAAAACTGAGGCGTATTGGGTAGAAGAATTGGTGCGATCGCACATTATCCAAGACTGGGAATCACAAGATGAACCCGAACACCTCCGCACTATTCGCTCACGCTTACTTTTTAACCAACAACAAGCCGGACGGTTGTTGGCTCTTTATCAGCAGGTATTGCAAGCGGAGGACGTGGGTATCAGGGGAGAAAGGGAAGATATTAGCAACTCTTGGCGTGTTTATGTCTCTCAGTCTCCGCATCCTCTTCTATTTCCCGTGCCTACCGATGATAGCCGAGAACAGACAGAGCTTTTACTATCGGGATTAGTCGAGAAGTACAACGGCTATCTCAGAATTAAAAATCCAATCTACCGCAGTATTTTCAATCCTGAATGGGTGTCAAGGCAGTTAGACAATTTGCGCCCTTACTCACAGCCATTCAATGCTTGGGTAGCATCGGGCTTTCAAGATCAGTCACGCCTGTTGCGGGGGAATGGGTTACAAGAGGTCTTAAACTGGACTCAGCATAAAAGTCTCAGCGATTTGGACTATCGATTTTTAGCAGCCAGCCAAGAATTGGAACGTCGGGAAGTCGAGCAAAAACTGGAGTAGAACGGCTCAAAGAAACTGAAGCACAGATTGGCAACTGAACAAAAGAGCGCGTGCTGTCAGCGACGACTCCTGATCCGGGGTAAGTGTGGCTCTAGTTACGGCGATCGTTTTGGGGATCACAACACTATATGCCACTCGACAGGCATCGCTGAGTCAGGTACGGGCGATCGCAGTTGCTTGCAATGGTAGTTTTAATTCCAATCAACGCCGACTTTGATCGCAACAATCAGATAGAAAGTAGCTTCTTGATACAGGTAATCTATTCTCATTTAGAACAGATGAATTCCTTAATAAAAATATATTGAAGGAGGCATGAATGCAATTACAACAAACACCAGTATTGGAAGAAACTCTTTGGCAAGCAGTTCTGAATCGAGACTCCGCTTTTGAAGGTAAGTTTTTCTATAGTGTTTGCTCTACGGGTATTTATTGCCGACCGATTTGCCCTAGTCGCAGACCAAATCGCAATCAAGTTTGTTTCTTCCAGTCGGCACAAGATGCTGAAATTGCAGGTTTTCGACCTTGTAAGCGCTGTCAGCCAGAATCTGAAACTGTTCCAAATCCCGCCAAAGCGAAAGTCTTAGCAGCATGTCGATACATTGAAGCACAAAGCGATCGCATTCCAACCCTCTCGGAATTATGTTCGGAAGTTGAAATGAGTCCCAGTTACCTACAAAGAATATTCAAGCAAATAGTTGGCGTATCGCCTTTTCAATATGCAGATGCGCTGCGTAGCCAACGATTGAAACAGCGTTTACACCAAGGAGAGGAAATTGCCCATGCAGTTTACGATACGGGGTATGGTTCAAGTAGTCAACTGTATGAGAAAGCACCTAAACAACTGGGAATGACACCAAAGACTTACCAACAAGCTGGAAAGACAATCAGCATTGTCTATGCGATCGCTCCATGTCCACTAGGATATTTGCTGGTGGCAACAACAGAAAAGGGTATCTGCGCCGTTAAACTAGGTGATGAAGCAGACAAGCTTGAACACATTTTGATCAAGGAATTTCACCAAGCGCACATCGTGCGTGATGATCACACACACAAAAAATGGATACAAGCAATCCTCGATTTTATTGCGGGAGGCGAGGCACATCTTGATTTACCACTTGATGTCCGTGGGACGGCATTTCAGAAACAGGTTTGGGAAGCATTACAAAAAATTCCTTATGGCGAAACGCGTACATACACTGATATCGCCTCTGATATTGCCAAACCCCAGGCAGTCCGCGCGGTGGGTAATGCTTGCGGTGCTAATCCGATCGCGCTGATTGTACCATGTCACCGTGTGCTGCAAAGTGATGGCAGTCTTGGTGGTTATCGCTGGGGAATTGAGCGCAAACAAAAACTGCTGATACAAGAATCGAAATTTATCAAAGATGACTCAAACACCTGAACTAGAATCGCTGACTGAAGAAAGTCTGACCCGTGGTTTGCTGGTGCTTGCCAATCTTGACAGCGATTTGGCTCGGATTTTAGAAACACTGGGATCTCCACCTATATGGTCAAGAGAACCGGGTTTTGCAACGCTTCTGTGCATAATTCTGGAACAACAAGTTTCCGTAGCAGCTGCAAGGGCTGTATTTAACCGTTTATGTGCGGTTGTTGTAACTTTAACGCCAGAAAACTTTCTGATATTAGATGATGCTCAATTAAGAGGGATTGGATTCAGTCGGCAAAAGATTTTATACTGTCGTGGATTGGCGAATGCGATGCCGAAGGCGGGCAAAGCCTACGCAACTGGTCAGCTTGACCTCAGCAAGCTGGAAACAATGGACGAAACTACGATCAGAACTGAGTTAAAGCGTCTCAAAGGTATCGGAGACTGGACAGTTGATATTTACTTGTTAATGGCGCTGCAACGTCCTGATGTCTTTCCTAAAGGTGATTTAGCGATCGCGATCGCTTTCCAAAAACTCAAAAACTTGGCGACGCGTCCAACACCAGCACAACTAGAAGCAATGACACAGCACTGGCGACCGTGGAGAGCCGTTGCTGCAAGGCTTCTATGGCACTACTACTTGAGTAATGCCAATGTTAAATCGGTTACAGTTTCCCAGTAAATACCCGCTCGGCCGGGCCTGTCATGTAAACCCGTTGGTCTACTTCTGACCATTCAATTTGCAAGGGGCCACCAGGTAATTCTATAGTGGCGGCGCGATCGCATTTCCCCGTTAACACACCAGCCACTAAGGAAGCACAAGCACCTGTACCACAAGCTAATGTAATCCCAGCACCCCGTTCCCACACCCGCATTTTCAAATAGTCACGGCGTACCACTTGTATAAATTCGGTATTTATGCGTTGGGGAAAAACTGGGTGATGCTCGAATTTGGGGCCGATGGTTTCTAGCTCAATTGCTGCGACATCTTCCACAAAGGTAATGCAGTGAGGATTTCCCATACTTACACAAGTGACATCCCAAGTTTGCCCTGCCACCTCCAACGGCTGAGAAATAACTTTTTCTTGGGCAGGTGCAAGGGTGGTGGGAATTTCGCTAGCGAGTAACCTGGGTAAACCCATATCCACCTTCACTTGACCATTAGGCAAGATTTGGGGAATCATCACACCAGCTAGGGTATGAATGCGATATAAGTCTTTATTCCGGGATTCCCCTTCTAAGTCTGCTAAAAAGCCAGCTAAACAGCGAATGCCATTACCACACATTTCTGGTTCTGAACCATCAGAATTAAAAATTCGCATAGTGTAATCAGTGCCATTTTCGCCGGGTAATGCAAAAATGACACCATCAGCACCGATACCAAAATGGCGATCGCACAACTTGATGGCTTGCTCTGGAGTCACTACAGGCAAAGATGACGAGCGATTGTCAATCAGAATAAAGTCGTTGCCTAGACCATGATACTTAGTAAATTCGATTGCCATTTCCTTAAGGATGAATTATCAAGGATTAGTTACTCTTTATTTTGCCTTGTAGGTTCATCTTTACTAAAAATGCTTACCGAATTTGACACCACTTTGCCTAGTATTAGACAAGTTCAAAACCTGATTAAACAAACAACGCCAGTAGAGTTAAAGCTGGTGACTCAGGATGTACTCACAGGGAGGGTTTTATGGCAAGATCCACAGTGTATCTGTATTGCTGATGAAAACAGTCAGCAAACCACTGTTTGGAAACATGCGATCGCATACATCAAGCCGAAAACCAGTTAGCAGTCTTTGGTATTAGTTGCCTTTTATAGCGGTTCCCACTCAGATGCGGTACAAAATTATATCGCAATGTGTAGGGGCAATTCATGAATTGCCCCTACGGGTGTACCTCACGTGAACGAGAACCGCTATATTGCTGGGTAGCGCTAATACCAACTCTCAGCAATCTACCTCCATCACCGGCTGATTTGGATGGATATGCGAATGCCTATTATGTAAGGTTACGAAGCTACAAAATACATCAACTCCACTACCAAGAGCAATGCTACGGCTGCGATCGCTTTAACAGCCAGTGTTTTAGAAGAAGAGAAAGCGATCGTTCTTTCAGCCGGGTGTGATGTTTTACGTAAACCTTTTGCATAAAATACTATTTTTGATACACTAGCGAAATATCTGGGTGTCAAATATATATTTGCTGAAAATAATTTTTCAAATTTTGAATATATAGAAGAAAATTCTTTAACATCTGATAATCTGATTCCTATGTGTGAAAAAAGGATTAATCAATTCTATGAGGCTGCTTTAGAAGCAAATAATAATCTTCTCATATAGTTAATTGCGTAAGTTACAAAAACCGTAAGTTTTAAATCCAATTTAAAAATTTTCTCGTCAATTTAAATTGTAAAAGATGGTTTATTTAGTTGAAAAGTTGTTAGTCAATGATTAAAAAATATCAAATATCCTGTGTTTAAACTGCTCAGATACATTAGTATTTTTCTCATTACTGCCTGTTTGCTATTTGCTTGTCATACTTGGATACCAACCGAATTCAAACGCTCTCCCTTGAAAGTGGCATTTGGATCTTTTGTTGGCGAGTATCCAGGCATCATTGCTCAAGAAAAAGGATTCTTCAAAACCCAAGGGGTAGATGTGGAACTAATTTCTAAACGATACACCCAATTGGAAAGAGCAAATTTCAGTGCGGGTAAGTATGATGGGATTACAGCGTCCTTGGGAAGTTTTATCATCTTGAGTGCCACAAATCCTGATATACAAGGCGTGCTTGTTATAGATGAATCAACAGGAGCAGATGTGGTAGTCGCCCAACCACAAATTAAAACCGTCGCTGACTTGAAAGGGAAAAAACTGGGCGCAAATCTAGGCGGTTTTAGCGAAGTTTTCGTGACTGAGATGTTGAAAACTGCCAACTTAACCAGCGATGATGTGAACTTGGTTAAATTAGAGGCTTTAGAAATTCCTCAACGCCTGAAAAATAATGTTATTCAAGCCGGACATACTTGGGAACCCCATCTTTCTGAAGCTATTAAATTAGGGGGACATATCCTATTTACCAGCAAACAAACCCCTGGCTTGATTTTAGATATAATAATCTTTCGCGGTGATACAATCCGCGATCGCCCCGAAGACATTCGTGCATTTGTGCGAGGATGGCTGCAAGCCTCGACCTACTGGAAAGCAAATGTTCAGGAAGGAAACGCTATCATCAGCAAAGCGTTAAAAATTCCTAGCAATACAATCTCTCTGAAGGGAGTAAACCTAACTGATTTAGGTGAAAATCAAAAATTCTTTCAATCTAGCAACCCTAACTCCATCTACAAAACTGCCAAGATATATGCAGACTTTTTTATTCGCTCTGGAAATATGACGCGCATTCCTGAATTCAAAAGTTTGTTTAATTCTTCCTTCTTGAACCCTGCCTCCTAGTTTAAAGCCATGCAGCACTCTCTTTTGGGCGGCATCCGTACAAAGTTGATCGCTTGGTTTCTGATTGTTGCTTTAATTCCGTTGCTGTTATTGGCATTTATCAACAAACACACAACTGAAAAAGCACTAACTGACAACACTCGACAAGCCCTATCTGCGGCGGCTAACGAAACCACTAACAGAATAGATGCTTTTATTGATGGAAATCTCAATTCCGTGCGCGTAGAGGCACTTTTACCAGGTTTGGCACGCTACCTCAGCCTAACTCCAAAACAGCGAGATCACAGCCCCGAAATGCAATTGGCGACAGAAACATTAATCCGTCTTAGTCGCAAAGATATGCTCAATATTCTCTCATACGCTTTGCTCGACTTAAACGGTAAAAATGTATTGGATACACATACACTAGACATTATCAAAGATGAATCAGTTGAAGATTATTTTAAAAACCCACTGCAAACTGGATTATCCTTCGTTTCTAGCATGAAGCGATCGCCGATAATTCCTGACCTTGTTACCCTCTTTTTTAGCAGTCCGGTTCGCAATGCCAAAGGAGATATATTGGGTGTATTGCGTGTTTCATACGATGCTACTGTTGTTCAGCAGTTAGTAACTCGACAAACTGAACGGGCTGGGGCAAAATCCTTTGCTATTCTTTTAGATGAAAATAATATTTATCTGGCACATAGCACTGCACCAAAACTACTTTTTAAATCAATTGTGCCTCTGCCTTTGGATGTTGTAACTCAACTACAACCAGAAGGGCGTTTGCCTAATTCTCCTGTCAAAGAATTGGCAACTAATGAGTTAAAACTTAAGCAAGCATTGGATAATAAACAGTGGTCTTTAATTGCATCTTTAGAAGGAACAGGTAATCAGGTTAATTTGATTGCGATCGCTCGTTTAAAATATAAACCTTGGTCTGTGTTGTTCGCACAGCCCCTTGCTGTTGCCCTAGCACCTGTAGAAAAGCAAATTCATGACGCAATGTTTCTATTTGCAATTATCGCTTCAGTAGTGACAATCATCGCTTTTGCCATTGGGCAACTGCTAACAATGCCAATAATTTACCTTACCAATATAGTTTTCCAGTTTACCGCAGGTAACTTAGATATCCGCGCTAAAATTAGCTCAAAAGATGAAATAGGTCAACTGGCGAAATCGTTTAACAACATGGCATTTCAGTTGAAAACATCTTTTGAAACTTTGGAAAAACGGGTACAAGAGAGAACAGCAGAGTTAGTAATTGCTAAAGAAAAAGCAGAAGATGCAAATCAGAAACTAGAACTACTGGTAAATCTAGATGGTTTGACTCAGGTGGCTAACCATCGCTGCTTCGATGGGCGATTGCAAGCAGAATGGAAACGCCTTGCAGGAGAACAACAACCCCTGTCACTGATTTTATTCGATGTTGATAAATTCAAATCTTACAACGACTACTATGGTCATGTTGAAGGCGATCATTGTCTAATTAGAATAGCGCAAACAGTGCAACAGATGGTTCGTTATCCTGCTGATTTAGTAGCGCGTTACGGAGGAGAAGAATTTTCGGTACTCCTTCCCAATACTGACTTAGTAGGAGCGATCAAAGTAGCACAAAGAATTCAGCAAGCAATTCACGATCAGGCCATTCCTCATACACAGTCTGATATTAGGGATATCGTCACAGTTAGTTTGGGTATTACTTCTATCATACCCACTTACGACATCAAGCCAGATACACTCATCATTTCAGCCGATAAAGCAATGTACAATGCCAAAAAGGAAGGGCGCGATCGCTATTGTACTTATTAGGGAACTCCAAGAAATAAATTATCCAATATTGTGGGGTGGGCAACATGAGCGCCCAGTTGATATGGCTCTCGTGTCGCCCACCCCACAAGAGTTAATTGGATATTTTTTTATTTGTCAGTCCCTTAGATATAGCAATCCCAAATCATTCGTGAAAAATTAGATCCCCGACTTCTTCTAGAAGTCGGGGATCTGGACATCGCGCATTTTCACTAACCCTTCGTGGTTTTTCAATTAAGACCTCGCCCTTAAGGGCGGGGTTTAACAATAAAGATAGTGTCTATTTAGCCAAAATAGGCAATGTGATCCCTATATGGTCAAGACGATTGCCATCACAACCTAGTTCAGTCACAATTATAAAAGACTGCGGTGAGCGTTACTTTTTAAGCTTTGTAGTTGATATCGAACCAGTGAATATTGATGCTAAAAACCAAAGCGTCGGTGTTGATTTGGGGATAAAGACCTTTGCTTTTATGAGTAATGGTACAAAGGCTGAGAGTCCGATCTATTCTAAGCTTGATCGGAAAATTCGGAAATTACAAAAGAAATTAGCACGTCAGCCTAAAGACTCAAAGCACAGGCATAGAACTCGGATTAAAATTGCAAAGCTGCATAATGAAATTGCAGATACTCGCTCATACTTCTTGCACAAATTATCAACCAAAGTCGTTAGTGAAAACGAAACTATCGTTCTGGAAGATTTAAATGTGTCCGGGATGGTGAAAAATCGCAAACTTGCCAGAGCAATCAGTCTTCAGGGATGGCATGAATTTCGGACATTATGCGAGACGAAATCTCAGAAGTTTGGACGTGAGTTTGTTGTTATTAGTCGTTGGGAGCCGACGAGCCAAATTTGTTCGGGATGCGGCTACAGATGGGGCAAGCTTGATTTAAAGATACGCGAGATTAAGTGTCTAAATTGCGGAATTGAACACGAGCGCGACTCTAACGCTGCGAAAAATATAGAAAAAGTCGGGATAGGGCATTGCCACGACTCTAAATGCACGTCGAGACGGAGTAAAACTACAACGGTTGTATCTGTCGATGAAGCGTGAAGAATCCCCGTGCGTTTACGCCGGGGAGTATGTCAAAAACTCTACATTTCTGAATTACGAATTAGTTAATCTTTAAGCGCTTCTACCTCAGTAGCTTGCACCACTGGTATAGAAAGGGGTACTTTATTAGCGATCGCAAATAACTGTTCTAATTGACTCAAACCTGTCAAACCACCACATAACAAAACTTGGTCGCTAATTCGCAAATCCATACCGCCATCAGGATAGCGGATAAACTTCCCATCTCGCCGGATCGCCTGTACTTGTACTCCATATTGCTTGGCGATATCTAAATCTGCAAGAGTTTTACCTAGCGTTGGCGCATCTGCATTAACTGTAACCCACTGACAAGCACTATTTTCTCCGGGAACAGCCGCCTGTCCCTTAGCGAATTCTGCCAAAGCCGCCAGTTCTTCATCTGCTCCCACCATCAGCAAGCGATCGCCTTGTGCCAATTTGGTTTGATTATTGGGATAATCGATTTCATCGCCGTTAGCGCGGCGAATTGCCATCAAACTCGCTCCTGTTAAATAGCGCATATCTGCTTCTTCTAAGGTCATGCCAATTAAGGGCGAATCAGCTGGTAAAGGATACCAACGCTGATTTAAATCGCGGGTTGCTTGGCGCAAATCGCGGGCGACTTCAGTGGCAGAACGCTCTGGCCGCAAATCTAAATAATGATCGTTGCGGATTTGCTGCATTTCTCGTTGGACGACAGCTGGCGACAATAAGCCTAAGCCAGTTAATAAATAGGTTGCCATTTCTAAGCTGGCTTCAAACTCTGGTTGCACAACTTCCCTAGCTCCCAATTGATACAGCACCTCAATATTTTTATCCTGGGTAGCACGGACAACTAAATCTAATTCTGGGCGCAATTCCAAAGCGCGTTTCAAGCAAAGACGAGTACTCATGGGGTCAGGGAGTGCGATCGCCATTCCTTTGGCATGATTCACCCCGGCAGTTTCCAGAACGTGTAAACTCACACAATTACCATAGACATAAGACACCCCAGCCTCACGTAACTGTTGAATTCTACTCTCCGATTGGTCGATTACTACCACAGGTAGGTCGTGTTGCAGCAACAACTTCACCAAATTCTTGCCGACTCGCCCATAGCCGCAGACTACCACATGGTCTTTGAAGGGCAAATCTTCCGACACATCCCGCGCTTCATCTTCTTCTAAGTACGGTTTTAACCAAGGCATTGATTCGGCAAAGTTAAATAAAAATGGCACTAACCGCAGTACAAAAGGAGTCAGCATGAGAGTGACTGCGGTGGTTCCCAAAATTAATAAGTATATTTGTCGGGACACCAGCCCCAAAGACTGCCCTTCACTAGCGAGAACAAAGGAAAATTCCCCAATTTGCGCCAGTCCCAAACCGGCGATGATGGCTGTTTTCAAAGGGTAGCGGAATAGTTTTACTAGGGGCGTGATAATCAAAAATTTACCGACGAAAACTATTGCCACCAATCCCAAAATCAATTCTAGGTTGTTCCACAAAAACACTGGGTCAATTAACATCCCAATGGCGGCAAAAAACAAACTGGCAAAGATATCTCGCAGTGGTTCGACATAAGTCAGGGTTTGATCGGCATACTCCACCTCAGAAATCATCAAACCCGCGACAAATGCCCCCATTTCAATCGACAGTCCCAAATGCTCTGTCAACAGGGCAATGCCCAAACATAGGGCTACAACTCCTAATAAAAATAGTTCTTTGCTTTCAGTACCCGCTAACAGTCGCAACAAAGGCGGTATCAGCCAAATCCCCGCAGCTACTGCCCCAGCCGCAAATAAAGCAATGGAAGCTAGCGCTGTTAGCACGGCGATGCCAATAGTTTCTGCTGGTTGGTTGAGGGCTGGTAAGACTGCTAACATCAGTCCTAGTGCTAAGTCTTGTACTACCAAAATACCCAGCATCACTTGCCCGTGAGGGGTTTCGGTTTCGTTGCGCTCCATCAAGCACTTGAGGACAACCGCTGTGGAAGACAAGGACAGAATACACCCCAAAAACATCCCCTTAGCAGGTAAGGCTCCCCAGGCTCCGCTTAACCCGCATAGCAATACTGTTACCAAAATCGTCAAAGCAATCTGGAGTCCACCTCCACCAAGAGCGATCGCTTTTACTTTCTTGAGTTCCGCAAAGGAAAATTCGACACCCAAGGCGAATAACAAAAAGGCGACTCCGAACTGTGCCAGAGTCTCTACTTGAATCACTTCTTTAATCAGTCCCAGTCCCGTTGGCCCAATGACTATCCCGCCAATCAGATACCCCAGCAGCACGGGTTGTTGCAAAAGTGCCGCTAATAGTCCGCCACAGGCTGCAACGCCTAGAACTAAAACTAAATCAACAATTAACCTAAAATCTTCTTGCACCAGTTTTCAAAGAACTATTAAGACCTATTAATTCAGCATACAAAGTTTTATGATCTCAAACAGCTTGTTTGGTGAAGGTGTGACAGAATTTGGATCTTGGGCATTGCCGATTAAATTTTAGGCGAACCGAGGGCACTCAATAATAGCAGTGACCACGGCATTTTAATATCGGGTATGAGCCATGAATACTTTCTCAGTATGGGCAATGCAGCCGGCAGCACAAAACGCAAAGAGCGTAGCGATGCGGGCTGATGGCCATTTTCATCTACAAGATTATATTTCTTAGCTAGTTCGGCAACAATCTGCACACGTCCTGTACGGCGTATTATATTTGGCTCACCAGCAAGTGCAGCGATCGCTCGTCCAGTTAATAAAGGAGTTTCCCAGTTGTAGCGATCGCTAATTAATGAGTTTTTCAGGTCAGTAGCATTGGTTTGATTCATCTCAGAAGCAAAACGGGAGAAAAGCTCAGTACCAACAATACCTGGCCAAATTGAAACAGAAGCAACATTATGAGGCTTTAACTCAACAGCCATATCAGATGCTAGGCGATCGCTTGCTGCTTTACCAACACCATAAGCTGTATTAAAGATATAAGACATACTACCCCACGAGGAAATGGTGCAAATTAGTCCAGAATTACGCTTAGTCATCATTCGGGCTGCAAAAACACTTGCTACATAGTGGCTACGAAGACCAACGTTGTTACTAGCATCCCAAAGACTTGGTTCACAATCCCAAAAGGGCTGCCCATAAGCGTCTTTTACTGCCTGAACTCCTGAGTAGGCATTATTTACCAGTAGGTCGAGTTGACCATTTTGCTCATCTTGAATGCGATCAAACAGCAAACGCACCTGTTCATCCTCACTGTGGTCTACTTGGACGGGAATGCATACACCACCGACTTCCTCAATGGCTGATTTCGTTTCACCAAGACTCCCTGAAACCCCATCACTAGAAGAGTTGTTGAGGCTGCGACCCGTGACGTATACAGTTGCACCTGCTTCACCAAGACCAATGGCAATTCCCCTACCAATTCCTCGCGTCGCACCTGTTACCAAAGCCACTTTACCTTCGAGGTGTTTCATGATCGCTCATTTGTGCCTAATCTTTTACCGTTAAATATTGATTATTACAATATTCTTTCGTGGCTGTGACAGAAACAACTTCTATTTCTATCGGTTTTTCTTTAGTTCCAAAGTCCTCTTGTCGGTAGCAAAACGTTCTAGAACCCTCTAAATCCCCGGATCAATTGGGGGACTTTGATCCGGTTCCTCCCTTTTGAAGGGGGGCTAGGGGGGATCAATAAATGCCTAAAATCACAGCCAACCACTTTTAAAACAACCTCTAAGCAGGGGACTAGTATTTTTTACCTTTTTCAAACTGGCATATCTGCGAAAGGAGGCGATCGCAGTTGAGCTAGAGCTAAGACCATCTCCGTAGAATTGCTTATAATTTACAGCTATTTTCAGGTAATGCCCCTACAGACACGGCAATGCTTATTGGTGTACCCCTGCAACATATTGGCAAGACTAAAAATCGATACCTGCGGAAAACATTGTCTTATCGTTTAATATGAGGGGTCTGACCCTCTACTTATCATCTGTATCCACCAGTGGGAAGGGTTTCTGGTCAAGCCATTTTTGCTGGTAATCCGTTTTTGCCTTGATATCACAGGATGACGCTGGCTAAACAAGCGATTAAACTATGGATAATGTCGAGTAATTGTTGCTTTTAACACCATCTACATAAACTTAATTGTTAAACCTAAAATCTCATCCTGCTATATAAAATACCACTTATGTCAGCGTATCAAGGAAGTTATGGGGAGACCACCAATTTGATTATTAGTGTTCACAACCAAGAAAACCTCGAATTACAAGCAAATTCTGCTCCTGTGGGCGCTCTTGCCAGAAGACAAGGAACTTTTTCTACGTTTCTTGCTCCCCTGACTCAGGATACTTTTAAACAGGTGGTTAGGGATGTCGAGCAAAAATTACAGATTGTCCATCAAACCCTATCAATGCTGGATTCTCAGGGATTTGAAACTCTTCTGCAAGAAATGTTGCATTCGATTACCTTGAAAACCGGGGAATTACTGGGGGCAGACCGGACGACGATATTTTTATTGGATGAAGAAAAACAAGAACTCTGGTCAATTTTAGCTGAGGCGGAGGGCGGTCGCTCTTTAGAAATTCGCATACCCGCAAATAAAGGCATTGCTGGGGAAGTCGCCACTTTCAAGGAAGTTATTAATATTCCCTTTGATTTTTATAGTGACCCGCGATCGCATTTTGCCCAAGAACAAGAAAAAAGAACTGGCTACCGCACCTACACCATGCTAGCTTTGCCACTCTTAAATGAACATGGGCAATTAGTTGCGGTAGTACAATTACTGAATAAATTAAAATCTGGGCATAATCACGATACTCCACTAGGAGAGCGTATTGATACCAAAGGTTTTACCTGTACTGACGAACAATTATTTCAAGAATTTGCCCCTTCGATTCGCCTAATTTTAGAGTCCTCGCGCTCTTTTTATATCGCCACCCAAAAACAAAGAGCAGTGGCGGCGCTGATGAAGGCGATTAAGTCTCTCTCTCAAAGCAGTCTCGACTTAGAAGACACCCTGAAGCGGGTGATGGATGAAGCCAAGGAACTGATGAATGCCGATCGCAGTACACTATGGTTAATAGACCGCGATCGCCATGAATTGTGGACGAAAATCACCCAGGATGATGGTTCAACTAAAGAGTTGCGAGTCCCCATAGGTATAGGTTTTGCTGGTCTAGTCGCGGCTTCTGGCAAGAAACTCAATATTGCCTTTGACTTGCACGACCATCCTGACTCGGAGACATCCCGAAAATTCGACGAGGAAAATGGCTATCGCACTTGTAGCTTGCTTTGTATGCCAGTATTTAACGGCGATGAACAACTAATTGGCGTTACCCAGCTTGTAAATAAAAAGAAATCTGGTGATTTTCCCCCTTATAATCCAGCTGATTGGCCGAAAGCTCCCGACTGCTTCCAAGCTAGCTTTGACCGCAACGATGAAGAGTTCATGGAAGCTTTTAATATTCAAGCCGGAGTAGCACTACATAATGCCCAATTGTTTGCCACAGTCAAGCAACAAGAACAAATGCAACGGGACATTTTGCGTAGTCTTTCCAATGGAGTGGTTTCCACTGATAAAACTGGATTAATTATCGCCGCCAATGAAAGCGCCAAGCGTTTGCTAGGACTTGAGCCAGAAGACCGTTTAGAAGGTAAACTAGTTACTGATGCGATCGCCCTCAAAGAAGGTGACTTTAGCAAGTGGTATCAGGATGCTTTACACGCAGTTGACTTAAAAGGCCGCCAGCAATATTACCCCGATCGCACACTCATAACCAATAGCATAAAACCGCACAGTATTAATTTATCAATTAACACAATTGCCGATGCTAGCGACCAAGAGCAAATCCGTGGGGCGCTGGTGGTAATGGAAGATATCAGTGATGAGAAGCGGCTCAAGAGTACAATGTACCGCTACATGACCCAGGAATTAGCCGAAGAATTGCTGAAATTGGATGACGCTAAACTAGGAGGCGCTCGTAAAGAAGTTTCGATTTTATTTTCCGATATTCGCGGCTACACCACTTTAACCGAAACCTTGGAAGCAGAAGAAGTGGTAAGTATGCTCAATGAATATTTTGAATCAATGGTGGAGGCAGTTTTTAAACATAAAGGCACCCTTGATAAATACATCGGCGACGCCATCATGGCTGTATTTGGTTCTCCCCTACCATTAGAAGAACATGCTTGGATGGCAGTGCAAACATCCTTAGAAATGCGCGTTCGTCTGCACGAATTTAATCAACGTCGCCACGCAGCTAATAAGCCCAAAATCAAGATCGGCATTGGCATCAATTCTGATACCGTGATTAGTGGGAATATTGGCTCTAGTAAACGAATGGAATTTACCGCCATTGGCGATGGCGTTAATCTTGGCTCCCGATTAGAAAGTGTCAGTAAACAGTATGGTTGCGATATTATTATTAGCCATAACACTTTTAAACCATGCCAAGATAATATTTGGGCTAGGGAACTAGATTACATTCGTGTCAAGGGCAGAAATGAGCCAGTAGCCATATATGAATTACTCGGTTTGCGTTCCAATCCGATTGAAAGCGAAAAATTGCAAGTGATTGAACATTATCAGAAAGGGCGTGAGTATTACCTCAAGCGGGAGTTTTATCTTGCAAGAGCTGAGTTTGCTAATGTTTTGGCAGCAGACAATCAGGACAAAGCTGCGATGTTGCATCTGTTGCGTTGTCAGCATTGGTTACAATCACCCCCAACAGAATCAGATTGGGATGAAGGAGTCTGGACATTTCTGGAAAAATAACTGCTCAACTGCCCGACCGACTTTTCGGTTGGGGCTTGTAACTAGGAAACATCTTTTGTAAGGGCACAGCATTACTCATTGGTGTCAACTTAAGCTGAAAGCAAGTCTACAACTAACTTTTAGATTGCCTCGTTCCCAGTCTCCGACTGGGAATGCATTCATTGAGTCTCTGACTCAATCTATAACTGGAGGCAGAGCCTCTAATCAGCCATTCCCAGTCGGAGACTGGGAACGAGAAAATGCTCTGCATGGGAACGAGAAAAGAATGGGAAATCGAACTTTTTTCGACTTGTGTGTGCACCGTAGCCCCAAAGCATCGGGGAGGGGTTGGGGGTGGGGTGTTAGGGACTTTTGCAAGAGGTATTACTCTATAAGCTCGCCCATATTAAAATCTATTCTTATCCAACCTTTGAGTCTTCGTAAATTGTCGAGAATGAGTAAGGGAATTTGCCAGTGATGTACCATCAGGAAGGGTAAGGGATCACTCACCTCAAAAATTGCTTCTTTCCCCCGCCTGATGTTTCTTACCCAACTTTGCAGTTGCTTAAACGATCTAATCTCATTCAGCCGCCAAACTTCGTGATACAGCCAATAGGTTGGCTTACTATCAGCAAGAGGCTGCAAAGATTCAGCCAGAGGGTCTTTACCAAGATAGGCATCCGCTACTCCTGGATGGTTGTAAAACATCGTAATGGCGGTGTGAGTACGGGGGTTACACTCAATCGCGTAAACAGTTCCGTCTTCTGCCTGGATGAAGTCAAACGAAAGTTGCCCGGTTTTTCCCAGTTCTTTGGTAAAATGACTCGCCCATTGCATAATTTCTCGCTGATCAACGTTTTCGTAGTTGACTTGAAAGGCGGATGACTCACAGCAGCAGTACATTCTTGACTCTCCATCTCGCGCGGTAGTGTGAGTGCAGTATTCCTTTCCAGGGATGAATTCCTGCATAATCCAGGGGTTCTCCTCACTGATCGGCAGACTCTTGACAAATGCTGCTGTTTGTGAATTTGTATCGCAAGGTAGCTTGGTGAGATTCAAGCGACGCACTTGATCGTAGGGGATGCTTTTAAGAATGTATTTGCACTTCTCCTGAGAAAAGTCGAAGTTGAGGACTTGTTCGGGATCGGTAATTTTGAAGGATTTGGGGACAGATAAACCGAACGATCGCGCTGTTTCGGCAAAGGCAAACTTATCATCCAGGATCTTCGTGATCTCAGCATCGAAGTGGAAGAACTCTACACAGTCTGGTAATGGTGGCTGGCCTCGATCGTAGTGAATGACGGAAAAAATCGCTACCGGGATAAAAAAGTCGATCTTTTCTGTTTTGGCGATCGCGTGTAGGGTTTCAATGTAGCCTTCTAAGTCTTTACTGGGATCGGGAACGGTATAAAAGCCTGCAACTGAGTTGGAATATTTATTACCACTTAACCAGTATTTCTCAATATCAATTATAATCACCCGATGCCCAGCCGCATGAAATGAACGCGCTAGCTGAAGGGTTTTAGTCATTCTGGCGCCAGCAATCAAGATATTTTTGGAATTGGGATTGACAACAATTGACTTACTGAATGGTTGCTTAAGAAAGTTCCCCAGTAGCGATGTTAAAACAACGATACAGTTTAAGGGAAATGCGATCGCCAGTAATACAAGAGTGCCCAAGTTTTGGAACACTACAAAAATATGCTTTCTCATAGTTAGTTAGAATTTTGAGATGATAGTGGAATCAGTGGCTGGTGCATAGGAAGAGGTTAAAGAGACAAGGAGATGCGATCCTGCCCCTGCTTCCTTTTTAAGGATTTAATTCATTAAGTCTCCAAAGTTCGTGAGCAAGCCAATAAATAGGCTGATTATCACTCAGGGGTTGCAGAGATAGAGGTTTTATATTTTACGTCTTCTCCAAACTGTATGAGTTTCCCAATGCAAAAATCAATCCTCACCCAAGTTCTTAAGGAGCGCAAACTATCGAGTAATAGTAAAGGAATGTACCAGTGATGTACCATTAAGAACGGTAGAGGGTCGTTTACTTCAAAGATTGCATCCTTTCCTTGCCAAATATTTTTAAACCACTTTTGCAACTGCTTTAACGATCTAATTTCATTAAGTCGCCAAAGTTCGTGATAAAGCCAATAAATAGGCTTACTATTACTCAGAGGTTGCAGAGGTTCAGCTGGAGGCTCTTTACTAAAATAGGCAGCCGCTAAACCTGGATGGTTATAATACATTGTAATCGCCGAGTGAGTACGGGCGTTGCACTCGATCGCATAAATCGTTCCATCTTCCGCCTGAATGAAGTCAAAAGAAATTTGTCCAGTCAGTTGTAGTTCTTTGACAAAATGACTCACCCACTCTTTAATTTCTGGGTGATCGACGTTTTCGTAATTGACTTGAAAAGCAGATGATTTGCAGCAGCAGTGTACCGTTAATTCACCATTTCTCACTGTGCTGTGAGTACAGTATTCTGTTCCAGGAATAAATTCTTGCAATACCCAAGGCTTATCTTTACTAATTGGCTTGCTTTGGACATGAAGCGCCATTTTTGCTTGAGAATCCATTGGTAGCTTAGTTAGATCCAAGCGTAAAACAGAGTCATAGACAATACTTTTGAGAATGTACTTGCGTTTTTCGTTGGTAAAGTCGAATTTAAGAACTTGTTCGGAATCTGTAATTAAGAAGGTTTTCGCGACAGATAGCGAGAGTGAGCGTGCAATTTCTGCAAAGGTAAACTTGTTATCCAGCATACTCATTGTATCAGCATCGAAGTGGAAATTCTCACAATAGCCTGATAACACTGGCTTGCGCTCCGAGTCAAAGTAGCTGGCAGCAAAAATGCCTACCGGGACAAAAAAGTCTATGTTTTCCTTTTTGGCGATCGCCCGCACGGCTTGAGTATAGCCTTCTAAGTCTTCTTGTGAGTCAGGAACTGTGTAAAAGCCAGCCACAGAGTTAGAAAATCGATAACCACTGAACCAGTATTTTTCGAGATCGAATAAAATGACTCGATGCCCTGCCGCGTGAAATGAACGCGCTAGCTGAAGGGTTTTGGTCATTTTACCACCACCGATCAAGATATTTTTCGGATTCTCGTTTAAAACCACAAGATTAGCATCCGATCGGCTGAAAAAATTCCACAGCAGCAATGTAAGTACGACAGTGCAGTTAAAGGGAAATGCGATCGCCAGTAATGCAAGAGTGCCCAAGTTTTGGAAGATTGCAAAAATCTGCTTTCTCATAGTTGTAATTGTGACATGATAGTGGAATCTCTGGCTGGTGGCGAGTCAGAGGTTAAGGCAACAAGGAAGATGCGCTCCTTCCCTTACTTGTCGCTAGCGAAGACCTTGTGCTATTCCAAGTCACAAGAAAGCTAAAAAGGTGATTTGCCGGACATCAGATTATGTCCAACGCTTCATTGATTGCCGTCATAAATAACTCATTTAAAGGAATTCCCGCTGCGTTCGCTGTACAGGCAATCACCGCGTTGTGGTCAAAAATACAAAACAACCCGGCTTCTAAGAACCAAGGTTGTCCCTGTGGGTCGATCCGGAAGTCAAATAAACTATAATGACGACAGCCCAAAGCCAAATGACACTTCTTAACTTCTTGCTGAACCTTTTGGGTGATCGGGTCATTAATATCTACAATCCAACCTGGAACATAATTTTTAGCAGTTGAAGCCAAGTCGCCCTCGATTGGTATTTTGAATTTGTCAGTATAGCTGCGGATGGGTCTTACTTGGGGGTCTATCTGATACTCTTCAAGGGGTAAACCGATTAGTTCCCCATCTTTGACAATAGCGCCGCATCTGACTTCTCGACCAGCTTCAATGAATGTTTCTACGATTACCTCCGAAGCAAATTCAAATGCTTTCTTCAAGGCAGCGTCATACTCACTCTTTTCTTTGACTAAGGACACCCCTAAAGAGTTGTCGGCATTTGCGGGTTTGATGACTACTGGAGGTGTAATTGTCGGCACGTCTCCTTCTCGAAGCAATTCTCCAGAAGGGACTTTCACCCCTGCTGCTGCGACAATTGCTTTAGTTCTGGCTTTGTGGGCCGTGAGTGCCATAACATCTGGAGTATTGCCTATATAAGGGATCTTTAGCAAGTCGAATAGTGCCCGGTAGTCAGTCATTCCAGGGAGACAAAACATTTGTGGCAACATAAGGTCAATGTTTTGCGCTGTTATAAACTGTATGGCATCTGATAGAGGCATCGGTTTAGCGATAGCAATATCTTCTAGACTGAGAGAGGAAGGAAATCGCCATTGGCCATCAAGTGTGATGTATGCAATCAGAAAGTCATAGAGCGATGGATTTGCCGTAGCTACCAGACAGCTTTGGGCGTAATTACGTGACAACTCACAATAAAAATGATTGTATGCAGATCCAACTAAATGAAGGATACGAAGTACTGGCATGATTCATCTTCCTAAGTACCGTTGTATTTTTATATAACAACTACGATTGCAAAAATTGCTTGAGAAGAGATGAGGAAGCAAGCGGAAATTATTCCTTCTTAGGGACTTACAAGAAATAAATTATCCAAAGAAACGTAGACGCATTGGCGAAGCCTCTCGCAGAGAAGCGGCTTGCCGCAGGCTACCACTCCAGATGCAGAGAACACAGAGAGAATTTTTGCGTCGGTTTTGGGATATTTTTTTATTTGTCAGTCCCTTATCTTCTTCATCGCTTTCAAGTCTGAGCCAAGGCTCAGACTTGAATGGCACTAAGTTAAGATACAGCCCTTGCCCTAACTGGTTCCCAGCCTAGAGGCTGGGAACCCATCCTGGGAGGGCTGCCGCCTCCTCTTTCTTGACGAGAGGCAGCAGCCCTCTCGGAATACATTCCCAGTCTTAAGACTGGGAACGAGGCGACACAAGCCTTTGGGCTTTTCTTAGTGCTATTCGGCTCAGACTTCTCGGCTCATCTCTCGATTACACAACGCGTCTAATCAGGGTTATACCATCTCGAATCGGTAAGAGAACTTGCTCTACACGAGGATCGGCAGCGACAACACGATTGAACTGAGCGATCGCTTCACCGTTGGCGGTGCGTTGTTCCGGTGGTAGGTAAACTTGTCCCTGCAACAAAGTGTTATCCACACAGATTAAACCGTCGGCAGTCAGTAAGTTACTATCCAAAATGGTCTGGAAGTACTCTACATACTCTTTTTTATCCGCATCAATGAAGATCAGATCAAATACTTCATTTCTGGCAGCCAGCTTATGTAGTGTCTCTAGAGCAGGTGCCACTTCCACAACGATTTTGTCACCGTCAGGAGACTCACTAAAGCAAGCTTGAGCAAATTGAGCAACATAAGGATCTACTTCGCAACCGATAAGTTGCCCATCACTTGGTAATGCTTCTGCCATCGCTAAGGCTGAATACCCTGTGAACATTCCTACTTCTAGAATGCGCTTTGCCTTGGTGATATGAACAAACATTTTCAATGTCTGTCCTTCCAGATGTCCTGAGAGCATCTCCTGCTCTAGTTGACGCACTGTTTCACCATCGCTGAAGCGCTTGCTCCAGTCTTCAATGCTTGTTTTTTGCGCCAATGCTGTCAAGTAGCTCGATTCCGAGGTGGTGTAATCATCCAAGTAGGGATCTAAACCCGCCGCTAATTGAACTCCCTGCCGCAAAGAATCTAATATCTCTACGGGAATGTTGTTCTCTTCGGCTAATTTGAGGGTTTGCTGTAGCTGGGCTACTAAGATGCTATGTGGGGTTATCGGTCTAGCTATTTCTCGTCCTACAACACTCGTCATATTTTCACACCCCTACTAGCTTGGCTTCTTGATTTTCAATGTATGCGTCAACACCTTTTCCGCCACGAGGATATTTAGCACAAAGACGTTTGTGTTCAGCTAGGGCAGCATCAAGTTCTTCACGAGTCAAATCGTTGGCAAAGAAGCACTCACCAATCGGACAAGGCATGGCTGCACGTAGCTTACCATCTCGTGTCAAGCTTATAGACTGAGTAGCATACCAGAGCAAATCTCCATCTAGTAGAGGATGATCGAGTGATAAACCGATACGACTCATCAAGTCTAGGATGCGATCGCGCTCTCCTGTGGGAATATAGCCCCGTTGTGCTGCAATGGTTGCAGATAAAGCCATATCTATATTGACCGCATGACCATGATATAGGGGTATCTGAGGTGCTAATTCTAGGGTAGGACTCCAAGTATGACCGTAAGCAATGACGCGATCGAGGTCTATTTCATGCAAGTTAGGAGTCTCTAACTCCAACATGGTTTTGATTGCTTCGTAGTTGACTTTATGGGCAATCTCTTTAATTTCCGGTGTCGCATTCACATGTCCAAAGTGAGTGGAAAGTAGTTCTTCGCCATATTCGTATAGCAGTTCAAAGACTTCCGAGTTAGAAACTACCGCAATTTTCACCAACTCTGCCATCCCATTACGAACTTGAGCTGTTGGCAAGGTTTTCAAAAATGAGAAATCCAGGATGACTTTCAAAGGTGCATGATATGCTCCCAAGCGATTTTTTTCCTTACGATGATTAACTGCTACCTTAATCGCTACACCTGCATCGATTAAACCAATCAATGTGGTAGGAATGCGGATATAGTTGCTCTTACGACGGTAAGAAGCACAAGCAAACCCAGCCACATCAGTAACTAGACCACCACCAACTACTAAGACTGGTTCTTTACGAACTAAGCCAAAATCGGAAAAAGCATCAACAATTTTTTCAAACGTTGCCAGGGTTTTAGCTGGCTCTGTAATGATGATCGGAAATACTGTCAGTTCAATGTCATAGTGTCTAAAATATGACCTGATCTGATCGCCATAAAGCTCATGAACATTGGCATCAATTACAGTCAAACAGCGACCAAATTTTGCGTAGCTATCTGCAATTTCTCTGTTTTCAATATCAAATGCACCATTCACATAGACAAGACTAAAATCGATTTTTTCGTAACCTTGCACGTGAAACGCAGCTTCTGTAGCTTCAAATGATGCTTGAACTTTATTCATCTGTGTTGACCTTATTCCAATTAAAAAATTGTGAGATTTCGGTAATAATTGCGATTTACCCGAATGTATGCCAGCAAGCAACTATGCTTTTTACCCTTTCAGATAAAAGACAATACAAAATAAGCTTTCAATAAAAAGCTAACGCTGATTACTGACTGGCAATGTTTTTAAACAACACCATTCATTTGAGTAAATTTTGTCGGTGGGTTAACCTTTAATTCGGCGTAACCTCAAACTAGTCAACTAGACCCACTTGCAATATATTGGCATAATACTTGCCTACTTCTTCTGTGGATTGTTGACTTTAAATTTGGGAAATTCATCTGAATTCAGATTTATTCCACTATATCTAAATATAGTGGCTTTCCAACTGTACGATTCCGCAAAAATTCTAGCCGAGACAACTGATTGTATAGTTGATCTCCAAGCTTCAATTTGAGATTAGAACCCTGATTAATCGTTAGTCCGCTGTTTTTTAGCATTAATATCAAACCTTACATTACTAAACTCGCTACATTCTATTTGCTTCAGAATAACAGTGAAATTTTAGGAAGCTTATCTGAATTTTTATTAACTCCACTATGTTTGTCTCTAGCAATTTTCCGACTGTTAGACTTTGCAAAACTCATATTTTAGTAAACTACTCATATTGTCTATATCCAGGCTGACATTTGATATTACAGGCATGATTAATCCTCATCTCGCTGTTTTTTGCATTAGTCTCAAAGCATAAAATGGCTAAAAACCAAGATGACTCACTGCATTATATTCCGAATGACCGTAGAATATCTCTTTCATTCAGTCAATTTACTGCTCAGTATTAAACATGCCTACCTCAGCAACTCCTGAAAATTCAGAATTTAAATATATCTGACTTACTTGTAACAAAAATTTAACTTTTTTAAGGAATGGTTGTGTGTGTTAAAAGTTTCTAAGTTTGCTTAAATTGCCTTCTTAGTCCTAATTTAAGCTAAAATAGCTTAAATTAGCAAATGATTTACTAGTTGGTAACTGAAAACCACAACATAAATCATAACATTAGAATAATACAAATCATAACATCTGTAAATATATTTAAGTCAATCCACCATACGAAGTGTACTGGATAAGCAGGTAGTTACAAAAAAATATGCCTAAAGATAGATATTTTATACGGCAAGATATCTTATGCCGCAGCTATATCTATAGAGACATCTGGTGAATTTAATTATGTGTTGCCCGAAATCCGTCGCTTTTGTCGGTTCTAGATGCACCCAGATGCAATGTTTCACTTTTGCGGGCATGGTTCACGGGTAGAAGATTGCAGTATATTAATTCCCATAGATAGCGAACTACTGCCAAGATATGCGATCGCAGGTGGTACAGTCTAAGACATTATGGAACACATGTTTATATGATGTCTGCGTTGAAAACAGACAACGTTAATGTTGTAGTGGATAGCTGTAATTCTGGCGGTGGTAAACGGGGGAATTTGCGAGTGCGATCGCTTAGGGACTTTCGATATAAAAATTGAGTATTTTTAACAGGCAAAATTTATTGAAATTACTTTTTAAATAATCTTAATATTTCTCAACCTAGGTTAAAAAATCTTGGGATTTAGTTCATAATTAATAGCGATCGCTTTGTAAAGGTTAGTTGATATTAGTTGTCAAACTGCTGGTGAAGTTACAAACTAAGAAATACAACACACGCAATTATTTTATGACTGCTATTTCTAACCTGGAATTCAAACGACCAATTTGGCAAACCGCGATCGTATTGACCTTGGGCTTTTGGCTCAGTGCTAGTTTAGTTTTAGACTGGGTAATTATGCCTAGCCTTTATCTTTCTGGAATGATGAGCCAAGCTGGTTTTACTACAGCAGGTTATACGATTTTTTGGAATTTCAATCGGATGGAATTATTATCAGCTGCTGTTGTATTGACTGGGGCATTAGCTTTGAGCAAAACCCAATATCACTGGCGTATTGGCAGTATTCTTTTATCAGCATTGCTGCTAACCATAGCTATGCTTGACACCTATTTCTTAACTCCGCAGATGTGCGCCATCGGAGTTCAACTCAACCTATTTGAAGCTGCTGCTGCTATTCCATCCACAATGAATTTATTACACGGTAGTTATTGGCTATTGGAAGTAGTTAAGCTACTGGCATGTGGCACACTTTTAAGCTGGTACTGGCGGGAGCAAGTTTAAGTAGATGGAGAAGTATAACGGTGAGAATGTCCACTTTTAAATCTCAGGCCAAAGACGCAAATAATCTATTTGCGTCTTTTTGCTACATATATCTTATGGGTTAATGAATGCGATATCTACAACGGGCTACGCCTATGAGGATGTTTTAAAAGTGGTCGGCTGTAATTTTAGGCACTTGTTGATCCCCCCAACCCCCCGATAAATTGGGGGGAAAGTCTCTAAAAGTCCCCCAATTTATCGGGGGATTTAGGGGGATCTAAAATGTTTTGCTACCGACTGGAGGACTTTTAAAACATCCTCTATGCATACAATTTGGGATTGATATTTGTGACTTTTAAAACTTGGGATTTTTCGGGTAAATTGCTATCAGAAAATGATTCATTTTCTACAAGTGTAATTTAATAAGCAGACATAATTATCTTTTACTGAACATTTTCAGCTTTCCCGGACATCCGAACAAATAAATATTTATGACAATTGTCTGGAAGATGATATCAATTAGTTTTCATGTTTACTTTACTGATTTATCATGAAGTTTATATATTTCTGCTAACTTTTTTTGAAAATTATAGTAACCTAAGTTTTAGTGAGTACGTTACTTGTTATCTACCATCTAGCTGAAAATAGCTATTTTGCAGGTATGTACTACTAATCAGGAATTTCGCTGTAAGTTCTTGAATTTGTCACTCCAAATTGTGCAGGGTGACTATTTAGTCCCACACAACATTAGAACCCGTTTCCAGTACTTATGAAGAGATTCCCTTGTGCTGATTTGGTCGCCTGTGCATCTCACCACACACCATCATGGCGACAATTATCAGCAAACTCATCCTTGGCCGGAGGTTTACCATTCTTGTTGTGCAAGTGATAATTTTGCCGAATCCCCACACTAAGGGTTACTCTACAATCACAAACTTAAGTAAGACATTGAACTTTTGAAATGCTTAGTTTTTAATAATACTTTTTCTTTTGTGAAGTTCCCCTCAAGAATAAACTTCTTGGAAAAGTACCCGACGACTTGCGTCACGGCTACAAAACATACGTTGTCAGCGCGGACTTAATGCCTAAAAGCCTTGATAGTGAGCTATTTTCGTCTACAGTACAGTAGATTGTTGCCGCTCCAGACTTTAGCATTAGGGGGAAAAAAACTTTTGCAAGAGAACGAAAGTATCTAGAATTTTAGGCTACCAAATACGGATAGCAATGATACTTTTGTGACTGATGGGCGAGAGCCAATGGTGTTTGTGTGGCACTTGAGTTACTGTTAGATTGGCTAGATTAGCTAAAGATACAGAAAACCAATCTAATTTTTGAAATACTATATCCTGACAACTAGTCGGGCAATTTTGCTATTGGTCAGTAGCATGAATTGGTTTAGTTGTAACTCGTGGATTATAGCTTAACAGAGATTGGTTAATTAAGAGTTGGGGGGTGTGGAATCTCTGTACTAACTCAATTGTGACCGCTATATTTATCTGACAGTGCTTCCAAGAAAGTCACGGTGAATTCCGACAAGGTAATTCACTAATTTTGCCTGCAAATGTTAATTTTATTCCAGAGCTATCCCAATGAAGACACTTCCGATTAGTAGATACAGATTTTTCCAAAAGCTCCAGCCCCTATCTTTGTTGAAAAAAATCACCGGGAAGTCGGTTACTGGTTGTTTGCAGGTGTTTAGCACATCAGGCTCTTGGTCAATATATGTGGACGAGGGTAAACTAATTTATGCCTGCTACTCAGAGAAAATGTTTGAGCCGCTTTATAGAAATTTGCAATGCCTGAGTCAGGAAATTTCTACTCTCCCTCACGGCATCAAAGACCAGTTGCGGGCGATATTTGAAACTGGTATTGAAAATCAAGCAATACCAAATCCAGATTATCTGGCTATTTGCTGGTTAGTCAATCAGAAATATATCAGTCCCTCTCAAGCAGCAATGTTGATAGAGCAATTGGCGCTAGAAGTTCTGGAGTCATTTCTGAACTTAGAAGAGGGGAGTTATGAATTTATTCCTGAGAGCTTTCTGGATGATATGCCAAAGTTTTGTTATCTAAATCTCCGTTTATTAGTTGAACAATGTCAAGCACCCCGAAGCGTTGGCCAAGGCTCTGTCTGTGACACGCTGCGCGAACGTAGACAAGCGGCTTATCGTCAAACATCGCCAAGTTATCAATCGCATCCTTCACAATTTTTCCAAATAAATGAGCTACAACCTAAAGCCAAAACTACGCCAAAGTTGCCTAAAATAAACGGCTATAAACCAGCTGCTTCCTCTATTAATACTAATGAACACAGGGGTCAGCAAATCATCCAACCACCTGCTGACAAACAAATCTACACAATTTTTTGCATTGATGATAGTCCTACGGTATTGAATGCTATTAAAAGTTATTTAGATGAGCAAACCTTTTCTGTTATCGGAGTCACTGATTCTTTAAAAGCTTTAATGCAGATTATCCGCATAAAACCCAACATAATTTTCTTGGATATTTCGATGCCTAATTTAGATGGATATGAACTCTGCTCTTTGCTGCGTAAACACTCATATTTTAAAAATACACCTGTGATTATGGTGTCAGAAAAAGTAGGATTTCTAGAGAGAGCTAAAGCTAAGATGGTCAGAGCATCGGGCTATTTAACTAAGCCTTTTACACAAGGAGATTTACTAAAAGTCATTTTTCAACATATTGTTTAATTTCCTAATATAAAAAATAACTCCACTTAGGCAACCTATTCTTTTGGAGTTTCAGGTTGAGTATTATCTGGATCGTTACTATTATAATTCTAGAATATTGTCTGATTGAATTGAAATTAATTAATTGTTATCCATAACCCTTGGAGAAATGTAGCACTGCGACATCTTTACATTCTCTTGGCATTGCTCTGCTCTGCCTTTAAAAAAGCTACGAATTTATGCAAAACTGTACTTAGTGTTCAAAAAAGGATTGAAACCTTTGCCTGAAAGTGAATCAGTACTCCTGAACTGATTCGCTTTTTGACAAATGGTTCACCCGATTGGGTGAATGCGATCGCAGCATCCAGAACTACTCTGAAAGTAGAGCCACTTTTTTTTGCTGGAGTGCGATGTCTACGACGGGCTATGACGCTCGATGACTCGCTACCGCTTCGCTATCGGCGTCGCCCCGACAGCTAAAAAACTTTTACAATGGCTATGATTACCTTGAATATTATGCCAATTGCTTATATATCAAAGGGTCTAAGAGTGGATGAAATTGTAAAATCACCGCATAAACCAGATTTTCCACCAGAGAAGATCCCTCTGTTGGAAACAGTTGCTGCCAATTTACCGGGGATGATTTTCCAAATTCTGCAACGGCAGGATGGTTCTGTATTTATCCCTTATATTAGTTCTGGTTGTAAATATTTGTATGAATTAGAACCAGAAGCTGTACAGGCAGACTTTCAGGTGTTATACAAACTGATTCATCCACAGGATATAAAAGCTTTTACAGAATCTATTGCTGTTTGTCGCAATACTCTTACACCTTGGCATTGGGAAGGTCGGATTGTTACGCCTAGTGGCAAACTTAAGTGGATTCAAGGTACTTCGCAACCCGAATTACAAGAAGATGGCGATTTTCTTTGGCATGGCTTGGTTATGGATATTACAGACCGAAAACAAGCCCAAGAAAAATTGCAAGAGAGTGAGGCACGGTATAAAGCAATTTTGGATGCTATCCCCGATTTGATGTTTCGCATCAGCTGCGATGGCGAGTATCTAGATTTGAAAAGTGAGGGAGCAAATATCACTCTTTCGAGAGAAGAAATAGTGGGAAGAAATTTGCAAGAGTTATTGCCGAGTGATGTTGCGGCCATTAGCCAAGTAGCGATCGCTAAAACTTTAGATTCGGGAATTTTGCAAACTTGTGAATATCAATTACCAACGCCTTTGGGAGTTAGAGATTATGAGGCACGGTTGGTAGTGAGTGGCGCAGATGAGGTACTAGCAATTGTCCGAGACATCACAGATCGTAAACAAGGAGAAGTCGCCTTACAAAATCTTGCCCAAAAATTTGCTAAAGCTTTTAGTTGCAGCCCCGATTCAATTACCATTAGCACGCTACAAGAAGGACGCTTTATCGAAGTTAACGACAGTTTTGTGAATCTTTCAGGTTATGGGCGAGATCAGGCAATTGGTAAAACTTCTTTTGAGTTAAATCTTTGGGTAGACGATCGCGATCGCCTAAACTTAGTGCAAGAGTTGCAAAGCACGGGAGTCGCTCGTAACTTAGAAATTGATTTTCGGCAAAAATCTGGTGAGATAATTACCACGCTGCTTTCAGCCGAAGTCATTGATTTGAATGGTATTCCTGCCATTTTAGCAGTGCATCACGACATTACAGAACGCAAACAGGTAGAAGCGCAATTACGCCTTTGTGCCCAACGCGATCGCTTGTTGGCAGAAACCCTAGTGCGAATTCGGTCTTCGCTTAATTTAGAGCAAATTCTTCAAACCACCGTGACGGAAGTTAGGCAATTTCTGCAAGCAGATCGGGTTTTCATTGGTTTAAATAATACCGTCAAAACTCTTGCTGAATCAGTAGATCCCAAGTATCCATCAATCTCAGGTTGGTCTACTAACGATGAAGCTTATCTCCAAGAATTAAGAAACTTACTCAAAGATAATGTTGTGGGTGTCATTGAAGATATAACCCAAGTAACATTCTCTCCCAAAGTAAAAGCGCACTTTCAAAAATTCCAAACGAGAGCGACTTTGGCTGTACCAATTATGCTAAATAATGAATTATTTGGTGCGTTAATTGCTAATCAATGTTCCGGGCCACGTGATTGGCAACCAATAGAAATTGATTTGTTACAGCAAATGTCAGAACAGGTAGCGATCGCGATTCAGCAAAGCCAGATATGCCAAAAGCTAGCAGAACTCAACACTAATTTAGAACAGCAAGTACAAGAACGGACAGCACAGTTGCAGCAGAAAATGCAAGAAGTTGAAAAATTGCATCGTGTCAAAGATGTTGTTTTGCACACAGTTGCCCACGATTTACGAACTTCGGTGATGGGTAACTTGATGGTGTTAAAGAATTTGTTAAATCAGGGGCTGGGGACTGGGGAAGCAGGGGAGCAGGGGGCAGGGGGCAAGGGGGAGAATAAAAAATTACCTCTTTCCCCTCTTTCCCCTCAGCTCCCTGCTCCCTATCCCTCTGCCTCTTCCCAATCCCCAATTTCAATATCTCGCTCAATCATCGAGCGGATGATTCAGGGCAACGATCGCCAATTGACGATGATTAACTCATTGCTAGAAATTAATTCCTGTGAAAAACAGGGTATTGAGATCAAACTCGAACCTGTACAATTTAGCACCCTACTGGCAGGAACATTTGCCCAGTTGGAACCCATACTGACACAAAATCAAGCGACTCTGAAGAACTCGCTTCCCGCAGACTTACCGTTAGTAATAGCAGATGGGATGCGATTGCAGAAAGTTTTGGCGAATTTAATCACACATCGCTTGCAAAATAATCCACCAGGATTAAATTTTACCCTGAGTGCCAGCGTTGAGGCGGGAATGATTCGCACTCAGATTCTAGATGACGGTGTGGTAATGAGTAAAGTAGAGTGCGATCGCCTCTTCGATCTCCATGTCCGCGATCCCCAAGACTGTTGTTCTACAAGCATTGGCTTAAAAATGTATCTTTGTCGGAAAGTTATTAAGGCGCATGGCGGCGAAATCGGTGTTATTAGTCACCGCAAGCGCGGGTTAACTTTCTGGTTTACATTACCTTTGGCAACTCCATCCGCAACAAATCGCCCATAAATCACCAAAAAATGAGAGGGTGTTATAGATAGCAATGTTGAGTAAAGGAAACACCCTCGACGGTATGGGCAAAGTTGCTCGGATGCTAATGACTACTCCATTTACAACAGTGCAAAGCTGGTGGAGAAAAACCTTTTCTACACCAACAACAAATGAAATCACTACTCTTTACAGAGCTTGGCGTAACCGTTTTTTGTGGCAGAGATTACGTTTATGGTTATGGCTGGCATTGATCTGTCTGTTGTCTTTTACTTTGCGAGACATTTATGGCCTGTTTTTTCCTTTTGCAGAGTTGCAGCAGCTGCCAGAAGTACTTAGAACTCAGCGCCTGGTAATTAATGTTTCAATGCTTGCAAGTATAATTATTTGCTTTGCCTTACATAAAACTAAATTAGGTCGTCATCGTCCAGATTTATTATTTTTGGGGTCTTCTTGGTCAATTAGTTTAGCGTCGCAGTTGTTTGCAACTATCAGAGGTTTCGCACTACCCGATACCGTCGGATGGTCGCTGCTGTTCTTGAGCCAAGCTGTGTTGATGCCCGTCTGTTGGATTCTTCACTTGCTGACTCAAGTGAGTGTGCTGATTTACTATTTTGGTGTAAATACGGCACTTGGGCTAAAAACACCAATCCCCGAACACCCAGAAATATATAATGTAACGTTCATTTTATACATTTTTTGGTTTTGTACTATATGTGATATCGGTGTTTATCTGTACGATCGCCTGCAATGTTCTGAATTTTACGCCCGTCAAGAACTGGAATCTGCCTACCAAAAACTCAAGGTTGCAGAAGCTAAATATCGCAGCATTTTTGAAAACGCCGTTGAAGGGATTTTTCAAAGCAGTCCCGATGGACGTTACATTACGGCAAATCCTGCTTTAGCCAGGATTTATGGCTACTCCTTAGCGCCGGAGATGACAGCAAATTTCACTGATATTCAACAATTGTACGTTGATCCGAACCGTCGGGCAGAATTTGTACGCCTGATGGAAAAGTATGGCAGCGTTTCCGAGTTCGAGTCGCAAATTTATCGCCAAGACGGGAGTATTGTCTGGATTTCAGAAAAAGCCTACGCAGTCCGTGACGAACATCTTAAACTGCTTTACTACGAAGGTTTGATTGAAGACATTACCCAGCGCAAGCAAACTGAAGAAGAACTACGAGTATTTTTCCATGCAGTTTCCCACGACTTACGCAACCCAGTGCTGGGTACTTTAATGGTGCTGAAGAATTTGCTCAATAGCGGGGGATCGGGGACTGGGAATCAAGGACAAGGGGGAATTATTGAAGAAGTCTCTTCCCAATCCCTAATCCCTGTTTCACGGTCAATTTTAGAGCGGATGATTCAAAGTAGCGATCGCCAACTGAACTTAATTAATTCGTTGATGGAAGCTCATCTCAGCGAATTACAAGGTGTTATTTTACAGCGTCAAGCCGTACAATTACTGACAGTTGTCGAAGCTGCGATCGCTGATTTAGAGCCATTGCTGACACAAAATCAAGCAACTTTGACAAATCTGGTATCCGCAGATTTGCCATTAGTGAATGCTGATCCAACGCAACTATGGCGAGTTTTTTCTAACTTAATCGTCAACGCTCTGAAACATAATCCCCCAGAATTGCTTTTGACAATCAATGCTACCCGTAAGGATGACATGATTTATTGTACTGTTAGTGATAATGGCGTGGGAATTAGTCAACAACAAAGCGATCGGCTTTTTGACCTTTACTTTCGGGGTACAAGTATCGGCAATTCTGTAGGTTTGGGATTAGGGTTGTATCTATGTAAGCAAATGATCCATGCTCATGGCGGCGAAATTGGTGTGAACAGTGCATTGGATGCAGGTGCAACATTTTGGTTTACATTGCCAGTTATAGCAAAGTGCTGAGTATAAGCCCAGTTATTTCAAGGCTTTGAGCAATCAACACTGTCCTAACATATCTGACTACAGCTATATGTAATGTCCGGGTAATTAGTTACGTTCCCACAGTCATTGCACCCCACACGCCAGTTGCTTGCCGGGTGTATGACGAATCACTCTTTTTATAAAGCCCTCAGATGACGACTTCGCACCCGTTCAGGACTACCAGTAGGAATCGCCGCAATTAATTTTTGCGTGTATTCCTGTTTGGGTTCTTGGTAAATACTTTCGGCTGTCCCTTCTTCAACAATTTGACCGCGATTCATCACTAAAATGCGATCGCTCATAAATTTCACTACACTTAAATCGTGAGAAATAAAAATATAAGTAAGCTGAAAGTCTGACTGTAATTCTTTGAGAAGATTTAATACCTGCGCCTGTACTGAAACATCCAGCGCTGAAACTGATTCATCACAGATAATAAATTTAGGGTTTAACGCCAAAGAACGGGCTATGCAAATCCGTTGGCGTTGACCACCAGAAAACTGATGCGGATAGCGGTTAACGGCATCTGCACTCAACCCCACCCGTTCTAAAAGTTCCACTACTCGCTGGCGTCGTTGTTGCTTGCTTTTGCCAACGGCGTGAATTACCAAAGGTTCCATCACCGCGTCCCCAACCTTCATCCGGGGGTCAAGGGAACTGAAAGGATTTTGGAAGACTATTTGCATTTCCCGCCGCAGTTTTTGCAACGCTTCTCCTTTGAGGCTAGTAATATCTTGTTTCTCAAAGATAATCTGACCACTCATCGGTTCAATTAATCGCAGCAAGGTTCTGCCAAGGGTGGTTTTGCCGCAACCAGATTCTCCCACCAAACCGAGTGTTTCCCCTGGTTTGACATCAAAAGAAACGCCATTAACTGCCATATTGTAGCGTTTTGTACCACCAAACACCCCCCGCACCGGAAAACCAACTTTCAGATTGCGGATTTGCAGCAGGGGTTCCAATTCATTAAAGTTTGCCAATCTTGCAGTAATCTCTTCAGTAGTGATTTCTGTAGGTTGTGCGGGTTCTTTCGCTTGAATTACTACTTGTCCCGTTGGTGTCTCTTCTGCACTCATGTAGTCGGAAACGGTGAGTAATTTTTGAGGACGGCGGTCAAGTGAGGGGCGGCAAGCGATCAAACCTTTAGTATATGGATGCTGGGGACTGCTGAAAATTTCCTCAGAAGCACCAGATTCGACAACTTTACCTCTATACATCACCGCTACTTCGTCAGCAATTTCCGAAATTAGCCCCAAGTCGTGGGTGATGAAAATCATTGCCATGTCACGGCTTTGTTGCAATTCTCGGATTAACTCCAAAATTGTTGCTTGCACCGTCACATCTAAGGCTGTGGTTGGTTCATCGGCAATTAAGATTAATGGGTTGCAAGAAATTGCCATTGCAATCATCACCCGTTGCAACTGACCCCCAGAAAGTTGATGAGGGTAGCGTTCCAGCATCGCTTCTTTGTTTTGTTTAACCAACTGTGGTAACTTTGATGGATCTAGTTTCGATGAGGTTTCGGTATACTGCTGTTGGATCTCCTCATCGCTAGGTAAAAGTTTAACTTCTTGCAGACCTGCGATCGCAATTTGTCGGGCTTGGGCTGCTGACACATTTTGATGCCGCATAATCGCTTCTATTAGCTGAAACCCGATGTTATAAACCGGATTGAGGGAACTCATCGGTTCTTGAAAAATCATGGCAATATCGCCACCCCGATGTAGCTGCATTTGCTCAGAAGGCAATTTTACCAAATCGATGGCGTTAGCATTCTCCTGCGGACGAAACCAGATTTCACCGCCAGTAACTATACCCGGAGTTTGCAACAAACCCATCACAGCAAGGGCTGTCACTGATTTACCACTTCCCGACTCTCCTACTATTCCTAGAGTCTCGCCTCGATGCAGCGCAAAGGAAATACCATCCAAAGCTCTGTTAATGTTGCCATCACCGGGAAATTCAACTTGGAGATTGCGAACCTCTAGGACAGTTTCTCTCATAGGAGTTGGGTAGGTATTATAACTTAAATTATTTGGATTTTAACAATAGTTTTGATGGTATGTGTTGGTAAATTTGGTTTTTACACTCTTTGGCAGTTTTTCACATACTTCCACAATATACACGCATTTGCGATGTATCACTGCTCGTGATTTAGGGAAATTGCGATCGGTTGATGGTATCCTCTCTTTTCAGAGTTACAGTTAGTATTTAAGTTGAGAGATTACACGAGTTTATCTCCACCCCAAGGTAAATTTTGAATTTTGTATCAGAAATTAGATAAAAGAGTCAATAAATGGTTAAGCCCAAACAGATTATTGAAGATATCCGTAAAAACACTTATGGCATTGGTTTACAAACTGACCAAGCCGCTCAAGGAGTTATTGACAACATCAGAAGAAGTCTGAACAGCGCACTTGAACGACTTTCAGTAGACCTTTATTCTAAAGAAACTCATTTTGTTTTAGAACTTATTCAAAATGCAGATGATAACCAGTATCAAAGTGGAGTAATTCCTACACTAAACTTGACAATAGAACCGCAAAAAATTATTGTTCAAAACAATGAGCTTGGATTTAGTGAGGATAATGTCAGAGCCATCTGTAATGTAGGACGTAGTACAAAAACTAAGGTAGAAGGATACATTGGTGAAAAAGGAATAGGATTTAAATCTGTATTCCGTATCAGTAATGAACCTCAAATCTTTTCCAATGGATTTCAGTTCCATTTTAAGCGCCAAGATAATGAGAATCAACTGGGATTTGTTACTCCTTACTGGATTGAAGCAATTCCTAAATATGTTGATTCAACTTTAACCAATATTATTTTACCACTTCGAGAATCAGCTAAAGATGAGTTAGGTAAGTTAGGTGAAGTTGAACATACATTAATTCTCTTTCTCCGCCAACTTAAAACTGTCACAATCGAGAATAGAGTTAATAATGAATCTCACCAAATCACACGCTTAGATAAGGATGGGAAGATAGAAATACAAGAAAATAAAGAATTTGGATTAGAAAAACATTGCTATAGATTGGTTAAAAAAGGTTTAATTGTACCCGAATATATTCAAGAATCTAAAAGAGAAAATGTCAAATCTACTGAGCTAATTGTTGCGTTTAAATTGAAAGAGGATGATTCAGCAGATGCAAGATTAGAACAAAAAATTTTTGCTTTTCTTCCCACTCGTAGCTACGGATTTAAGTTTCTGATTCAAGCTGATTTTTTAGTTCCAGCTAACCGGGAAGATATTCATAAAGATACACAATGGAATAAATGGATCAGAGATAACATTGCAACTACATTTTTACTAGCTGTAGAGGAATTTAAACAAGATAGTAATCTGCAAAAAACCTATTATAACTATATTCCACTAAATAGCGAAATTAAGGATGAGTTTTTTATTCCTGTAGTTAGCGAGATTCACAATAAACTAAAAGCTAGTAAATGTATTTTAACTGAATCAGAAAAATGGCAAATTCCTTCTCATGTTGTGCAGGTAGATGAGCCAATTAGAAAGTTAATTTCTAATGCTGATTTGCAACAACTACTCAACAAAGAGTATATCCACCCTGAAGTTAAGGCTAAAACCTCCATTCTGGAATCTCTTGGAGTTAAAAAATTTAGCTTTGATGATTTATTGCAGTGTTTACAAAACAATCAATGGTTACAAAAACAGAGTGATGATTGGTTGATAAATCTCTATATTTATTTAAAGAATTGTAATTTAAATGATTACTCTGAATTACCAAGAATTAAGAACTTGAAGATTATTCGCTTAGAAAATAACCAATTAGCTTCAATTGCTGAGACATCAATATTTTTTCCATTTAATAATGTTGGAGAATATAGTTTTGAACTGGAATTTATTAAAAGAACGCTTTTAGAGCCAAATTATAAGACTGCTGTAATAGAATTTCTCAAAAAATTGGGTGTTCAGAATGCTTCCTGTTATGAAATTATAGATAATCATATCTTACCCCTTTATAAAGGAGATAGTTGGAAAAGTAAAGTCAATCAGCTTTTAGGATATATTTGTTACATTAAAGACAATTTATCAGAATACGAAAAAGAGTTTAATAAAATAAAAAATCCTTATTCTTACTCGTATTCCAAAGAAGATCCTCTAAAAAGCTTGAAAGAATCGCTATTGATAAAAACAGATAAAAATGACTATTCTCGCCCAGTAAATGTTTACCTTCCTGCTAGTTATGGGAATCCAAATGAATTGGAAACATTATTATCAGGAATACAAGATGTTCGGTTTCTATCCCCAGAGTATATTCAAGATTTAATGCAAATTAAAAATCCTAGCGAAAAAGCAGAAAAAATTAGAGGGTGGAGAGAGTTTTTTATTAAGCTAGGAGTACATACTGTACCAAAAATAGATGTCAAAATACAAACTGCACGTGGACGGTCTAATCAAAAAAAATATTATTTAAAGGAATACCCTATTTATACTTCACTTCACATATTAAGAATCTTAGAAGCTAGAAATGTAGAAAAAAATCAGAAATTGGCTAAATTTTTGGATAGCAATTGGGACTATTATAAGCAATATAAATCTTGGCAACATTATGCTTATGCTAATGGTGGTTTTTATTCCGACAGTCCTAATGATGCAGACTGGTTTACCGCAATTAAAACAGCAGCTTGGCTTCCCACTACGAAAGGAAAATTAGCTAATGCTTCTGAAGTTTTTCTGGATAAAACAGAAACAGGCGCAATACTAGGAGATAGCGTTCCATACTTAGCCATTACTCTCAATAATCCAGATTTTATTAAGGACTTAGGAATAAAAGAAAAAATAACTGATTCCAAAGATTATGCTGATTTATTGCTGGCATTATCTCATAAAAAAGAGCTTGATGAAAAAGATGAGGAATTTGTTCTTAAAATTTATCAGGAATTGAATAAAGTTGGTATAAATTTAAAAGATTGGTGGAAACCCTTTATCATTGAGAGAATATTTTGGACAAATAAAAAAACATTCTGCACAGCTAGTAAAGTTTTGATAAATGATAATGATGAGGTTTATGAATTGTTTAAAGATAATCCTCAAATAGCTTTTCTCAAACTCCCTTCAAACTACTATCCTAAACTTCAACACTTCATCAAAGCGACTGGTATTCGCTATCTATCTCAGATTATTAAAATTGAGTTAGCAATTGGAGAAGTACCAAAAGTCGAGGAAGAAAGCCTAACTGAGCAGATTAAAGCTTTGATTCCTTACGTATTACGTTATCTTTACAAAATAGAATACCAAATTTACCAACAGCTTAAAACCAATCACACTCTAATACAACTCAAAAATTTAGTGTGTTATAGGGTGGAAAACCTGCAAATTAAATATCTTCTTGATCAGCAATCAGCTTATACTCAGAGAAGTGCTTTCTTGGATAATGGAAATCTCTACATTCAATCCAATAGCTTGTCAGATATGGATTATTTAGCCTTGGAAATTTCTCAATTATTTGGTAATCCAAAGGGGTTAGATGATTTCTTGATTTCGTTGTTTGAGAAAAGAAAATTAGGCAAAATTGACACCTTAATGAAAGTGAAAAATATTCCACCACTCCCTAATGAAGAAAAGCAGTGGTTTGAAAGCTCAAATATTTATCTAGGAGAAACTAACTTTATAGAAATAGCAGCAGAAAATGATAAACAAATTGAATTTACAGCTAACAAAGATCAAAAACTAGAACCAGATAACCGTTCCGTTAAATCAGACTTAATAACTATATATCCCAAAGATGAAGTATTTGATGATGCTCAATGGCAGCCTGAGTGTGAACCTAGAGAAATTATAGAACTTAAGACTATTCAATTGACAAATGCAAAAATTACATCTCAAGAATATCCTAGCACTGGAAAAGTTACTGAATCTATCATCACTCCATCTTTTGCTGAGTTAATCGAAGACGAAAGTATTTCAGATAAGACTACTTTTAGTAATAGCCAATCTGAATCAGCGCCACAAAAAATTATTCAATTAATTACAGAACTACGAATAATAGATAGAGATGAGCCAAATGAAAAGCCTAAAGCAAGCGGTATCTGGGGTGAGAAATTTGCTGTTGAATATTTAAGGCGAAAGTTCAGTGCTAAGTATCCCGAAGGAAAGTTAGAGGAAAATAAATACGGATTTTCTATCAAAATTAATAGTCAAGTACTAGTTGAAGTTCAGTGGCTAAATGAAGTTCAAGAAACAAAAGGATATGATATAAAATTAGTTGAAAATGGGCAGGAAGATTATATAGAGGTTAAGTCTAGTAAACCTGGTGCTAAGAAGTTGATAAAGCTATCAGGGAGTCAATGGAAATTGGCTTATGACTTGGGAGAAAACTTTCATATATATCGGGTTTATGATGCTGGAACTCAACAAGCTACACTTATTGATATTTCAAATCCCAACCAACTTTTCTCTGAAGGTAGTCTCCGTATAGATTCTGTTTCTCTTCGGATATAGAGCATATCTACCAGCAAGGATATGTCAAGGATAACTATATAAAAGGCAGATTTAAGCATGATTCAGACTATACTTCCAATCGTACTTACACAGCAAGAAAGAAAATTTGAAATAATCTGATGCAAGGTGATGAGTAAAAATTGCCCTGGCGATCGATCGCTAATCGTTTTGTAGAAATTGTCTAATCGTAATCCTTGTTGCTAAGTATATAATACTTCCAATTTGGACAGCGCGAGATAATCTAGAAATAGAGTCGTAAGATAAATATTATGCAAGCTTACAAACTTAAGGCAAAAATTGATTCAGCAGGTAACTTAGTGATTACCGAACCAGTGAATTTACCCCCCGGAGATGTGGAAGTGATTGTCTTGCAAGCTATTGATAAGCTTGACAATATTACAGTCCCAGCAAGTGAACCGCAGACAGAGACACCTAAAAGACGAACTAAAATCAATGCTTTGCAAAACTGGTTTGAGAAAACTCAGCCAGCACCTCCTGATTTTGATCCAGATCAAGCCAAATGGGAATATTTAAAGGATAAACATAACCTGTGAAAGTCTTGCTTGACACCAACATGATCGTGAGATATGCGCCTAATAATATATCATATTTTGGCGGAAATTGGCTAAATGTAAGATGCTGAGGCAATGGAAATAGAGATTAAAATAGAGTTAGTAAAGGTAGGATTTACTTGATTAGGAGGTTCTATGATGACTTTACAAGAAATTATTAATTCTATTGAAAATTTGCCCACAGAAGATCGAGAGTATTTATTTGAGTTTCTTCGCCAGCAACGAATTGAGAATCGGCGGGTTGAAATTTTGGCTAATGCTCAGGAAGTGATGCAGGCTTTTAAGGATGGGACAGCTCATAGGGGAAGCGTTGATGATTTGATCGCTGATTTACTAGGAGATGATGATGGAAGTTGTCTGGAGTAGTGGATTTAAGCGGTCTTTTAGGAAGATCACAAAGAAAAACCCGCAATTAAAGAATCAAATTGTTAAGGTATTAAGGCTTTTGGCAGATGATCCATTTACACCGTCTTTGAAGCCTCATAAGTTAACAGGAAATTTAGCGGGTTTGTGGTCTTGTTCTGTTGCTTATGATTGTAGAATTATTTTTAATTTATCTGAGGATGAGAAGTTGTTAGAAATGGTTATTTTATTGATTGATGTTGGCAGCCATGATGAAGTTTATTAAATTGTCAAATAGAGGCTGAAGCTTGGAATTTAGAGATTAAAATAGAGTTAGGAAATGTAGGATTTACTTGATTAGGAGGTTCTATGATGACTTTACAAGAAATTATTAATTCTATTGAAAGTTTGCCCACAGAAGAACGGGACTGAATTTGTCTAAGAGGATGTTTGAAAAGTATTTGGCTGTGATTTTAGGCACTTTGATCCCCCCTAACCCCCCTTAAAAAAGGGGGGCAACCTCTCTCAAAGTCCCCCTTCTTTAAGGGGAGCCACTGCGCCCTTGCGGTTTCCCGACTTGAAGCACGTGGCGTGGATTTAGGGGGATCTCAAAGTATTTGCTACCAAGAAGAGGACTTTTCAAACATCCTCTAAGGCGACATAAACTCGATCGCTAAACTAAGCGATGTCTCACGACAAGACGCAAAGCGTCAACGCAGACAAAAAAAATAGCACATCCTCAAGGATGGCTATTTGTAGAAATTATTAATTTGGCTTTTTGCTAAGTATGTAAGCAAATTAAATACACACTAAACAACTTTAGAAGGGAATATCATCTGGATCTGGTTCTTCCTGTTTCACTGCTGGATAAGTGGTGCGCTCATAATTTGTGGGTTGAGGTACGGGTTCGTAACTTGTCGCTTGGGTGGTAACGCCAACAGGATTTGTCGCCGGGGTAGGTGCTGGACGTGGTGACTCGTAACTGGGAACGTCTTTCTGTGGAGGACGAGATGCTGAAGGTGTTTGTGGTGGAGACGTTTCAGTAAATGATGGAGTTACGGTTGCTGAAGGCAATGGATCAGTATTAAAACTACCTCCAACAGATTGAATTTGTTGCACCGTCAATTCAGCGCGTTTTTCTTTAAAACCTTCTTGACGCTCAACAGTATTCATGGTTAAACGTCCTACCAAGATGACGCGATCGCCTTGGTGGTAGTTTTGCTGAATTTCTGTCGCTAAATTCCCCCAACCGACAACTTTCAGGGTGGCTGGCGGATCTTCTGGTTTCAGGGAATTGGGAAACTGCACCAGCATTTCCGTAACTCCCAGATTATCGGCTGTATAGCGCAGTTGCGGCTCGTTAATAATTTCCGCCATCAAAACGCAGCTGTTCATTAAAATTACTCCTGACTGCAAAAAGTGCTGATTGAAAAAGAGGGGGTTTTTCTATGTAGTGCCAATTAATATCTAGATATGTTTAATTGTTTGCATTTTTTAATAATGCCTGAGTTTTTAGTCCTTTCTAGCATAAAAGCCAAGCGTAGGCGTAGCCCGTCGTAGACATCGCTTTGAACAGCATTGAGTATGCCGATCGCCACCTTCGCTTGACTAAATGAGCATTTAATTCTGTATGGAGTAGTATGATTGTACCACCCATTCCTGAAATAGAAAAAATTATTGGCAAAAATTAAGTCTTGATGTGAGATCGAAAAACACCGAAGGCGATCAACCTTGCTGGAAGGTCGCGCAAGATGGGTAAGCGCAAAAATGCAGGTGGTACAAAGGTGCTATTTGAGGTGAGAACCGGGGCAAATACCCGCTTTTGGATAAAAGTTTGAAAGGCCTGAATGATGCGTGTGGGCAACTCCCGTTGACGTTGTACTTTTGCTAAGTCGCTAAGTTGTAGTTGTCGGTTCTTGAGCGGTTTGCTGAGTACATTCGCCGCGACTACAGCATCTTGAATCGCGTAGTTAATGCCAACTCCACCAACTGGAGACATTATATGAGCTGCATCACCGATGAGTAGCATTCCCGGATGATACCAGCGTTTTACAAGGCTGGACTCGACTGAGAGAAAAGCTATTTGTGACCAATCATCTAAATTTTGGATGCGTTGCTGGAATTCTGGCACCACTTCGACTACAGATTTTTTTAATTCCTCCAAACCCGCAGCCCGTAGTTGTTGATAGCCTCCTTTAGGAATGACATAGGCAACTTGCCACTCATCGCCACGGTCAAGCATGGCGATAATTTTACCTTGACCAAAGCGCCCCATTCCCCCCTCTGGGTCTTCTGGCTGACGCGGTAAGCGAAACCAGAGGATATCCATTGGCGGCGAGGTTTCGATGGATTCAAACTCACCCAGGTGGCGCAAACGTGAGTGGCGACCGTCTGCACCCACTGTCAGTATTGCCCGGATTTCATGCCAGCCACCGCCTCCCCGATAGCGGACACCTTGAATCACGCCATTTTCCGCAATTAATTCCTGTACATTCGCACCCATCACCAGTTGGAAACTAGGATATTTTTGGGCTTCTTGGGTGATGAACTCCAGGAATTTCACCTGGGGAAGCATCGTAATGTAGGGGTAGCGGGTTTTCAAATGACTAAAATCTGCCAAAGTGACAGTATCTTGAGGAGTTTGAAACCTAATTTGGCGCATTTTGGTATGGGGGAGTTCTAGCAAGCGATCGCTAAGTCCCAATTCCTCCATAATTTCCATCACCGATGGATGAATCGTATCGCCGCGAAAATCGCGATCAAAGTCTTTGTGTGCTTCCAGCAGCATCACAGAAATGCCTTGACGCGCTAACAACAGCGCCAAAACTGCTCCTGCCGGGCCTCCACCCACAATGCAACAATCTGTGGTTTGTCCGTCTACAATGTCATGGACAGGGTTAACGCTTGGGTCTTGGGAAAGATTTTTAGGTACATCGGTAGTCATAACAACACCTCCTGACAGCCCTAAGATTCAGAATAGTTTGCTTTTGATGATGCAAGCTGTTTTTTTAACTTTTCGTATTTACTTTGAACGTGTATTATGATGGGCGCTAAACTGTCATTAGTCATTGGTTATTAGTGATTTTCCCCCAATGCCCAATGCCCCATGCCCAATGACAATAATTAACAGTTGTGTCCCAAGTTGTTTTAGAAAACGTTTATAAAAGTTTTTCCTCGCGTAAAGGGGAAAGTGTTACCTCGCAAACCCAATCTCCCCTCACGCCTGGGGATAAAACTGATGCAGTGCAAGAGCGTGCGGGAAGTGTCAATGTTTTGCGGCGGATTAACCTAACGATCGCAGATGGCGAGTTTATGGTGCTGGTGGGGCCTTCTGGTTGTGGTAAAAGCACTCTGCTGCGGTTAATCGCTGGTTTGGAAGTGATGACTGGAGGTAATATCTGGGTAGGCGATCGCTTGATCAATGACCTACCACCCAAGGAACGCGACATCGCAATGGTGTTTCAAAATTACGCCCTTTATCCTCACATGACGGTGTATGATAACATCGCTTTTGGGTTACGCCGCCGTTTTGGGAGAGCAGGGGAAGCAGGGGGAGAAAATACTCCCTCATCTCCATATCTTCGGACGTGGGCAGAAAATCTTTTTGTGGGGGCGACCAGAAAGTTACCTAAAGGATTGCGCTACACTTCTGACAGAGAACGGGCGGTGGATGAACAGGTGCGTAGTGTTGCTCAACTGTTGCAAATCGAAACATTGCTGAATCGCTTACCCAAACAGCTTTCTGGGGGACAAAGACAACGGGTTGCATTGGGACGAGCGATCGCGCGTGACCCCCAAGTATTTTTAATGGATGAGCCGCTTTCTAACTTAGATGCCAAACTACGGGCAGAAACCCGCGCCCAAATTGTCAAATTGCAGCGCCAATTGGGAACAACGACAATTTACGTTACCCATGATCAAACTGAAGCGATGACAATGGGCGATCGCATTGCAATTATGTCTGAGGGTAAAATTCAACAAGTTGCTTCTCCTCTAGAACTTTACAACCGCCCTACCAATCTTTTTGTAGCAGAGTTCATTGGTTCACCACCGATGAATTTTATTCCTGTAGAATTTCATGCCCCACAGTTGATTACTCATTCCCACTTTCGTTTCACCCTCCCAGAAGTCTGGGGAAAAGCCTTACAAAAATATGATCAGAAAACTCTAATTTTAGGCATTCGTCCAGAACACTTGAACTTGAGTATGCCTGCCACCAAAAATCTACCAGTGCAAGTAGATTTGGTAGAAAATCTCGGCAACGATTCCTTTCTCGCTGTTAAGATTGCCGAACCGGGATCTCAACCTGCCACTACAGCCAATTACCTACAAGTACGAATACCACCAGACCGATTTGTACAACCTGGTGAGCAACTTTGGTTATCGCTAACTCCAGAAAAAATTCACTTCTTTGACCCGGAAACCGAGTTAGCGATATTTCCCTAAAATTAATCTTGGGAATTACCAAAGGATTGATGTGATCTTGGCAGGTAATTTTGCTAGCGATCACATCTCAAATAAGTCCTTATACTCCCTTCAAATCTTTTATTCTCATTTAGATTAATAGTTGAGTCTTACCTACGGACTTCGCAGGTATAGTTTATTATCTAAGCAGTCAACAATAGATATGGCTAACTCATGCATTACCTCTAAAGCTGCATCTTCATATTTTTGATACTCTTTTAGGTCTTTAATTATCATTTTTTGACCATGAGCAATATCATTTCTTCTACGGACTAATGTCCTAAGCTCGATTTGATATTGTTCAACAAGCGTACAATCAAGACAAACTTGCAATGAGTTTTCCCTAAATATATTAGGGTAAAGATTTGATTCAGTTTCTAATTTTATTTGAAAATCTATATTTTCTTCTAATAAGCTTTTCAAGCCTGTTTGAGTAAATTTCCAAAGATTTTCTAAAGATAAGTCTCCTTTTAGCTCCTTAAATTGCTTTTGCAGTGAAAGTCTAGCTATTTCATCTTTACACTCTTTTCTCTTTACACCTGAGTTTTTAAGTTCATCAAGGTATAAATCCCATGCGAACTTGCAGAAGCCTTCATAATGTGCATAAAGTAGTGCCCACATCGCACGTAAAAGTACTTGGTGCATAACAGAACCATTAGTTGCTTTAATTACCTGTGACTTCAATGACGCAAGTTCTGCCTGTCTCCAATCTAAATCATCTTCCAGTTGTTTATCCCAATTACTCATTTACCAATTCCAATAGAGCATTTTTAATAGTATTAATTCTACCTAAAAGAGAAGCTCTTTTATTAGCTCCTGAACCTGTATAGTTTCTAAATAATTCACTTTGAACTGTATCAATTACTTTCTGTTTTACTACATTAGTTGGCACATTACGGATTTGATCCAGTGCATTCAAAGTACCTACTGTAATAGCTTCATAATAGGCAGGAGCAAGACCTCCAATTGGGTTATTTCCCCTATATTTCACAAATGCCTCTTCTCCTAAAGAATTACTTAGAAATGTAAAGAGTCTATCAAATTGTTCCTCTTCATTTTCATAGTCAAAATCTATTTGTTTTAGTATTATGTTTTCCAAGTAATTATCAAGCCAATCCCGAACACTACCTTTAAACAAATTTTGAGCATTCTTAGTAGCAAGAAATCTCAAAATAAGTTCTTCATCACCTTTCTTCTCTTTCTCAACTGGTGCTAGGGTTTGTGTGCAGTTAATAAAAGCAGGATGAGAAGCTTTTTTTTGTATGAAAGTATAGAAGTTAATGCCGTCATCTCCTACCATTCTGGCAGAACAATTGCGTATCTCTTGAGGATCTAAAATTTCTCCACCCGTATTTAAACGTTTAAACATTGCATATCTCAAAAAAGACTTACTTTGCCTTTTGATAACAACTGTTCTAACTGATGAGCGTTTAATTGTCAGCCTAAGCCTAATGGGCAAGTCTTCAAACTTTTTTCCATCTAAATCTTTAACTAAATCACAGCCTTGGAGAACTAAAGATTCTAAGTTTAACACTGATGGATTAATAAATTGAATAACTGAACTGACTCGTTGCAAACCATCAATCAGCTCTAGTACACCATCAGTTCTCTCTATAACGAAAATTTGAGGTATGGGTAGCTCTAGGAGAATAGATTCAATTAGGCGTGATTTTTGTGCATCTGACCACCTGAAGAGACGTTGGTATTCTGGTTGAATTACAAGCTCTTTGTTAGAGTATAAATTCACAATTTCTCCGAAGCTTAAGTCTAAAGATTCAGTACGGACTTCACCAATTTTCTCATCTATAATATCTTCAAGGGTAGTCATAAATTTTCAACCTTTTACTAAATCACTAGCTGGTTAATCAAAAGCATAACTTTAAACTATTGGGACATCATATACTTGCCGAATAGCGTCAGCAAAGAGAGTATATACTGACTCAACATATTTAGTCATAACTTAATTTATAAAGCCCGTTACACAAAACAGTACAGCATTTGCAGCGTTCAGCCTAGCAAAGAGTCTTACAAGTAAGATCCGAAAAGCATAATAGGACATGGAGATGCTGCAACATAAAGCTAACATCTCCTATTTTGGAATCAGTTCAGGATTACTCAGGTATAAATTCACTTTTTCTACCAATTCTGCTACATTTTCCTTACGGAAAAACTCGGTCATTCTACGGCTTTTAGGTTTAACAGGAAGCACTTGAAAATTAGATACCTCCTGTGCTGCTTGCTCTAAAATGGTTCGATATGCTTTGCTAGTGGCATAACCAATACAAACATGATAATGGTCACTGTGACGCTTCAAATAACCTACTAGGCGCTCCGTGACTAAAGAAATTTGTGCTTTATCAAGCGGGTCTAAACGAAAGTCATATCCCATAACAGCTTCATAAGCCTCATATTTTTCTGGAACTGGGCCATATAATCCTGATAGTGTAACCTTATCTACTGATGTTGTTACATCACCCAAAGCTTTCTCTATTCGTTCCGTAATGAAGCGATGGGAGCGAGATTTAGAATAGGGCTTTTCTCCAGAACAAGGAATTATCAGCAGTATATGCTTACCAGAGAGCGGTGCATAGCCATTGTTCAAAACATTAAAGTCATCAGGTTTATATTTCAGAGAAATAACCTGTTCATTCTTTTTGAACTCTTGTTTTTTAGAAACTGATATTAGTGTACGTGACAGCCTAATTTTTAACTCAATATCCTCAGAAGCGATCGCATCTATTGCAGGTTGAAGATGCTTCAGCTTTTTTATGTGTTCAATAAGATATTCCTGTAAATAATCTGCTTCTATAGCCTCTCTAGTTTGATCAACAATACGAAAATCCATTTCTAGGTTATGTAAAGCAATGTCGGCATAATATTTGCTTTTATAATGACCATTATGAACTGGTTTACCACTAACTTCGGATATCAATGCATCTTGGATATGTTCTAAATTTGCTTGTTGACAAACACGGCAATTACAAGTCAATTCTTCCATTTCCAATACTGGCTGTGGTCTCATTGTTTCACGATTAATGTAGCTCAAGCTCCTCGTTTCCTGAACATAACTGCTAGAGTCAAAGCTATCCACTCCTAAATAAGCTAATATCGGAATTAAACTACCAGTTATACCAAATACATGAATAGGTGTTATATTTTTTTTATGAGCAGGAATGCTATCTTGTAAGCCCTTAATCAAATCAACAATTATCGTAGTTTTATGAGCGCCTCGTAGTGGCACTAATGAGCCAACTGCTAATCCAAAATTATAATACTTTAACTCCTCTTTTTCAGCCTCATCGAATACCTGTCTGACATAATTGCTCATGCTATCTCTATCTTGACCATGAGCAGCAACATAAAGAAAAGGTTTCCAGTGAGATGGTTTTTGTAGTAATCGAGCAGCAGCAATAGCATTGTCTAAGCTTTTTTGCATACGTTCTTTTGCTTCAGACGCTGCTAGTTTTGGAGGTAAAGGATAGTCTAATGTAGCGATGATGTCTCCACCAAAGTTCTCTTGTAACTTCAATATAGACTGGAAACCTTGTCCATCTTCCATAGACAGACCATAGGCAGATAAATCTATACTATTATTCCAAAGAAGTTTGAAACCACCAGAATCAAGAAATATTGGAGCAGTATATTCCACAGGAAGACAGACATCCTCAAGATAACGCCGTTTAATGCCCAGATTTCGCCAAGTTGCCAACGCGTTTTGCTTCTTCGGGATGAAATCTAAGAAGTGAAGTACCTGAGACATCACTGGCAAATTGCGACGCAAAAGACCATTAGAATGATCTGCTTGTAAAATGTACTTCCACAAACCTCCACCATTTGCTGTTGTCCCAGTGATTAAAGATACTACTGGAAACAAAAGAGGAGTACGAAAATTTTGTCCGTTGTAACTGAGTCTGCCTACACGACCATTTTGCGAGACTTTTTCAACTACATATTCTAAATATGTCATGAAGTTGCTTCTTCTTCGAGAAAGCAAAAATATAGAACAGATTATGATTCTGTCCTATGGTAAGTGAGCAAAAACATTTATTTGACCATAGTTAATATAGCAGCAAAATTTTCATGCACTTCTAAGAGGGACTTCAATCTCTTCAGCCCGCCATACAGCATAGGCAAGTGCCTCATAGATGTCGGCTTCTTCGAGGTAGGGATATGCTTTGAGAATGTCGCTATTACTGTGTCCAGATGCCATTAACCCGACGACAGTACCAACGGTGACACGCATTCCCCGAATGCAGGGTTTGCCACCCATCACTTCAGGATTACGAGTAATTCTGGTGAGATTTTGCATAGCTGTTGCAGAGTGGGGGTGAGGTTAGTGGATTGATAAACCAAAAATAACTGCGTCAATCTTTTTTATTATCGAACCTTTACCACCTTTCAGGCTAACTGATTGCTAATCTTAAAATAGATTCCGAAGGGAGAATAAAGTATGCCAGAAATTAGTCGTTTTTTCGGGATGATCATCACTATGTATTACAATGACCATCCGCCCCCACATTTTCACGTAAGATACAATCAACAAAAAGCCATTATTAGCATTGAAACCTTAGAAATTTTAGAAGGTAAACTTAGCTCTAGAGCTTTTAAACTGATATCAGAATGGGCGACTTTACATCAAAGCGAATTGATGGAAAACTGGGAACGAGCTAGAAACAATCAAATCCTCAATAACGTCTTACCATTGGAGTAGTAAAATATGTTAAAAGATATTATTGCAGTAGAAGCAAGAGAAAATTATCAACTATATATCCGTTTTGAAGACGAGATGGAAGGAATAGTTGATATTAGTAAGCTGATCAAATTTACAGGTGTTTTTAAACCTTTGCAAGATAAAAAATACTTTGCTCAGGTTGAACTAAACCACGAAGTAGGAACAATCCAATGGCAATCAGGAGCCGACCTCGATCCAGATGTTCTCTATGCAGTGATTAGCAATCAGCCTATTCCTAACTATAAGTTAAGTCGTAGTACATGACAGCAAAAATCTTTAATTAGCGATCGCTCCACCACTGCCAAATGCGATCGCACTCTTGTATCTCACTGAATGCTTAATCATTTTACTAATTTGTAGAAGTGGTCAATGATAGTGCAGATGCTTCCAGTAAATGCGGATGGTGGTGTTGCCAAAAATTCAAAATCTCTTCGCCAACCTCTTGAGGATAGAAGTAGTGAAAAAAATGATACCCTTGTGGACATTCCCAGAGCTTATCTTCTGGCTTCAACCAATTCAACCAGTCATGCAATGCAGGTGGGTTGACTACCGGATCGCTCTTACTACCACATACCATCATTGGCATAGAAACTCCACCCTTGGGTAAATAAACCAACTTAAATAAAGAGTGTGACGAGGGAGATTGTTCTAAATCTTTATCTAAGGCAGCTACTAACTTCTTAGTAGTGTGAGGCGGTTGATTTCCAAAAAGACTACGAACGCTGCTTGCTAAAACTAGTTCGCGGCTGATGCTAAAAAGTTGTCGTTGAAAGTAATAGTGAGCGTGCCAATTGTTTGCAGGTTGAGCTGCTACAGCCAGCAGAGTGAGCGATCGCACTCTTTGGGGAAATCGCCGGGCAAAGGTTAAGGCGATCGCACCACCCATCCCATGACCTGCTAGATGCACGGGGCGATCGCGCCATTCTAAAAAGTCATATAGCAACTCCACAGCTTGATCTATGGAACTGACTTCATCTTTGGTTTGCTGGTATTCCCACTGGGCGACGCTTATATACCCAGATAAATATTCAAGTAATGGTTTATCAAAACGCTGCAAAACAGGACTGGCACTTAACCACAAAACATCAAATGAATCAGACATAAATACCTATAACTTCTAAATTATCAATTCTAGTAGGGGCGTACAGCTAGCTGTGCGCCCCTAATCTCTACAAACCAAATTCTGTCTTCAACTGAGCTACCCAAGTTTTAATTCGCTGATCTGTGAGATCGGATTGACTACCTTCATCAAGTGCCAGTCCCACAAACTTGCCATTTTTCAAAGCTCTAGATTGATCAAAGTCATATCCTTCAGTTGGCCAATAGCCAACAGTTTTACCGCCTCTCTGGGAAATTTTTTCTTCCAGAATTCCCATTGCATCCTGAAAGTTATCGCTATAGCCATATTGGTCTCCATCACCAAAATAGGCAACCAGCTTACCACTAAAATTTATGTCATCCAGATCGGAAAAAAAGCTTTCCCAATCGCTCTGAAGTTTACCAATATCCCAAGTGGGAGAACCAATAATCAGCAATTCATACTCATCAAAAGTGGTAGTATCCGCCTCGTAAATGAGATGTAATGTTACAAGATCACCACCAAACTCATCCCGAATTTTTTCAGCATCAGATTCAGTGTTGCCAGTTTGAGTACCGTAAAACAGACCAATTTTTTTCGACATATTCTCACCTGATATATGGATTTGCGATTCTTCTTCCCTGCGGGACGCTGCGCGATCGCAATAATTTACGCAAGGATATTTATTTGCTTTGTACGTAAGCTTTAGACAAGTTCATGCAACTCAAAAAAACAAACTGCTATTGGTTAACACCAAGAAGGCAAACAAAGCTCCTCCACAGCTACCTACCGTCCACCCAGCATTGAATTCACTCCAAGACTTAGCTGTTTTCATGTTTTCTGGTAGCTCCCCTTGGGGAGGTTTGCCCCCTTGGAACGATACGCTGCCGTACAGCCACAGACAAATCGATAAAATCAACAGCAGACCGATTGTCGCCAGTAAACCGGCTCCCAGACCCAGCAATACTAGATGAATACCCAGAATAGTAGTCATTTTATTAGCATCTTCCCAGCGATAGCCAAAGAAGGAAAATCGCTCTTCTAAGATGGCGGGGCCACGTAGGGCATGAAAGATGCCACCAAGTCCCAGGAAGGCGGAGCTAATTAGGTGCAATACTCCAATGACGAAGTAGGGATAGGTATCTAGTATTTGTCCACCACTTCCTACACCCCAGCCGAGGGTTGCTAAATGGGGCAATAGAATCAACCCCTGTTCGTACATTGGTTGCGCTCGGTTAAAGTGGGCAAGTTCAAAAAGGGTTGTTGCACCAGCCCAGAGAACAATTAACCCTGCATGAGCAACGTGAGCGCCCAAAAGTCGCCCTGAGAGGTTGGTTAATCGGGCGTTCCCTGCCCACCAGGGAATGAACTCCGGTGTTTGAACAGCCATCCTTGTCATGACATTACCTCCTGAGAAGTTTGCAAATAGCTGAGATATATTATGGCTTAATGAATATCTATATCAATAAGCTTGAAGATATACTATCAGACTTATTGCGAATCTTTATTCTTTAACATGAGTAAACTTTTGTAAAGTATTTCAGGAAACAAACTGAAAACTAGATGAGACACCAAGAATTAAGCTGTTACGTATACAACTTGCATTATGAGGGCGGGCAAGATGCCCACCCCACAATCATATTGAAAAAATATTAGTGCAAATTAAAGGCGCAACAGCTTATCCGAGATTAATCGGGCAGAAGCCCCCACCGACTCGAACAGAAGCGGTGAGATGAATGCCCGAACAAAAAGGATTTCTAATTTACCCTCCATCTACTCAAACTAAGTGCCTTACGATATCCTCACAAAATGTTACTGATAATTACTGGTTACAAAAAATACTTCGGTCAAGCAAGGTTGAGAGAGTAAGTTTTGTGTGTATTTATGAAATTAATCCAAATACTAAAAATAGCTGTAATTCCTGTTTTGACTGTACTGAGCTTGTTGTCTGCATCAAACAAAGTACTAGCTGACTATTTAACTAGTCAGGGGTCAGGAGGTTATTACCGTTATGAATTATGGTCTACCGATGATAATAGTCATTACTACTTGAAAATTTGGCAAAATGAAGCAAGTCCAACAAGTAAGTCATACTCTACCACTAGTAGTTTTACCTCTACTAGGGAAGCTTTAATTTATTTTGATTGCAATTACGCTGAGAGAAATTTACCAGAATGTCCTAGATAATAATTTGTAATCCCTCTCAGGATAATTCGTTATTGGTAATGGCGCTCTCTACAAGACACTGCGCGTAGCTGACTTCTAGGAGTACGCAGACTCGCTAACGTAATTCGTAATTGAATTCTTTAATTACGAATTACGAATTACGAATTACGCTTCGGCGGGTTGATATTCTTGTTGTCTTTCCACAAACGCCTGAACACGGGTGCGGTAGTTTCTCACAGTCTCATCTACCCATTCGCGATCGTTGCTATTTGCATACAAATGCACCAGTGGTTCGCTGGCATCTGGTAAAACTAACAGCCAACTGTCATCATAGGGTTGACAAATTTTCACTCCATCGATGAGTTCTAAGTTTTGGGCTGGGTGAGTTTCCACCAAGTAACGCATCAAAGCACCCTTGGCTGTCCACGGGCAGCGGATTGTATAAGTTTTGTGAATTACACGGGGCAATTCCGCTCGCGCAGAAGCAAGCGATCGCTCCTGTATAGTCAACATCTCAATTATCTTCGCAATGCAGAACATGGAATCAAATCCTGGATGCAATTGCGGGAAAATAAAACCAGTCTCTCCACTACCTCCTAATACCACATTCGGGGTTTTTTGACAAGCCTCCATTAAAGCTGTAGGGTTGGCTTTAGTGCGAATCACTCTGCCATCATGGCGACGGGCGACTTGTTCAATAGCACTGGAAGCATGAACTGGTACTACTACAGTTCCTCTGGGGTTAGCCGTCAGAATCATGTCTACCATCAGTGCTGTTAAAGTTTCCCCACGAATTGGGTAGCCTGATTCATCAACTAAAATTAGCTGTTCTCCATTAGCTGATACTTGCACGCCAAAGTTAGCTTTCAATGCCTCCACTACATGACCTAACTGAGTCAGCAATCCTTCGCGGTCAGTGATTGACATCGCCGTTTTATTGACACTGGCATTCAGCACCACTGCATCAGCGCCAAATTTATCCAACATTTGGGGTAAAACTGCCCCCGACACCGCATAAACATAGTCAATCACCACTTTTGCCCGACTGTTGCGGAGTGTATCGACATGCAAAAGTTTCTCAAAAGCAGTGCAGTAACGGTCGATGACTTGGCTGGGGTAAGACACATCGCCAATTTCATGAATTAGCGCCCGCCGCATATCCTCCTTAAAGTAAGCCCCTTCAATTTTCTTTTCCAGGGCTTTGGAGATATTAATCCCCTTAGCATCCATGAATTCAATCAGAATGTAGTCAGGGCGATCGGGGTGTACCCGGACGTGGATACCACCGACTACCGACATTGTGGGTATAACTGTGCGGGCGATGGGGATAGCTGTGGCATCGAGGTTTTGAATATCAACACCTACTGACATTAAACCAGCAATCAGCGATCGCGTCACCATCCGAGAGACATTACGCTGGTCACGGGAAACCGTTACTTTAGAACCAGGTTTCAAGGTAGAACCGTAAGCAGATCCCAATTTCACAGCGAATTCTGGGGTGATGTCGATATTAGCTAATCCTTGGACACCACGTTGCCCAAATAAATTTCGTTGGGCAGTGTTCCCCCAAATCAAGTTAATGTTTAAAATTGCCCCTGACTCAATCTTTTTACTGGGCCAAACGCGCACACCAGGGCTAATTTGCGCTTCTTCTCCCACCGTAGAAAGCGAACCTACAACCGCAGCTTCTAATACTTGAGCGCGGCGATCTACACGAGTGCCACGGGAAATCACGCAGGCAGAAAGAGCTACTTCCTCGCCAATGAATGCCCCATTCCACACTATCGGACGTTTGAGATTAGCATCAGCGCCAATAGTGACATTATCCCCAATTACAGTTCCTGCCTCAATTTGTACTCTTGCCCCAATGCGGCAATTGTCACCAATCACTACTGGGGCTTCAATCACAGCCGTCTGGTCAATGTAAGTATTTTGGCCTACCCATAACTCATGGGAAACTTCTTTGTAGGCAAAATCTAGTTGCACTTTCCGATCTAACGCGTCATACTGAGCCTCGCGATAAGCATCTAAGTGACCAACATCACACCAGTAACCTTGAGCAATGTAACCATACATTGGCTCATCTTTTGCTAGTAGTAAGGGGAATAAGTCTTTGGAAAAGTCACATTCAACGTTTGCTGGCAGATATTCTAAAACTTCTGGTTCGAGAATGTAAGTACCAGTGTTGACGGTATCAGAAAAAATTTCACTACTAGAGGGTTTTTCTAAAAATCGCCGAATCCGGGCTTCCTCATCGGTAATCACCACTCCAAATTCAATCGGGTTGGGAACCCTGGTTAAAATCAAAGTAGCTTTTGACTTATTTTTTTTGTGAAATGCGATCGCTGCCGTCAGGTCAAAATCTGTTATGCTATCACCGCTAATCACTAAAAAAGTTTCATCAAGAAGTTCGGCAATGTTTTTCACACAGCCAGCTGTACCCAAAGGCTGATCTTCTTCGACGGCATAAGTCATCTGGACACCAAAATCGCTGCCATCTTGAAAATAGTCTCGCAAGACATCAGGTAAATAATGCAATGTCGCAATAACTTCTGTAATTTGATGTCGTTTGAGGAGATTGATAATATGTTCGGCAATTGGTCGATTTAGAATCGGCACCATCGGTTTGGGCAAATCGCAAGTTAACGGGCGAAGCCGCGTTCCCGAACCGCCTGCCATCAGTACTGCACGCATAAATAAATCCTCCTTAAATAGTTACAGCCTTCGCTGCTTCAAGATCCATGAGATATATTTTGTTCTTCTTTCTCTAGTCTGCTATGGATATTGATATTTGAGGAACTTCCACAAGATGCATATACATTGGGGCATGGGGGATTAGCAGGTTTGAGTTTCTAAGAGGATGTTTTAAAAGTGGTAAAAGTGGTCGGCTGTAATTTTAGGCACTTGTTGATCCCCCCAACCCCCCGATAAATTGGGGGGAAAGTCTCTAAAAGTCCCCCAATTTATCGGGGGATTTAGGGGGATCTAAAATGTTTTGCTACCGACTGGAGGACTTTTAAAACATCCTCTAAGGTGGATGCTTCAAGTTCTAACTTCCCCTGAGTCCCCAGTCCCCAACTTATTGACAATGATAAAGTTGATATTCGTAGCCGTCTACGCTTGGCAAAGATTGAGTATCAGATATAACGCATGTTTTGACGGCTTCGGCGACGGGTGCGTGAAAGTTTACCAGCCACAAGTCAAAAGGTCGTGGTAATTTATTTAAAGTATTTTCCAGAGCTATGGTGGAAGTATTCGGGTCTTGGACTTGATGAGCAAGGAGAAATAGAGGATTTTGGGGTGAATTGGCAAGTTTCATCTCTCTCGCTACCCCCATCATTTCCCCAGTGTGGATATAAGTTTTGTGGGTAGTGGCAATCAGTACTTGTACTGGAGATATTTGTTGGATTAGTTGCACAAACAGGTCAGGGCGATAATATTTTTGATAGCCGAGATTGCATATGACTGTAACTGCACTGGCAAATCCCATTAACCAAATTAAGATCACGGCTTTTTTCCCGTTTATTCCCCATCTGCCTATGCTTTGTGCGCCATTTGTTCCTGGTTCTCTTGCCATCAATTCCTTGGGAGGATGCCAACAAACTGCGAGACTTGCCCCTAGTAAAACAACGATCGCGGGAAAGTAAACAAAATTATATCTAGCACCTCTGGTCAGATCGATTCCCAAAAAGTAGGTAAAGATAAAGAATAAAGCGATCGCGCTGATGGCGACTCCGATAAACACCTGGATCATAATCCGGTTTTCTGGGTGCTGTAGTTGAATCTTGATCCCACGCAACAAAATTGGTACTGCCCAAATAAAGAAAGTCAGCATTACCACTCCAGAAGGAATCACAACCAAAGCTTGAGAAGATTCAACTGGTAACAGGCAAATCATTGCAATCAATGTTCCTAAAGCCTGAAAAATTGGGCTTAACCAATCTAGTCCAACGCGCGAACCTCGAATCCACTCGGTCAAAACACCACGATTTTTATTCTCTAATAAGATTGGTATCCAAATTAAACCCGCTACACAAGTACCGATAGCAACGGCATAGATCCGCCGCCAGAGAGGAGAGAAGAGGAGAGAAAATTTGCTGCTAGTTTGCAATTGAAGCCAAGCAAGAAAAATCAAAACTACGGCTTCTGTGCAGAGGGTGAGGATGAAGAAATAATGAGTCGCAATACCTAAAGCATTAATTTCTACCCAGAGAAGTGCTATCCAGATGGGTAAAGGTGTGCGGTTTTGAATATGACGTGTGGCAATTACTAAGCAGGTGAGGGAACCAATTACCCATAAGATTGCCAAAGTGTAATGACGCGCTTCTTGTGCTAAAAATACGCCGTAGGGTGATATTGCCATCATGGCAGCAGTCAAGTGTCCCACTAATGGCGAACGAAATGCTACTCTACCTAATACGTAAACACACGGGATGGAGGCGGCACCGATGATAGCTGGTAGCAATCGCGCCCCAAACAGCGAGACTAATCCTCCTTCGCTGGGGAATAATTTCATCCACAGGTAAGCCAGCACAAAATATAGTGGTGGATGACTATCTTGTGTAGCTAAGTTATGAACCACATCACCAATACTAGCCACTGGGTTTAGTTGCAGTGGTTGTAATAGGATATCAGGTGCGATCGCTTGATCTAGGGGTACTGATAAAAAAGTATTCCCCAAGCTAAACACCAAGGTGGAAAATTCGTCAGTCCAAGGAGGCTTTGCAGTCAAGTTGGCTAGGCGCAAGCTGATGCCGACGATCAACCAGATTAAGATCAGCAAAGAGTGAACCCAGAAAGGAGGGAGGCGAGTCTGCCAATTATGCCAATACTTGTGTTGTAAGCCAGAGGTTGTATCTGCTAGAGACAGGAAATGGGTAGCATAGACGGGTAGCAACGAGATAATTTTTTTGTAAAAATAAAATGCACCTTGGAAAAGAACTCTCATTGCGAGGCCTCACACAAATGGATTTGTAGATTTGACGTTTGGGATTTAAGTTCGTTCTAAAATCTAAAAACAAAAATCAAAATCTCAAATCCGTTGTTGTGATTATTTCACGTCTGTGACGCGCCAGCTAAGTTTCAAATTAATCCAGAAATTCCAGATGGTAGCAACTGCGATCGCTATCAACTTAGCTAAATACTGATTTATTTCCAAGACATTATAGAGAAAGTTAATTATTAGAGCTTGTAATATAACTCCTGCCAAACAGACTGCACTGAACTTCAAGAATCGCTTGAAACGTTGATGCAAAGCACGTTGCCTCTGAGAAATATCACTAAAAGTCCATAAATCATTCCAGAGGAAATTATTTATGATTGCCACTCCCGCCGAAAGAATTGTACTGCGAGTTAAACCTAAATGAATTACAGTACGCAGCAAGTGAAACACCGTTAAATCTACAAACACACCACTAAAGCCAACAAACCCAAAACGGACAAATCTACCGATGGGGAAATTGACTTTTCTACTCAATCGTCCTACTCGCCCGGTGGAAAGCCGCAATCGCACTAAGTGGTGGATGTAATCTATATATTGCTTCCATGTCACCTTACTCTCACCCTGTTTGCGTTCGCAAAACACATACCCAACCTCGGCAACTTGGTCTACTTTTCCCCGGCCAATTACTTCTAGGAGAATTTTGTATCCGACTGGATTGAGTGTTGCACCTGCGATCGCACTCCGGCGTACCATAAAATAACCACTCATGGGGTCGGAAACTCTGCCCAGCACCCCCGGTAAGATCACCAAGCCTAACAACTGAGCGCCACGAGACAAGAAACGCCTAACAACACTCCAGCTACTAACACCGCCTCCTTCTACATGACGGCTAGCTACTGCCAAATCTGCTCCCTGCTCAATACTACTCAACAATTGTATTAGTACCTCTGGTGGATGCTGCAAATCTCCATCAATCACCCCCAACACACTCCCCCTAGCTGCTTGCCACCCACGAATCACCGCTGAGGATAGCCCCCGTTCCTGTTGGCGTCGCATCACCCGCAACTGGGGGTATTCTGTCGTCAAGGATTGCGCTATCTCCCAAGTTCGGTCTGGGCTATCATCATCTACCACTATTAGTTCATATTTTCCTGCAATAGCTTCATCCAATAACTGACTCAATATGCTGACTACATTCTTGATGTTGTCACGTTCTTTATAAGTAGGAATTACTAGAGAAAGATGAATAGATTCATCACCTGTACCCACGGAGTTGGGGGGCAACTCTGAAATCTTTAGTGGGCCAGTTGATACTGTTAATAGCGAGTTGGATGAGTTTGTTTTCATATTCCAAATTGCAGAATGAGGGTGTGTAAAGTCCGTGGAAAATAGAGCCAAACATCTGCTGACTTTATTGATTGAACCTAGTTAATCAAAAATTGAGGAATACTTTTGTTACACTTAAGTAAGTATATGGGAAAATTTACAAGTATTTCATTGCCAGTGAAACGGAGTGTAACTAAGCAATCACAAGGACTTTGACGGTTTTACATTTTGTTACATAGTTAGATTAATTCGTGCCTACCTACTTAGTTGCTTTGAAAGTTTAGTAATTCCCGCACTTCCATTCACAATATTTTCCCAAATTTCATCTAAATTTCACATTTCAGCACTTTTTTTATGATAATTTCTGATAAATTACGTATTTTGTCGAAAAATATTATACTACTAAGCAAACTAAGTCAGCAAACATACAGTGCATGGAGCAGATTTTTATAATTTTTTAATACTACTACGGAGAATATTAATTTAATCTGGAGTATTATAAATTTGGGTGATCGGATTATGCATTCTATCAGTTATAACAGTGATCAACAAATAATTAGTCAGGAGATAATTATTTTGTTAATAGCTGTTATAAATAGATAGGAATAAAGTGCAAATGCTGATTACATAAGCTTGTTATACCCGGAAAAATTTACTTGTTGATTTAATAAGTCTGGAATTAATAAATTATCACCAGATAAATAAAAATAAAAATAATTTTTTGAGAAATAGTTATAGCTATTTCTCAACTGTCAGAGCAGCGATAGATTCCTGCTTTATTTTTGAAAAAACGACCGACTCCATAAGTTAATATCATCTCCACTTGATTACTTAGTTAAACATAAAGAACCCCAAAGAGCCAAAGCTATGCCTCGTCTCCCCTATAGGAGTAATTTCATCAACCAAACGGGACTAGTACCGCAAGGCGGAATTAAAAATTAAAAATTAAAAATGAATACAGGGTAAGGGTTTCATTGATTTGGAATGGGTGGTTTATTGACGCCGTGTTGTACCAAAACATATACAGTCCGCTTTGGCAAGATTTTTCCAGGTTTAGGGATATAAAAAATCAAGTTAACAAAAATTAACAGCTTCCGAAATAAGTATACTATTTAGTAGACCCTGGATCGTAAATATGTCAAAAGTAACATGACAAAATCCCCCAATAGGGCATTGCAAAAAAGAGAAAAACTTTCTTTGTTATTAAATTGATGGCGTTGTTTTATTGCTTGTTTTGAGTAAATGAACCTCTAAGAATACAGGGTAGGTTATGCATATTCCTGATGGATTTGTTTCTATTCCGGTGGCAGGGGCTACTGGTTTAGCGAGTGCGGCAGCGCTGTTTGTTGCCTTCGGGCGATCGCAAGAAGCTTTTGGTATTCGTCGTGCGCCGATATTGGGACTAACCACTGCCTTCATTTTTGCCGCCCAGATGATCAATTTTCCGGTAGCAGGAGGTACTAGTGGTCACTTGTTGGGGGGAACCTTAGCTGCGATCGTTTTGGGCAGTCCTTGGGCAGGAACATTGTGTCTCGCCACAGTTTTAATTATTCAAGCCGTGCTATTTGCTGATGGTGGCATTACAGCCTTGGGAGCAAACATTTTCAACATGGCAGTAGTTGGGGTTTGGGTTGGCTGGGTTTTAACCGAAACCTTGCAAAGGCTGTTGGGGGGGTCTAAAGGGCGCTTACCCTTGGCTGCTGGTATAGCAGCTGGTGTGAGTGTGGTGGTAGCTGCGATCGTTTGTGCCATTGAATTAGCCCTCTCAGGAACTGCACCCGTAGCGATAGTTTTACCAGCCATGACTGGTGTGCATATTTTGATTGGCATCGGCGAAGGGCTGATTACTGGGAGTGTGCTGACTTATCTGGCCACAGCCAGACCAGATTTGTTGCCAGGGGAACAGCACAAGTTTCGCGGCTGGTCAGTGCCCATTGTCACCATTTTTTTGATTGCGGGAGTGCTGTCACTCTTTGCCTCAGCCTGGCCCGATGGTTTGGAGAAAGTTGCCCAAAACACGGGCTTCATCAACTTAGGCGAGAAAGTACGGATAATTGTGCCGACTCCCTTAGCTAACTATGGAATTGAGGGTTTGGGGCCAATTGGCACTAGTATCGCTGGACTGGTGGGAGCTGCGGTTTGCTTTGCTGTTGCCTTTGGAATTGCCAAGGTAGTGAAACCGAAGAATGCTTAAACTTTCCTTACCGCTACGCTTGCAACTGTCTCTAGTGATTGTGGTGGGAGCCGCTTTATTAAAGCATCATGCTTGGTATGGACTAAGTGTATATGGCGCGATCGCACTTTTATGGGCTTGCTTCTTGCGCGTACCAATTCGCCAATTGGGAGGATTACTCGGTACAGAATTGATTTTTTTGTCATTGCTAGCATTGCCCTTGGGATGGGAACGAGCCAGTTTTTTGCTAGTTCGTTCGCTAGTTTGTCTGGTTACTATGAATAGTTTTTTGTTAACCTTACCGCCCCACAGTTTCGGCATTGCCCTCAAAAGCTTACCTGTGCCAGCACCTTTAAAGGAAAACTTGTTATTAGCTGGGCAATATATGGAAATTTTGCTCTCAGAAGTGACGCGGATGCAGCGCAGCGCTCAATTACGCGGTTTGACTGGAACTACGGGATGGTTGCGCTATGCTAGTGCTGCCATGATTGGAGCTTTGTATCTCCGTAGTCTAGATAGGGCAGAGCGAGTCTACGCGGCAATGGTAGCTCGTGGTTACAACGGACAATTGCCTATAGATTCTACCCTCAGACCAAAAGAACGTTTTGCCCTATTAGTAGCTTGGGCGATCGCTGCTGTTGTTACCCTAACTTCTTACAAAATTTAACCCACTCCCTGACGCAGTTGATCACGGCTACTTAAATATTGAGTTGTAAATTTTGAAATCATTAACTTCTAATCCCCAAACATCAACCCATAACCCCCATACAGCTGTCGTCGAGGTTGAGAACCTGGTGTATGCATATTCCCGCCAGGAGCCAGTATTACAGGAAATATCTTTTACCTTGAACAAAGGCGATCGCGTGGCATTGATGGGAGCAACAGGTTCTGGAAAAAGCACCTTGCTGGAGAACCTGATCGGCTTAAAACAACCGCAAACAGGGAAAATTACAATTAATGGCATCCCCGTAGAACCGCAAACTTTACCGCAAGTGCGTCGTCAAATTGGCTTTAGCTTCCAAGATGCCAACGACCAACTATTTATGCCCACCATCTTGGAAGATGTTACCTTTGGGCCACGTAACTATGGAATCAAAGCAGCAGAGGCTAGCGATCGCGCCCGACAGTTATTAGCTGATTTTGGTCTAGAAGCCTACGCCAATCGTTCCGCCCACGAACTCTCTGGTGGACAAAGACGCCTAGCCGCCCTAGCCTCGATTTTAGCCCTAGAACCGACAATTCTAATTTTGGATGAGCCGACTAACGGTCTTGATCCAGCATGGCGGCGTCATTTGGCGCAAGTGTTGTTAAAGTTACCCGTGCAGGTGATACTAATTGCCTCTCATGACCTACATTGGCTAGGCAGAGTTACTCAACGTGCTTTGGTACTGTCTGCCGGTCGCATTCAAATAGACAGCGATATTCAACCACTTTTGCAAGATGGTGCTACTTTAGACCAGTTGGGTTTGCCGATAGATTGGTGATTTCGGATCAGGGGGAGTGAAGAAGGGAATAGGGTACAGATTATTCCCTATCACCCGTTACCTGTGATCCTTCCCCTAATCCCAATGCCCAAATACCTCTTTTACTCGTAATATTGGATACTATATTGTGAGTTTTATTGCTGTTGGGGTGTTAATGTCTGTTTTACATAAATATACTGTTCTTGCTCCTGTTAGCCTAAGTATTGCTTTGTTGGTTACTAGTTGCAGCGAAAATAAAGTTTCCCAGTGCCAGCGACTGATTAAAGTTGTGAATGCTGGAACTTCTCTAATTGATACAAATAAAGGAACACAAGTGATAACCAGCATACAGTTATCTAAAGATTTAGAATTTGTGACTAAATCGATTAGAGAACTGAATTTAACAGATCCGAAGCTGAAAGAATTTCAAAGCGGTTTTGTGAAGATTTTTCAAAATCTCAGTCAAGCGATCGCTAAGGCAGGTAGGGCGCTTGGTGTAACCAAGACAGCAGAAGCGTCCGTATCTGGTAGAGAAAAAATCCAAAAGGCTAGAACCGAAATTGACTCAACACTGACAACAGCAGCTATAACTGTTGGCAAACAGTCAGATACCTTAGTCAATCAGATGAATAAGTATTGTAGCCAGCCAGAATAATCTATCTGGGGCATTGCGATTAGGCCAGAGGTGACAGGTGATAGGGAATAATCTGTAATTTGTAGGACTTACGCACTGTACAAATTAATCATGGTATGTATTCACGAAAATAGGTCGTTTCAGGTCTTTATTAATTGTTCTTTGACGATCGGTAAACCCGCGCTGTACTGGGCACAGCAATGCTCATTGGTGTCAACTTAAGGTGAAAGCCTGCCTATAACCAGCTTTTAGAGATTGTCTCGTTCCCTCGTTAAGAGTCTCTGACTGGGAATGCTGTCCTAGAGGCTCCGCCTCCCTTGCTGGCGGCAGAGCCGCAGCATTTCCAGCCCAGAGGCTGGAAACGAGGTTTTAAAAGGGTTTTGGCTTAAGTTGACACCAATGAGCTTTTTCTGTGCCCCTACGACAGATGTGGTTTTTCAAGCCCTTCATGCTTTGTATTTTGCGTCAATGCGTAAGTCCTACCCCAATACGGTTCGGTTAAGGTGCATAGGTTTTAAAGATCCCCCTTAGTCCCCCTTAAAAAGGGGGAAATAGAGCGATTTTTAGTCCCCCCTTTTTAAGGGGGGTTGGGGGGGATCGTGTCTTATCCGAACCGTATTGAGTCCTACCCTGTAAGCTATTCCCTTCTTCATTGACACCGTGATGCCTCTCAGATAAAAAGTAACTTTTATCACTTCTTTATTCAAAAGTTTCCTGATATACACCAACTTTATCTGTCAAAAGAAGTGTTGGTGCAAGTCAAATGAAATACCATGAGTGATATTAGTCTACTGATGGCGAGTCTGCTAGCAACAGCGCCAATATCTGTGTTAAATTTACCAAAGCAGTCCGTAATTCTCTCAGAAAAGCCGGTGCAGCAGTCAACACAGGAAAATTTATCTCAAGTTTTCTCACCTGCTGAAATTACACCACCTGAATTTGTGCAACCAGATATCACCACCTCATCAGCTATAAAAAATAAGTACGAAAATATACTTAGAAAAAGTAGAGGAAAAATTAAATTCATCAGTTCCTCTAAATTAGCTGAATTAAAAGATACTCAACCTGTAACAGAAGTTGCCCAGAACCAGGAAAACAAAGAAGAATTCTCTCTATCTCCCCATCCCCCAGACTCAGACAACCAAATGTCTCAAGTCACCTCAGTATCGCAACTCCAGGATGTGCAACCCGCAGACTGGGCTTTTAGTGCAATGCAGTCTTTAGTAGAACGCTATGGCTGCATTGCTGGATACGCTGATGGGACTTATCTGGGGAATCGTAGCATTAGCCGTTATGAATTTGCAGTTGGTTTAAATGCTTGTTTGGAGAAGATTAACGATGCGATGCCTGCTCTGGGCTACGCCGACGCTAACAATAAAATTAATACTGTTAATAATGAAGATTTAATCTTGCTGCAAAGGTTACAAGGCGAATTCAAAGCAGAGTTGCAGCAATTACAGCAGCATGTAGAGGCTGTGGAAAACCGCACTAGTGAATTACAAGCTAATCAGTTTTCCACAACTACCAGATTATTTGGTCAAGCCATTTTTAGCGTCCAGGGAACCAACAGCCCCGATGTCGATTTGTTTCCTAGAGATGGAATACCTGAACGCCAGGGAAAAACCAATCTGACTTTTACAAGTAGCGCCCAACTAACCTTAGCAACTTCATTTACAGGGCGAGATTTGCTGTTAACTGGACTGTCTGCGGGTAATTTGGGTTCTAATGCATCGTTGTTATCTACCAATATGGGACGGTTGGGTTTCGAGTCAAATACAGACAACAATCTAGTTATTAGTGACTTATCTTATCGATTTCTTCTCTCAGATAACTTGGGAATTGTCGTCGGGACGGCGGGAGTCAACCCAATCAACACCTTTCGCGGTATTAGCCCTTTAGAAGGTTCTAGCGACGGTGCAATATCTCTATTTGGTCAGCGTAACCCGATTTTAAGTATTGGTAACGGCACTGGTGGTATAGGCTTTGACTGGCAGATTAGCGATCGCATCAGTTTGCAAGGCGTTTATAGTGCGGAAATACCCAGTTTTTCTGGCAATATCAACCAGGGCGGACTATTTGGCGGTAGATATACTGCTGGCGGTCAGTTAAGTTTAGCACCCACCAATAACATCGATGTCGGCGTACATTATCTCTATTCCCACTCTCCAGATGGCTTACTGGGAAGTGGTATTGGCGATTCTCAACTGATTTCACCTTTTGCAGGTGCGACAGCTTTCAATACCCAAGCAATTGGCGCTACCGTTGCTTGGCGAGTTAACCCTAACTTGCAATTGGGGGGTTGGGGTGGCTTTACTTCTTCCAAACCATTCAACCTTTCTGGAAGTGTAGAAACCACCAATTGGATGGTATTCGCGGCTTTTCCTAATTTGCTGCGTTCTGGGAATTTAGGGGGCGTTCTCGTCGGACAACCGCCCAAAATTACTTCGAGTACTTTACCCGAAGGCTTCAATTTTCCCAACTTTTCTGATGGCGGGACAGCAGGGGGACGTAGTGACACATCAATTCACGTAGAAGTTTTTTACCGCGCCCAACTGAGTGACAATATTGCCTTGACTCCAGGCTTGTTTGTCATTTTCAATCCCGATCACAATGCTGCTAACGATGCATTAATAGTTGGGACATTAAGAGCAACTTTCCGGTTTTAATTTTGTACTGATGTAGATGTAATAAAATACGCTATTTTCATACTGATTTATTCAGTATTAGATGCTTTCATTATCCAGTGAGAGCAAGGCAAACTCATGCAGAAACATAGACGTATTTTTTTTACAGGTGATTAAAGGAGCAAATTTTTCATGAAATTAGATTCATCAACTCATAGCACTTGCAAAAATGTTGGCAACAGATGGATTTACACAACCCAGATGCAAAAGGCAATTCCCAATCCAAAATCTAAGTTGTGCTGGAAGCGCACCAAAGATGCGACCCAAAATCTAAAATTGTATAAGTTGGGTTGTGCAGTTCTTAGCAGCAGCAGTTTAGCCGCATTCTTCATCGGTTTAGGTGGAACAAGTGCTTTCGCTCAAATCACAATTCAAAGCACTGGTACATTATCAGGGACTATCCAACTTCCTAGCATTAATCCCAATTTCAATCAAAGCACTACTCGTGTTGATACAGACGATGCGGGGACTTACTCTCGGAACTTAGGTACTAAAAACAATCCTAACTACGTTCCTGTATACAAGTCAGGCTATGTGAAGGTGGAAACACGTAAGGATGGTAGTCTGCATTATTTTGTTGACTTTAAAGGCATTCCGATTGTCTCCTTTAATGGTGTTCTGACTTCGCCGATTCTCTCTGATGGTGAGTTGACACCTTATAAATACCAGGGAAAATTGGCAGGAACGATATTTCAAGGAGTAGTTCAGGATGAATTTAATCTCACAAAAGCTTTATACACTGGTACTGTCACCGATCCAAACACGGGAAACCAGTATCAGGGTACTTTTGAAGTGAGTGGATATGGAGTCCGATATAGCGATCGCAATGGTGGTGCAACCCCCACAGTCTTTGATTTCAAATCCGATCTTCCAGGTTCGCCAAAGGTGACATCTTTGGAAATGACTAACTCTCCCCTGGCGAGAATAACAATCAAAGTACCTGCAACTGCAACTCTCATAACTCCCACACCAGTTGGTGGTGGTAGCACAGCCACTCCGACACCTGTAGTTAGTGGTGGTAGCACAGCCACTCCGACACCTGTAGTTAGTGGTGGTAGCACACCCACTCCGACACCTGTAATTAGTGGTGGTAATACACCCAATCCCCCGCCAGTAATTAGTGGTGGTAATACACCCAATCCCCCGCCAGTAATTGACGGTGGTAGCACAGCCACTCCTACACCTGTAGTTAGTGGTGGTAGTGCGATCGCTTCCTCGACACCGACAACGTACACATCTGGATCTAATTCTCCATCACTTTCTACTACACCTAATATGGAATTGAGTAACGGTAATTCCCTAGAGGTAAATCAAGTAGTTGTCAACCCTGCAACCCTTGCTCAAGCTGCTTGTTCACAGGATTCTGCTAAAAGTTGTACAATACCCACCTCACCGAAACAAGCGATCGGGCCCCGTAGTCGGGTGCTACTGCGTTAGTTAGGGACTTTCAAATAAAAATATCCAACTACTTTTTGTCGGGTGGGCGTCTCGCCCACCCGACAAAAAGGCTGACTTGACAAAAATTTTGGGTGCTTCTGGAACTCTAGCAGGGCAAGATGAAATCAATATAATAGTCACTACATGGGCAACATAGCGATAAAAAAAGTCCACCATAAGTTATTCGCGGCGTTTTGTTGCTCAGATTACCTTTCGGTGGTAGATTTTACCCTGATGATTTTCTGGCTATACTAGTGGCTTAAGCCGATTGATTGATAAATTTCAGCTTCCAGCATGAAACACACAAAAACTCTAAATTTTGGATATATATCAGTATGTATTTACTTTTAAATGACACAAAAATATTGTTTGATGTTGGAGGAAATTAATTTTCTTGGGGACTACAAAAACTCGATCAATCAATCACTGAGCTTAACACTAACACTACAGAGTGAACCTACATCAATCAAACATCTTCCGAGTAAGCACCTATGAAAGAAGAATTGATAGCCAGAGTCATGCAGGTCTTGCGAATTAATATGAGTTGGATGACTTGGAATTTGTTTCTGGCTTTTATACCTTTGGCTTTGAGTGTGTGGCTATTTCGCATGAAACGCGGTGGCACTTGGCTTTGGTGGCTGGGATTCTTAATTTTCTATGCTTTCTTACCAAATGCACCGTATTTGTTGACCGATGTAATTCACTTGATAGATGATATCCGCACGATTCAATCGGTGTGGATAATTACTTTAGTACTTATTCCTGTGTATTTGCTAGTAATTCTCGGTGGATTTGAAGCTTATGTAATATCGTTAATTAATTGGGGTCACTATTTACATCGCATCGGCAAAAGCCAATGGATTTGGCGCTTTGAGTTGATTACACATTTTCTCTGTGCTATTGGTGTCTATTGGGGGCGATTTTTGCGTTTCAACAGTTGGGATTTTATTACTCAACCCGATGCCGTAATTACCAAAGGTGTTGAAGAAATTCTCGGTAAACAGCCATTGGTGATTATTGCGATCAGTTTTGTGATCCTTGTCGGGCTGTACTGGATTATGAAACGAGTGACTTTGGGTTTAGTCAGGCAACCAAAAAATGCATATCCTATCAAGACACAATCAACCGATCCTGACACTCCCAACGCTGGATGAGTTTGTGGGTGTTAGCCAAGAGGAGCAAATACACATTTACGGATTCAGGAGACTGACTTTTGAACAGGCTGCAACGATTAACCTTTAACGGATTCAAGTCTATTAAGGCGATGGATCTTGAGTTGCGTCCCTTAAATATCTTGATTGGAGCAAACGGAGCAGGCAAAAGTAATCTTATCTCGTTCTTCAAGATGCTTAATGAGATGATGGCTGGACGCTTCCAACAATATATCGGTATGTCGGGGCGTGCTCAGTCCCTCTTGCACTTTGGACCCAAGATAACTCCTCAGATCGAAGCAAAATTGGAGTTTGAAGTCGAAAACGGGGTGGATACCTATCATCTGCGATTATTCCATGCAGCCGGTGATACGCTGATCTTCGCCGATGAGACATTGAGCTTTCTGCAAAAGGGTTGGACATCCCCAAGGATTGACCAGTTGGGTGCAGGGCATCAGGAAACAAAAATTAGTCAAGCAGCAGAGGAAGGTAAACAAACAGCCAGGACGCTCAAATACTTGCTTGATCGTTGCCGTGTATATCACTTTCACGATACATCTTCTACGGCGGGAGTGCGGCAATCCTGTTACGTTGGCGATAACCGATGGCTCATGCCTGATGCCGGAAATTTAGCTGCATTACTTCTGAAATTCCGCGAAGAAAATATTTCAACTTATCAACGTATCATCGGAACAATCCGTTTAATTGCACCATTTTTCGATGACTTTGTTCTTGAGCGAGATGCATCTAGTCGTGTCATTCTGAACTGGCAAGAAAAGGATTCAGATAGCGTATTTGGACCCCATCAATTTTCAGATGGCACTTTACGCGCTATATGTCTTGTAACACTGCTCTTACAGCCAGAGGATGAACTACCAGAACTCATCGTTGTTGATGAGCCAGAACTAGGTCTTCACCCCTATGCTCTAAATGTTGTGGCTGCCTTGTTTAGCAAGGCTTCGCTCCATACGCAAATCCTCATCAGCACCCAATCTAGTTCTTTTTTGGATAATTTTGATCCTGAAGATGTGATTGCGGTAAACCGAGAGGGTAAGGAGTCGCAATTTAAGCGGCTAAATCCCTCAGAATTGGAACCTTGGCTCGACGAGTACAGTTTGGGAGAAGTTTGGGAGAAAAATATCGCCGGGGGAGGACCACATTGATGATACGCCTCTACCTATTTGCTGAAGGACAGACCGAGCAGACATTCGCCGATAACATCCTAAAACTATATCTTGCTCAATATAGTGTTTTTATGGACAAGATTATGCTGATTGCCCATGCCAGAAAAAAAGGTTATGTGCATCGCGGTGGCGGTCGAAAGTACGAGCCTATGAAGGATGACATTCTGCGCCTTCTCAAGCAGGAGAAAGGCTCTAAGGTGTTTTTTACTACTATGATTGATTTGTATGCTATTGCTCCTGATTTTCCGGGATTGGCTGAGTCCGAGAGTTTGCGCCAAAATCCTCTACAACGGGTCGAATTTCTAGAGCAACGCTTTGCAGAAGATATCAGTGATTACCGATTCATCCCGTACATTCAGTTACATGAATACGAGGCATATCTTTTTGCTGATCCAACCTGCTTTGAATACTTTTATGCTCATCGCACAAAGGAGATTGAGGCTCTTAAGGCGATCGCTAATCAATATGAAACACCTGAGTTGATCAACGACGGACAGCAGACAGCTCCCAGTAAACGCATCATCGCTCAGTTTCCTGATTATGGAGGAGCAAAGCGTGCTTTTGGAGCACAGTTGGCTGAACGGATTGGACTGCAAGTAATTCGGAGCAGGTGTCCCCACTTCAACACATGGCTATCACGCCTAGAATCATTGAATCACTCCTAACTAATCAAGTTTTCGGCGTGCTGCTGCTAAAATTATGCGTTGTTCAGCACGAGCGATCGCTTGATATGTTCGCTCGACTGCTTCCGGTTCCACGGAAATAGAAGTAATACCCCATTCCACTAACTTATCGATGATTTCTGGATAAAGGGCTGGTGCTTGACCGCAGATTGAACAAGGTATACCGGCACTTTCAGCCATCTGGATGAGTTGAGCGATCGCACTCATAACTGCTGGATGACGTTCATTAAATACTTTTGCTAGCTGTCCTTGTTCTCGATCTACTCCTAGCAATAATTGGGTCAGGTCATTTGTACCAATAGAAATTCCGGCGACACCTGCTTTAACATATTCTGGCAATAAAAACAGGACACTTGGCACTTCTGCCATCATCCACAATTGAAACTGAGTCACCTCGGTTAAAAAAGCTTGCTCAACTTTGCGACGGCAAAAGACAAATTCTTCTACAGTCCGTACAAAGGGCAATAGTAGATTGACATTGCTGTAGCCAGCTTGCTGTACACTCGCCAAAGCTTTCAATTCCAATTCAAATACTGCGGGATTTCGTAAATAGCTAAAGGTGCCGCGTTCACCTAACATCGATTGTGGCGAAGATTGTAAACTATTACTCAATGATGGTAAATCCTGCGATCGCCAATCTAAAGAACGATAAAAAACTGGTCTTGGTGCAAAGGCACGAGCAAACTGCATAATATGCTCAGACCATAGCTCTAACAATTCTGCCTGACGCCCGCTTAAAATCCAACTATTGGGATGTTGCCCGTTCAATATATTTAATGCCATCAATTCTGAGCGCAACAATCCTACCCCATCCACAGGCAGGCTTTGCACTTGTTCTATTAAAGTGAACTGACTTAAGTTAACCAGCAATTGGGTAGCAATCATAGGTAGATGAGACGTAACAGAAGGCTGGGGCGCTTTCGGGTTGGGGTGATGGGAAGAAAGAAGATTTTCTTCTCTCCCTCTGTTCATCTCCTCTTTTAAGTCTCCTTTGATGCGATAAACTTCTCCTCTGTCGCCATCAAGCAGCAGTCGTTCGCCATTTTGGATTAAAGTTGTGGCAGATGTTGCATTGACTACTGCTGCAACACCTAATTCTCTAGCTAGAATTGCGGCGTGACTGGTTAATCCCCCTTGTTCTGTGATAATACCAGCAACTTGTTGCAGTAATGGCAACCAATCAGGTGTAATCGTTGGTATTACTAAAATCACTCCCTTGGGTAGTTGTTCGGGTTGATGTTGGGGATTAATAATTACCAGGGCAGTCGCCACAACCCGTCCCCCTGCTGCCCCTAGTCCTCGAATGAAGTGTAGGTGGGGAATTACAGATTGCGAAGGACTAACTTGTGTGATGTAGACCTTGCCTGATGTCGTTTGCCCGGCGATAGTCCATTTAATCGTAAAGGTTTTACCTAGTTCACTTACCAGTTGAGTTCCCAGAGCAATTATTTTTTGTAAATATTCTTCTTGTAAAGAGTACTGTTTTTGTTGGGCTTGTGGAAGTTGATAGGTAATCAGACAAGTGTGATCTGGTGTTAGCACTGAGTTCGGCACGGGTTGCGAAAAAACTCCAGACGCTGCATCATCAACACCATAAGCCAGCATTTTATTGCCCAGTTGTTGCTCAAGCACAACCCCAGTTTCCGGTTGAATGTAGTAGACATCTGGCTGTACTTCGCCAAGAGCTATCGCTATTCCTAATCCCCAAGTAGCTTCAATTTCCCACCCAGAGGGGTTGGCTGTGAGCAAGCCGCTGGCGATCGCATTCTCAACAGGTTGCACCAAAACTGCGAGATTAATTTGTTGCAGATTTATTCCTGAGTTCTGCCAATATAATAAACTTCGGGCCCGAAATATTTGACTCCAGGTACGCTTTAATGCCAATGCGATCGCTTCGGGTTCGCACTGGCAATATACCGACTCCAGCAAACCCGATATATTCTTCATACCTGGAGTTGCAGTCGATACTGCCAAAGTTGGCCGAAGAATCAAACAGCTAGTTTGCCATTCTCTAGTTGCTTGGAAAATTGTACTCACCCACTCCTGGGTTACAGTTGCAGCCAGAATTTCTTGGCGCAAGCGACTAGCCACCTGCTGAAGTTGACGCCAATTCGTGACATCCAGGTGTAGCGAAGAATCGGGTAAGTCAGCCACTAATGATTCTGAACTATTGAGATTTTCGAGAAATTTTGCGAAAATTTCTGCTGAAACTACAAAACCAGGCATCACCGGATAGCCACGCTGGATAATTTTGCTCAAGTAAAACGCTTTGTCACCTACTTTGGCGCGATCTTGTAGTTTAATTTGGTCTAGCCAGTAGAGTTTATCCACTCAATTTGTTATTTGTCTATTTGTAGCCATAGCCATTTCTTCGTGGTATGTTATCAGGTTAATCCACTGACTCCTGAATCAGTGCTAAGTCCCTCTGCTTAGAGTGAATTAAAAAGTACTCAGGACTTATGTACTTGGTAAGAGTAACGCCCTTTGTGGTAACAGAGCCTGTCGAAGTGTGGGCGAAATCCTTTTCTCAGGAGAAGGCTGACGTTGTGAACATCAGCCGATTTGCTCGAGTTGTACATGGCGGTATCATATTTAATTATTGAGTGTATGGGTTAAATCTAGCAATTTAAGGTAGAATTTTATGGTTCAGTTATTTTAAATAGCCAAAAAACTATTTAATAAACTTAAAATTCATGTAGCTTGCCCAAATTACCATCGTTGCCATAATTTAACAATGCAAATCTCCATTTATTGAGCAGAATAATATCTTATTGAAAAAAATCCTAACAATCTAAAATATTAATTCGCAGTTTCAAACCATTCCTAAATTGATATAATCCAAATATGAGATAGGCTATTGCACTACACCCATTGGATTAAACTCCATTAATAAAACATTAGAATAGTTTTGTAATATTTTTATAAAAATATTACGATTCAACTTAGTATATAGAATTATCCATATCAGATTAAAGATTGCCAAACACTTACTACCTTGCACCTAATGATTGGCTGAATATCAGCTTCCGGCTATGTATTGCATTGCTTATTGGAGCCACCATTGGCTTAGAACGCCAAATTAGGCGTAAACCAGCCGGTTTAAGAACTCATATACTGGTGAGTTTAGGTTCAGCCTTATTTACCTTGATAATCATCCAAACAGGAGGACTGCAAGCTAGTCCTGATGCACTTAGCCGCGTAATTCAGGGGATTGCAGCTGGTGTAGGATTTCTCGGTGCTGGAGAAATTGTGCGCCAATCTTCCCAAGAATCACAGCAACTTGAAATTCACGGACTCACCTCAGCAGCGGCTATTTGGGTTTCGTCTGCATTGGGAATTGCTGCTGGCTGTGGTTTGTGGCAATTAGGATTCATTGGTGCTTTACTAACTTTTTTGATTCTCAACGTTTTTAAAAGGTTAGAAAAACATCAAAATAATTCATAATTACAGACAAAGCAACTTGATTTATCAAGAGATAAATAAAAATGTCTGGGGCATCGATTCTCAGCTAGATGTAAATTTAAATTTCTCACAAATAAAAACAAAGTTACTGTCGGATTATTTCGCCTGCTTTCACAAAAAGAATTTGGGAGGACTTCAACCACTGGGAATCAAAAGAACCCAAGTGAGTGGTAGTAATCAGGGTTTGAAAGCGGTCTTGAATGGCATCAAGCAATTGATTTTGGCGAGATAAATCTAGTTCGGCCAGAACATCATCAAGTAATAGTAATGGTGGCTCTTTGACGACTTCTTCAATTAATTGTAATTCGGCTAATTTTAAAGCTAGAACCAGTGTTCTTTGTTGACCTTGAGAACCGTATTGACGAGCGGGTGTCTGGTTAATAGTCAATTCTATTTCGTCGCGATGGGGGCCGACAAGGCTAGTGCCTTGGTGCATTTGGGCAACGGCTCGCTGCTGAATTTTTGCTAAAAAAGCTTGCTGTACTTCTTCTGGCTGGTTATCCTCTACAGGAATATTAGGTACGTACTTAATTTGCAGAACTTCTGTACTGCCGCTAATACTGGCGTGCCAAGCACTAGCAATCGGAGCTAATCTTTGGATGGCGCGATCGCGTCGTCTAATTACCCTGGTTCCTGTGGTCGCTAACTGTGCATCCCAAACCGCCAGTTCTGTTAGCCCGTGCTGAGTGTCTAGTGCTGTTAGCGGATAGGTAGGGTTTAGCCCGTCTTGAGTTTTTTTTAAAAAAGCATTGCGCTGGCGTAACACATGATTATACTGCTGCAAAATGTGAGCATAAACTGGTTCAAGTTGAATTAATAGTGTATCTAACCAGTTGCGGCGACCTTCGGGGCCGCCGCGTACTAGTTCTAAATCCAGGCTGGAAAATTGGACTGCATTGAGAACGCCGAGAAAATCCATTTGACGGCGGATCGACTCGCCATTGAGAGCAACGCTACGGCGACCATTGCGGCGCAGGGTTAAGGTAAGTTCACTAAGTCCTGTTTGTCGCTCAAGGGTGGCATTAATTTGGGCTATGGCTTCCCCTTCTTGAACCAAATCGCGATCGCGGGTCATTCGGTGCGATCGCAATGTCGCCAGCAACTCCACTGCCTCCAACAAATTTGACTTCCCCTGAGCGTTATTACCGACCAAAATTGTTTTGGCAGCAGTAAATTCAACCTTTTGGTCTTGATAATTGCGAAATTGTCGGAGGTTTAGAGTTTTCAGGTACATAAGTCAATTTTGGATTTTAAATTTTAGATTTTGGATTGAAGATAATAGAACTAACCTTTTCAAGGTGGGTAAAAATTTTCGTTAAGAAATTGCTCTTTAATCTCTTTACTCTGTGTTCTCTGCGCCTCTGTGGTTAAATAAATTACTGTTAAACCGCAGAGAGCGCTGAGAGAAAAAAGGGATTTTACGAGTCAACTTGAAAGGGCTAGTTCTAGATAAATCTAAAATCTAAAATCTAAAATCTAAAATTTCCTTTTCACACAGCGCTCTTGCCCATAATCCGCAAAAATATCTTCTCCGCTTCAATCCACACGAACATTAAGGCACTGAAGCCAATACAAACCCCCAATTCCTCTAGAGTCAGGTAGTGAGTACCAAAGAAATCTCGCAGGGGTGGGACGTAAACTAGCATCAACTGCAAAATCGTGGTGACGACAACAGCTGCTAATACAAAGATATTGGAGAAGGGATTCATCTCGATGGTCAGTCGATTGTTGGAGCGAATGGCGATCGCATGACCCATTTGGGCAATACACAAGGTAGTAAATACCATTGTTTTCCAAGTATCGCGATCGCCCTTATACCCAGCAGCATGGGTATGTTGAAAAGCCCACCACATCAAGGCAATGGTGATAATGGCAAATATTATCCCAATGCGAATCATGTAAGAACCTAATCCCCTAGCAAAAATACTTTCGCGGGGACTAAAAGGCGGACGTTGCATCACATCCGGTTCTGGAGGTTCCACAGCTAATGCCAAGGCTGGTAAACCGTCTGTCACCAAATTCATCCAGAGAATTTGTAAGGGGGTAAGGGGAACGCCTCCCAAACCAATTAAAGGTGCGGCGGCAATTGTGAGAACTTCACCAATGTTACTGCCGAGGATGTATTTAATAAAGCGGCGGATATTGGTGTAAACAACTCTCCCCTCCTTGGTGGCGCTGACAATGGTGGCGAAGTTGTCATCAAGTAACACCATGTCACTGGCTTCTTTACTGACATCAGTACCAGTAATGCCCATTGCAATCCCGATATCAGCTTGTTTGAGGGCTGGAGCATCGTTGACACCATCGCCTGTCATCGCGACAAATCTGCCCCGGCGTTGCAGTGCTTGGACAATTCGCAGTTTATGTTCTGGGGAAACTCTGGCATAGATACTCACCAGGTCAACGTTTTCCTCTAATTCCTGGTCACTCATTCGCTGCAATTCTTGACCTGTAAGGACGCGTACACCGGAGGGGTTGCCGAAGGCATCGCCTTCTTGGGCAATTCCCAAATCAGTCGCGATCGCTCGTGCTGTCAATTGATGGTCGCCAGTAATCATCACTGGGCGAATGCCTGCATCCCGACACTCTTGGACTGCGGCTCTGACTTCTGGGCGTGGCGCATCTAGCATTCCCACCAATCCCAGCCATACCAAGTCTTGCTCAGATGTTTCATCTGAACCTTCCGGTGGGATTTCCGTAAGGGGTTTGTAGGCAAAACCTAGTACCCGTAAACCTTTACTCGCCATTAGGTCATTTTCTGCCAAAATTTTCTGGCGTTGTTCTTCGGTTAAAGTAACCGTGTCATTACCCAAATGAATCTGAGTGGAACGTGCCAAGGTTAACTCTGGAGAACCTTTGGTAAACATTAAGTAAGGTTCAGATTGGAGAAAACCGGCGATCGCTGGGTCAATACCCCTCGAAGACGTTTCACCTGTGGCGACTTGTTGCACCTGAGCAATCACGCTCATCCGCTTACGTTCCGAGGAGAAGGGAAACTCCGCAACGCGAGGTAACTTACTGTTCCACTGGTCTTTTTCGATTCCGGCTTTTCCCGCCAGGGTGATTAATGCCCCTTCTGTCGGATCTCCCAAAATTGCCCATTCACCTTGTTCTTTTTGCAACACCGAATCATTACAAACAGCACAGGCGACTGATAACGCTGAGATTTCTGGAGATTCCTCTAGGGAAATTTTTTGACCATTTAACTGAAAGTCCCCTGTGGGAGCATAACCTTCCCCGGTGACGCGAAAAGTTTTGTGATTGGTGGAAATCGATTGCACCACCATTTTATTTTGAGTCAGGGTGCCGGTTTTATCAGAACAGATGGTAGTTACAGAACCCAATGTTTCCACTGCTGGCAGTTTGCGAATCAAGGCGTTTTGGCGCACCATTCGCTGGGTTCCTAGTGCCAAGGTGACGGTAATTACAGCGGGTAAACCTTCTGGCACTACAGCAACCGCCATACTCAAGGAAACTTCCAAGAGTTCTTGAATGTTTTTAAAACCTCCGTCCTTGATCACACCGCCGATCACGACGATCGCCACAAGAATCAAAGAACCCGTAACCAGGACATTACCCAGTTGAGTCATCCGCCGCTGTAAAGGGGTAGGTTCACTTTCTACCGCCTGCAACATCGCAGCAATTTTACCCAGTTCTGTAGTCATTCCGGTGTTAGTCACCAGAACCTTGCCGCGTCCTTGAACTACTTCAGTTCCTTGAAAGACGACATTTAAGCGATCGCCTAATGATGTTTCCTCTGGCAATTTTAGTGATGACTGTTTATTCACCGCTTCGGCTTCACCAGTCAATGCCGACTCACGCACTTGTAAATTCGACTGTTCGATCAAGCGTCCATCTGCGGCTATCTGCATCCCAGCTTCCAGCAGCATTACATCCCCTGGGACTAATTCCTTGGCTGCTATCTCCACCTGTCTAGCGTCGCGGATCACCCGCACTAAGGGAGAAGTCATTTTTTTCAAGGCTGCCAGGGCTTTTTCGGCACGGCTTTCTTGCACGTAGCCGAGTATGCCATTGAGAATGACGATTGCTAAGATCGCGATCGTATCTTTAAATGGCACTTCACCGGGCTTCAAGGTGCCCGTTCGCCAACCCCAGAGGTCTATCAACCCAGAAATCAAAGCTACGCCAATCAGCATCAACAACATAATGTTCTTGAACTGATCCAGCAGAATTTCCCAAGTACTACGGCCAGCAGTTTCTTCAAGTTCGTTGGGGCCGTATTTTTGTAATCTCTGTTGAATTTCTTGGGGTGTTAAGCCGCTGTTTGCGTTACTATCGAGCAGGTCTAGCGCTTTATCAACTTCTAAACTATGCCAAACGGCGGCACCTTCAGGCAGAGAATTAGCAGACATCGTGTAGGTCACAGCAAATGGTTACAAAATTCGATCATAATTTAGTGATGGCAGGAAAACCATCTTCTAAAGTTACATTAAGGCGATCGCTCAGTAGACCTCTTGCAAAAGTCCATAACACCCCACCCCCAACCCCTGGAGCGTTTGCTTTACTCAAATGCGGGGTGGGGTTCTTTATTTTTGATTTATGCAAGAGGTCTAGTTGGATGAATGTATATGTAATTCTTAACATTTGGAAATTCCTCCTTTTTTAACATAGTATTATTTCTCACGAAAGAGTTTATCGGAACGCATTGTACCGATAATTGTGAGTAATAGAGCTTTGAAGCTTTGTTACAGAGCAGCTGCCACAATTAATTTTAGGCTGGCATTGCTTTCATTTTCATCTAGTCAATAGCCAGGATGCATGGCACGATTGCATTTCTCCATTTTTAATTTTGTGGAAAGTTGAGCCAGTCGCTTGTGTATTTCCCCGCTCAAGCGAACTGGCGTGCCAGTAGGGTTTCCTGACCTAGCAAACTTTTCAAGACGAATTTTGAATTTTGAATTGCTTAGGCGTGCTAAACCATTGAATAAATATGCTTAATATGAGTTTTGCACCCCCCACAACCGCAAGCCAGATGTTTGGGCAAAAAACAATTCGACCGCTGACTGCTGCTACCCTGTGTGGCATTACTTTCATTAAAGATAGACTGATTGCCATTGACAGTATTAAAGGGCATCTACTGGAGATTGATCCCACTTCTGACAACAGCAAAATTCTCAATCCCCATCAAGTTCAAGAATTTACCGATGTCACTGGTCTAGCAGCGTGGGACGATACCCTGTGGGTAAGCCGAGAAAATAGTGTTTACTTATGCAAGCTCAATGCCTTGGGTCTGGAACATTTTGTAACATTGCCTTATCCGGCTGACGGCGTTGCTGTTTGGCAAACAACAGTTTATGTCAGTTGCCAAAGGCTGGGCTACATTTTGGTTTTTGACAGCGAAACGCGAAAAGAGATTACCAGATTTTATGCCCCTGGAGTTGGGGTGGAAAATTTGGCTGTCAACCAAGAAATGCTGTGGATTTGCGATCGCATCGAACAATCAGTTTACGCGATGGACAGAGCCACGGGAGAACTGCAATTCAGTGTCCTGACACCCTTTGAATCTCCTACAGGCATCGCAATCCATAAAAATGCCGAAACAGGTAAAGAGAGTATTTACGTCGCTTATGCCTCAGAGGAGCCTTATATCCGGGATAACCCCAATGCCGATCCCAGTCATGAGCTAACATTCCGCGATCGCACTTTTATTCACCCACTGTATTATCATTACCAGCCAGATAAACGTTACGCCCTCTCTAACGGCTATCTGATTGAAATGTCTTATGCTGAGGAAATTGCACCCTTAGACGAGGTTTATTTACCTGATGTGGAATGGCGCATCGCCCTACCATCGGAAACTGAGCGTCAAAAGGTGAAACACGTTGAACCCATTGGCATACCTTTTACCGAAGAAGTGGTACAGGGGCAACGTGTAGCAGTCTTTAAATTTGATTCTCTTGCTCCAGGAGAACGGCATATATTTGGCTGGAAAGCACTTTTGGAAGTTCGAGGCATTAAGTATCGCATCACACCCAGAGATGTAGAAGATATACCAGAACTGTCCCCAGAATTGCAAACACGCTACCTAGTGGACGACGACGATTTAGCAATGGATACTACCATTGTTCGCCGTGCCGCCAGAGAAGCGATTGGTTCTGAAACCAATGTGCTGCGGAAAATGCACAGCATCCGCAATTATGTCTACGATCAGTTATCCTACGGTATTAAACCTTACATTGACACGCCAGATACAGTTTTAGAGCGGGGCGTTGGTTCCTGTGGCGAATATGTCGGTGTTTTACTTGCCCTATCCCGTTTAAATGACATCCCCTGTCGCACCGTAGGCAGGTACAAATGTCCTCCCCATAGTGACTTACTAGGAGTGCCGCTACAACCCGACTTTAATCATGTTTGGCTGGAGTTCTACGTCCCTAATTTTGGCTGGTTGCCAATGGAATCAAATCCTGACGATGTTGCTGAAGGTGGCCCTTATCCAACGCGCTTTTTTATGGGCTTATGCTGGTATCACATTGAAATTGGCAAAGGTATCACCTTTGAAACCGTCACAAGCAAAGGTTCGCGGCTAACCAAAGAAGATATTCCCATCGGTGATTTGGCGATAAATCATATCCGGTTCACAATTCTTAAAGAATTGCCAGACTTTTGAATTAGGGCATTGAGCATCCTGGAAAGGCGCTGAGAAAGCGAGTAGTGGCGTGGCAAGGCTAAAATGTTGCAAAAAAAATGTAGGTTGGGTGGAGGCTTTGCGTAACCCAACATCCTGATATATGTTGGGTTACGCTCCGCTCCACCCAACCTACGTCTACTACGTCTACGTTTAATGCACTATTTTAAGCTTGCCACGGCAGTAGGGTGTGTTATGCCGTAGGCTACTAACGCACCTTAATACTCTCTGATTAACCACAATTTTCGTCTACATCTACACTCTTATTCCTATTCAAGTATTCTTCAAACAATTCAAAAAATTTCTGTAGTGCCTCATGCTCGTCTACAGAATAGAAAAGAATTATTTTAGACCATGACTGACCTGAGTTAATTCCATATTTGCCTTCAATCCATGATTGAAACCCCTCAAATTCCCTTTCTGGCTCAGTTGGGAGTATGCCAACTTCTCTTCGAGCCAGACTATATCCTCGCAAAAGCATATCTAGTTCAGTGATTGGACTAGTTCTTAAGTATATACCCGGTCTTTTCTTTATGCCCTTTAGAATCTCGTTGTAAATATCAAATTGACGAAACTTAGAATCATCTTTAGTAGGGCCAGCTTTTTCTTCACTTTCTTGAATCTTGGAATCATCTTTGTGTTTTAGAAACTTCTCATATTCTTCAAAAAATCTGTAGAAGGCATTTCTCTCAGTCCGATAAAGAAACAGAATTATCTCAGACCATGGTTGTGAAACTGTAGTTTTTACTCTTTCTTGCATCCACTCGTCAAATCCTTCCATTGGGTAGCCTTGTGGATTTAATCCGAAGTGATTTATTCGACTTAAATACCACCCCCTTACAAAGGAATCAAGGTGAGTAATTGATGGCTTATCTATATACATGACTGGATTTTCTTTAATCTCTTGGAGAAGTCTACATAGATTCATCATATTGATTACTTCAATTCAATTTAGTAAGTATGGTGTGTTATGCCGTAGGCTAACGCACCTTAATACTCTCTGATTAACCACAATTTTCGTCTACATCTACACTCTTATTCCTATTCAAGTATTCTTCAAACAATTCAAAAAATTTCTGTAGTGCCTCATGCTCGTCTACAGAATAGAAAAGAATTATTTTAGACCATGACTGACCTGAGTTAATTCCATATTTGCCTTCAATCCATGATTGAAAACCTTCAAATTCCCTTTCTGGCTCAGCTGGGAGTACGCCCACTTCTTTTCGAGCCAGACTGTATCCCCGCAAAACCATATCAAGTCTAGTAATTGAACTTCTGCCTAAATACATTCCTGGTCTTTTCTTTATATTACTTAGAATCTCGTTGTAAATATCAAACCGAGGAAAACTCATATCCTCACTAAGCCTTGAAATGTTTTCATTTTCTTGACTTTTTGAAATATTTTTCTGCTTTAAGAACTGCTCAAATTCTTCAAAGAACCTATTAAAAGCAGCTTGTTCACTTCCAGAGCCAAAGAGAATTATCCCAGCCCAAGATTGAGTCAAATTAGTTTTTGCTCTTTCTTGTATCCACTCTTGAAACCCTTCCATTCCACAAGAGTCTATTGTAGTAAATCCTAGTGTGATTAGACCATCTATATACCCAGTTAAGAATGAATCAAGACAAGTAATTGATGGCTTGTCTATGTATATAACTGGATTCTCTTTAATCTTTTGGAGAAGTATAGTGAGATTATTCATGCTGATTACTCTAATTTAATTTAGCTAGTAGGGTGCATTCTTTATGAGGGTACGGCATCTTAATACTCTCTGTTTAACCACAATTTTCGTCTATTTCTAAATTCTTGTTCCTATTCAAGTATTCTTCAAACAATTCAAAAAATTTCTGTAGTGCCTCATGCTCATCTACAGAATAGAAAAGAATTATTTTAGACCATGACTGACCTGAGTTAATTCCATATTTTTCTTCAACCCATAACTGAAAACCTTCAAATTCTCTTTCTGGCTCAGTTGGAGGTACGCTAACTTCTTTTCGAGCCAGACTATATCCTCGCAAAAGCATATCTAGTATAGTAATTGGTGAATTAGCTCCTAAATACATTGCTGGTCTTTTCTTTATATTACTTAGAATCTCGTTGTAAATATCAAACTGAGGAAAACTCATATCCTCACTAAGCCTTGAAATATCTTCATTTTTTTGAATTTTTGAATTATTTTTCTGCTTTAAGAACTGCTCAAATTCTTCAAAAAACCTATTAAAAGCAATTTTTTCACTTCCAGAACCAAAGAGAATTATCTCAGCCCAAGATTGACTCACATTAGTTTTTGCTCTTTCTTGTATCCACTCTTGAAACCCTTCCATTCCACAAGAGTCTATTGTAGTAAATCCTAGTGTGATTAGACCATCTATATACCCAGTTAAGAATGAATCAAGACAAGTAATTGATGGCTTGTCTATGTACATAACGGGATTTTCTTTAATCTTTTGGAGAAGCGTATAAAAATCATTCATGCCAGCAACCTCTACTTTGGTGAAGATTTAGTAATTAGACTTCTTGCATAAATCAAAAAAAGAACCCCACCCCGCCTTTAACTTACGTCAAATTCTCCCCTCCCCGCCTGCGGGTAGGGGCTGGGGGTGGGGTGTTAGGGACTTTTGTAAGAGGTCTATTGAACAACCACATTGTGCTTTTATTAAGGTCAATCTTTCCTATCACGAGGAGATGAATTATCTGGCAGTGTATCAGCACGAACCACATCGCTAATCCATTCTCCCTCAATATTATTGTTAGAACAATTTGCATAATCATCCCATGTCATAGTGTCGCCAGTTGAGTATTCATAAACGACTCCACGAGTTTGATTATTACCATCTCCATCATTTAAACGAATCCACGTTACATAATCACCAGATGGAGGATAACCACCACCAAATTCACGACCTGGAGATTTATTAGCTAAACTTCTAATTGCCCCTGGCGCAGGTCGCCAACTCCGAAAGTGATGAGTTACAAATTTGTCAGGATAACCAGACCTCCTGTAATGTACTGTTTGGTGAAATTTGTAATTATAAAGAACTGAAGATTGACCTTGTGGCCCACAAACTAAATTAAGTGGATAAAAAGAACAATATCTCTCCTGAGCTTTATTTGGAACCTGCTCATTTTGAGCTTTAGTTGTGCTAATTGCAGCCTTTGCAATAGAACCTAATTCCAAGCCAGCAGCGGCACATTCAGGTTGAACAGCACAAGCGTCTGGAGACAACAGCAATGCATAAACAGGTTGGGGTAAAATCCCCTTAAATATTAGAAGTAAAAGAAACGTCCAAATTCCTACTAATCTAAATAAAGATTTATTTGTGGTTAATCGCACTAGTCTTAACTCCTTACAACCAAAGATAAAAATCGGTGTATCTTAACAACTAGGTTGTCTGATAGGAGAAGAGAATCAGGTCAGTAAAAATACGAGTATTTATTAGATTATTTTGAAAATTGAATCAATAAAAATAGGTAAACCAATTAGCTATTAACTCTTAAACTGGGCAATGGATATGATTGATGCTGCTTAAAATCGGCAAACTCACAGATGGAGTTGAATGGGCAAAAGCGGCAGTGAGAGCCAGGATTAGGAGGGAAGATTTTACTGAAATTAGTAGTTTTTTCCTGATATTTTTGCAAATCGTGCTGGTGCTTGTGGGCAATATTCGCTAACTCAAATTTCAAAGATTCTAATTCGCTGTTGTTAATACTAATTAACTCTGACTTCTTACATATTTCTAAATTATAAAATGATGCAACAGCTTCTCGTCCAGGGTAAAGATAACGAGCAGCTAACAAGTAAACTAATGCCTGTCGTCGGTCGAAAGCCGATTTACCAGTTTTGAAATCCAAAATATGTAAAGTGCTATCAGAGTCAATAAAAACGCAGTCCATAGCCGCGTATAAGCGAAAGCAATAATCTTCTTGTTCAACTACTATCGGTTTGGGAAAGCCTTCATCACCCGGAGTTAATTGGATAATATCTTTATCCAAAAGTAACGGCGCATCATGATATTTTTGCAAAATTTGCAGCACGCGTTGCTGGACTTGAACGCTTGAGTTGCCTAATTTAAGTAGCTGTGCAACTCTTTCTACACCATCTGCTTGCTTCAACAGATACCTGTGATGATGAAACTCATAAACGCCTTTTTGAGCTAGTATGCCAATCCGTTGGGGTGCGGTGGCTTGCCCTAAAAGCGCTTTGACTTGTGGTTCGTGTTGCCGCGCTTTGATAAACCCCCGTCTCATCTGGCAATGCCAGCGTTCTTGCCCGGTCGCTGGGGCAACTAGAGACCAAAGGTGATAACTGGCAAAAGGTCGATCGGGGGTTGACATTGCTCAGAAACAGTGAGAGAAAATACGGTGGGGAGAAGTTTAAGCTAAGACTTGCTTAGAAAAGAACTTCGGAGGATACTTGCTGCTACACACGCTTTGCGGGAAGCTTTTATAGTACTGATAATGTACGGGAGCAAGTGGCAAAAATGTCTAGCAAGATAAAATTTGGTACCGATGGATGGCGAGGGATTATTGCCGATGACTTTACTTTTCCCAACGTGCGGAAAGTAACAAGGGCAATCGCCACTTACTTAGAAACAGCCTACACAAAAGATAGACCAGTACTTATTGCCTACGATACTCGCTTTTTAGCTGACCAGTTTGCCCAAACTGCGGCCCAAGTACTAGCAGACTTGGGTTGGACTGTGAAAATTACTGACCGGGATTGTCCCACACCAGTAATTGCCTACAACGCCCGTCACCTAAATTCCGCAGGGGCGTTAATGTTTACTGCTAGTCATAATCCAGCACCTTACTGTGGAATTAAATATATACCCGATTATGCTGGGCCTGCCACTCCAGAGATTACTGATACTATTGTGGCAAATATAGAAGGTGCATCGGATGAGTTGCCTGGGAGCAACCCATCAGGTTCAATTTCAATTTTCGATCCGAAACCAGATTACCTGCAATTTATCTACACTCTACTTGATGTAGAAAAGATCAGAAGCGCTAATTTAAAGGTAAAGTACGATGCTTTGTATTCTACCTCTCGTGGCTATTTAGATGAAGTTTTGCAACATAGTGGCGTTCAATTAGAAAGTTTCCACGATTGGAGGGATGTGTTATTTGGGGGCGGGATGCCAGAACCCAAAGGAGAACAATTAGTTGAGTTAGTGGAAGCAGTAATCCGCGATCAAGCTGATTTGGGCTTGGCGACAGATGGAGATAGCGATCGCTTTGGTATCGTTGATGAACAAGGAACCGTCCTTACTCCTAATACTGTGCTGCTAGTTCTAGCACGTCATTTAATCAAAAACAAAGGTAAAACCGGCGCTATAGTCCGCACTGTAGCTACAACCCACCTGCTGGATAATTTTGCTGCTAAAAATGGGCTGCAAATTTACGAAACACCAGTTGGTTTTAAATACATCGGCGAAAAAATGCGCGAAACTGCCGTGTTAATCGGTGGAGAAGAATCAGGCGGTTTAAGTATTATCGGGCATATTCCCGAAAAAGACGGGGTTTTAGCCGATATGCTAGTGGCAGAAGCGATCGCCTATGAAGGGAAACCGCTGAGTCAACTTGTCAAAGAAGCGATCGCAGAAGCCGATGGTCCACTTTACAACAACCGTCTAGATTTGCACCTCACAGAGGCGCACAAAACCGCTGTCATCGACTCCTTTACCAAAAATCCACCTACAGAGGTAGCAGGAATTAAAGTCAAGGAAGTGGGGCGTAAAGATGGTATTAAGCTGTATTTAGAAGAAGGTAGCTGGGTTTTACTGCGTCCTTCTGGTACAGAACCACTGGTGCGCGTCTATCTAGAAACCAACACTCCCGAAAAACTTACCCAAATCGCGCAAGAGTTAGAGAGTGTCATTGCTAAATTAGAGGCATAAGAAGTAGGAGTTAGGAGTTAAGAGTTAAGAGTTATAAATTAATAATTCTTAACTTCTCACTCCTATTAACAGTTATAAGTTATGAGTTCTAAATTAATAACTCCTAACTTCTAACTTCTCACTTCTAACTTCTAACTCCTAACTTCGCTCAAAGTATGAAAATCGCTCCTTTTTTGACATCTCTAGTTGTAGCGGTTTGGGTAATAGCGATCGCAATTATTTCAGTCCAAAATGCCACACCTGTATCGTTAAAATTCTTAACATTTCAATCGATTCAGATACCAATGGGTTTAGTGCTGGCTTTTAGTGCTGGTGTAGGGTTAATTGGTATGGCACTGCTGCAACCTCTGTGGGGACTTGCTGGTATTGGGCAGCGTAATTCTCGATTGGAAGACGATGCCGAATTTTTTGTTGACGATGAAGATTTTTGAGGGTTGAAAAAAACATACAGAAATACACCAGTTAAGTACTCTTCATCTGCTAGTATGCACAAATGTGCATATAATAGATTTGGATGGCGTATCAGTGGGATAGGGATAAGGCAGCAGCTAATTTTCGCAAGCATGGCGTTGACTTTGCTGATGCTGTAACCGTATTTTCTAACGATTTAGCAATTACCATCAGAGATGAACCTTTTGATGAAGACAGGTTTATCACTATTGGAATAGATGCTTTTAGTCGAGTTTTAGTAGTTGTGTATACATGGCGCGATGATGAGATTCGATTGATTTCAGCCCGGAAAGCTACGCGCTATGAACTAAAGCAGTATGAGGAGGGATAAGTGATGGAAGCTGAGTATGATTTTAGCCAAGGTAAGCGGGGAGCGATTGAATCAACACCAACAGGCAAAACTCGAATTACAATTCGCCTAGATGATGAAGTACTAGCATGGTTTCGTGACCAAGTTCACGCAGCAGGTGGGGGAAATTACCAAACTTTGATTAACGATGCCTTGCATGAATACATTCAGCAGCGTCGTGAACCCTTAGAAGAGATATTACGGCGAGTATTGCGAGAGGAACTTGAGCGAATCGGAAAATGAGGATATTTTGGCTTGCCTAAGCTATGCGGCTGATAAAAAACGGCTATGAGTGGAAATTATACAGCAGATTTTAATTTGTGGATTGAACAGACAGCCCAACTATTGCGATCGCATCGCTGGCAAGAAGTTGATGTAGAATATCTGATTGAAGAGGTTGAATGCTTGGGCAAAAGCGAACGCCGGGGTATTGCCAGTCAACTAATTCGCTTGCTGTTGCATCTGCTCAAGTGGCAATATCAATCCCAGCGTCGCTCAGATAGTTGGCTGGATTCCATTACTGATTCTCGTACCCAAATTGACTTAGCCATACTCGATAGTCTTAGTCTCAAGAGTTATCCTACAGAGCAACTTGAGGAAAGCTATCAAAGGGCACGTCGCCAAGCAGCCAAGCAAACGGGCATACTTGTATCCGTGTTTGCAGAAAAGTGCCCATATTCTTTAGAATTAGTGTTAGATGAAGACTGGCTACCGTTGGTAAATTGTGGCTATTTGGACTTCTCTAAGGCCAAGAAAAATAACCCTTCATTATACCAGAAAATATTTATGCAAGAGTTCTTTTGTATTAGTCCTTTGCACCAATAAAGCTGTCCAATTCTTATTACCCTAAATTGCTTCGCAGCTTGGCGATGTCACGATGCGGGGGAATACCAAATAGTTTTTTATATTCCCGGCTGAAATAAGACGCGTCATCGTAACCGACGCGAAAGCTGGCGCTCGCCACGTCCATCTTTTCGCCGAGCATCAGACGGCGTGCTTCCTGAAGCCGTATTTGTTTCTGGAACTGCAAGGGACTCATTGCCGTAACAGACTTGAAATGAGAGTGAAAGCCTGACACGCTCATGCCGAGTTCGCGGGCTGTATCTTCGATTTTCAACGGCCGATCAATGTTCTCGCGGATTTGCTTGACTACCCTGGAGATGCGCTGCGCGTCGCCTTCCGTAGTGATAAGCTGACCCAGGCGTGCGCTCTGTTTTCCCTTTAAAAGCCGGTAGATGATCTCGCGGATGATGAGCGGCGCAAGAAACTTCATTTCGTCCGGCGTGTCAAATAGTTTCACCAATTTGACGACTGCATCGAGTAAATCGGCATCAACCGGGCTGACATCCATCGCCTTGACTCCGGTATCGCTTTTTTTTGTTTCGATGCCGGATTCAATCATCACCGCAGCAACAAGTGCCGGATCGAGGTCTATCCGAAGATTCAAATAAGGTTTTTCCTCGGAGGCTTCAACGACATTACTCATAATCGGCAAATCAAGCGTCGAGATCAAGTAATGACCGGAATCATAGTGAAATAATTCATCGTTCAAAAGCACATCCTTGCTGCCCTGCGCGATGACGCAGAAGGCGGGCTTTAATACGGATATCTGGCTCTCGGTCGGTTTCGACGATTGATATATGAAAATGCCCGGAAACACTTCCAAAAGGCTGTTTTCGAGAGCGAGACGAATCATTCTTTCGATCAGATATTCCCGATTGATCTGCATCTTTCGCTTTTCAAATTCTGCTTCTTTTTGGTTCATAAATTCATTTTAAATGCTTTGTTTCTCTTCAGCAGATGACGCGGCAGATTTTTGGAGAATTGTCCGGTTTTTTTCGATAAACGTCCTTACGCTATCCGTTTTCACGCCCGTATAATTGAACTCATACAGCAAATGGTAGAAACGTTGCTGATAAAAAGCAGATTAATATTTGGAGAAATTTAAGATTAATAGAGCAACAATTTAAATCGGTAAATCTAATAATGAAAAGGAGAAAAATTATATGAAACATATATTAATTTTAGGGATGATGACTCTTATGATCAGCGGGCAGCCTTACACACAAGCAGAACAAAAAGAACAATCAAAAACAACAAAAGAAATGGAACAAATAACACCAAAGGGATATACAACTTTTAAGGTAAGCGACAACGTTAAGATGTATAAGGTTACTTTTAAAAACCAATACAAAATGAATGTTGCGGGACATCTATTTATTCCCAATAATTTAGATCAAAGTAAAAAACATTCGGCGATCGTTGTTGGGCATCCTATGGGAGCTGTAAAAGAACAAAGTGCCAACGTGTATGCTGCAAATATGGCTGAACGAGGGTTTGTGACTTTATCTCTTGACTTGTCTTTCTGGGGTGAGAGTCAGGGCGAACCACGCAACGCTGTTGCGCCTGATATTTATTCTGAAGATTTCAGTGCAGCAGTTGACTTTCTTGGCACCGGTCCATTTGTTGACAGAAACCGAATCGGAATAATTGGAATTTGTGGTAGCGGAAGCTTTGTTATCAGTGCCGCTAAGATTGATCCGCGAATGAAAGCGATCGCAACTGTCAGCATGTACGATATGGGAGCAGCCAACCGAAATGCACTTAACCATTCGCTGACCCTTGAGCAGAGAAAGAAAATCCAGGAGGAGGCTGCAAAGCAACGTTATGTAGAGTTTACCGATGGTGAAACCAAATACACGGGTGGCACTGTACATAGGTTAGATGAAAACACACACCCTATCCAGCGTGAGTTTTATGATTTCTACCGTACACCGAGAGGTGAATACACGCCTAAAGGAGGATCGCCGGAACTCACAACGCACCCGACGCTAAGTAGTAACGTTAAGTTTATGAATTTTTATCCGTTTAATGATATAGAAACGATTTCCCCTCGTCCTATGCTTTTCATTACGGGTGATAAGGCTCACTCAAGAGAGTTTAGTGAGGATGCCTACAAACGTGCAGCCGAACCCAAAGAATTGTATATCATTCCGAAAGCAGGACACGTTGATTTATATGACAGAGTTGAGTTAATTCCCTTTGATAAACTCACGTCATTTTTTACCGAACATTTAAAGTAACGTGAGTTTGGGATAAGAACCGAAGACTTATTGAAGAAACCGTCGTTGTATCTCAAACGACGGTTTATTTTCAAGTAATTTCAACAATAATTGAAATATTTGGTTCTCCCGAATCAGCGTTGTACCGTGACCTAAATTAATATCAAAAATATCAAAAGCGATCGCGATTCATTCCGGCTGCGATCGCTATCTATCTGAAACGTAATGTTTCCTTTGCTCATCGTGCCATCAAATCAAGCTGTTTGTATAGTGTGTCATTGCAATACAATGCAAGGCTGCACAACGTAAACTAAATATTGAATATTAAATGAGTTCTTTGTTAAAGTCTATTACGAATTATTACAACAATAATGTTAACGTTTGTGAATTTTTAATCGATTTATCCTGCGGTTAGCTGTAAGGCGATACTTTGAGAATATTGGTGGGTATCCTGAAATTGAGTCGTGATTCTCTTCAATCACTTTATACACATCAGTGGAGTACCCAAAATGTCCAATACAAATATCTTTCCTGTCAATATTCTACAAGTAACAGGCAGAACAGTTGTTACATGCAATGAAGTAAACGAGCGAACGATGAAAGAGGTTGGGCTTACTGAAGCTGACTTAGAGGAATTTGTTCGCACAAATGTAGAGATTTTATTTCCTGAAGGGGAAGAAACCTTGCTCATTATCGGTCAGCAAGTACGTAACAGGCTATCAGGTCGCGCTGACTTAGTTGCACTTGATAAGAAAGGAAATATCGTTCTAATTGAGTTAAAACGCGATAGAGATGATATCACACAACGTAAAGAGCCTTTTGAGTTTCAAGCAATTCGATACGCGGCTAATTATGCTTTAATCAAGACACAGCAAGATATTGTTCGACAATTGTTTGCACCATACATTGAGCGCCATCGAGATGAGGCTAAGTTTCAGCAAGCATTATCAAGTGGTCTAACAGCTTCTGAACTTGCAACTCGCATCCTAGCTAAATTTTTACAAGATAATCAGGCTCAAGGGACACTCAACCGAGATCAGCGAATTCTTCTAATTGCAGCTTCATTTGACGGACAAACTTTATCAGCCTGTGCTTGGTTGGCTAAAAATAATATTGATGTTCGATGCATAATAATTTCCCCAATGCAGTATGACCAACAGTACTTCTTCAAGGTTGAGCAGATAATACCACCTCCAGCACTAGAGAAATATTACGTTGAAATTGCAGAACCGGCAATAAGTAGTATTTCAACTATATCTATTACAGAAATACAACCGAGGCAAGTATTACCTCGCATGAATGAACTTCTTAATTGGGGGCTTGTTTCTGTAGGTGATCGTCTCTATATTCGATATTATGATTCAGACAGTGCAGAAATTATCGACCATGCCTATGTCAAATATCAAGACCAAAAAATGAAATACAATGATTGGGGTCAGAAGCTTACTGGATGGTCTTCTATTAATATCTATGAGTGGACAATTCATGAAGCCACGAATAAAACATTAGATACATTAAGGCGGGAGAAGTTAGAGGAGTTGTCACAAGATGTCTCTGTAGCTTAATCCCTCATTGTTAAATCAGCATCTTTTTCCTTGCAGTATGGTCGCTCATTACCTGAACTTCAGTTGAAGTTAGGATACTCAGAAATATATGTATATTTAGCAACTACTTACTTATGCGATCGCGCCTGTGGGAGGCTAAAATTTCAATGCAATGGACAAGCGATGTCTACGACGGGCTATGCCTACGCACTCGGCTTGACGCTAGAATATTAGTCGCAATCTTGTGGAGATGATTAGCGATGAAAATTAAAGCAGTTATCTGGCAAGAAGACGGTGTGTGGTGTGGTTCTGTACCTGCGCTATCAGGATGTCACACTTGGGGAGACAGCTACGAACATTTGTTAGAAATGCTGCAAGATGCGATTCAAGGTTGGTTGGAAGTTGCTAGCCAACGCGAAGATAAGCTTGATTTAGCATCATTCTCGTTACAGTACGCAGCTTCAATTTTCCCTGAAAGTGAAGAGACAGTTTAGTGACATTTTATCCCGGTGATATAGTCACAGTTGATTTTCCCGGTGTCACTGGTATATTGAGTCCATGAAGTTTGAGTGGGATGAGCGTAAAAACCAAAGCAACATCACAAAGCATGGTTTAGACTTTGCTGATGCTTTCCGCGTGTTTAATCTACCCATGCTTGTCTACCTAGATGAACGAGAAGACTATGGAGAGGAGCGGTATCTCTGTATTGGAGTACTTGATGGTCGAATTGTAGTAGTTATTTACACTGAGCCAGGTGAAGAACTGGTTCGGATCATCTCATTAAGAAAGGCACTGTCTCACGAACGAAAACGCTATGAACAATACCTCAAGAACGGATTGGGCTAGAGTCGATGCAATGAGTGACGAAGACATCGACACCTCAGATATTCCACCCTTGTCAGAAGAATTTTTTGCTAAAGCACAATTGCGAATGCCTAAGTCATCTGTAACAATAACAGTTAAGGTAGATCCTGAAACTTTTGCTTGGTTCAAAGAGCAGGGAGAGACTGCCGAACAGCAGATGGCTGTAGCATTAAAGATTTACGCAGAAGCACACAAAGCTTATCCAGGATCTGAGGCGAAGTCAACCTAAATTTAACAATAACCTCAGTGCAACTGACAAGCGATGTCTACAACGGACTACTCGGCGTCGCAATTATCTAAAATTAATATAGCAATCCTAAATCATTCGTGAAAAGTTAGATCCCCGACTTCTCAAAGAATTCGGGGATCTGGACACCGATAATTTTCACAAATTAGATAGGATTACTTACTATACAACAGCAGCTAAGTTGGGCTGCTTTGGGCTAGTTGTAGCTTCAGGTAATCAATGAAATCCAGAATTTCTGTATCAGTGAGTTGTAGGCGCGATCGCTTGCCATATTTCTGCTGCAAATACTTCGTTCCCTGCTCTGGAGTCCAATGTAATTGAGCTAAATATGTATCACTTTGAGCTATTAAAACTGCATGAATTTCTGATGCTGTTGTATTAGCAGATATTTGGATTTCATCTTGATGTAAATTTTGAATACAATTAATTTTTAAACTTACTTTTTGTCCTAAAGCTTGCCAGTCAATTTCCCTGTGTCCATTCCAACTAACACCTATAGAACGATAAGTGACTGGATTATAAATTGCACAAAATACAATTGTTCTCTCTCCAGGACTGACTGCGATCGTAAGTGGATGATGCAATTGTTCAGAAGTCAAGGCATCAAGTGAAAGCAACAAACTTTTAGAAAAGTAAGATTCACTTCCTGAGCGGATAACATAAGGTTTCTCTGCCAAAATATGCAAATCAATTTTTTCTGTTTCTCCATGTGAAGTTTCCACTTTTTTATTAACTTCTATCCCTGTTATCACCCCAGTCAAGGCTCTCTCATAAATTGGGATTTGTCTTGTATCGTCGGATAGCATATACCAGCAGTGATCGGCTTCTTTGCTGACAAAAACATATTGAGGTTTTGGGACTGCTCCAAATCCTAATTTAACTTCCATATTTTTGATGCAGGTTTTGGTAAATATATTTATTGAGCAACCAGCCTTGATGATTTCTACCGTCAAGCGATGAGTTACTTTATAGATATAATTCCCTAGCCAGGAAGCTAATTAACATTAAAGCAGCGAAAATTACAAAAGTTGGTGAATCTATGACAAAGTTTCTGGATCAACACCAAGCCCCTTCAACCTTTCCACTAACATTTTCACTTGTTGTTCTACTTCCACACGTCGCTGTTCTTCAAAAGTTGTGCGTTCTTCCGCTTCCCTGATGCGTTCTTCTGGTGTCAGCAATTTTTGCCCTTCTTCGTCATACCAGTACAGCCACTCCCGCACTATACCTTGATAAATTCCCCGTTCTCGCCCAATTCCTAAACCAATCTCTGGTAGCCAAGCGGGATTTCCTGACATTAAAATATATTCCCCATCAACTAAGCGATATACTTCCAAAGGTGACTTTTTACGCCGAAGGGGACTATACACAACGTAGTACAAAACTCCTAATTCTTTGGCATAAAATTCTTTCTTGGTGCTATATTCTTCCCGATATATTTGGGAGACAACTTCTAGCGCTAAAATTGGCTGCTTCTTTTCTTCCCACAGCACATAACTTAAGCGCAAGTCCTCATCAATGACGCGTTTAACTCCTAAGCTGAGAAACCCATCAGGGACAATGGCTGGTTTGTCTGGGTGATAATAAATACCCATATCAACACCAAAGAACCAATCCCAGCGATCGCACCAAACCAAAGCTAGTGTCGTTTTCAGCAAGCCGGGAATTAAATTTTGGAGTTCATTATCCACAGCGGTATCATCTGAGTCGGGTAGTTCTTCGGAAGATGGCAAACAATGCAGCGGATTGTAGTTTAACATGAGCGGTTTTGCCAAATCTGATTTTAGATAGATTGTAAGTAATCTATTGATGTGCGATCGCATTGCAAGAATGAATGAAAAGCCACTTTTAGCGACCGCCTTCTGTCTCTCTTGTCAGTAATTAAATATTTACAAGTGTAAAATCTTTACATTAAATTCGTGGATTTTCGGTACTGACTACTAGAGTGTCTAACTGACAATAGCAAAAAAGGGCAGAACATTGTTCAAATAGAACATTCCAGAAGTCGCAGAGTATTCAATTTCATGGTGAATTTGGTAGCTGGGCTGATTACCTATACCTACCAGGAGAAAAAGTCTTCTCTCAACCTTGACTCAGAAAATGTGGCGCAGCTGGAACTTAGCTAATTTTCAGCCTTATTTGTGAGTTGTACCTAAGTATCATATATGTCACCACAGATCCATTCACGAGTTTTAATCAAAAACTTCCTAACGGTTTTTTTGCCGTTGTCAGCCTTCCAGTTAGCGATCGCCATTGACCAGGCCCAATTGTATAATCAAAGCCGCGCTGCTACTGTTGCTGCTACGACTCAGGCAGAACAACTCAACCAAGTTTTGCACAATCTCAAACAGACTCAAGCTCAACTGATTCAGACCGAAAAAATGTCGAGTTTAGGTCAATTAGTGGCTGGTGTAGCTCATGAAATCAATAACCCAGTTAACTTTATCTACGGCAATCTGACCCATGTAAGTGAATATACGCTGGGCTTATTGAAACTGGTAAAACTTTATCAGAAGTCTAATACTCATTCAACACCTAAAGTACAAGATCATATAGAAGCGCTCGACCTTGACTTTATGGCTGAGGATCTACCTAAAATATTAGTTTCAATGAAAATGGGAGCTAATCGCATTCGTGAAATAGTTCTATCCTTGCGGAATTTTTCTCGACTTGACGAAGCAGACATGAAGCCTGTCAACATTCATGAAGGTATTGATAGCACACTACTGATTTTACAAAATCGCTTCAAAAAAACGTCGGAAATTGCCGGAATTGAAATAGTAAAAGAATATGGTGATATTCCCTTAGTGGAGTGCTATGCCGGACAACTCAATCAGGTGTTTATGAATCTCATCAGTAATGCTCTTGACGCCCTGGATAGTTATAACAGTCAGCGAATTCCTGAGAATATAAAAGCTAACCCCAGCCAGATTGTAATTCGTACTGAGTTACGCAACTCCGATCGCATAACTATACAAATTGCAGATAATGGCCCAGGCATGACCGAAGTAGTTAAGCAACGATTATTTGACCCTTTCTTTACTACAAAAGCCGCAGGTAAAGGCACAGGATTAGGACTGGCAATTAGCGCTCAGATTGTCATAGAAAAACACAACGGAGCTATTTGGTGTATTTCGGAACCACGACAAGGAGCAGAATTTTAGGTCGAGATTCCGATTAAGCAAAGTTCTAAACTAGTCACTGCAAGTACTGCTACTCTATCCAGAATTTGATGCTACTATGGGCAAATGACAAATGACATAATCAATGTTAGCGATGTCTACGACGGGCTACGCCTACGCGCTGATTTTGATAGCCCTTGGAAAGAAATTATAGAAGCTTATTTTCCCCAAGCAATGCATTTCTTTTTTCTAGAAACTTCTGCATTAATTGATTGGGAACGTCCATACCAATTTCTAGATAAAGAATTTCAATCAACTTGCTCGTGAAGCCGAACAGGGTAAGCGATATGCCGATCAATTAGTCAAGGTTTGGCAAACCCAAGGGGAAGAACTTTGGTTATTAGTCCATGTTGAAATTCTTTTCACAAAGAAGATAACTTTCCCAAGCGGATGTTTACCTACAACTTTCGCATATTTGACCGCTTTGATCGACCAGCAATTAGCCTTGCAATTCTCTGCGATCCAAACCGCGAATGGCGACCAAGCAATTACAGTTACAATTATCCCAATACTCGCTTAACTTTTGAATTTGGCAGTATTAAACTTTTAGATTACGAAAATCGCTTTCACGAGTTAGAAAATAGCGATAATCCATTTGCAACTGTCGTCATGGCGCATTTGAAAACGCAGCAGACACGCTCATCACCCGAACAACGCAAAATATGGAAATTTAGTTTAATTCGTAGGCTATATGATTTGGGTTTAGAAGAGCAGGATATTCGTAATCTGTATCGATTTATCGATTGGGTTATGATATTACCAAAGGCATTGGAAAATCAGTTTTGGGAAGAGTTTAAACAATTTGAGCAGGAGCGGACTATGAGATATGTAACTACAGGTGAGCGCATCGGCTACGAGCGCGGAAAACAAGAAGGTAAACAAGAAGGTGAACAAGAAGGTGAACAACGACTTATTTTAAAATTACTACAAAGACGAGTGGGAGAATTATCACCAGAATTGCAAAAACGCATCCAATCTCTTTCTTTAAATCAATTAGAAACCCTTGGTGAAGCTTTGTTATATTTTACTGCTATGGAAGATTTACTTAACTGGTTGCAAACAAATCAATCAGCTTAAAATATATTTTTATGAAAATTGTAAAAAATACATCTACTCGCTTACCACATAGAGGATTTTTTGGACTCAGTTCGATGAGTTTTTTTACTTTATAGCAGTTCTCAGTTTAGTGAGGTACAAGAACCCCACCCCCAACCCCCTCCCCGCTCTTCGAGAGGGGGCTATGATGTAACTCATGTCATTAGGAAACGCTATACCGAATCAGCATTGACTTGGACAAAGAGTTTTAACCTTAACCCCGAAGAGAAAAAAGAGAAAAGTTTAATGAATTATTTAGGATTGCTATATATTTTGATTAGCCAAGTTCATTTTGCAAATCCCTCCAAAAAAGCTTAAAAAGTAGGGCTGTTTAATTTGATAGAAAATTCTTACCCAAGTTGGCTTTATCAAGAGCTTATTAATAATTGCTTACCTTGGCAGTCAGGCAAAAATATGAGCTTGGAGATTTTAATGAACAATATACATTACATGATTCTTATTGGATAGCTATTTTCTATAACATTGGATATGAACAAGCCATAACTTTAGCTATTGACTGGGATTCTGTTTGGTTGCCTGATGAAATAAAAAAAAGTATTACCCTTGGTGAACCCTATATTTTCATCCGATTAAGTAGGTAGGCACAAATAAACCTAACTATCTAACGAAAAGTAAAAGCGGTGAAAACCTTGCGATTGCTTGTCTACGACACGCTACGCGAACACTCCACTTCGTTACGTACCCTGCGGGAACGCCAAGGGCGAACGCAATGACATAGTTATAAATTTTCTCACCTACCTAGTTAACGGGTGTTGAACAGATAAGTACGGCTAATTATATTGACATTGGAAATATTTCTAGAATCATCGGGAATTGCGAATTTGAAGAGATAAATGGCAAGAAGTTTTTGGCTATTGATGATGTGTTTGGAGGACAAATTAATATTGTCTACAGAGGTGAGGAAACCTTCTTGGCATTAGAGAAAAATAGAAGTATTTTGAAGATTTAAACTAGAAAATTGATTAAGCGATCGCCTCCAAGCAATGTACATCAAAAAAGGGCAGGTACACAACCCGCCCTCAAACTAAAAAATATTTAAACTAAACTAGCGATCCCAACTTAATTAGCGATTTGGGGCGCACTCAAAGAAACCTTTAGTGTTTCGTCTTTTTGCTGTGCTAATGTCGGCACGGAATCACGCAATCTTGCCGTCAATTGTACAGTTGTAGCGTCATACATCTGAGTCAGCAATTTTGGATAGAAACCAATACCAATAATTGGAATTAACAAACAGGCAATGATAAATACTTCACGGGGTTCGGCATCTATCAAAGCTTGGTGAGAAACTAATTCTTCGTTCTCTTTACCGTAGAAAATTTCTCGCAACATCGACAGCAGATAAATCGGAGTTAAAATCACTCCCACTGCCATCAAGAACACCACGATCACTTTGAAGGTAGAGCTATAAGCATCGCTAGTAGCAAAGCCCACAAATACCATCAATTCTGCCACGAAACCGCTCATCCCTGGCAATGCTAAAGAAGCCATTGAACAGGTGGTGAACATGGCGAAAATCTTTGGCATTCTCTTAGCGATACCGCCCATTTCATCCAACATCAGGGTGTGTGTGCGATCGTAAGTTGCGCCAACCAGGAAGAACAAACTTGCCCCAATTAACCCGTGAGAAACCATTTGCAATACTGCCCCACTCAATCCCAAATCGGTGAAGGAGGCGATACCAATCATCACAAAGCCCATGTGAGAAATTGAGGAGTAGGCAATTTTTCGCTTCAGGTTGCGTTGGGCAAAGGATGTCAAGGCAGCGTAGATGATATTAACTACCCCCAAAACTACCAATACTGGCGCAAAATAAGCGTGGGCATCAGGGAGCATTTGGGCATTCATCCGAATTAAGGCGTAACCGCCCATTTTCAGGAGAATACCTGCCAATAACATGTGTACAGGGGCTGTAGCTTCACCGTGGGCATCAGGTAGCCAAGTGTGCAAGGGAATAATCGGCAACTTGACGCCGTAAGCAATCAGGAAGCCAGCATAGAGGGCAAGTTGGAAATTCAGGGCGAAATCCTTGAGGGCGAGCGATCGCATGTCGAATGTCACCGTATCGCCGTAAAATCCCATTGTCAGGGCAGACAGTAAAATAAACAGCGAACCGCCAGCGGTGTATAAAATAAATTTGGTCGCTGCATATTGCCGCCTTTTGCCTCCCCAAATCGACAGCAGAAAGTATATCGGTACTAGTTCCAGTTCCCACACCAGGAAAAACAACAGCATATCCTGGACAGCGAACACGGCAATCTGACCGCCATACATTGCCAAAATCAAGAAGTAAAATAGCTTGGGCTTGAAGGTAATAGGCCAAGCTGCTAAAATCGCCAGCGTGGTAATGAATCCAGTCAAAATGATTAGGGGCATGGACAAGCCATCTGCCCCTACTGACCAATTCAAACCCAGTTGTGGTACCCAGGGGTAACTCTCCACCAACTGCAAATCTGGATTGGAAAAATCATACCCAGTATAAAAAGCGTAAACAATTAGTGCAAAATCTATCAGCCCTACGATGAGGGAGTACCAGCGCACTGTTTTGCCTTCTTTGTCAGGGATGATGGGAAGAAGTAGAGACGCGGCTATCGGTAACAGAATAATCGTCGTCAGCCACGGAAAATTAGCTGTATTCATCACAATTTGTCTGCTATCAAAATCATGTTTGGCAAAAAGTCACTAGTTATTAACTAACAGCTTTTTGGGGATTTAGTCTTCCTCGTTAGGTTGATTTAATTAAATTGGCAATCCCCGATTTTTTCTCTTGGGAGTCTCTTTTGACACTTGGCGGTGCGGAATGTGGGTTGGGATACTCCCAGTCAAGTCAAAAGTTTACCCTAAAAAAGCCGCTAAAATTATAGTTTAGTGGTGCGATGTCTACGACAAGCCGCTCCGCGTCTACGCGTAGCCTCGCGCATCGCTAAAAATACACGATGCTGTTTGGTGGTTGTTGAAAAAAACGATTTGGTGCAAAAAAGGATGACAGGATAACTAACCATAATGATAATCGCACAAATTGAAAGCCATTTTCCCCGCTTTAGAGCTTTGGGACTACAGTGGGCGATTTGATTGAGTTTTTTAGTAAAATAGACAGGGAAAGTTGATAAGGGAAATTCTATTATGTCATCTCCAGCGATCGCTACTGTAATTAAGATGATGGAATCTTTATCTGAAGATGTCCAAGAAAGAGTTGCAGAACATCTCCGAGAGTACCTGGAAGATTTGCAAGATGAATTGAAATGGAATAAATCATTTAAGAAAACTCAACAACAACTGATTGCATCTGCCCAATCTGCTAAAAGAGAGATTGCAGAAGGACTTGCAAAACCAATGAACTATGAAAATTTATGAAGTCTGCAACCCTTCCTTGTTTTTGGGATAAATATCAGTCCCTTGACAAGCAAGTTAGACAGAGTGCAAGAAAAGCTTATCACTTATGGAGAGAAAATCCTTTTCATCCGTCTTTGCATTTCAAATGTATAAATAACGATGAGAATATTTGGTCTGTCAGAATAACTCGCAATTATCGAGCAATTGGGGTTTTGGAGGGTGACACAGTTACATGGTTCTGGATAGGTAGTCATGACGATTATGAGAGCTTTTTTTCATAACGCGATCGCTCTTTTATTTAACACTTATAATAAAATTTCTAGGTAATTTAGACCTTCACCTCTGACAAAGGTGCAAAAACCTGTGAGGTTAACGGCACTATCAACAAAGCGGAAGTCAATTTCCATAACTTGTCTTAGCTTTTTAATAGAGAAAGCGCGATCACAAAGCTTAACCTTAAGCGATCGCGTAGTCAAACTTATTGCTAAAGCAAAAACGCCAATAAGAACATTAAGCGGCATATCTAATGATCTCTAATTCTGCTCCATTATTAATTGCTGACTCTGCTTTTTTTAAAACCTGTTCGGTAACTGCATCACTTAAATAATATTCACCGCAGTTATCACAAATTTCTGCTGGAACTTTTTTTAAAACAATAATACATTGATCTCTTTCTAATGTCACAGTTACTAAACCCGCTTTAGTAACTCCATGCTGACAAATTACGCATTTCATCATCTTTGTCTCCTAATTGTAAAACCATCTAACCAAATTTCTACTCATTTATGCAAAGTCGGATCGGGCAGATGTGAGCTAGGGTTTAATTTTGTACCATTTTAGATATTCAAAATTCATGCAAACATACTTGGCTATGGGATATTTTCTCTCTAACGCAAAAGGCAAATAAACCGAACCATAGCCTTTTTTTAAATCTTGTTGATGTAAAATTTTTACAATTTGTAAATGAATCTTTAGCTTTTCTGCGATACTTTCAGGTATCATGGATTTGGAGTGAGCTTAAGCAATTGCTATGACGAAGAAGTGGATTCTGTATAGTAAAGAAGATAGGCAAGTTAAATGGCCTACTTGCATTAATAATTTGTCTCCTGTTAAAAATAAACATCCACTAGAGGGAGAATCGTTCGCCGAACTAAGAGAGGCACTCACTTGGATGGATACATTCGATGAAATGATCCTTTCAATTCGGTCAGTTTCAATTCTAGGAAAATGTAGTACGGCAAAATACTTAGAATGTCCAAACATACCTGATCATCATAGAGAAAATGTTAGGCTTTATGGAGGGCATCGATCAAAGTATTTCGATGATATTGGACAGTATTACTGGGTAGATTTTGATATTATTACTTCAGATAAATTGACAATGCAATTACGAATGGTTGTCAATGAAGGTGACGCTGATTGTAATGATGGTCAGTGGGGAGAAGTTTGGCAGCGCAATACGGGAAAGCCTGTTGCACAAATATTGAGTACTGGTGACATGGATACGACAGTGCAAACCAGTTCAAGTGAATTGGACAAGCTTGTGGATTTTATAATCGAAATCGTAGTGTTTTACTCTTGGCGTTGATATCGATATAATCAAAGTCTCCGGTCTAACATAACCTCTGATACAGATGAGAATTTGCTACTATCAAGGCAAGTTATTTTCTCATACAGTACTTCTTATCTTACTGGAAGTAAACATCATAAAACTTCTTGTTAATTCTAAACAATCTCAGACATTGAATTACTGAACTATCAGCAAAAAAAAAGAGTCTAAATTAGACTCTTAAAAAACTTAGGGGCGGACAGTCGCCCACCCCGATGAAAATCAGGTAACACCAAAGACAATCACTAAGCCCAAAACCGCCCCAAATACGATCAAGGCGTAGAATTGAGCGCGACCGTTTTCTAGGTACTTCAGACCTTCACCACTAACAAGGGTGAAAAAGCCTGTGAGGTTAACAGCACCATCAACAACGCGGAAATCAACTTCCATAACTTGTCTAGCTAGGCGACGCAAGCCGACAACAAAAACCCGATGGTAAATGTCATCAAAGTACCACTTGTTGAGGGATAACTCGTAAAGTGGTTGGATTTTAGCAGCGATCGCAGCCGGGTCAATCTTATGGCGCAAATACATCAGCGAAGCCAGGGTAATCGCAATCAAAGAAATTCCGACTGAGGCACCCGCCATAATGTAGAATTCCGTCGGATTGAACTCGGAAGCCTTTTCTAGAACTTCGGTGAGAGTTTCGCTAGGAGGAAAGATAAACTCTTCAAAATAATTGGCGTAGGGAGTTCCCACCAAACCAATGAAAATCGAAGGCACAGCCAAAAATACTAATGGCAGAGTCATTGTCCACGGCGATTCGTGGGGCGAGTCGCTGTGATGCCCGTGAGAGTCATGGGAGTCATGATGCTCACTAGTTGCCGCCAATTCTCCTTTCTTCATTGCCCCAGGTCCAAAATTCGGGGCTAGTTCTTCTGACTCTAATTCCAGGACAATTGTCGCCGCAGCACTCTTGAGTTTTTGTTTGATTTTCTCGTCAGTACCCCGGAATTTGCCTTCAAATGTCATGAAATACATTCTAAACATATAGAAAGCAGTAATCCCGGCAGTTAGCCAGCCGATGAACCAGAGAAGTGGATTAGCCTCAAAAGCCTTCCCTAGAATTTCATCTTTTGACCAGAAGCCAGCAAAGGGCGGGATACCAGAAATTGCCAAGCAACCAATCAAAAAGGTAGTTGCTGTGACGGGCATATACTTCCGCAGTCCGCCCATCAAGCGCATATCTTGAGCTAAGGCGGGGTCGTGTCCAACCACACCTTCCATACCATGAATTACTGAACCTGAACCCAAGAACAGCATCGCCTTGAAATAGGCGTGGGTCATCAGGTGGAATAGTCCAGCACTGTAGGAACCTATTCCCATTGCCATCACCATATAACCGAGTTGGGAAATGGTGGAGTAAGCCAAGCCCTTTTTGATGTCGTTTTGGGTAATGGCAATGGTTGCCCCCAAAAACGCCGTAAACGCCCCAGTAAAGGCAATGACATTCATTGCGACTGGAACGTCTTCAAATACTGGGTACATCCGGGCAATTAGGAAAACACCCGCTGCCACCATCGTTGCCGCGTGAATCAAGGCAGAAATGGGGGTGGGGCCTTCCATCGCATCTGGTAGCCAGACATGGAGAGGGAATTGGGCTGATTTAGCAACTGGCCCTAAGAAAACTAAAATCGCAAACAGGACAGCGAGAAAATTGCTGATAGAACCTGATTCTACGAGTTGGGCGAGGCGATCGCCCATGATATTAAAATCAAAGCTTCCCGTTGCCCAGTACAGCCCCAAAATGCCGAGTAATAGACCAAAGTCGCCCACGCGGTTGGTGACAAATGCTTTTTGCGCGGCATCGGCTGCTGATTTGCGATCGTACCAAAAGCCGACCAGCAAGTAGGAACACATCCCGACCAGTTCCCAGAATATATAAATCTGTACTAGGTTGGGGCTGACCACCAGACCTAACATTGAGGAGCCAAACAAACTGAGATAGGCGTAAAACCTCACGTAACCGGGATCGTGAGCCATATAGCCATCGGTGTAAACCATGACTAAGCAGGCTACCGTTGTGACAATCACCAGCATTAGGGCTGTCAGGTGGTCAATAGTGTAGCCCATGCTCAGGTGAAAATTACCCGCTGCCGCCCACTCAAAGGTGCGGATATAAGGCGCGTGTCCTTGAATTTGACTCCATAACAAGGCAAACGACAGCCCCATAGCTGCTGCCATCATGGAGATAATCACCACAGCGTTAAGCTGCCGTAGGCGGTTTGTCACCTGATTCAACGAGATTAACCCTAGACCGACCAGCATCGCCCCAAAAAGAGGGAACACCGGAATCAGCCAGGCATACTGATAGATTACTTCCATCACTGACGCCTACTTTTAGAATTCTTGATTAGCGTGTCGAAACTGTTAATAATTGTGACACACACCCTTTAGGATAAAATAACCCACCCAAGGCTGATTGGGTGGGGTATTAAGCATGGTTTTAGATTTGGTCACTTGTCATTGGTCATTAGTCATTAGTCATTTGTCATTAGCCCCATGCCCAATGCCCAATGCCCCATGCCCAATATCCATCAAGCTGACCGATACTCTAAGTCCACTGTTTTTGAACTTTTGTAGATTTTGGGGTAATTGCTGTAACTGGCTTTAATCTCTTCTAAAGCTAGACGTAAATCTTCTCTGCTGCGAAAGCATTCCAAGCGATGGCGAATAGTGCCATTTTCAATCAATAGTAAAGTGGGTAGTGATTTTAGCCTATAAGTAGTAGACAATTTAAAATTTTGATCGGCGTTAACCCCAACTAATTTAATTTCATCCCCGCACAGGGCTTGAAATTGTAACAGCAGTGGGTGGATAACTCGACACAAGCCACACCAAGGTGCTTCAAAATTAACTAAAACAGGAATAGGAGATTCTAAAACTTCTTGAGTAAATGTCCGCTCAGTAACCGACAACACCATGACGCCTCTTGGATTATAAGGTTTTTATATCAAACTAGCTATCAGTACGAATTGAGTAGTGCTGAGTTCCGAGTTCTGGATGCTGAGTAGAAGTCCATAACTGAAGTTAGGGGATTGAATGAGGAACTCGTTTATTTTTCTTTTAGAGTAAAGCGGGGATTGGGACTAATTGCCAAGCAATGAATACTAAGTTGCTTGCTTTTACTCAGGACTCAGGACTCAGGAACTCAGGACTACTTGGGTGGAGGATTGGCAAGTCAGTAACTGCCGATAGATGCTTTCAGAACAGAAATTTCAGCACACAGATTCAGGAGGCAGGAGTAACCCACGTTTAAAAGTGTGAGATTGAAGCAAGAATGCTTTGTATCTCGTGCTACACGTCTTGATACAATTCTTTTTTTTAAACTGGGTTTTATAACCAGAACTAAAGTTTTCATTCATAATTCTTTCCTTCTGCCTCCTGCCTGACGCTCTCTACGAGACGCTCTTGCTAGCTTGCAACTCTTACAGAGTACGCGGACTCGCTAACGCTGCGCTATCTGCCTTCTGCCTTCTCTTAATAATTAGGCAAAAATTGAGCGAGTTAATGTGTCTCTGACAAAAAAGCCACCGTAGAAGTCGCGTTGGATTTTTTTGGATGTTAAACTCCTGATTGCCGTGGCCGCTTGGGGATTTGACTGAATCTGCCACTTTCTCCCAAGGAAAGGCAACTGACCAACGACTACCAACCATATAAAATCTCAAGCTGACTAAACGCACCCTCACTGATAGATGTTTGAATTTATCCTACATTGATTTGGGGCAATTGATAAGCTGAAATTCTCATCTATTTCAGATTTCCTGATGACACTGGGGATCATCTAAATTTACCATGATATCCTACTAGTTGCTTCCAGTAACAGAGGGTGTGACCACCAAAGCAAAGCTATAAAAATGATAACTCCCAAATAGGCAGGGCGGAAAAATTCCTGCCATAAGAGAGATTGACGCCCGTCAATAATTGCTTTAAAGGGAATAATTGAAGTTCGCTGTTTGGCAATTTCAAAGGCTTCTCCATAACGATGCGCGAGACGGCGATCCCCATGCCAAACACCAAACAAGTGATGCAACACCAATCCAATGGAAGTCACAAGGGTAAAGGTAGTGCCCAGCCAGAGAGTATGGGCAATACACCAAATTATTTGTCCCACCATCTGGGGATGACGCGTAATCCGAATAATTCCTGTTTCATAGAGATGAACTTGGGGCTTTTGAATGGCAGCAATTTCTAGTAGATTGAAGGTAGCAGGATATAAAAACAAAAACGAGATTGCTGACAGCAGCCAAACAAATTCTCGCACTCCTAGCACCCCTTGTACCTGCCAAAGTTGCAAACCATCATAGCGATGCCCAAAAAAGTAAATAATTAATATCACAGCCAACGGGAGACTGACTAATGCAAAGAGAATGCGATAAAGCCTTGGGCCAATGTATTTTTCGGCCCTTGGACGCAAAGCAGCGCCTCCACTGTGAGCGATCGCAAAAACTATTTGTAACCCTAGTATGACAAAATGACTGGGTGTCAACCAAGAAATCAGCAGCATAGATACGGGTGAAGTAATTTAAAGAAAACTGAATTCAGTACAACCAATACCACAAAGTATTCAAAAGGGGACTTTAGTCAAGATGTTGTGCTACTGTCTTTTTCGAGTCAAGCCTTTAAGTTTAATATGCAACAAATCATGTCCGGTTGATTGCTGCCAAACCGGATTTATTACGTGCATCCGCTCCTTTAAAAGTTTGTGGGTTGAGCCTTATGTCTGACCTTCCTTTCACTTTAGATCAGTTACGTATCCTGAAAGCGATCGCTCAAGAAGGAAGCTTCAAGCGTGCCGCTGATAGTCTTTACGTCTCCCAGCCCGCCGTCAGTTTGCAAGTCCAAAATCTCGAACGGCAGCTCGATGTCCCCTTATTCGATCGTGGAGGACGACGCGCCCAATTAACCGAAGCCGGGCATCTACTCTTAAACTACGGTGAAAAAATCCTCAGTCTCTGTCAGGAAACCTGCCGCGCGATCGAGGATTTACAAAATCTCCAAGGTGGTACTTTAATTGTCGGCGCTTCTCAAACCACCGGCACTTATCTTTTGCCCAGAATGATCGGTATGTTCCGACAAAAATATCCAGATGTGGCAGTGCAATTACACGTCCACTCTACCCGGCGGACTGCTTGGAGTGTGGCTAACGGACAAGTTGATCTGGCAATTATCGGCGGTGAAATTCCTGGTGAACTGTCAGAATCTTTAGAAGTTATTCCTTACGCTGAGGACGAGCTAGCGCTGATTATACCTGTCTTTCATCCTTTTGCTAAACTTGAAAAAATCCAGAAAGAAGACCTATATAAATTACAATTCATTGCTCTAGATTCCCAATCGACTATCCGCAAAGTAATTGACCAAGTGCTAGGACGCTGTGAAATTGATACCAGACGTTTTAAAGTTGAAATGGAATTGAATTCCATTGAAGCGATTAAAAATGCTGTGCAATCTGGTTTAGGGGCTGCTTTTGTTTCAACTAGTGCGATCGCTAAAGAGTTACAAATGGGTGTTCTGCACCGTACTCCCATTGAAGGCGTCGTCGTCAAACGGACGCTGTGGCTGATTTGTAATCCCAATCGCTATAGATCGAAGGCCGCAGAAGCCTTTAGTCATGAAATTTTGCCCCAGTTTGCTAACCCAGGATGGAATCAAGATGTGTTAAAATTATCACAAAAAAACATAGTGTTAACTACATTGGAGGTAGCGACACCCGCCTCATCTGGCGAAGACTGAAATCAGGTTATTAGTCCTTTATCATTTGGACTTTGTTTTTTTTGTAAATGACCAATGACTAAATAATTCGTAATGACGCTCCTCTGTCGCTAACGTAATTCGTAATTATTAACCCATCGCTGTTCGTGCCGGGTGCTGTAGGCAAGCTAGGGGTTTAACTTCAGGCAAAAAGTTTCCTGTTCTTGATTAATTTAGTTTCTATGTAACCTGAACTAATTACGAATTACGTAGTTTACTTCTCGCCATTCGCGTAGCGTCTTGTAGAGAAGACCAGTATTATCAATTACGAATTATTTTGACTAATCACGAAAATGGAAGTTTACTGCACTCGTCCACGTTGTCCACGCCCAAAAAACTATTTTGCCGATTTAGATGATATTACGACACTGAAAACAATCCAGCAAAAGTATTGCACTACCTGTGGTATGCCACTGATGCTAGATGGTCGATACGTGACAACGAAGCTGCTGGGAAGAGGCGGGTTTGGAGCAGCATTTTTGGCACGCGATCGCCGAATACCGGGAATGCGTCAATGCGTGGTTAAGCAGTTTCAACCAGCGGGAAATTTAACCTTAACTCAACTGCAACAAGCGCAGTTAATGTTTGAGAGAGAAGCAGAAGTTTTAGCACAGCTTGGTAACGATCACGAGCAAATTCCTGACTTGTTTGCCTTCTTTCCAGTGATAGTTAATAGCTTGCAACCAGGAGATCAAGACCAATTTTTTTACTTGGTGCAAGAATACATTGATGGGCAAAACCTAGAGGAAGAATTAGTTCAACAGGGCAAATTTTCCCAAGAGCAAGTGTTGGAGGTATTGCAAGAAATCCTGAGAGTACTAGAGTTTGTCCATGACAGAGGCATTATTCACAGAGATATCAAACCTTCAAACATCATGCGTCGTCGTGATGGTAAACTTTTCTTACTAGATTTTGGCGCAGTCAAGCAAGTAACAAATGTTGCTTCTGGTTCTGCGGCTTCTTCCACAGGAATTTATTCTATGGGATTTGCACCGCCTGAACAAATGGCTGGGGGGCAAGTATTTCCATCTACAGATTTATACGCTTTAGCTGTAACTCTTATTACCTTGTTAACAAATCAGGAAGCAATTCAACTATTTGATGCCTATACTAACCAGTGGAAATGGCGAACTCAAGTCAGTGTCAACCCTCGGCTTGCTGACATTTTAGACAAGATGTTGCTACCTGCGGCTAATCAGCGCTTCCAGTCAGCTCAGGAGGTTCTACGCGCACTTAACTCACAGGCGGCTCAAGCCCCTACACAACTTAATCCGCCCTCCATAACACTTCTGCCACAACCAACCAAAGGTTCTAGTCCCGTTGTCCCCCGTCGTCCACCAACTCAACCAGCGTTTTCTACATTGGAATTATTGGGTGGGGCGGCATTTAGTGGATTTGAGGGTGCATTGATCGCGATCGCCCTCTTCAGTCTAGTAAAATCACCAATACCTACTTTCACTGTTGCATGTGTGATTTTGGGGATACTGATATTTGCCCAAACCAGGCGGTGGATTGAAAAGTTCGATTTATTAATTATTCCGACAATTACTTTTGCAATTATTTTTTTTCTCCCCTTTTTACGAGGGGTTCTTGGCATTCAAGAAGTGGTTATTTTAGCAGTTGCAGCAGGCTTAGTAGCCATTTCACTAACAGCCGTATTTCGACTTATTTATAAATTATTATCTCTGTTACTTTAAAAAACTTCTGGTGCTAACAGCCACATTATGTCTCAGAAAAACGAAACACTAAGTCTTTTCTTAGCCGTCGTCATCACCATTGGTTTAATCTTTGGTGGTTTATGGTTCCTTATGGAACGGTGGGCGCAATTAAGTGGAACTGTTCCTAAAACTTCCGGGAGTGGCAACGCAGGTAATCCCATAAACCAGTTTGTTAACAACAGATGTAACGTCCCAAATCTCCCAGAAGGGACATTCAACTATGGTGGTAGTACAACCTGGGCACCCATCCGTAAAGACGTAGACTCCGTACTAGAAAGCCTGTGTCCTCAATTTACTTTACGCTACACTCAACCTGCTTCAGGCCAAGCAGGATCTGGAACTGGTATTCGGATGTTGATAGATAATCAACTAGTTTTTTCTCAATCTTCTCGCTCAGTTAAAGCTGAAGAAAATACCGAAGCTAAACAAAAAGAATTTAGTTTGAAAGAAATTCCAGTGGCGATTGATGGTATTGCGATCGCAGTTAATCACAATCTCAATATCCCTGGTTTAACTGTCGCCCAACTCAAAGACATCTACACGGGCAAGATTACTAATTGGCAACAGTTGGGTGGGCAGAATTTACCAATTACAGTCTACTCTCGCAGCAAAGAAGCCGGGGGAACAGTGGAGTTTTTTGTCGAAAATGTTTTAAATAAAGAGAATTTTGCTAGCAACGTTAATTATGTTGGCACAACCACAGAAGCAGTACGAAAAGTAGCAGCAAATACTGGCGGAATTTACTATGCTTCTGCCCCAGAAGTTGTACCCCAGTGTACGATTAAGTCCCTACCACTAGGGCGGATAAGCGGTCAATTTGTGCCGCCTTATCAACAACCTGTTGTATCTCCATCTGAATGTCCAGATAAACGTAACAAGTTGAATAGTCAAGCATTTCGTAGTGGAGACTACGCAATTACCCGCAATTTATTTGTAATTGTTAAACAGAATGGTCAAACAGATCAGCAAGCTGGCGAAGCTTATGCAAATTGGCTGCTGACACCTCAAGGTCAAGAACTGATCGAAAAAGCTGGATTTGTCAGAATTAAATGATCAGAATGGTTAGATTTAGCCAAATAATTAAATTAGGACTTACGCAAAAACTCTTATTGACTCAGTGTTCTCTGCTTCTGGATTAGTTCATTTTTTCTCTCAAGACGTAAGTTTTAAAAATAAAAAACATTCTACTTTATTCAAACTTGTTCATGTCACAAAAAAATGAAACCACAATTTTAGCTTTGGCCCTGCTGCTGACAGTTGGAATAGTTGGCGGTGGTTTTTGGTGGTTTACTAACAATGGGGTCAAAATTGGTAATAACATCATTCAAAATCAGGAACCAAGCAGCAATCCATCCTTACAAGACCGCATTAGTTTTGGGGAAAAATCTTTTACTCCGGGTGACATTTATCCAGTGAAAAAAGAAGGAGTACAGGCGATCGCTACTAAAAGTTATGATAGAGCGATCGCCAATTTCACAGCTGCTCTCAAACTCAACCGTAACGATCCAGAAGCATTAATTTTTCTTAACAATGCCCGCATCGGTTCTTCCAAGAGCTACACCATTGTGGCTTCTGTACCATTCGGCACTGACTCCAATGCTTCTTTAGAAATTTTACGTGGCATCGCCCAAGCCCAAAATCAAGTCAATAGCTCTGGAGGAGTCAAGGGAGTACCTTTGAGGGTAGGGATAGCTAACGACGACGACAATCCAGAAATAGCCAAGCAAATCGCTTCTACTCTAGTCAGTAATTCCGAAGTATTAGGCGTGGTTGGGCCGAATACTAGCGATTCCACCTTAGCCGCAGGTACTATCTATAATTCTGGGCAACTTGTAGCAATTTCTCCTACCAGCACATCTGTCAAAATTTCTAACTTTAGCCGCTACGTTTTTCGCACGGTTCCTAGTGATTTTATGGCTGCGAGAAGTTTAGCCAACTACATGGTGAAAACTTTACACAAAAAAAATGCAGTGGTTTTCTTTAATTCTCAGAGTAACTATAGCCAGTCTTTAAAGTCGGAGTTTGTTTCATCTGTTTCCCTAGAGGGTGGACAGGTAGTCAGCGAATTTGACTTATCCAAGGCGGATTTTAGTGCGGCTAAAAGTTTAGAACAAGCAACTAAGCAAGGTGCAGAAGTGTTGATGTTAGCTGCTAACACTGAAACTCTGGATAAAGCGCTGCAAGTAGTTCAGATTAACCAGAAACGGTTAACTCTACTGGGAGGAGATGATGTTTACACCTCTAAAACTTTAGAAATTGGCACAGAGCAAGCTGCGGGGATGGTATTGGCAGTTCCCTGGCATATTGATGGCGCTCCTAAGTCAGATTTTCCCCAGAAATCGCGGCAGTTATGGGGCGCTGATGTGAGTTGGCGAAGCGCCCTCAGCTATGATGCCACTGTCGCTCTAATTGCAGCATTAGAACGCAATCCTACGAGAGCGGGAGTCCAACAAGCAGTAGCCTCCTCTGACTTTTCTGCTACTGGCGCTTCTGGGACAATTCGGTTTTTAGCATCAGGCGATCGCAATGCGCCAGTTCAACTTGTAAAAATTGTTCCTGGTTCTCGCTCTCGCACTGGTTATGACTTTGAACCAGTGCGTTAATCAGGAATAAAAAATTAAAAATTAACCAATACTTAACCTGGAAAAACCCTCAAGATGGGAAATTGAACTTCATGGGGAAAAATATTAGTGTCAACTCGCAACTTATTCTCACAAGCACTCAAACCTTGAGAGAAGAGACGAATAATTCAGGTGAAATTTATTATACCTTGGCATCTATTGTAGTCAGAAGTTAGGATTTGTCAGAATTTGCTAACAAAATACCCGTCCTCCAAATACAATCTCAAGTAGCAAGCACCTATCAAGCACTTGTATTGAATGGACGCGGGGGTAATTTACTATGTCACAAAAAAATGAAATACCTATTCTTGTATTATCAATTCTAATCACCGTCGGGCTAATAGCTGGCGGTTTTTGGTGGTTCAGCAGAAAGTCTGGTCTGGAGCTAAATACAATTAATTCTGACAGCACCAAAACGCCCCAAGCTACATCAGGAAAACCTAGCAGCGGGACTTTCTCTTTAGTAAAGGATGTTCCTACAGGATTATTCAATTATGGAGGCAGTACATCTTGGGCACCAATTCGACTAGTAGTTGATCCAGCAATTCAAGCAGCGCGACCAGAGTTACGGCTGCGCTATGTAGAACCCAGCAATGCATCTCCTGGTTCTGGTACTGGGATTCAGTCTTTAATAAATGGTCAACTAGCCTTTGCCCAGTCCTCCCGACCAGTTCTAGACCCGGAATTAAGCCGTGCCCAACAGCGTGGGTTCAGCTTAAAACAAATTCCTGTGGCAATTGATGGTTTAGGGGTCGCCGTTAATCCCAACCTCAATATCCCAGGACTAACGGTAGAACAGTTAAAGTCAATTTACACAGGCAAAATCAATAATTGGAGCCAGGTGGGTGGCCCCAATATCCCGATTAAGCCCTATTCTCGCCGTATTGCTGATGGCGGTACAGTCGAACTTTTTGTCCAAGACATCTTGGGTGGTCAAGCTTTCAGCCCCAATGTGGAATTTATCTCCACAACCACCCAAGCCTTGCAAAAATTGGCTGGTAGTCCTGCTGGTATCTACTACGCTTCTGCCCCAGAGGTGATTCCTCAATGCTCAATCAAAGCCTTGCCGTTGGGGCGCACGCAAGGGCAATACATTGCTCCATACCAAGAACCTTCTGTCCTCCCGTCTGAATGCCCTGGTAAACGGAACAAGTTGAACATTGAGGCTTTCCAATCAGGAAAATACCCGATTACCCGCAATCTGTTTGTGGTGGTCAAACAGAATGGTCAGATTGAGCAGCAAGCAGGTGTCGCTTACGCCAACTTACTGCTGACTGAGCAGGGACAGGAACTGATTACCCAAGCGGGATTTGTCAAAATTCGCTGACACCTGCGATTGCACTCAAGACAGAGTGGCGGAAATCGCCGCTCTGAACTGTACCTTAACCAGCTCTATTAATCGATTCTGCTGGCAAGCAAATGAGATTATCCCCTTGAGTCAGGATTAAACCACGTTGACGCAGCTTACCCATCAAGCGGGTGACGGTGACACGAGTGGAACCAATCGCGCTACCAATTTGGGCATGGGTGAGGGGGAAGGGCAGACAATAACCGCGAATCACATCAGGATCAGTGTCGCTCATTGCTGGTTCTCCATATTCCTCAATTAACAATGTGAGAAATCCTAAGAGTCGGTCAATTGTGCGGCGTTGTCCCAAGGCACTCAGCCACAGCAGCTTACGCTGGTGCTGATACCTAAAGGCATCCATAACTTCGCGACGGAAGTGAGGCCAATTGTCTAAATCGTGCCAGTACATCCACAGCACCGCAGTTTGGTCAACATGGGCGTAAGCCTGGAGTGTGAATGGTGATTGAGCAACAATTTCAAATGGCTGTCCCGCTCCCACAAAACCCAAGAACGCTTCTTCTGGGGTTCTGTTGATTCGTCGAGACGTTAGCTGACTGGCAGTCGCACTAACTTGGGCGGTTCCTACCATGCGGATCGCACCCCTTTGCACCAAATACAGCAATCCAGGCCGGGCTGGAATGCGCTCATCTTTGCTAAAGGTGCGGCAGCGATAGTGTTCTTGAGCCCAGTCAAGAATGCGTTGCCAAGTCAAAAAAGGCCGTGATGCCTCAGAAAAGGAGGATGGAGATTGCATAGGTAACAAAGAGCGTTCGGCTGAAGACAAAGACGTAAATAAAAGGGTGCAAGGAGTGTCTTTGTGTTGACGAGGCAGGCTTAACGCCTAACAGCGCCAGCCAATCCAAAGAATAGAAAGCAAATTACTCTCTACTCTTTTGTTATACTTCCTACTGTACAATGATGGTAGTAAAGTTTACTTACTATTCATCGATTATTCATCAAATTTTATCCTCTTCTCATTTTTCTTCATCTAAATTAAATTTATACCGCAAGATAGATGACAGAAAAGTAACAAATATATCTTACATGACTATTTAAATAATATTACGTGCATTATAGATTACCAGTTAGCAAGTATACGTCAATAAAACAGCTAGTGTACAGTTATTTAATAAAATCACTAAGCATTAATACTTACAAAGTAGATAATATATGCATAAAAGATGAGAAAATTCCTCTATATAAAGGTAGAGATGCTCATAGAGTTTTATACACCTCAAATGTATCCTTGCGACTATCAAAATCTCAGAATCAAAAAGCGATGGAGCTTGCTAGTGCGATCGCCTCTGATTTATCAGGGATCTGTGGCGACGTTTTTAGCATCCAAATAGTTCCCCCTGGTTGGATACATTTTGAATTAACTGACTCAACTTTAGCGACTTGGCTACAAAGTCTCGCAGTCGGGAGTTCAGTGGGAGAGGGGGAGATGGCGGGCAGGGAGCAGGGAGCAGGGGAGCAGAAGAGCAGGGAAGCAGAGAGGACAATTGATGCCCAAAATTCATTGTTTACTGTTCAATATGCTCATGCACGCTGCTGTTCGCTAGTGCTTCTGGCTCATAGAGAGGGATTGATTAAACTTAGAGAACCAGTTCCAAATACTAGTCCAACTTTTTGGGATGTTATCTCTCCTAACCCTCTACCTTGGCTTAATTGTGACGGAATATTGCGGCTAAATCACTTAGATGAGGGTCGTCTAATTAGTGAGTTAATACAAGTGATAGACAATATAGAGTGCCCTGATGTTGGCGGTTCTGTGAAATGGGAAAAAGTAGCGCTGAATTTGAGCCAAGCTTTTGAAAAGTTTTGGTCTAATTGCCGGATTTGGGGTGAAGTGAAAATTACCTCACCAGAGCTAGCCCAAGCCAGACTCGGATTGCTCATGGCTACTCAGTCAGTATTAAGATATGTGCTAGAGGAAAACTTGGGGGTTTTTGCGCCCTTGGAGTTATAAGTCGGTAATCTCGCTTAGGCAAAAATAAAAACTTTAATATAGCTATTGACTCAATGCACCACCTCGGCTACATTAGCAGGTGTGTGAGGAGCGAACCAGCAGGGGCACCGAGACGAAACACGGCCAGTCGTCGGTGTCCTTTCTGATTTATATAGGTTGGGTTTGAAAAAGTCCTCTCACTACAGCAAAAACTTTTCAATTGCTACTGCTGCTCCATTTTCTTCTACGTCAGGAGCTACCCACTGAGCGATCGCTTGCACTGCTGGTGGTGCGTTGCCCATAGCTACACCAAGGCCAACGTACTCCAGCATTTCCACATCATTGAAGTTATCGCCAATCGCCATAACATTGGCTAACTGTAATCCCAACAATTCTTCAGCTAGGTAACGGACAGCAGTCCCCTTATTCACAGAGGCGTTAGTTGCTTCAAAAAAGGTAGCAACAGATGTTGTCAGATAAAGTTCAGCAGGGGTGTATTGGCGGCGCAAATTTCCCAATAGCTTGTCGATTACGTCAGTGTCATCAGACAAAGCAAGAATTTTTGTCGGTTCATTCGTTAAGGCTTGACGCAAATCACCCACGGGAATCGGGATAATACCAGAACGTTCTGCATAAATTTGGGTTTCTCTGGTTAACTCACGGACGTATAGCTGATCATTGATATAAAAGTGGACAGATAAGAGCGCTAGCAACTCAGGCTGTTCAAAATAGTCTATTAGCTGGTAGGCGATTTCCCTAGAAACAGCCCAATGGCGATGAATTTTTTCGGTGATCGGGTCTTGAATCCAGGCTCCTTGATAGGCCATTAATGGTAGGGTAGAGCCAATGTCTTGGTGAAAGCGCAAAGCTGAACGATACATTCGACCTGTAGCGATCGCCACTTGAATTCCTCGTGCTTGCGCCGCAAAGATTGCTTGCTTTACAGGTTCGCTGATGGTATTAGAGTGTCCGGCGATCGTGCCATCTATATCCAAAACTAGTAGTTTAATGTCTTTTGCAGCAGCCTGATTGTCAGTAGATGCCAAATGTGTAGCAGATGCTTTCTGCATAATCTCCTAGATTTTAAGTTCCAGTTAGAGGTTAACAGGCTCTAGAGACCAGTAGGGAGTCATAGAAAAAATTGGGTTCTCTAATCAACCCCATTTTTCGACAGTGAGGATGCACAGTCACACAATTAAATTGTTAAAAAATCTGGCTAATAGGCGCAACAAAAAAACCCGATTCTCAAAAAAATCGGGGATTTTCATTTAAATTAAATAGCCTGATCGATAGATGGGATGGAAAAAACCTACCTATTCAAGAAACTCTATGAATTGGACACCTTGATCCAGCTTTTTTTGCGTTGTGACAACAGACAAAGCCCAGCAATTAAACCAATTCCAAGTGTGGCAGAGGGTTCAGGTACTGATTTAGCATCGTAGTCATAAGTTACTTTGATACCTGCTTTGGCATAAGTTTCAACATAGGATCTCATGTTGCCCGAACCCGTAACTACTGAGTTGGCTAAAGCTGAGAACAAAAAGTCTATGTCGCCATTACCAGTGAAAGACTGCAAGAATTGGGTATTGGTGAAAGACTGAGTAGCAGATTGTGTGGCAGTTAAGTTAGAAATAGTCTTTCCAGAGGTGCCAAGATAATCAGTGTTACCGTCATATTTAGCAGCTTGATAACTCGATATATCTTGTGGATTGAGCGCAAACAGAGACTGATTATTTAGTTGTAAGCTGAGTAGACTGGTGAGATTTACTGTCACCTGAGTCGGGGTTGGACTCCTGTTTTCAAAACCTGCATTTCCAAGTATGTCGCCAGTAAAACTTATCGTTACACCCTTGAGTGCACCCAGAGATGAGTCAAACTTTTGGACGCTTAGAGGTGCATCAATGATATTTGTGAAATCGTAATTAGTGGAACTAGTGTATGAGAGAGAAGCGGCATTAGCTGCTCCAGATGTTGCAACAATTCCTGCCAAAGTTGTGGCAGCAGCGAGAGTGTTGAATAGTTTTGTTTTCATGAATGGAAGATGCTTTTCTGAAACAAATCATTACGGGATTCCTAACTTATTTCTAACTCTGAAACTTTGCTTGTAGTCTTGATAAATACACGTAACTTTCTGTAAAGTTATTATGTTCAAATCCCTTGGATAAATAGACTTTTTGATTGGAATATATAAAGTTTTATTAAGCCAAAGAGTTTTGATAGTGGTAATCTTATGTCGAAATATTAAGTTAGTTTTTGTTGGTTCCTGAGAAGTAAGCTAGGTCAACCTAATTAAACATAAAACGCTCAGGAGATAGATCCCCGACTTCTGGTGATAAGTTGGGGATCTAGTTACTATCTGGTTACTATGCTTATACTCACGTACTTAATTGGGCTGGTATCCCTGCCAAAAGTTGGTTCTACTTGGCTTCCGTACTAAGGCTGCAAATGCGTAGACATCACTTTGTCTAAAATTATATGCAAAAGCAATTGGTACGCCAAAACTGGGCTATTGTCGCCAAAGCCAAGGTAAACGAGCATCGGAAATTGCTAACTATGTGACAAAGCTTCTGGCTAAAATAGGGCTATGTCTGAAACTTTCACTTCTGTAACTGCAACACGCCCCACGTTCATCCTCGTCGATGGACACTCCCTGGCGTATCGTTCATACTTTGCTTTCGCCAAAGGGCGAGATGGAGGACTGCGTACCAAAACGGGCATTCCTACCAGTATATGTTTTGGTTTTGTGAAGTGCCTGCTGGAGGTAATGGCAACACAACAGCCCCAAGCAATGGCGATCGCTTTTGATTTGGGTGAGGCAACTTTTCGCCACGAAGCTGACGATACTTATAAAGCCGATCGCCCGGAAACGCCAGAAGACTTTATTCCCGACTTAGCAAACCTGCATGAGTTGCTAAATGGTTTCAATCTCCCATTTTTTACTGCCCCTGGTTTCGAGGCAGATGATGTTTTGGGAACCTTAGCACAACGAGTAACTGCTGCTGGGTATAGGGTGAAGATTCTCACTGGCGATCGCGATTTATTTCAACTAATCGACTCTGACAAAGAAATCACTGTTTTAAATTTTAGTCCAGATGCCCTAAAGCGCTCTACAAATAGCATCACGGAATTTGAAGCAGAACAAGTCAAAGAGAAGATGGGCGTTTTCCCTTCACAAATTGTTGATTTCAAAGCTCTTTGTGGTGATAAATCAGATAATATTCCTGGTGTCAAGGGAATTGGGGAAAAGACAGCGGTGCAGCTGCTGAACACTTATGGTTCACTTGAGAATGTTTATGCTGCGTTAGATGAAATTAAAGGCGCAACTCAGAAAAAACTGGCAACGGGTAAAGAAGATGCCGAGAAGTCTCGCTATTTGGCAACTATAGTTTTAGACGTTCCGATAGAATTTGATTTAGAAGATTGCAAATTAAAAGGGTTTGATACAAGTGTCTTATCACCAATTTTAGAAAAATTAGAATTCAAGTCTTTTTTAGGCAAAATAAACGACCTTCAGCAACGTTTTGGTGGCACAGTTGCAGAAAAAAAAGAAGCCAAAATAGAGGCGATTAATCCCAACTCTACTAACTTAGAATTCAGTGCTGATGAAGATAATGATTTGTGGTTTTTCAGTGCTAGTGATACAGCAGCAGTTCCACAACAATCTACTTCCCCAATTACACCACTCATCATCAACACTGAAGCAAAACTTACTGAGTTAGTGAAACTTTTGCAAAAATTCACTAATCCAGAGACTCCCGTTGCTTGGGATACTGAAACCACTGATTTAGAACCAAGAGACGCTGAGTTAGTAGGAATTGGTTGCTGCTGGGGAACGAAACCAGATGAAGTAGCTTATATTCCTGTGGGGCACAAAACTGGGGAAAATTTAAATAAAGATTTGGCGCTAGAAGCATTACGCCCAATTCTCGAAAGTGCTGATTATCCCAAAGCTTTACAAAATGCCAAATTTGACCGTTTAGTTCTCAGGTGTCAAGGAATTAACTTGGCGGGAGTGGTGTTTGATCCTATGCTAGCAAGTTACATTCTAAATCCAGATTCAAGTCATAATTTGATGGATTTGTCGCAGCGATATTTGGGATTGATAGCAAAAAGTTATTTAGATTTAGTTCCTAAAGGTAAAACTATCGCTGATATAGATATTACAGCCGTCGCCGATTACTGCGGTATGGATGCTTATTCTACCTTTGGTTTAGTGCCGAAATTGCGTGATGATCTGGAGAAAATTCCAGCTTTGTCTAAGCTATTAGTGGAAGTGGAACAGCCACTAGAAGCGGTTTTAGCCCAAATGGAATACACAGGTGTTCGGATTAATTCAGCTTATTTACAAGAACTTTCGCAGCATTTAGAAACGGAGTTAGCTAGGTTAAAAGAGGAAGCAACTGAAATAGCTGGGGAAAATTTTAACTTGGGTTCTCCTAAGCAATTGAGCCAAATTTTGTTTGAAAAGTTGGGGTTAAGTACTAGACATTCTCGTAAAATTCAAACGGGCTTCTCTACAGATGCAGCAACACTAGAAAGACTTCAAGAAGATGATAACACTGGGTTTGTTGAGGCGATCATTGAGTATCGCACCCTATCTAAATTAAAGTCTACTTATGTTGATGCATTACCTGCATTAGTGCGTCCAGATACTCAAAGGGTGCATACTGATTTTAATCAAGCAGCAACATCAACTGGCAGATTATCTTCTTCTAATCCTAATTTACAAAATATCCCTATTCGTACAGCATTTAGTCGCCAAATTCGGAAGGCATTTTTGCCAGAAGCTGGTTGGCTAATGGTGGCTGCTGATTATTCACAAATTGAATTGCGGATTTTAGCTCATTTGAGTCAAGAGCCGATATTAGTGCAAGCATATCAGCAAAATGAAGATGTTCACACTGTTACCGCGCGGTTAGTGTTTGAAAAAGAAAATATCACATCAGAAGAACGAGGGATGGCGAAAACGATCAATTTTGGCGTGATTTATGGAATGGGTTCTCTAAGGTTTTCGCGCTCAACTGGAATAGATAAGACTATTGCCAACGAGTTCATTAAGCGGTTTAATGAACGATATCCTAAAGTATTTGCATATTTAGAGCGAGTGAAAAAAGAAGCGATCGCTCTTGGTTATGTAGAAACTATTTTCGGTCGTCGTCGTTATTTTGAGTTTACTAATAACAGTTTACGCAAATTAAAAGGCAGTAACCCAGAAGAGATTAATCTGAGCAAATTGAAAAATTTGGGTGCTTACGATGCTGGTTTATTACGCTCTGCTGCTAATGCACCAATTCAAGGTTCTAACGCTGATATTATCAAAATTGCAATGGTGAGATTGCATGAGATTTTAAAGAAATATCAGGCGCGTTTATTGTTGCAAGTTCACGATGAATTAGTGTTTGAAATTCCCCCTGATGAGTGGGAAGAATTACAACTGCAAATTAAGTCGGTGATGGAAAATGCAGTCCAGTTGAGTGTGCCGTTGTTGGTAGAGGCACGTGTTGGTGAAAATTGGATGGAGACGAAGTGAGTTTGATTGGGGATTAGAACAATTACATTGAGATGGGCGTACATTTGTTTTAGCAGTTACAACAGCCCTAGTTCATATCAATTTTAAAGGATGTTTTAAAAGTATTGGGCGAATAGAATTCGCTACTACACAAAACTTAGTCCACGGAGGTGGACTAAGAAAAAATTAAGGGTTTTTAACCTGCGGAGGCAGGTTTTGTTTGTGTAGCCGCGACTTTTAGTCGCCAGGGCTAGTATGAGTTGAGACTTTATAAACAATCCGCTTAGAGGATGTTTATAAAGTGGTTGGCTGTGATTTTAGGCACTTCTAGATCCCCCCTAACCCCCCTTAAAAAAGGGGGGAACTGGAGTCAAAGTCCTCCTTGTTTAAGGGGAGCCACTGCGCCCTTGCGGTTTCCCGACTTGTACCCCTCCGGGGAAGCAAGCTACGCGCAGCGTGTCCCCTTCTCCTAAAGGGAGAGGCTAGCGCCAAGGGAGAAGCACGTGGCGTGGATTTAGGGGGATCTCAAAGTATTTGCTACCAAGAAGAGGACTTGTTCATTCATCCTCTTATACCATTCTTACCCACAGAAGGAATTTTAATATGTATCGTCGTTGGCTCTTATCTGCTTTCGCAATTTTGTTGAGTATAGTTTTAGTTGCTTGCACCACTGCAAATACTCAGCAACCACAAACCAAAGTGGAAAATACCACTGAGGCGACTAACACGAACTCTCAGCAATTACCAAAAGGATCAGCAAAAAGAGTGGTTGCTCTTTCTTCTCTTGCTGCTGATATTATCTCTCGACTCGATCAAACAAAAATTGTTGGAATCACTGGTAGTAGATTATTTAAGAATGACTCAAGGTTCAAGGATATTCCCCGCGTCAGTGAAGGTCAAAATCCGCCAAATTTAGAGAAAGTGGTAGCACTCAAACCAGATTTAGTTATTGGTGCTGAAGGTTTTTCTAATATCCCAATTCAAAAACTTCAGCAACTAGGAATTCCGACTTTGCTCACTAAGGTAAATAACTGGGAATCTCTAGAAGAACTTACTAAAAAATTGGCTGGGTTAATTAATGCTGATCCTCAGCCTTTGTTAAATCGTTATAAAACTTTCTTGCCAGATAAGCCAACTCAGGGTTTTTCTACTCTAGCACTGGTTAGTCGTCAACCAATTTTAGCGCCGAATAAAAACAGTTGGGCAGGGGATTTGCTGGCAAAATTCCAGGCGAAAAATATAGCAGCAGATTTACAAGGAAAAAGTCCAGTTGGTGGCTATGTAACGCTTTCGGCTGAGAAAGTTTTAGAAGCAAATCCAGAGGTGATAATTTTGGTTAATCCTCCGCAAGGAAATTCGGAAGCAGCGCTTTTAGATTCGTTGAAAAAGGAAGCTTTTTGGCAGCAACTGCAAGCAACTAAAAATAACCGAGTCTATGTGTTTGATTATTTTGGTCTGGTGAATCCAGGTAGTATAGATGCAATTGAAAAGGCTTGTCAGCAGCTTAAGCAAGCGTTGTTTGCACCACAGGTTAGCTGAATAAATATAATTTAAAATCTTGTTTTTAGGTTCTATTTTGATGATGAATAGGGGAGGCGGAGCCTCATAATAGGCATTCCCAGTCTGAGACTGGGAACGAGACATTGACTATGGTTTTAATCTTTTGCAGAACTAATCGGTTTTTGACCAAAGGGGATATTCTTTTTACCTTCAGGAGAAGCACCTCCAAGGCTGCGGAAATACAGTCCTCCAATGGTGAGTAAAAATGTCACATATCCCACTGCTTGCACAAGATAGAGATTGTCTCTATAGCCAAATAAAGATTTGAGAATAATGCCAGGAAACTGTTCGTCAGGCAAGATTGTGGAAGTATTGGAAACCATTGGCCCCAAAATACAGGAGTGGACTTTTGTAAAACGTTCGTAATAAAAACAAAGGTTTTCTGTGGCACGACTGCTAAGGGCAAGGTTCGCTACAGCTTCGTCAAAATGTTTCAAGGCTGAAACTACCAACCCAGCGACAATCAACACTAATAAAACGCCCATTACCTGGAAAAACTGGCGGATGTTAATTTTGACACCCCATTTAAATAGCAGCACTCCAATGGCAGATGCCCCTACCAAACCAGCAATAGCGCCCAATGCTGGCATTAATCCCTGTTGAAAATTAGCTGCAACGAAGAGAACAGTTTCAAAGCCTTCGCGGACAACGGCAATTAAAATTAAAGTAAAAACACCCCAGCCAGCATTTGAGTTTTGTGTCAGCGCTTCTGTTACTGCTCCCTCAACTGTAGCTTTCATGAATCTGGCTTGTTTAGTCATCCAGATTAGCATCCAACTGAGCATTGCGATCGCTAATACACTAAACACACCTTCTAGCGCTGGCTCAACTACGGTGGTGTATTGAGGATTCGCGGCTCCCAGTACTTGAATTATCCAACTGAATAACACACCTATTAAGGCACTGACGACAATGCCAACGCCGATACCAGCATATACCCAAGAGTTGAGTCGGGATTGTTTCGCTTTTTTCAGCAAAGCTAGCACAATGCCAACAACAAGGGCAGCCTCCACTCCTTCTCGGAGCGTTATTACAAAAGTAGGTAGAGCAGTACTAAAATTCATCTTTTGTCCTTTGTCTTTTGTCCCCAAAGTTATTATGGTCAGAAGCCAAATATTGAAAAATCCAGAGAGGAGGTTTCCTCCGCTCCGGTTTTTCGCTGCGTTCAGACTTCTATCTTTATTATTAGTCCTTAGCCAATAATTAATCACTAAGGACTAATGACTATGAACCAAAATCGCGTAGCATCTTTTTCAGTTCGAGATTATGCATCTCTTCTTGCCCAATCATGCCACGAGCGAATTCTTCAAGGTAAATGCTGGCATTGGTGACAGTATCTAGCAAATTTTTATACAGATCCAATGCCTTCTTTTCATGGGATAAGCTTTCTTCCAAGATATCCTTGACTTTATGCTGGTAGGTTTCTTCCATTGGGGCAATTTTCAGGGAGGGATGCCCATCTAAACCGGTGAGAATTTCTCCCACTTGTTCGGCATGAAGTAAAGACTCACTTGCCTGTGCTTTGAAAAAAGCCACGATTGGAATGCGGTTAGGGCCAGTCACCATCAAAGAATAATGTGTATAACGCACTACCCCTGCTAGTTCAAATTCCATGATGGCGTTTAGCAGGTCAATGGTCTTTTTCTGGTCAAGTTCTTGCATCAGTTGTTAGTTCAAGTAACGAATGGAGTGTAATTAGTTAGGAGTTAAGAGTTAGAAGTGAGGAGTTGGAAGTTAGGAGTTAGCAGATCGGGATTCATAACTCATAATTCATAACTCCTAACCCATAACTCCTAACTATTTTAAACTCCCTACCCTATACTTCCCATTAAATCAAAGTGTTATCGGTGTGCTTGGGTATTGGATTTGTCAACCACTTTTTGAGAGTTTTCCTCAATGGTTTTTACCAGCTTGGTAACATCAGTAGTAGTTTTGACTGCTTTCGCTGGTGGAATGGCGGCAGGCCAAACTTTTATGAGTTCAGTGAAACTAGTATCGATCGCTTTGTGTGCTTCGGGATCTGCTTGAGCTACTTGACTAGAAATCCCTTTGTATAATTCATTGGCGTAAAAGACAAAACCACGGGAGTCTTGATACTCAATTGGCGCGGTTACTTTACCATTTGCGATCGCAGCGCCATATTCGGAGTTGGCTGAATCTAGTAGTTCGTTAATTACCTGTAGCGCAAATCCTGGTTTTGAGCGTTGATCTGCTGGCAAAGCTGCGATCGCTCCGTCAACTGCTTGCATTGAAGAATTAAAATTAGTTTTAACTTTGCTATCCTTCGGACTAGATTTCACTAAATCTTGCAAACTCACCAATGTTGTTTTAAATTCTTTGACTTTGCGCTCATTCAATTGTTCTTCTACATCAACGTAAATCTCCTCAACTGGATGCCCAATATGAGGTTCTGCCTGTTTCGGCTGATTCTGATCCAGCAGTTCTTTTGCTACCAAAAGATGCCCTTTCATTAAGCCTAATTTAGACATATAGTCAACATCTTTGGCCTCACCTGTGAGTACCACTTCCTGAACACCAACCTGGTCTTTAATTTGGTCGAACTGTTCTTGAGTAATTACTTTTTTAGTAACTAAATCTTCTGGGCTACCATAAGGACGACTTGCCTGGATTTTGTTCGATAAAGCCGGAACACCTAGTTTGGCTTCTAACTTATCCAATTCTGACAAGATAGCAGTGTTAATGTTAATTTTTTCTTTGCTACCGTGACCACTATGACTGTTATTACTTACCGCCTCTGTAGCTTGAGGGCTAGCAACTGGTGCTGATGGATTTTCTGCGGTTGGCGTACTACTACAGGAACTCAAGGTAACTATTAAGGCTGCTGCTGCTGTTAAACAGATATAACGAAGTTTTATCATCTTTGCTCCTCACACAAATAAAAAGGTATTAATTGAAAATTTTCAAACTATTACTAGAAAGTAGTTTGTTTGACAGATTGTCATAGATTTTACTGTTGCATATAATGATACTTTTTATCAACTATTGCCGAAAAATTTCCTGAATTAATTACGAATTACTAATAATATTGTCAAGAACGTTTAACAGGATTTTGAGAGTTGGTTTGGGCAAGTACTTCAAATTGACCCATGCAACCGTTTTCTGCGATCGCATCCTGATGAGGATGGAACATATACTTACCTGGGTAGCGAAAAGCAAATTCTAAGATGTGCCTTTCTGCGACACCCATCGTAATCACATCTGCTTTCTCGCTAGGAGTCATACTCATGCCATAGCGATAGACATCAAAGAAGTTGGCATGGAGATGAAATGTCACTGCCGGATCGTATTCAATGATGTTGAGAACATACAGCCGAATCAACTGATCTTTGTAAATGCCAATGGGATGATGCATGTAATAGTGAGGCAGACCGTTGAAGGCGTAATAATCATTATGGCTATCATCATTCACGTCATACCCACCCATCACTAGGACGATTTCATCAGCCGGGGGACGGGGAGTCGGTGGATCGATGATAAACATTCCGTACAGTCCCTTGGCTATGTGGCGGGTAACTGGTTCGATATGGCAGTGGTATAAGTGAACGCCATAAGGTTCAGCATCAAATTCATAAATTGTGGCACTACCATTCCTGATGGGGCGAACACCATCCATTTCTGCCGGATGAATGCCATGAAAATGCAAAGAGTGAGAATGTCCCGCATTATTGAGAAATAGTACCCGGATGCGATCGCCCTGTTTGGCCCGTAGCGTTGGCCCTGGTATGCGATCGTTTAAATCCCAGATGTTGTAAGAGACAGCACTATTAAGTTTTATTATGGAAGTACCAGCAGTTAACTGAAATTCCCGGATAGTCCGCCCATTTTCTTGCTTCACCGTCCCATAATCAAAATCCCTTAACATCCTCATTGGGTTAGTAACGTCGTCTGGTGCTTCTATATCGAGTGGTGGCACTTTGACTATTGACTGACTTTGTAGATTTAGCATCTGCCAAAGTCCAGCTGCACCCGTTACTCCAGCACCTGCTAGGGCCAGCTTCAATAATTGACGGCGGCTCCAAGGTTTTCCGTTACCCAGAGCGAGGTTGTTGGGCATGACATTTAGTTACGGTTAGCGCTAAAAAAGAATTGCAAAAGATTTGCAATTGCTTTTAGATAGTAGAGGAATTAATAATTATTGTCAATAATTTTCCAGTGCTTCCAAGCTGCTAGTTAACTTGTTAAATCCAGATCAAGCGAAAATCAGTTCCCGAAAACTCTCGCAAAATTTTATTAATTTTAACTGTATTTATACGCTTAGTTATGTATAAATCATATTCAGATAAAACTAACTGTTTTATACCTATTCCTGATATGCTTATTGCTTCAGCAGTACTTAGAATACAAACAATCGGTATAATAGCACCTTGGATCTGGAGGCAAGCAACAAACTGTCGCTAATCTGTAGCGTATTTAATTGGCTTAGAGATAACATAAATCGCGTTTTTTCAAGAAATTTTGAATACTTGGCAACATGAGGATTTTTAATATTTAATTTTTATCTGTTACCTTCGTGTTATCAGCGCTGAAAATGCCGTCACTGAAAACCATGTGTCATTCTTTTGTTATTTGTATGGACTTTATGTGTAGATTTCTGCATCCTGATGAGCCGATGTCAAAGGATAGTATAGTATTCACTAAAGTTGAATTACACAATACATTTGATACACACTTGTCAAATACAAAGTTGATGGTATATCTTTTTGCAATCAAGCGGCGTCATGCCCTTTGATTGATGAATTCCCCAAATTTATTATAGGAGCTCAAAAATGACTACTTTTTCTCATATTTCACTATTGCAGAAGACCGCAGTTATTACGTTATCCAAGCCTGTGCAGGTAACGCTCTATATGCTCCTATCTTCTTTAGTTATCTGGACTGTTTTGTTCTCCACCTATCCTGCGGTTCATAACACAGCACACTCAGCACGTCACCACACATTAGGCGTTGCATGTCACTAAATTATCATAATCCCAAGATTTTTTAGGTGCATGAAGTCGGGGCAATTCATGAATTGCCCCAACCTAAAAATCAGTGTTTCAGCTATTGTTTGCCGTCTCTAGATCACCTGAACTTGATTTAAGAGGATGTTTGAAAAGTCCTCTTGTCGGTAGCAAAACGTTCTAGATCCCCCTAAATCCCCCGATAAATTGGGGGACTTTGATTCCAGTTCCCCCCTTAAAAAGGGGGGTTAGGGGGGATCTGAATGTGCCTAAAGTCACAGTGAAACACTTTTCAAACAACCTCTAAGATTATGTCTGATTTATGACTAATTCTTTGACTGGAATTATTCTACTTAGTAATAATCTGGAGTAACTTTCATCCACTGCTATTAAAGTTTCAGTTGTAGCTGATTTTTAACGTCATCTGGAAAAGCTCACGAAAAACCTAACCCCTAAAAATTCAAAATCTCTCTCCTTTTAAGAGAGAGAGGTTTTCCAGATTGAGAAGTCAGCAATTGCAGAAATTACATGAGGTTCAGATTTACCATAATTTTTTATGAAAAAATATCGACTTTTTGGAGTTATCAGCGCTGTTTGCATTGTTTTGTCAGTTCTTTATTCGTTTGTGGGAAGTTCCCAAATTCCTACATCCAGAGTGCTACTTTCCACCAACCCACCTTTAGAACGTATTCTTCCCTTTGAAGCAGAGGCAGAAAAACCACAATCTCCCGTTACCCTGACTTTACAAGCGGTTGATGCTGCGGGTAAATCTTTAACAAATGCCAAAATTAGTTTACAAATTCTCACACCACAGCCTAATCATTGGTTAACAACAGATTTTCCCATTGTCGAGGGAACAAAATTGTTGCAAATGAATGCTACTGCACCTGATGGTAAGCTAGAAATTCAGCAGATTTTACCCATCCGTGGTAATTACCAACTGTTAGTTAAAGTGTCACCTTTGGTAGCAAATACTTTTGCTGCTTATGAAGAAACTTTAAATCTGAATGTCCGCGAAAATCCCATCAAATATAAATATTTTGTTGTAATCGCAGCTATTTTACTGTCACTTGGATTGTTGGGTGGTTGGGTTATTGGTGGACAAGAAGAACTACAACAAGGAGAAATCGCACCACAGTCAGTCCGCCTTTTATTAAGTGCATTGACAGTAGTGGCGATAATAACCCTAGTAGTGATCAACATTAGTGCAGAAGTTGCAGAAGCTCATGGCAGTGAACACCACTCAAATAGTCGCGAAGCCGTTGCACCATCATCTCAAAAATCTCAGGGATTGGACATTAGTCTTGACGGAGATAAAAACGCAACTGTCGGAAAACTTGCGAATTTAGCGCTACAGGTAAAAGATGCCACAACCGGACAACCGATCACAGATGTAGCGTTGCAGGTGAAAGCGATCGCCACAGAACATAATTTAACAGTCTTTGACTACAAGGGTATTCCCGACGAACAAGGTAAGTTGACATGGCTTGAACAATTTTTTGATGGTTCACCCCACACAATTGAGGTGGAAGCAACTCCTCTACCAGGATCTAACCGTCAATTTACACCAGTGAAAGTAGCGCAAGAAGTGGAAGTTGAAGCGATCGCACCACCAATTTATATCCGATTGATTGGTTTGTTCTACTTTACAGCCTTTGTCGGTATCGGTATGGCCATTGGATTGCTAATACAGCGCCGACGAACACCAAAATTCCGGGAAAATTAGTAATATCCAATGCTTTAGTGAGAATTTCAGCCAATATAACAATCTGCATTAAGTAAGTAGGCAAGAATAAATCAAACTACATTACGTAATGCCAAATTAATTAAATTGGCTTGTAGTAAGCGGCTCGATCCGCTTACTACAAATTCCCTAAATTGCTATTTTATTGTTAGTTGCTCTGATGATTGCAATGGACTTGGAATTGATTAATCCTAAACATCTAAAAAACTGATTCAAAAACTGCTACTACTATACTTCCTAAACCTGCAATCTGCGGTATAGTTCGAGATTTATGATCAACAGACAATCAATACTCGCAAAATATTTTCCTCCTATTTGGCTACGATTTTTAATCATTATTTTGTTAATACTAGGGATATTTTTTCGCTTCGCCTATCTGGATCGAAAAGTCTACTCCCATGATGAAGCTTATACCTCATTACGAATTTCTGGTTACACTAAGAATGAATTTGTTCAACAAGTGTTTAATGGGCGCGTGTTTGCTGTTGGAAATATCCAAAAATATCAACAGCCTAATTCTGAAAAAGGTTTAATCAATACAATCAACTCTTTGGCGGTGGAGGATGCCCAGCATCCTCCACTTTATTACGTGATGGTTAGATTATGGATGCAATGTTTTGGCAATTCAGTAGCGACTACGAGAAGCTTGTCAGCCATAATTAGCTTAATAGCCTTTCCTTGCATTTATTGGCTGTGCTTAGAATTATTTCAGTCATCCATAACGGCATGGGTAAGCATAGCTCTTCTAACAGTCTCGCCCTTCCATGTGCTGTACGCCCAAGAAGCAAGGGAGTTCGGTTTGTGGATGGTGACTACTTTGCTAGGGAGTGCTGTACTGCTGCGAGCAATAAGACTAGGTAGCAAGCAGCTTTGGGGGATTTATGCAGTAACAGTGGCACTAGGATTGTACACCTTTTTGTTTTCTGGGTTGCTAGCGATCGCCTACGGTATTTATGTATTTGCCATCGAACGCTTTCGATTCACCAAAACCGTTAAAGCTTATCTAATAGCAACTAGTGCCGGGTTTTTAGCTTTCGTTCCTTGGATTTTAACTGTTATTAATAGCTTGTCTGAAATTGATCGCACAACAGCCAGCGCTCAAACCAGACAATCTGTGTCAGCTTTGGCTTCTGGTTGGATTAGCAATATTAGCTGTTTTTTTGCTGATTTTTGGCGCTACGAAGCATTTTTGCCAGATTTGAATTTGCCAGTTTTGCGCTGGGGTCGATTTTTAATTCCCTTAATACTAATCTTGGTAGTATATTCATTCTTCTTTCTTTATCGTCAAGCCGGAACACGAGTTTGGTTATTTATTTTTATCTTAAGTGGAGTACCTGCTTTAGCTGTCATATTGCCTGATTTGATTATTGGAGGTAAGGTCAGTCTGCGACCTAGATATGTGATTCCATGTTATGTAGGCATTCAGCTAGCTGTTGCTTACTTGCTGGCGGCTCAAATTATTTCTTCTAAGTTAATAGCCCGCAAATTTTGGCAATTAGTAATGGTAGTAGTAATTTCCAGTGGAGTTGTATCCTGTGCCGTCAGTTCTCAAGCCGAAACATGGTGGAATAAAGGCAGCAATGCCAACCCTCAAATAGCTCGCATCATCAATAAAGCTAATGATCCACTGTTAATTAGTAGTAATTATTCTCTAAATATTGGCGATCTAATGTCTCTTATTCATCTGCTAGATCATCAAGTGCAGATGCAATTGGTAATTGAACCAACTATGCCAAATATTCCTGATAGTTTCAGGAATTTATTTTTGTATAATCCTTCTAAAAAATTTAGATATGAGCTTGAGAAGAAATACAAACTAGTCAATGTTTTCCAGTATAGTAAGCTATGGCGGCTAGAACAGAAAAATAGCTAACATTTTACTCTAGCTGGGATTCTCTTGAACTTGGTGTATTTATTAAGTAAAATTTGATTATTTTCCAGATCATAAAATTAAGATTTACTGAGAAATTAAGAAAGTAATGCTGACAAAAATTACTGTTGAAAAAATTCTTGACCGTGCCTTGATGGGATACGACTTATCTCTCGAAGAGGGAGTGGTGTTGTTACAACAAACTGACCCAGAGGCGATCGCAGCAATACGTACTACATCCGACACACTCCGCCACACACAAACAGGCGATACTGTCACCTACATCATTAACCGTAATATTAACTTTACTAATATTTGTGAGCAGCACTGTAGTTTTTGTGCTTTCCGTCGAGATGATGGTGATGCCGGTGCATACTGGTTAGATTCGGCGCAAATTTTGGAAAAAGCGACAGATGCAGTAAAACGGGGTGCGACAGAAATCTGTATGCAAGGCGGATTAAATCCACAAGCGCAGATCAACGGCAAATCTTTGTCTTATTATCTCAAAGTCGTAGAAACCATTAAACAGGAATTTCCCCAGATACATTTACATGCTTTCTCTCCCCAAGAAGTGCAATTTATCGCCAGACTTGACGGACTAGAATATGCTGATGTGATTACTGCTTTGCGCGATGCTGGTGTTGGTTCAATGCCGGGAACAGCAGCTGAAGTATTAGACGATGAAGTCAGGCGGATACTGTGTCCAGAGAAGATTGACACAGCCACTTGGCTAGAAATTGTCAGCACCGCTCACAAATTAGGCTTGCATACCACCAGCACCATGTTATCTGGGCATATTGAAACCCATGAGCAGCAAATCGGACATTTAGAAAAATTGCGATCGCTCCAAAAAATTGCCATCAATCAGGGATATCCAGCCAGGATCACAGAGTTTATTTTATTACCCTTTGTTGGCCAAGAAGCGCCCAAATCGTTACGTCGCCGTGTCGGACGCGATCAACCAGTTTTAAGTGATGCGCTGTTGTTAGGAGCTGTGGCGCGGATTTATTTAGGTAATTGGATTCCCAACCATCAGCAGAGTTGGGTAAAACTGGGGCTTGCAGGTGCGACAGAATCCTTAGCTTGGGGTTGCAACGATATCGGCGGCACATTGATGGAGGAGCATATTACCACAATGGCAGGTGCTTTAGGCGGTACGTGTATGGAAGTGGAAACCTTGCAAACTGCGATCGCTTCTTTAGAAAGACCTTACCAACAACGAGATACTCTTTATCAGAAAATTAGGAGTTAAGAAAAAATTCCTCTTCAATCTCCTTACTCTGTGTTCTCTGCGTCTCTGTGGTTAAATAAATTGCTTTTAACCGTAGAGACACAAAGAGATCGGAGAGAAAAACAGATTTTGCGAGTTCAGCTTCAACGCTTAACTGATTTGCTTGCGTTGTCTCCATAGAGAGACAGTTAACATCAAGCCCATAAAAGATAACAAGCCAAAACTCGTATTTGGCTCTGGTACTGCACTGATATCAGAAATTCCTAACCCTGGTAAATTTTTAGTACCTTCCTTCACCGCACCCTGTAATAACTCAGAATTTAACCCCAACGCATCTAGAGCCGTAACAGCTACTTGAGTTGTTTTTACCGCCTGTGTTTGGATTGTACCTTTGAGTCCAGAAGCTAAAATCCCGCTAGCAGCAATCAATCCAACATGGGTATCGTCATCTGAAAAACCCCCATGTTCAGCCCTTTTTGTACTATCTGAAATCACATATCCAGGGTTCAATTTAATAATGAAATCTGGTGTCCGGTCATCTGACAAGGGATTACCAAAGCCTGCTTGTTGTAATGCATCACCAGATAACACCTGATTAATCGCCGGATTGTTGAGATTTTTTAAAAGAGTTGTCGCAGTATCAGCTTGGCTTTGATCTGCAAGCCAAAACAACCCAATATCATCTTGTGTTGCATGATTTACGGTAATTCCAGCTTTTTCTAAAACATCTGTAAATGTGTTTTCGGAAATCAGGGTAGCTGTTCCTTGACGGGGACTTTGACCGTGTTTTGCTGTCAATACCACTAATGTTGAATCAAACAAATTTTGTTGCTTCAATGCATTAACTATGTTTCCGATACTAGCGTCTGTATGTTCTAAGGCATCAATTAATCCTGTTGAAGGTGTTCCATCAGCAGCAATCCCACCATTGCTACTAGCATCTTTCTGAGCGACGCTAAGAGCTTGAAAATTCATGCCAAAAATAGCAGGAGTTCCCGGAGTAGTAGTTCCTTGAGAATCTTTACCAGCTATTTGGTTTAAAAGCGCATTTACCTTCAAATCATCATAAGCCTCTGTAAGGCTAGTGCTTTTAGTTGTCGTTTTAAATGTGAGATTGCTAGGATTTTGGGCTGTTGATCGATCGACTAATTTGCCGTTTTCCAAAGCTACTTTAGCATTGATTTCTGGAGCATAAAAGTCATCAATACCTTTGCCTGAGGGCCCATTAGCAAGGTCATAGGCAGGATGTTTATCAATAAATGCGGTGTGTAAACCGGCATCATGAGCTACCTCAAAAATTGTATTAACATTCAGGTAGTTATGAGGATAAATCGGTTTTCCTGTGCTGTCTACTGGCAACTTACTTGAATCAATGCTACCTTTGCCAAAATCACCACCTCCACTAATAAGATTTGGGTTTTTATCAATACTTTCATCAAATAGAACTCCAGTACCAGTAGGACTCCCGATTTGACTTAATAATGAGCGACTATATGAATTGTCATAATAAACCCCTGTAGTTTTTGGACTTGCTCCTGTTAAGTAGTTCAATTCACCAGGAAAAGAATCGGAGGGTGTACTAGTAAAGGCATTAGTGTAAGTAACACCATTTGCTTGCAAATTCTTAATATTCGATAAATAAGGTTGAAGCAAAGGATCGTCGATGTCAGCATCATGTAATCCATCTACTGATAAGAGCAATACATGTTGGTAAAGGCTGGCTGCTGTTGCTGCTGAGTTATTAAATTGTAAAAATGTCTGCCCGGTTAAAATAACTGTGCTAAAAATCACTGTTTTAAAAACAGTAGGTAGATGAGAATTGCTAAATCGAGTCATCCTATTTATTTCCTTTGCTGAGAAAGTACCTTATGTATTGTTCTAGGCTTGTGGGTATTAGCAATTAATAGTTTTATAACCAAACCTAACTAAGTTGCAAAAAATTGTAGGTTGGGTGGAGGCTTTGCGTAACCCAACATCCTGATATATGTTGGGTTACGCAAAGCCTCCACCCAACAAAAGTCTACGTCTAATGCACTATTAAAGCCTAGACAGTCCACTACGTACATTTCAAAAATCAAATACTAGTCCTATAGGCTTGTGGGTATTAGCAATTAATAGTTTTATAACCAAACCTAACTAAGCTAAAACAATACAAAAATTTGTGAAACATACTTGGTTACAAAGGTATTTGGTTACTAAATAGCAAAAGTGTTAATTCCTCCATTTTTCGTTACCTCTGTTGAAGTAAACATTGAAATTAGGAATTGGTCATTTGATGAATCAGCTTGATTGGTATTACATATTTTTGATTGTTCATAGGAACATTAATTAAACTAGATTAACTTCAGGTTAAGAATAGATGATAAAACATTTAAAATTAACCTTGTAGGTAGGATAATTCTGGATCGTGTTAGAAAACCTTAATAATTTATAGGTAGAGCATTATGAGAATTTTGGTAGTTGAAGATGACGATCGCATTGCGAAGCCATTAGCCGAATTTTTAAGACGACAACACCATATTGTGGATATAACAACTGATGGCTTGGCAGCTTGGGAATGGTCGCAATCAGCATTGTATGAGCTAATTTTATTAGATTTAATGCTTCCTAAATTAGATGGAATTGCTTTATGTAAGCGTTTACGCGCTGCTTCATGTAATGTTCTGATTTTAATGCTGACGGCACGAGATACAACAGGCGAAAAAATTATCGGACTCGATGCTGGTGCTGATGATTACTTGGTTAAACCATTTGAATTAAAAGAGTTAGCAGCACGCATCAGAGCTTTAGCTAGAAGAACTCCAGAGATTCGTCCCCAGATTTTAATCCACGGTGATTTGCAACTAGACCCAGCAACTCAACAGGTTACTTATGCAGGAAAAATCTTATTATTAACTCCTAAAGAATATATGATATTAGAATATTTTTTGAGAAACCCAAATCAAGTTATTACTCGTTCGGCAATTCTTGATAAATTATGGGACTTTGATAAATCTTCGGGAGAAGGAAGTGTTAAAACTCATATTACAAACTTGCGGAATAAACTTAGAGTATCTGGAAGTTCAGAAGACTTGATTGAAAATATTTATGGCATTGGTTATCGTTTAGCACATAAGTAGAATATTAAAAATTATCACTTTTTCAAATAAAAATTAACAAATTTATGGCGGACATAATGTGTTTCAAAGAATCAGATATCGTTTATTGTTGTCTTACTTAGTTGTGTTTGCATCGCTACTGGGAATATTTGCGATCGCAGTCCGATTTGCTTTCACTCGCAGCTTGACTGAACAAATCACAGATAAACTCTTAGCTATAGGGAAAGGTGCAGCTGCAAATGTAGAATTTGAAAAAGGTCGCCTGACAGTTGAAAGTGACTTTCGTCCACAAGACTTAATTGCTTCTCATCAAGCTTTGCAATGGTTTGATACTCAAGGAAATTTGATTACCCAACAAGGAAAAACTGTTTTAACTTTACCTTTTTTACCAAACAAAATAGTACAAGTTCAGACTGGTAAAATTCCTATCCAAGCAGTAACTGTACCAATTATTGCTAGCGATAATGGTCAGCTAGTTGGGTATGTGAGGGTGAGTCAATCTTTAGAAGAATTTGATGAAACCCTCCAAAAACTAGACTTGGGATTAGGTGGTGGGATTATTATAACTTTAGTTCTGAGTAGTATTGGCGGAATTTTACTAACTCGTCAAGCAATGCAACCTATTGAGGAGAGTTTTGAAAGGCTTAAACAGTTTACTGCTGATGCTTCTCACGAACTACGCAGTCCGTTAATGGCTATCAAAATTAATGCTGAGTTACCGTTAGAATATCCAGAAGAAATTGGGCCAAAAGATGCAGAAAAGTTTCAGGCGATCGCCAACGCTACTAACCAGATGACTCGCCTCACAGAAGATTTACTGATGTTAGCACGCACTGATAAAGTTTCCAATCAAAATAGGGATACTCTCAATTTAACATCAATATTAGAGAACCTAATACAACTATATAAACCTCAAGCTGAAGGCAAAAAAATTAACTTGAAATTTCAATTAATTGCTAATCTTCAGCTAATAGGTGATTCAGTTCAATTAACGCGACTGTTTACTAATTTAATTGAAAACGCACTTTACTACACACCATCGGCAGGCGCAGTCGAAATTAAAACCAGTCGTGTCGGTTCCCAGCTTTATGTCAACGTGCAAGATACAGGCGTGGGAATAGCACCAGAGTATATCGACAAGGTTTTTGAGCGTTTTTGGCGAGCAGATCAGTCTCGTTCTTATTGGTCAGGTGGTTCTGGTTTAGGGCTGGCCATCGCCCAAGCTATTGCTCAAAATCACGGTGGATTAATTAGTGTTACGAGTCAATTAGGAGTTGGTAGTTGTTTTACTGTGCGTTTACCAACTTCTTAACAATTTGATTTTAAGTTCTCTAGCTACTTGCCATCATCATTGGTTTCGCGATCGCCATCACTAGTTTCTTTAACTTGAATACTACTCTTAGGATGAGTGGCTTCATTCTTCTCATTTTGTTGATTGGCATTTTCAGCGTAGAGAACTTTCCCATTACCAGCATCGACCTTAACATCTTGCTGACCAATTTCTACAGCATAAACTAAGTTGCCATCTTCATTTTCGAGTTTGACATTTTTTGCCTTACCTCCCACAGATGCTTCAACTGCTTGCTGTGCTTGTTGTGCTGTAATTTTAGCTAGCGGTTGCAGTTTTGCCGCTTCTTGTGCATCGTCGTTTGTTTCACCGTCACCATCACTGGCTTCAGCGACTTTGGTAGCAAGATGATGCTGACGCACAATTGCTACGAAAGATTGTGGTTGTTTTGCAGAAACAACTCTCGACAATCCAGCAAATCCCAAAGTACCAACAAAAGCTGCTACCAAAATGATTTTTGTTGAAGTCTTCATACTTGTAAAATCCCTTGAAGTCTGGGTTTGTACTTTCACAGTAGGTAATAAAAGTCAAGAAATAGTCAAGATTGGTTTGAATTCAACAAATTTAATATCAAATTATGAAATTAATTTTTAATGAGACATTTCAGCTATTTCTAGTGCCTATATTAGAAGTAAATTACTTTTTCAATAAAATCTTGACTATTTCTTGACTTTTGCTGTGTAAAGTACAATCACTCAGTAATTTCTGACAACACAGGTAACTTTAAGATGTGATGTCATCTCACTTCTATGGAAAAATCAAGAGAGAGAAAGATTATGAATAAGATTTTAAACAGGGTTCCAGAGGTGACAATTTACTTCTGGATTATTAAGGTTTTGGCAACCACAGTAGGTGAAACCGCAGCAGATTTTCTGTCAGCAACCCTGAACCTTGGTTTAGGCATTACATCTTACATTATGAGCAGCGTGTTATTGATTGCGCTGTTGAATCAGTTTAAGCTTAAACGTTATGTTCCAGCAAGTTTCTGGTTTGTAGTCGTTTTGATAAGTATCGTTGGCACACTGATCACTGATAGATTGGTAGACGAACTTGGAGTTAGTTTGGTGACAACTACTGTAATTTTTAGTATTTCCTTGTTGGTAGTTTTTGCACTCTGGTATTCCAACGAAAAAACATTAGCCATGCACTCCATAAATACAGCTAAAAGAGAGCTTTTTTATTGGGTGGCTGTTTTGTTTACGTTTGCCTTGGGCACTGCAACAGGAGACCTATTAGCAGAGTCTTTGGGACTGGGTTATGTACAATCGGCACTGATATTTGGTGCTTCAATTGCAATTATAGCGATCGCTTATTATTACTTGTGGATGAATGCAGTTTTGGCATTCTGGTTAGCTTACATCTTAACTCGTCCGCTGGGAGCATCTATAGGTGATTTACTATCCCAATCTGCTACAAATGGTGGCTTTGGTTTTGGTACTGTCGGAACCAGTATGCTTTTTATTTCTATAATCGTAAGCCTGGTTATTTACTTAAGCCTTAAGCAAAAGAAATTAGCTTTACAGCCGATTGATCGACAAGACTAATTAGCGATTGATCGCCTTCTCAACTTGGGCATTTCTCTGTTTGTGACCTAGCAATTTGGTGGTAATTTGGGATCGCAGCAACAGTCAGCATTCTCTATCTACGATGACTTACTATTTTTTATTGTGAAAAAGAAATGAACAAAGTTGCAAAAGTCACAATTTCCTTTTGGATCATGAAGATCATCGCCACGACGCTCGGCGAGACGGCAGGTGACTTCATCTCAATGTCTCTTGGACTGGGGTATTACGTAGCCTTTGCCGTAACGTTCACCATTCTGGCTATTCTCCTGTTTTTCCAAATTCAATCCGACAGATATCGTCCAGCCCTTTATTGGGCAGCCATCATCGCTACAACCACAGCTGGAACCGAAGTTTCAGACTTGATGGATCGATCTTTTGGGCTGGGCTACGCAGTGGGATCGCTTATTCTGGTAGCCGGTCTTCTGAGCGTTCTTAGCATCTGGTACTACCGCGATCGGGATCTGAGTGTTTATCCGATCATCAGGAAAGATGCAGAGACGACCTATTGGCTGGCTGTCGTGTTCTCCAACAGTTTGGGAACCGCTTTTGGTGACTTTCTGACAAGTAACTTGGGACTGAGCTATATCCAGGGCGCATTTGTGACAGCCAGCGTCATTGGTGTTGTCATTGCCCTTCACTACGTAACAAAGTTGAGCGATATCCTCCTATTCTGGCTCGCGTTCATCTTCACACGTCCCTTCGGAGCCACCTTCGGAGATTTTCTCACCAAACCAGTCAAAAGTGGCGGTCTATCACTGCCAAGGGAATATGCTTCAGCGATCGCCTTTATCCTGCTGGCAGTTGTCCTATTCTTTTCCGTCCGAAAGGAGAGAAAAGTACGTCACCCAATTGAGTGATGCGTTTCAGCAGATAAAGGTGGTCTCAATTTTGGTACTATCGGCTCATCTATAAGTTCTTCTATCGATACTTGGAGTCTGTATCCTGTTCACTGCTCTAAAGCAGAGAAGACTAATGTAGTTACGCCTTCTAACGATGATTAACATTAAAGTATGCTTCGACAAGTTTCTAATTTATGGTTGCGTCATATACATCCTCGTTTAGCTCCCTTAATTACCACAATTGGTATTATTGGACTTGCTAGTTGTCTGCTCATTCTTTTTGTTTTAGCAAAACTGGCTGAAGAGGTTTTGGAGCAAGAAGCTTTTAAATTTGATACTATTTTTCTGTTATGGCTACATCAGTTCGCCAATCCAAACTTAGATAATTTAATGCTGTTTATTACAAATCTTGGTAATCCTAGTACAGTAGTTCTAGTTGCAGTAGTTACTATTTTGTTACTTTGGTGGCGACGTTACCAAGAAGAAGCGAAAGTTTTTGTACTTGCTTGTTTGGGAGGATTAATTTTAAATACAGGGCTAAAGTTGTTTTTTTCTAAACCTCGCCCTGAACTCTGGCATCGCTTGATTTCTGAAAAATCTTTTAGTTTTCCTAGTGGTCATGCACTAGGTTCTATGGTGCTTTATGGTTTTATTGCTTACGAATTGGCAACTCACTATCCTCATTTTGCCAAAGTTATTTACAGTTTGACAGTTATTTTAATTGCTGCTATTGGTATCAGCCGCTTATATTTAGGAGTTCATTGGCCTACAGACATAATTGCAGGTTATGGAGTCGGTTTTTTGTGGCTGATGATATGTATTACGATGCTGAAATTGCAAAGATTACGTAGAGAAAGTTAGTTGATTAAATCCGATCAACCTCTAATTCTATGACTTCGCAGAGAAAATATAGCGATGATAATTGTCCAATCAGATTTTTTAATCACCTGATTTTTTGCCCAGGATGCTTGTAAATGAGCGTCTTTTGGGGAATCAAACACCCCTGCTCCCTACTCCCCACTCCCTACTGCTCACTCAATTGATCCCCAAGTTACCAATCCAAGATAGGATGGACGTTGATTTACGTATTCTTTTACTTAATGCATATGAAGCGCTATTGGTCGCGTTTGCTTGCGCTGGTTTTGGTTGTAGCTATCGGCTTAATGGGTTGTTCTGGCAGTCCAGATAGTTTGACTGGGGATTATCGTCAAGACACCTTAGCTGTGGTCAATATTATGAGACAAGCTCTGGATATTTCACAAGATTCACCAGACAAAGCAGCAGTTCAAGCAGAAGCGCGTCAAAAAATTAATGACTTTTCAGCTCGCTACCAGCGGGTTAACTCTGTTTCTGGTCTTGGCTCGTTTACAACCATACGAACAGCCCTCAATTCCTTAGCTGGATACTACAGTTCTTACCCAAATCGTCCCCTACCCGAAAAACTCAAAAATCGTCTAGACAAAGAGTTGCAGCAGGTAGAGGCGGCGTTGAAACGTGGCGGTTAGCAATTAACTATTGCCTACTCCATCATCAATAGTCAGGAGTCAAAACTTTTGACTCCTGACTATTTTGTTTGTCAACTTTATTAATCCTGAGTTTGAAACTTTCAGCTAAACTTATCGACACTCTCCTAGCTAAAAGCCAATAGCTTAACCTCACCCCGATAAAGCTGTGCTTTATCTCCCCTCTTCTTAGCAAGGAGAGGAGTTAGGGGTGAGGTTTTTATATGTACTTCATGCACCGGGAAGGGCTATAAAAGAATACGGCAACGGAAATAGACCTTTGGAAGTCTTGAAAAAATAGGTTTTAAAACCCTTAGTATTTAACTATATAATTCGATACACCTTGCCCACAATTATCTGAGTTGGGATCGATGATTATCGCAAATTAAAGGGTTTAAGACCGAACGTCCGTAGTTGGAGCCACTCCGCCTCCACTCAGTTACCCTAGGGGATCTTGCTATAGTCGGAGCTTAAATCCACGTCTGAAACTCTTTTGAATTTGTTCATCTACTGGTAGGTATGTCTAACTGTCCCTTGAACGTTGCAAGATCAACATTATTTTGGCGGCGCTTGTTCGCTGCTGTTTTTACTAGTAGTTCGTTGCTCACCAACTTGGGAAGCGAACCAGCAAGGGCGCAAGTAACTGAGTATTGTCAGTTATCATCAGCGGCGGCGCAAGAAAAAGAAAACTTACGTTTGTCAGCCCTAAAAGGCAAACAAGATGCTCAAACGCGCTACCAAAGCATAGTACAAGAACAGGCGCAGAAATTAAAGGAATGTCGCACTCGGACTTGGCCGCAAACCCAAGCCATTTGGTTACGCTTGTATCCCTGCGACATTCAGCCAGGAATAATCGATCAGATTATGGATCGGATTGTTAATCGTGGCTATAACCAAGTTTATTTAGAAGTATTTTACGATGGGCAGGTATTATTACCAGCAAAAGCTAACCCGACGGTTTGGCCTGCTGTGATTCGCACCCCAGGAGCAGAAAACATCGATATACTTGCCACGGCAATTAAAAAAGGTCGGCAACGTGGTTTGAAGGTCTACGCCTGGATGTTTACCACAAATTTCGGCTATACTTACGCCCAGCGCCCAGATAGAGAAGGTGCGATCGCTCGTAATGGCAAAGGTCAAACGAGTTTATATGTGGTAGATAATGGCTCTCAACTATTTATCGACCCCTACAACCCGCAAGCAAAACGCGACTACTACCAATTGGTACAAGAAGTTTTGCGCCGTCGCCCAGATGGTTTGCTATTGGATTACGTGCGTTATCCCCGCCAAGCTGGAAGTGATTCCATCGCCACCAAAGTTTCAGATTTATGGCTATTTAGTCCCGCAACCCAAGAAGCTTTATTTAAACGGGCACAGAATTACAAAGGGCTGGACTTGATTCGCCGCTTTTTGAGTAAGGGATTCGTCAGCGCCGGAGATATCGCGGAAGTTGATAAACTTTATCCTCAAGAAGGAGAACCTCTGTGGCAAGGCCGCACTCTCCCACTAGCACAAAAGTCAATCCTGCGTACAACCGATAGACAACCACTTTTACAATGGGAGTTGTGGCAGCTTGCCGTTGCCCACGCTATGCAAGGAATTCTAGATTTTGTCACCATCGCTAGTTACCCAGCAAAACAGCAAGGTATTTCCACAGGAGTGGTGTTTTTTCCTGATGGCAACCAAACTGTCGGACAAGGGTATGATTCCCGTTTGCAACCTTGGGATCGGTTCCCTAGTACATTAGAGTGGCATCCTATGGCTTATGGGAATTGCGGTAATGTTAGTTGTATCGTGTCGCAAGTGCAACGGGTTTTGAGTATGGCAAAACCGGGTACGCAGATCATCCCTGCTTTAGCTGGTCAGTGGGGAAAATCCGTCAGTAATCGTCCATCCCTAGAAGTACAAATGCAAGCACTTCGACAATTTTCCCCCCAGCTGAAGGGAGTTAGCCATTTTGCCTATTCTTGGCAATATCCTCAGAGTGATAGCGATCGCAAATTCTGTCGAGTTAAGTAGACTTCTTGCAGAAGTAGTGAAAAGGGATTGAATTTCCCTTTCAACTTTCAACTTATTAGAATCACACACTTTACAATTCATCCCAAATCTAGTAAGCACAGTCATAACTACAGCTTAAGTATGGTGTGCAGCGAGTCGTTGGAATGCCGACGGTGCTGGACTATCTGCGAGGTGCTGGCGTATCACCTCGGCACACGCACCGGGGCTTAACAACGAGGTATCAACTTCCAAGTCATAGATGCCAGGGATGTGGACTTCACGTTGCCATAACTGAACCGGATGTGGCAACGTGAAGTCGGCTGTATTTCCCACGTTCCACCCCGTGTTTTGTCGTCGTTCCATAATGATCTCGATGGGGCAGTGAACGCCTACGAACAAGACCGGCAATCCTTTCAAACGTCGGGCACTATCGGCGAGAATGCTCCGCTCGATTGCGTAGGCGTTATGGTGTCCGACATCAACCACGACATTCAGACCCAAGCGGCTGTGGGCGGCGATAGACTCATACATGGCGCTGTAGAGAATGGGAACGAGGGGTTCGATGTCCTGGCGTTCTCCGCCTGGACGCAGACCGATCCCAGGTAGGTATCGGGCGGGAGTCATTGGCATAAACCTATCGACACCCAAGTTCATCCACAGACCATCAAATGTCTCCTGGATCACTGCGACAATGCTCGACTTCCCCGATCGCGGGACACCATTTAGGATGATAATCTGTCCTAGCTCCTGTATCTGCCCCATGATCACTCCTCGTGTGCTTAATATATATAGTTAGCAGTTCCACGTTAGGGCTAAAACGTTAAACAGGCAATTGAAAGCACAAAAAATTCTTCAAAACTAGAGAGGTGAATTCAAATCATCCGAAAAACGACTTTATTACCAGAGTTTCCGCAGGTTCAGTTCACGATTGATTAAGTCCCAACTCAACTTAAAGCCAAGTCCTCTGGTGTATTACAGTTAAAAAGCATTTCGGGTTCTGCTAAGGGCAAAACTTCTACAGGATATTGCCGAAGCCACTGTTGAAACGATCGCCCCCCTTGGTTGATAAACTCTAAAAGTTGTGGCAAACAGCGACAGCGATAAAAACCACACAGAGGTTCCCAACCTTTAGGATGTTCCGCTAAAGCTGCGATCGCATTATCCGCTACACTATCAAGTCTACTTGCCCAATCTTGCAACACCTCAACCCGCAACCTCGGCAAATCACAAGCTAGCAGCAGCACCCAATCTGTCTTTACTTCAGCTAGCGCTTGAGCAAAACCAACTAGAGGCCCGTGGGCTAGAGATTCTCCAGATAAAGGCACTTCCCGAATCAACTCACAACCAGGCAAAAGGAAATCTTGATAGCGTTCTGGCCAGGGAGTGACTATATAAACAACATCAACACAGCCTTTAGCAATCCCACAAACTCGCTGCAACAACGGTACTCCTTCAATGGGAATCAAGGCTTTATCCTGACCCATGCGAGAACTCTTACCCCCTGCTAACACAATTGCGGTTAATTCGCTTCGGTTCGTCATAGTTATACATCGAATTAGTTTCTAGGGACTAGGTGCAGAATTTCCTAAGTTCCTAGCTAATTCGCTTAAAAAACTCTGCCTACCTCAGCGCCCCTATGCGTTTAAAAATCACCCTCTATTTTGACTTTTCTGGACTTGCTGCAATAAATGCTCTACATTTTCTGCTGGTGCCAGACACTTCAAACCTTGGCAAACTAACCCAACGCTTCCCTCTGGTAAATCAGATGTTATGGCAAACACAGCCGCCGGTAGATGCTTGGGGATCAAAGCGTTTATCTGCTCAGTTGTGCTGCGAATCAAGGTAGAATTACGATACCAATCCAAAGCTGTAAACAAGCTGGGACAGGCTTGGGGAGCGCGATGCATCACACTTCTAAAAGCTTTTAAACCAAGTTCCGCTAAATCCAAATAATCTAGATTATCGGTGAGTAGGGCCAGACGCACAAGGTTAGCGATCGCAATTCCATTAGCTGATGGTGTCGCATTATCTGCATAACTACGCTCTCTAACAATTAAATCTTGACTCGAATCGCTAGATGTGTTATAATAACCACCTAACTCTACACTCCAGAGAAATTCGTTGAATTCATCTTGGATAGCGATCGCTTTTTCTAGCCATTGCTTCTGCTCAGGGTTAGAAGCTTGTAAATCCAAGAGAGCTTTAATAAACAAAGCGTAATCTTCAGACTGCGCTAAAACGGTTGCTTCTCCTTGATAGTTGAGTCTCTGGAAACGCCCATCGACAAACTGATTTTTCCAGATAAAATTCGCCGCTCGTGCTGCTAATTCCAGATATAACGGTTGTTGGAAAACCCCAGCAGCCCTAGCCAGCCCAGAAATCATCAAGCTATTCCAGGCGACAATCATTTTCGTATCTGTGACTGAGGGAATGCGACCTGGCCAGTTAGTGGTTTTTGCTTCCTGATTGTTACGAGCCGGAGGGAAAGTTTCTAGGGACTCAAAATTAACGCCATAACGAGCAGTAAACAGCTTGCTCAGTGCCGTTTCTAGCGTTGCACTCAGTTGAGCTGAATGGCGTCTTTGCAAAACATTACGTCCTTCAAAGTTACCGTTAGGGGTAACAGTAAACTGCTGCTGTAATTCCGTTAATTCTTCAGGCGTTAACAGTTGTTGTAGTTCGCTGTAACTCCAGACGTAAAAAGTTCCTTCTTCTGGTTCTACCGCCGTGGCTTGGGTGAAGCTGTCGGCATCTTGAGCAGCATAGAAGTAACCTTCCGGCGCGGTCATTTCCCGCTTCAGCCATTGTACAGTACCAGCAATTGCCCTCTCAAACGCTGGCTCTTGTATTCCTGTACTCCATAAAGAAGCCAGAAACTCCACAATCTGTCCATTGTCGTAGAGCATCTTTTCAAAGTGGGGCACTGTCCAAGTCGGGTCAACAGTATAGCGATGAAAACCACCACCCACGTGGTCGTAAATGCCTCCCAGGGCTAAGTCTAGTCCTCGCTGGGTACAAACTTGCTTGCCATCGTAGCGATATTCAAAATTAAATCGAGATCCCCGCAATGCTAATTCTGTGTAGGGAATCATCGGAAAACTGTTGCCAGATTGACTAGAAGTAATTACGCGTGTGCTGGTTTCCCAACCTTGGCGGAGTAATTCATGGTCTTCAAGCTCAGTTGTTGTACCGTCTTCCAACACCGCAGACGTGAGCAGAGACTCAATAATTAAGGCTTTGCGTTGCTGTAAATCCGCTTTTTCTGTATCGTAATAACGGCGAAGTGCTTGCAACACCTGCAAAAATCCCGGACGACCATAGCGCGGGTCTACAGGGAAATAAGTGCCAGCATAAAACGGCACTAAATCTTCTGGGGAAAGAAAAATATTCAAAGGCCAACCCCCTTGACCGCTCATCATCTGCAAAGCTTGCATATAGATGCTATCGAGGTCAGGTCTTTCTTCCCTGTCTACTTTGATGGGAAGATAATTGGTATTCATGTAGTGTGCGATCGCAATATCAGAAAAAGCTTCGCCTTCCATGACAGTACACCAGTGGCAACTAGAGTAACCAATGGAGAGAAAAATCGGTTTATTTTGCGCCCTTGCAGTTGCAAGTGCTTCGTCACACCAAGGCCACCAATCAATTGGGTTTTCGGCGTGTTTGCGGAGATAGAGGCTCTTAGCTTCAGCAAGGCGATTAGTCATGATCAAACGCAAGTAGTTGCCTTCTTTGCTCAGTCTACCCTGTTCCCAGGAATCTTACTCCTTTTACCTTGTAGGGAAGGGGTTGGGGGTTAGGTCTGTATTGGATTTATTTGCGCCGACTTACACCTATGCAACTTATGAAACATTCTTATTGAAAAGATCGCAATAGCAAGCTAACAATATTTGGTGGCGTTTCTTGCATAGGTGATGCTGTCTTTGTCTGAATTAAAGTATTTGGGCTAAGTCCTGCTATCAGATGGAGCAAAAAGGTGATGATGGCGGCTTGTATAAGTTTTTCCAGCATGGCACGTCTCTCTCTGAGTGGATAGCATTTCAAGTATGACTGGTTATTCTAAATACACCTCGTACTATATACTTACTGAATCTAACAAAAATAACTTGATAATTGCTGAGGTAAATCCTAAAAAAATGTTTAAAATGTTACCGAAAATTAACATAATTCCCTAAGCAATTCGGATTTCGGTTATCGGTCTAATCACCACATCGCCAAGGTTGTGCAGCAAAGTCCGAGATATAAGATTAGCGACAATTGAAGTTTTTTGATTTATTCTTCCCTAAATCGGGATATTCTCTTAGACAGCTTTTGTCGCTAAAAAGTGCCCTTAGAGGTTGAATCTATTGCAAAAACACATTTTGCTCCTTAGTTGAATAAGACAGAATAGCCAAGATTTACTTATATCTACCTGGGAATAGTAGAGATCAGCCCCAGTTTCGTGCTGTCACCGATAAAATGTATTTAAAGTAGCCACAAACACGCTTCCATGATTCCTATCGTTATTGAACAATCGGGTCGAGGTGAACGCGCCTTTGACATCTACTCACGGCTGTTACGTGAGCGCATCATCTTTTTAGGACAACAAGTTGATAACAACATTGCTAACTTGATTGTTGCCCAACTGCTGTATTTGGATGCTGAAGACCCGGAGAAAGACATATATATGTACATCAATTCTCCCGGTGGTTCGGTGACGGCTGGTATGGGCATTTTTGACACTATGAAACATATTCGCCCTAATGTCTGTACAATTTGTACCGGATTGGCGGCGAGTATGGGCGCTTTTCTCCTCAGTGCTGGTGCTAAGGGTAAGCGGATGAGTCTACCCCATTCTCGGATTATGATTCATCAACCTCTAGGCGGCGCTCAAGGACAGGCGACTGATATTGAAATTCAGGCGCGGGAAATTCTGTACCACAAGCGGCGGCTAAATAACTATTTAGCTGAACATACTGGTCAACCAATTGAGCGGATTGCTGAAGATACTGAACGCGACTTTTTCATGTCGCCAGAGGAAGCCAAGGAATATGGTTTGATTGACCAAGTGATTGACCGTCACGCTGCCGGTAGTCGCCCAGCAGTTGCTCTTGTTAATTAATAGTCACGATTGGCAAATGGTGATTTACCACTTTTAATTCTCTAAAACCCTAAAAATAACCCCTCTTCACTTATGAAAAGGGGTTATTTTTGGAATGGGTGATCTGTTCAAGTACTTAATATTCCGCGTCAATATCCGTGGGGTATTCTACTGTACGTTGAGATTCTAGGTAGTTGAGGAATAATAGTAGTTCTTCTTTATTGACACTCCCCCCTTTTCTAAAGGGGGGAGTGTCAATGTTTCAACAGCCTACGTTATTAGTCATTAGTCCTGACAAATGACTAATGACAAATGACCAATGACAAATCAAAATCCCGCTATTGGGTCTGGCTGAGATTGGAGGTATTTGAGGAATCCGTGTAATTGTTCTTCACTTAGTAAAGTACGCCCCCGCTTACCGTATGTTTCTATCAGATATTCCCGTCCCTGTTCTGGTGTCCAGCCTAAACGCTGAAGTTCGACATCTGTTTTAGCAATGACATCCGATAAATCCACGGGTTCAGCTTTCTTCTTTCTCTTTCCTGTCACTGAAGGGGTAGCGACATCCTCTTGAGGGCTGTAACTCCGAGGTGTAAACGGTGTGACATTATTGGCAGAAATTGCTGGAAAGGTTTGATTTTCCACCTGGTTATCAAAGGTTATTTCCAAGTTTTCAACTGGAGGATCAAATTCTAGCTCCCGATGGGGAGTCACAGGAAAGTTTTGACCTAAATCTTGGCTATAGGTATCGCTTGCTAGGGGCGCAGCATTGCTGTACCCGTACTGTTCGTTACTTGTTACTACTTCTGGTTTGATATTCCGTACTCTGGAGGGTGGGATAGATATTTCTTTGTCGCTGGCCACTGGCCATTGACTACTAACAAAATCCTCATCTTTTGCAGAGGAATAGGCAGCAGGTTCATTTAACCCACCTTTGGTATTCAAGGAAGGATTTAGCTGTGCCGGGGAAATTGGATTTGAGGTCAATGCCACTGATTCTTGTGGCGCGTTTGTAATACCCAAAACTATCAGCGCCCTGGTTCTGGCTTGGTCTTCTGCTGCTTCTACTGTTTCTGCCGCTGCCATACCCGTAGCACGGGTTACGCCTTCAATATGCACGCTTGCCCGGACAATATATTTTCCTTGAAAAATTTGCACTAATTCAGAAATCAGACTACCTTTGGGATACAAGCTCTGGAATTGAGCCAACATAATACTGCTACCAATCTAAATCTTTTGGGGACTGGGGACTGAGGACTGAGGACTAGGGACTGAGGACTGGGAAAGAATTATTTTAATCCTAATCCCTAAGATCCAATCCCTAATACCCAATCCCCAGTCCCTTTTAAAGTAATATTCTTGCTTTGCCTTATGTCCTAATTGTAGCAGTAGGTGTTTTTTGACGAAACTTTTAGCAAGTGCTAACTTACCTGTGTAGTCTTGCCTGCAATGCTATACTGATTACCCAACTCGATATCTAGAACTATTTTCTGGAAGTGCGCTCTAAATCTACAATAATGGAGATAAGGTTCGCCCTCACTGCTTATTAAGCTGCTTACCTAATTGTTACCGATTCTACATGTGGGAAAATTGGGTTCACCGGCAGTTCCTCCTAGTTAAAAATCAGAGTCTAATGGCGTAAAATTACCTTTTCGCTAGACAATCAAACACCTGTAGTTTCCACGCCACTTGCTCCACTTGGGGAGACCCCAGACGCTCGCAGACTCGCTAACGCTTTTAGCGTCTCCCCTTCTCCCAAAGGGAGAGGCTAACGCCAAGGAAGAAGACCCTCCGGGTTCGGCAGTCCCCCAGACGCTCGTTCCGACGCTCGTTCCTCGCTAACGCTGCGCTATCGCTACCGCTAGCGCTAACGACGGGAACCGCCATCGCGCTTCGCGTCTTTGCTAACGCCAAGGGAGAAGACGGGGGCTGCCTCACCGCAGTGGCTCCGCTGCATAGCGCTTTTGGGCAGTATGGATTCTCTAAACCCAGCTTCTCAAAAACCCGTCGCGTAATTACCTAGCGGGGCTAAATCTGAAATCAGGCGTGCAATCTGAAGTTTGGTTAGGTGAAGGGACTTGAACGCAGGCGAATTCTGAGAGCATCATGCAGTGAGAAGTTCGTAGACACCCAGAGTTGTCCGTGGGTCGGCTTCTTTGCAAAGGAACTGCGGGAGTAGTTTCCCCCTCTTGCTGGGTCGGGCTTCCTTTCCTTAGAACTTAGGAAGCTTGCTTCAGGGCAATTAGTTTCCAGCTTGTTTCTGTAAGCCGTGAGGGTATACAGAAAAGAACCAGATTAAACAACAAATGATGTTTTGACCAAAGGTCGGTTCACTGCATGGAATTTTCAATCGCTACACTCCTTGCCAATTTCACCGATGATAAATTGGTAGCTCGGAAGGTTTTAGAAAAGAAACTTGGCTGTGAAGATGAAAAAAGTTTACAAAAACTTCACATTGCCTTAGATGTTCTGGAAAAAATCGGTATTTTAGTGAAGGAACGGGGCAAGTACCGCCGTCTTTCAGAAGAGGGAATAATTGAGGCAAAACTCCGTTGTTCTAGTAAGGGCTTTTGCTTTGCTATTCAAGATGTAGAAGGCGCTGAGGATATTTACATCCGCGAAAGTCATCTGAGTAATGCTTGGAATGGCGATCGCGTTTTGGTGAGAGTTCTCAAAGAAGGCAGTCGCCGTCGCTCTCCTGAAGGTGAGGTGAAACTAATTCTCGAACGTTCTAACCACACTTTACTGGCACGAATTAAGCAGGTGGAAACTGGTTTTCGGGCTGTGCCTTTAGATGATCGATTGCTGTTTGAACTCAAGATTCAACCTAACGAAGCAAAGCTGGAAGAAGCGATCGATCACCTGGTTCATGTAGAAGTTTTGCGTTACCCGTTGGCACAATATCCTCCCCTTGGTCGAGTGGTGCAAATCCTCGGTAGCGATGCCGAAGCTGCTGCTGATATAGATTTAGTTACGTGCAAACACGACCTTTCCCGGACTTTTCCTGATAATGTCTTAGATGCAGCCGCCAAGTTACCCAAAAAGCTGCTGAAAGCAGACCTGAAAAATCGCCTAGATTTACGTAATTTGTTTACTCTCACTATTGAAGGGGTAAATGGCGATACCAAAGTTATCGAAAACGCTTTTAGTTTAGAAAAAAACTTAGCCGGAAATTGGCTTTTGGGCGTTCATATCACTGATGTTTCTCATTATGTCCAACCTGATGAACCCCTAGATAGAGAAGCACTCAAACGGGGCAAATCCGTGTATCTGGGAGAATTGGTGTTGCCAATATTACCTACAACGGTGGCAGAACGCTGTTCTTTAGTACCTGGGAGCGATCGCTTAACCATCTCTTTTTTAATTACCATTGATCCCCAATCTGGGCAAGTGCTGGAGTGGGAAATTCAACCCAGTGTAATTAAGGTCGAGACTGCACTGACTACAGAACAAGCTCAAGCAATTCTTACAGGTGAAGCTGAAGATAAATCACCACAGGTTTCCCAAATACTGCAAGATCTCCAAGCCTTGCAAACAGCTGTCAAACAAGTACGTTTGACTCGTGGTAGCCTCCAGTTGAATCTGCCGCCCAGTCAAAACGCCTACTATGATGAGGGGATTCTAGGGACTGTAGCGGTGAATGATTTACCAGTGCGATCGCTACTCACAGAGTTGGTACTGTTAGTTAACCAACTGTTTGCAACTCACTTAAATGCCCTTGGTATTCCCGCCATCTGGAGAGTCCAAGGTACTCCCGATGTTGAAGATGTCCAGGAAATGCTGAAATTGGCAGTCAATTTAGGCGTTGACCTCACACTAGATCCGGAAGTCGATATCCAACCCTTAGATTATCAACATTTGACCACAGCTTTTGCGGAATCTCCCTCGGAGCAAGTTCTTACCTATTTGTTACAAGATACACTTAAGCCATCTGCGTACAGCACCACCAAAGGATCTCACTTTGGTCTGGCATTACCGCAATATGTCCACTTTAGCGCTCCCTTGCGGCGTTACCCAGATTTGCTCATGCAGAGAGTGTATTACACGCTACTCGAAAACGGACGCGATCGCCGCAATACCCGTGTGAGAGAGCGCGTTAACCTGCGCCACTCCTCCAGCCATGAGGAAATTAACTGGAACGTTTTACCCCCAGAATTGCAACAAGAACTGCAAAGCGATTTAACTAGGGTAATTGTCCAAATCAACGACCGAGAAAAAGAAGTCCAAGAAGCTGAAGCCGATTTAGCCGGACTGCAAAAAGCCCAACTGATGAAGCAACGCATCGGTCAGGTATTTCAAGGTGTGATTACCGGGGTTCAATCCTACGGTTTCTTTGTGGAAATTGAAGTGCCAGCCGCCGAGGTGGAGTCCAGCAGTAATCCTGGTGTGCCTTTGCGGGTGGAAGGATTGGTACACGTCAGTTCTCTCAAAGATGATTGGTATGAATATCGCGCCAGACAACAGGCACTTTTTGGTCGCAAAAATCGCGCTTCTTATAGACTAGGCGATCGCGTCGCCGTGCAAGTCAAGAGTGTCGATTACTACCGTCAGCAAATTGATTTGGTAACAGTCGGCAGCGATGGCGTAGCCAAAAATTTAACTGGCAATGATTCCCAGGAGGAGCTTTCAGACCTCTACTTACCAAATGACATTGAGCCTGATGACCTAGACCCTTACTCGGAGGATGAGTAAAATTAAGTAAAACTTCCGTGTCAAATAACACTAAACCTTTAATTTTAGGCGTATCGGGCGCATCTGGTCTGATTTACGCTGTTCGCGCGATCAAATTTTTGCTAGAAGCGGAGTATAGTATTGAATTGGTTGCCTCTAAATCAACTTACATGGTTTGGCAGTCAGAACAGGAAATTCGGATGCCACCAGAACCAACCGGGCAAGAATTATTCTGGCGAGAGCAAGCTGGAGTTCCACTTTCCGGGAAACTCCGCTGTCATCCTTGGAGTGATGTTGGAGCCGGGATTGCCAGTGGTTCCTTTGCCACTCTGGGGATGATGATTATTCCATGCAGCATGAGTACAGTGGCAAAGCTAGCAGTGGGTTTGAGTTCCGATTTACTAGAACGGGCAGCTGATGTCCAACTCAAAGAAGGGCGAAAGCTGGTCATCGTCCCACGTGAAACGCCTTTTAGCCTCATCCACCTACGTAACTTGACCTCTTTAGCAGAAGTTGGAGTTAGAATTGTCCCCGCTATTCCCGCCTGGTATCATAATCCCCAAACCATTGAGGATTTAGTTGATTTTGTAGTTGCCCGTGCTTTAGATCAACTAGATATTGACTGCATCCCAATTCAGCGGTGGCAAGGCCGTCGCTAACGCCCTCAGTGGATTTATTGTAAATTTCACAATAGTCCTAAAAGGGTAATGATAGAGATGGCTGATAGTGTCAGTAGTCAGTAAGCAGTAATTAGCGAAGAATAATCAGACTGATAACTGACCACTGACAACTGACCACTGATAAATGACAACTGACAAAATTGCTATGGCTGTAATTCGCTTAATTCTATTGGTGGCAGTACTGGGAGGACTAACGCTGTTGTTAGTCCAAAATTTCTCACCTGCCCTATCGCTAGTATTTTTGGGCGTGCGAACTCAACCATTACCACTAGCGATATGGATTTTGTTCAGTACTGCCACTGGTGCTTTCACATCTATATTGATTGCTACCTTATTTAACTTATCCAATTATTTTGTGGGAGGACAACGCCAAACTTTTAACAGAGCAACCGCCACTTCAACTCGTGTCAAGGCAACCCGGAGAGCAGAACCGACATCTCGTCCTGCCAGTCCTCCACCACCAGCTAGTAAAAAAGAAGAGCCTAGCAATGAGGTATTTGATGATTGGGAGACAAATAGCAGTGGAGATGATTGGAACTTTGATGAACAGTCAGAGTCAGCGCCTACTCCGAATCCTCAAGCTCAACAGCCTAGAGATTCAACAACTTACGAACGTCAATCAGAAGCCAAAAGCAGTTCTCGGTCTGGTTCAGTTTACTCCTACAGCTACCGCGAGCCAAAAAATACGGCGGCGGGAAAAACGGAATCAATTTACGATGCTGATTACCGGGTAATCATCCCCCCTTATCAGCCGCCGACTACCAATCAAGCTGATGATGATGATTGGGAATTTTTTGAGGATGATGATGATTTTGAGGATGATGGTAAACGCCCCCGTCGGTGAGATGTAGCGGGCTACGTCTCTACTTGATGCCACACCGCTCTCTAGACTCCTGCTTGACCTTACCAGTCATGGCAGCTTCCTGCAAAGTCATGAAAGCATTAAAATCTTCTAAGTCATATCGGGTAGTCAACAGTTGTCGTAGTTGCTCTTCAGCTTCCACTGTCAAATAGCCAGTTGCTAAAGCTTTTTGTACAACGTCACGAATTCGAGTCATAGTTGACACCTCATTCATACTATATTTATTCATTCAGGCTTAATGGGGTGAAATATGCAGTAGTCTTTGTGTCAAAATTTCAACTTTGCAAAGTTTTTTTTAGCGATCGCGGTAAATCAGTCATTATTTACACCTTTATTAGAAACATTTAATTGAGCGGGTCTTGTTATAACTGAACTTTTAGAATAACGACCATGTGCTGTTAAAAACACAGTATTGTGTATACTTAAAATTGCCCACCAGAGTAGAAATCCTGATTATTTAGATAGACAGAAATTGTTTGGATAAAGTTTCAAACAAGCTATGTTAATTTTTTTGTTAAGCATAGCGATCGCTATGCAGCAATTACCAAGTTACTTGAAATTCATCATTTATTATTTATGGTAATTTCACAGAAGAATCGTTAATCTATTGCCTAAGTTACTTTAGATACATTCAGGACGGCAGTTGATTCGTTTTAATTTGTAGAAGTTAAAAATAATTGAAAGTTAGAAAAGTTAGATGTAAATTTGATATCCGCAAAGGGAAAAGGCTTGATATCCGTTTAAAAGAAATTTCTCTGATGTTTACTTTGTGGTTGTATTCCGGCGGAAATTACTAATATCGGTTATCAAAGTCGTAGTAGCAGTACTGTTAGAGTTTATTTTTCTAATGGATTATATAAATAGATAGAATAAATGCTGAGTAATAAGCTAGAGCAGCATAGACATCAGCTAAAGTGATACTGGGATAATGATAAATAATTTCGTCAGGGGAAAGCCCTATCCGTTCGTGCCAAATAACAATATCTTGCACTGTAATTCGGTGTCCAGCAATACGCGGTTTCCCCCCACACACTCAGAGTAATTTCAATGTGTTATGAGATTACTGGTATCTGAGACATTTTATCCAAGAACACTCCTATAAGAAGAAAATTATATTATAAGTTATCGGTTTATTAGCGATCGCTCATCTGTAATTGAGACTGAGGAAGTGCGATCGCTTGAATATGCATATATGAGTCTTGGGTTTATAATTTGAAACTGTGACTCAGAACTCATAATTGGAGCGAAGCAACTGATGAGCAGCTTATTACAAGGAGTCAACCTGTACTTAATTGGTATTATGGGCGTTGGTAAGACGACAGTAGGGCGCTTACTAGCAAAGGAACTAGGTTATGGGTTTGTAGATACCGATGATGTCATTGCTCAAGCAACAGGTAAATCTATCAATCAGTTATTTGCACAAGTTGGTGAAGCAGGGTTTCGCCAGTTAGAAAGCGACGTGCTTTCACAAGTTTGTGCTTTTACAAAGTTGACTATAGCAACTGGTGGGGGCATTGTAATGCGGCGAGAAAATTGGGGTTACTTGCACCACGGTTTGATAGTGTGGCTAGATACGCCAGTGGAGATAATTTACAGCCGTCTAACTGAGGATACCACAAGACCACTGCTGCAAGATGCTGATCCTCAAGGTAAATTGCGATCGCTCCTCGAACAACGAACACCACTTTACTCTCAAGCCGATTTGCACATCACCGAGCGGGAGGGAGATACACCTGAAGGCGTTGCCCAGCGAGTACTTGAGGCAATTCCTAGCGTTCTCAAAACACAAGTTTCTCATTAACAGAAAACTTATAAGTAAGTGGGTCAAATTAAATATAAAACCTCACCCTGCCTCCGGCTTCCCTCTCCGAACTCACGGAGAGGGATTGAGGGTGAGGTTTGATCTTATATTTAATTACTAAGTAAAAATGTTGATTTTGAGAGAAACCCAGTTTCAAGAGGATTTTGTAAATATGACAAATATCTGTACTTTCTAGCGAGATGCAATTTCTGTAGGATGTACAGCAGTTATTTCGGCGTAGCGAGTAAAATCTCTAATATTAAATGTCATAATATGCGTTAGTCCATGTACTAACATTGTTGCGACTAATCTGGCATCATGTACATTAACTCCCATAACTCCGTAGTTAACAACCAATCGACGCCACTGTTCGTAAATATCCGGTATGTCTGGTAAAATCGTAAACACGTCTTCCAAATCTGTTAACGCAGCATCAGTATCAGCAATTGTCATCCCCAAACCATTTCTGTCAGTTGGACGAGTACAGGTGCGCCAATATTCAATTAAGTTTTGTGGTGTTAAATAATAATCTTCTCCTTGCGTTTTTAGTATACTCAGAGCATTTAAAGAATCAGCACGCATTGGATGTTCTAGCTGTGCTAGACGGAGAATAATATTTGTATCAATTAGAAATGCCATGCTTTAATCTTCTTCATAGATACCGCCACGGCTTACACCATAATCCGACAACATCGGAATATTTTTAGGATGACGCTCTGACCACTTTTGCAATTTATTAGTCCATTGTTCTAAATCATTATTCTTTTCTGATGAAGCTAATATTTTAGACGACTTTACACTGATATTTTCATTAATTTCTGTCTTGATTTTTTCTTCTAGCAGCATTTTTTCCTCTAATGTGAGAGATTTGATAATATGTGCTAGTGAGTCTATTAGCTTCACATTCATAATAACTCCTTGTTTCGTTGATATAGCGTTTCCCATTCAGATGCGGTACATCATAGTCCCCTCTCGAAGAGCGGGGAGGGGGTTGGGGGTGGGGTTCTTGTACCTCACTCAACCGAGAACCGCTATAACAAAGATTAGAACATACATTTCTGTTATTATAGACCTGAAGACGTTGCCAAGCGAGTACTTGAGGCAATTCCTAGCGTTCTCAAAACATAAAACCTGTACTGGAGTCAAAGCCTATGCCAGTGCCATCTTGTTCAGTCCAATACCCAAGCTGTGCAGCAATGTTAAAGTTACGGTTGCCCGTATCTGAAAAAGCTGCGGAGATAATGATGACTTACCCACTGGCTGTACGCTCAATTCGTAAATCTCCATTGGCTTGACAAAATTCGTAGAACTGCTCATTTGTCATCTGCACAAGGGAGGGGAAATTTACCGTTAGAGGTGTGCTTTCAGTTTGAATTAGCAGCGTGGTCATTTTCATTCCTTAGCTTCAGCCGAATGATTTCAATTTTAGAGGTTTGAAGGAGCGATCGCTGTTATGTTGCGTCAGATAATGTGGGAATAGTTAATTTGTAGGGTGCGTTACTTCGTTAACGCTGATTTTCTTGCACCGTAAAACAGTTCACCAATAGCAACACTAGGAATAAATATTTCTTCTGCATTTACCAGCTGATTATTTACTCCTATATCATTTGCAAATAAAGCAATAATAATATTAGTGTCAAGTAGATATCTAGCAGTCATCTATATCAACCCGTTCGCAACCTTGTTCAATTGCTTCGCGCATCAACTGAATATCATTTGGCGATATTGTTCCTGCAAAATTTAATAATTGTTTACCTGGAACACCATGAATTTGCGAACCTACTAAAGTTCTGGCAAACTCCAGTACTCGATATTGCAAGTCTTCAGGCATAACTTTTAATTCTTCAATTAGCCGATCGAGAATCGGCGTATCCATATTTATCCTGATAATTTTCGATTCTGGTTGCTAGTCTTTATTTTATGGTAGTAGAATCGCAATTCCTTGTAGGTTGGGTGGAACGGAGTGTAACCCAACATTAAGCAGTTTATTTATAATGTTGAGTAGAATCGCAATTCCTTGTAGGTTGGGTGGAACGGAGTGTAACCCAACATTAAGCAGTTTATTTATAATGTTGAGTTCCGCTAACACGGCACTTAATCTTGTATCTTAAAAGTAGGTTTTCGTGAGTGATACTTATACAAAAAGCTTATTTTGGTCTTGGCAGCTATGAGACATTGTTACAGGTTACAAAGTCTTCTACACTGACTGGAATAGGTTTTAACTCTTAACGGCGGCTCCTCATGACGGACAACGATTCTGAATACATCAGGCAAGATGAAGCCACTCGTGTGCGTGTACTAAGCGAAGCACTACCTTATATTCAACAATTCGCCGGTCGCACTGTTGTTGTCAAATACGGTGGCGCAGCGATGAAAGATAGCACACTCAAAGACAAAGTTATCCGTGACATTGTATTCTTATCCTGTGTGGGCTTGCGTCCAATTGTGGTACACGGTGGTGGCCCAGAAATTAACAGTTGGTTAGATAAGCTGGGCATCGAACCACAATTTAAGAATGGTCTGCGAGTCACTGATGCCGCCACAATGGATGTGGTAGAAATGGTTTTAGTTGGTCGAGTTAACAAAGAAATTGTTGCGCTAATTAATCAAGCTGGTGGATTGGCTGTCGGACTTTGCGGTAAAGACGGTAATCTATTTACAGCCCGTCCCCAAGGTCAAGAAGGCATCGGTTTTGTGGGGGAAGTCAGCAATGTGAATATCAAGATTTTAGACACCCTCGCTAGCAATGGCTATATTCCGGTGGTGTCTAGCGTCGCCGCAGACGAGACAGGGCAAGCTTATAACATTAACGCCGATACTGTAGCTGGAGAAATCGCTGCTGCACTAGGAGCAGAAAAGTTAATTTTACTGACCGACACCAGTGGAATTTTAAAAGATTACAAAGACCAATCTACTTTGATTCCGAAAGTAGATATCCGCGAAGCCCGCGAGTTGATTGCCGATGGTATAGTTAGCGGTGGGATGATTCCCAAAGTGAGTTGTTGTGTGCGATCGCTTGCTCAAGGAGTCCGTGCAGCACACATCATCGATGGTCGCATTCCCCACGCCCTGTTACTAGAAATCTTTACTGATGTTGGGATCGGAACAATGATTCTCGGTTCGCAATTTACATCATAGAGGAAGATGAGAGCAGGAGAGGATGATTTGTAACTGTAATTTTGTGTAAATTAACGTGAGCTTCCCCTGCTCCCCCACTTCCCTACCGGGGATAGGTAATAATAACCCGCGTAGGTGCAAAGCAGCTTGTCGTCAGACATCGCCCGCCGCTAAATGGTGTACGACGCCATGAATTATTGATAATCACCGGATTAACTAGGGTTGAATCGCGAATTATGGGATTAATCAGGGTGGAATTTCTGATGTTTTGCCTTACGTGGGGATAGGAATAATCGCGGTAATGATTGCGTTGTGGCATGAGTCCCGTTGTTGGGTCTACAGGCATAGGCATGGGAATCGGACTACCATAAATAAAGGAACCCACAGAAGGCGAGAGCCTAACTCCATAACCACCATCAATCACGATCGCACGCTGGGCGGTAGCTGGAGCAATGCTTACACCCATCACTGCTAAAGTCATACCTGCGAAGAGCCAATTCAGTTGCGAATGCTTGATTTTCAAGATAATTTTGCTCACCTGCATAAGATACCAAAATTTTTAATCAGAAAATAGTCGCAGCTACTTAGTTAAAATTTTAGAAGTTTATCCACTTTCCGATTGCCAGCTTTTGAAAAGATTCCAAAAAGATTGCTGGCATTGGCAAAATAAAAACAGTGCTAATTTTTGTATAAGACGTGAGTACAGAAAGTTTAGAAATTGCTAAAACCCGCTACCAGACTGGGAAATTTGCCTTTGAAAATGGGCAATACCGCGAAGCTGTAGAAAATTTGGAAAAGGCCAGCGCCCTGTTAGCTCGTAATTCTCGCCTTGGGGGGGAAGTAGAAATTCATCTAGTGACAGCTTATGAAGCGGCTGGACGCACCGATGATGCGATCGCTCTTTGCGAAAGACTCAAACGCCATCCCTATCTTGAAACCAGCAAACAAGCGCGACAGATGCTTTACATCTTAAAAGCACCAAAGCTGAAAAGACCCAGCGAATGGATGACCGAAATCCCCGATTTGGCTGCATTAGCCGATAATGAACTCAAAATTTCTGTAGCTGCTAAGTCTACTAAATCTTCTGTGCAGCAAAAGCCTAAATCTACCGAACCAGAATTAATTGACCTGAGTCAGGTCAATACCAGAGATAATCGCTTTATCTGGGTGGCACTAATTGCCATTGGTTTAACCATCTCGTACTTGGTTTGGTTGAGTTTTTCCGGAACCCCTGGCTGATAACAATTTGGGATTTGGGATTTGGGATTGGGGACTGGGGACTAGGGATTGGGAAGATTTGAATGAAGATTCAGACCCAAACCAAATCTTACTCATATTTTCTTCCCCATTACCCCTTATCCCCAGAGGGGGCCCCACCTGACCCAATCCCCATTCCCAGAGTGACCAAAATGCTGTTCCAGGAATCTCAAACAATACGAAGAAGTCAAGATTAGTTAAAAAGTTTGACTTTTGGGAAAATTTATGGTTTCAACTTCTTCAATTTTCGGAAAGATTTTCTTGTGGTTAATCAGACCATTTAGTTTTGTGTTGGCAAATATGAAATTTCTCTCACCACTGAATGGTCGAAATCGAATCAACCGGGTCTTTCACATCCGAAATCCGATTCTGTGGCTAGTGCTGTTAACATCGCTACTACTATCCGGCTGTGTGAAGTACGATGTGGGGCTTAATTTTGATAATTCAAATAGCGGCGAACTAGTACAGCATATTAAGTTGGGAGAACGGCTAACTAGTTTTAGTGGCGATTCTGTATACGAATGGTTGAATAGCATAGAACGCCGCGCCCGTCAACTTGAGGGTAAAGCACAGCGAGTTTCCCAAGAAGAAATCATCGTCACAATTCCTTTTAGCAGTGGTAGGGAATTGCAAGAGAAATTCAACGAATTCTTTAACTCCCATGCGAATCAACCCTCTGAGTCTGTGCAGAGCGAATCTGACTCAGAACTGCCGAAAATTGAATCAAACGTCCTCTTAGAGCAGAATAATTTTTTACTTTTAGTCCGAAATCGGTTGATTTATGATTTGGATTTGCGATCGCTATCTCTAATTGCCAGTAAAGGTAACGTCCTGGCTAATGCTGGTTCAATTCTCGACTTGGAATTTAGCTTGAAGACTCCTTGGGGAGCCAAAAATATTCAACTAACTGAAACTGCGATAGAGCCAGAAAAAAATGGCAGTCGATTAGTGTGGAAACTCCAGCCTGGTGAGCTAAACCACATAGAAGCTGTTTTCTGGCTTCCCAGTCCCCTTGGTATTGGTGGGTTGTTAATTATCCTGTTTGTCTGGGGAGGATTGTACTTGAGATACAATTTCATGCCAGATCCTAGAATTCAGTTTCCTCCCAAAGCCGCTGCGATTCAGGAACAGTAGACTATTCATCTGTTGAATATTGTTAGCAAAGCCGATGTATTCTCCATCGGCTTTTTTAGACTTTCCGCAGCTTTTTTTGAAGACGTTATTACAACAGGTGGTCAAGTTGTAAAAAGTACAGAAGCGCTGCGGAATGCGGGAGCGATCGCGGACTTCGTAATTTGCCTCATCTGGCGCGGAAGTAAACAAGACAACAGCCTCGAAAAAGCTGGTATTCAAAAACTTCCTCTGTTTGACATGGAAGAACTTTCGGCATGGATGCAACTATCTTGAAGCTTGCAGTTACAATATTTTTGAACAACGACCCGAAAAATACTTAGCTAATCAGGAGATATTTGGTGGTAAACATTCTACATATTGATTCCAGTCCCCGTGGTGAACGCTCGCACTCCAGAGAACTATCTAAGGAATTCGTCAGTGGTTGGAGGGCAGCCCATCTCGAAGATGCGATCGCCTATCGAGATTTAGGGCATCACCCAGTTCCTCACGTTGATGAAGCTTGGGTTGCAGCATCATTTTCACCACCAGAAACCCATACCCCAGAATTAACTGAGGCAATCAGGATTTCTGACGAACTGATTGATGAGTTTTTGGCTGCCGATCGCTACGTTTTTGGAGTGCCAATGTATAACTTTAATATACCTTCAACTTTCAAGGCTTACATAGACCAAATCGTTCGCCCTAACCGGACTTTTGCTATAGATGCTCAAGGCGGTTATAGAGGTTTAGTTGAGGGTAAAAAGGCAGTTGTCATCACATCTCGCGGCGGTGACTTTAGCGCGACATCTCCTGCTGCTGCTTATGACTTCCAAGAACCATACCTGCGGACGATTTTCGGCTTTATTGGGCTTACAGACATTCAATTTATCAACGCTAATAGTATGAATGAAGGTGATGCTGCCCGTACCCAATCTGTATTAGAAGCACGGACAGCAATTCAAGATGCGATCGCCCAGTGGTAGGGGACGCAGGGGGCACGGGAGCAGGGGAACAGAGAAGTTGTATTGTTTGTCCCCAATGCCCAATGCCCGCATCTTCTTATGGTGACAATCGCTCAATTTTCCAAGTGCTATTATCTAAACGGCTATAGAGCAAGCGATCGTGCAGACGGCTAGGGCGTCCTTGCCAAAACTCAATTTCTGTGGGGATCACTCGTAAACCTCCCCAATGAGGCGGTCGAGGAATCTCCTGATTTTCATATTTGCTGTGGAACTCCTGCAAGCGTCGCTCTAGGACTTCTCGGCTTTCTATCACCTCACTTTGATTAGATACCCACGCACCCAGGCGACTATTGGCAGGGCGACTGTCAAAATATTGGTCAGACTCAGTTTCAGAAACTTTCTCCACATACCCGGAAATTCGGACTTGACGTTCCAGTTCTGCCCACCAGAAGACTAAAGTCGCCTGGGGATTTTCTGCCAGTTGTTGTCCTTTGTGACTGTTGTAGTTGGTAAAAAAAGCAAAGCCCCGTTCATCAAAATCCTTGAGTAACACCATTCTGGCTGAGGGCTTACCATCTGGTGTAGCAGTGGCAATGGTCATAGCATTGGGTTCGGGGAGTTGTGCTGCTAGAGCCTGATCGAACCATTTTTGAAATTGGATAAAAGGATTGAGGTCTACTTCTAGTTCGCTCAAACCTTCCAAGGTGTAGTCTTTGCGAAGGTCAGCTACGGTTTTGTCCATTGTGATTTGTTTCCTTGCTATCAGATACGCTTATATATGTCTTTGTTAAAAATATCTATGATGATGATCAGATAATGATCATCGCCATCAGGAATTTTACAAATTCTCTCAAAGAATATATAAAATAGGTTGCATAAGATGCGCCGTTCGGCTTCCCTTCGACGCCTGTTAATTTATGGTCTGAGCGGTCCGATTATCGCTCTCAATGTCTGGCTGCTGTCTGTGCTTTTCCGCTATTTTCAGCATCCCATTACCGTCTTGAGCATTGCAGCGATTCTGGCTTTTCTGCTAAATTACCCGGTTAAGTTCTTTGAACGTGCTCGGATCACCCGCACTCAGGCGGTGATCATAGTTTTACTTGCAACATTAACCCTGCTTGGGATTCTGGGCGTCACCCTAGTGCCGTTGATCATTGACCAAACAATCCAACTGTTAAATAAGATCCCTGATTGGTTAACCGCTAGTCAAGCAAACCTAGAGCAGTTTGAGATGGTGGCAAAGCAACGACGCTTGCCAATTGATCTCAGGGTTGTGAGCAGTCAAATTAATGCCAACATTCAGAATTTAGTGCAACAGCTAGCTTCTGGTGCAGTGGGATTTGCTGGGACACTGCTGTCTGGATTACTTGACGTAGTGTTAGTCATTGTGCTTGCATTTTATATGCTTTTATATGGCGATCGCGTCTGGCATGGTCTAGTCAATCTTTTGCCCTCTAATATTGGAGATCCCCTGACCGCATCCTTGCGCCTAAATTTCCAGAACTTCTTCCTCAGCCAGTTGTTACTAGGACTGTTCATGGTGCTAACCCTGACACCAATTTTCTTGGTGATGAAAGTGCCCTTTGCCTTGTTGTTTGCCATATTAATTGGTATCTCAGAACTCATTCCCTTTATCGGGGCGTCTCTAGGCATTGCTCTGGTGACGATTTTAGTACTACTGCAAAATTGGTGGTTAGCAGTTCAAGTTGCCATAGCGGCAATTGTCATGCAGCAGGTTAAAGATAACCTGTTAGCGCCCAGGTTACTCGGCAACTTTATTGGACTGAATCCTATCTGGATTTTTGTGTCTATTTTGATGGGATTTGAGATTGCTGGCTTGTTAGGGACGCTTGTTGCTGTTCCGATTGCTGGTACTATCAAAGGCACTTTTGATGCGATTAAGAGCGGCAAGCCGAGTGATTTTGTCTCAACTGTCACTATTGCCGATGACTCACCCCCTGATTAAGACAGAAGGTCAAAAAGAGGCAGAGGAGCAGAGGAGTACAGGAGAAGTTGCAGTAAGTTTTTCCCCTCTGCCCCTTTGCACCTCTGCCTCTTGTACCCAATTCCCAATTCCCAATGCCCAAGTGAAAAGTTGCACAATCTAATCTCACAATTCACAATGGTGATTGATTATAAATTTCAGAGGATACTGCCACCAGGCAATTTCTGAATAAAAGAAGCGCAAGCGAATGTATAGAGTACACGCTTTGCCAATAGTCAATTAGTTTAGTGTTGAATTTACAGTCTTTTGATTCTCATTAATTAACTTAGAACCTGTTGATGGAAGCTTCCGAGCTGTTAGAAACAATCACATTTTTGATTTACCAAGCCGAGCAGGGGGAAATTGATCCTTGGGATGTCCAAGTGATTGAGGTGATTGACCGCTATTTAGAACTGATGGCACCGGGGGCAATCACAAGAGGCTATGAAGCGGACTTGTCTCAATCTGGACAGGCATTTTTATCAGCATCAATGCTGGTATTATTCAAAGCTAATACCTTGATGCAATTGTCAACAGTAGGAGATGCACAAGATGGTATAGAAGATGATCCCCTATTGTTAGGTGAAGACGGTGTATCACATCAGGGTCATCGTCTACCATTAGAGAGGCAATTGCGTCGTCGTCCAGCGGCAATGCCGCCACCAAAGCGCCGGGTGACTCTGCAAGAGTTAATCAAGCAATTGCAGATTATGGCAAACCAACTGAAACTGGTAGAAAAAGTCAGCAAACCTATCCGTCCCAGGCGTCAACCTAGCATCCAAAGTATGCGGGACGCACTGGAGTTAGCTCACCAGGAAAATCTGACAGAAGTCGCTAGGGAACTGGAGCAGGTGTTGAATTTATCGGCAAGAGAGCTAAGTTTAGAACAAACTTGGTTGAATTTAGAACAACTTGTAGAGTTGTGGACTAAGACAAAGCTTCTTAACCAAAATGTGTCTGGACATGAGTCTAAACATAGTAACCTAGTTAGCGTTTTCTGGGCGCTACTATTACTCTCGGCTCAATCGAAAGTAGAGCTATTTCAAGAGGAGTTTTATCATGAGATTAAAATTCGCTTAATTAGAGATTCAGCTAATATCGGCAAATCTTTTGAGCACCCAATGAACTAAGAAAACAAAAAGTAGCCGTACAGATAATTTACAGATTTTTGATTCAGCCCCAAAATCCGAGTAAATTGAAAAGATAAGCGATCGCTTGTCATCTAAGTATACCGATGGTTGCAATAACCACTAAATTCCTGTTATCCCTATTTTGAGGGATGACTTAGAGTAGAAATAAAAACTGATGATTAAGTATCACTCGATGAAAGTAAACTGGCTTGTGGTTGAGGAATAAATTTTTATGAAAGCGATGATTCTCGCGGCTGGCAAGGGTACTCGCGTGCGTCCGATTACCTATACAATTCCCAAACCGATGATTCCCATCCTGCAAAAGCCAGTGATGGAGTTCTTGCTAGAACTATTACGCCAACATGGATTTGACCAAATTATGGTCAACGTTAGTCATTTGGCTGAGGAAATAGAAAACTATTTCCGTGATGGTCAGCGGTTTGGGGTGCAGATTGCCTATTCCTTTGAAGGGAAAATTGATGACGAGGGGAAACTGGAGGGGGAAGCAATCGGTTCTGCTGGAGGAATGCGGCGCATCCAAGACTTCTCACCCTTTTTTGATGATACTTTTGTGGTTTTGTGCGGTGATGCTTTGATTGACTTGGATTTAACTGCGGCGGTTAAATGGCATAAAGCCAAAGGGGCGATCGCTACTATTATCACAAAATCTGTCCCCAAGGAAGAAGTTTCTAGCTACGGTGTAGTTGTGACTGACGAAGATGGTCGCGTCAAAGCTTTCCAAGAAAAACCTTCAACTGAAGAAGCCCTCAGCACGAACATCAACACAGGTATTTACATCTTTGAGCCAGAGGTTTTTGATTATATCCCCTCTGGTATCGAGTATGACATTGGTAGCCAATTGTTTCCCAAATTGGTAGAAATCAAAGCTCCCTTCTACGCCATCCCTATGGACTTTGAATGGGTAGATATTGGTAAAGTCCCAGACTATTGGCGGGCGATTCGCGGTGTGCTGCTGGGTGAAATCAAAAATGTCCAAATTCCTGGTCATGAAGTCGCCCCTGGCATCTACACTGGCTTAAATGTTGCCGTAAATTGGGACAAAGTGGATATCACAGGCCCCGTTTATATTGGCGGTATGACGAGAATCGAAGACGGAGCTAAAATTGTCGGCCCAGCGATGATTGGCCCCAATTGTTGGATATGTAGTGGCGCAACAGTAGATAACAGCGTGATTTTTGAATGGTCGCGCCTGGGGCCCGGAGTTCGGTTAGTCGATAAGCTGGTATTTGGACGTTATTGCGTCGATAAAACTGGGGCTGCGATTGATGTTCAAGCGGCTGCTTTAGACTGGCTGATTACCGATGCCCGTCAGACAGTGCCATCACATACCCCTGTTGAGCGACAAGCGATAGAGGAATTGTTGGGGACAAACACAATTTAGGGAATGGGGAGCAAGAATTTTAGATTTTAGATTTTGGATTTTAGATTGAAATTTAATCCAAAATTTAAAATCCAAAATCCAAAATTGAATTGCCCAATCCCCAGTCCCTAACTAACTATTTAAGTACGTATATCTTCTAAGACTCTGCTCGTAGGTTTGCAGCAGTCGCTGAGATTCCGCTAAGGTGATGCGCTTTTCTTCTAATGCTTTCTCACAACGCTGGCGAATGTTTTCCACCATATCTTCGGAGTCATACTGCACATAGCTCACCACTTCGCTCATGGTGTCACCTTTGACAACGTGTTCAATCTGGTAGCCTTTGGGCGTCAATTGGATGTGAACGGCGTTGGTGTCGCCAAATAGGTTGTGCAAATTGCCCATGATTTCCTGGTAAGCTCCATTCAAGAACATCCCCAAATAATAGGGTTCTCCAGGCTTGTAGGTGTGCAACTCTAAAACCGATTTGACATCACGCAGGTCAATAAAACGATCGATTTTACCATCACTGTCGCAGGTGAGGTCTGCTAAAATTCCCCGCCGCGTTGGTTCTTCATCCAAGCGGTGGATTGGCATGATCGGGAATAGCTGGTCGATCGCCCAGCAATCTGGTGCCGATTGAAACACAGACATATTAACGTAATAGATGGAAGCCATGATTTTTTCTAGGTCTTCCAGTTCATCGGGTACGTATTCTTGCTGTCTGGTAATATCCAGAATTTTCTGACAACAAGCCCAGTAGAGCCGTTCGGCCTTGGCTCGTTCTCTGAGGCGTAAAATTCCTAAGTTGAAGCGGCTGATGGCTTCTTCTTTGAATTGGGCAGCGTCGTGGTACAACTCTTGGTAATTCTCTTGGTTGATGGATTGGTAGCTTTCCCAAAGATAATTAATAATTGGGGATTCTCCCTCTTGTGGAGGTTCTGGTGCGTCGAGGGGGACATCGCTAGTACTGAGAACATCAAAAATCAGCAGCGACTGATGGGAAGCGAGCGCTCGTCCACTTTCACTAATCAGTGTTGGTACGGGAATCTGCCGTTCAGCACAGGTATCTTTTAACTCTGCCACGATGTCGTTGGCATAGTTCTGCATGTTGTAATTTTTCGATGCATAGAAGTTGGTTTGGGAGCCGTCATAATCTACGCCCAAGCCGCCACCAACATCAAGGTATTTCATATCCGCCCCCAGCATCGACAATTCCACATAAATGCGGCTGGCTTCTTGGATGGCATCTTTGATCACATTGATGGCAGAAATTTGTGAGCCGATGTGGAAGTGCATCAACTGCAAAGAATCGAGCAGGTTAGCTTCTCGTAACTTGTCAACAGCCTCGATTACTTCAGGCATTGTCAAACCAAATTTAGCGCGATCGCCACTAGAGGCTCCCCAACGTCCCATGCCTTGGGTACTGAGTTTAGCACGAACACCTAATATCGGCTTAATACCTAACTGGCGATTGGCATCAATCACCAAATCAACCTCTTCAATCTGTTCTAAAACGATGACTGGTGTTTGCCCTAGTCTTTGGGCTAACATTGCCGTTTCGATGTATTCTCGGTCTTTGTAGCCGTTGCAAATTAACAATGCTCCTGGTGTATCCAAGACAGCCAGAGCAATCATTAATTCTGGCTTGGAACCAGCTTCTAAACCAAATTGATGGGGCTTGCCAAATTTGACTAAATCTTCAATCAAATGCCGCTCTTGATTGCACTTTACGGGAAACACGCCACGGTAGACACCAGGGTAGTTGTAGCGGGCGATCGCTTTATTAAAACAGGCGTTCAAGCGCTCAATCCGGTCTTCCAAAATATCGGAAAAGCGAATCAACATCGGAAGTCCCAAGTTGCGATCTTTCATGGCGTTGACCAATTCAAACAAGTCTAGAGATCCCCCGCGATCGCCCTTGGGTGCAACGGTGACGTGACCAGCAGCGCTAATGGAAAAATAAGGTTGTCCCCAACCTTCAATCCTGTATAACGCTTCGCTATCCTCAATTTTCCAGGAGCGAGGTAAATCTCCTGTGGTAGGACTAGGTGGTAAGAGTTTTTTTTGCTTATGATTTTTCACTTCTAATTTTTGTCCATTGGACGGTAGTACCACCTCGTCAGATGTAGCAGTTGAATCAACACCCATTTCTTCCTGACCTCTGTTTTTCACCCACAAATTACCAATTTAGCGCATTCATTTGAGAACGTATATGCACCCAAAGATAATTTCTGAGATAAACTCTGATTGGTCATTAGTCATTGGTCATTAGTCATTAGTCATTAGTCCAAAACCTCTGGACAAAGGACAAATGACTAGATAAAAACTTTATTAAGCTTTGGGAAACAGCAATGGAACGTACATTCTTAGCAATTAAGCCTGACGGAGTACAACGGGGATTAGTGGGGGAAATTATCCGTCGCTTTGAAACTAAAGGTTTTACCCTAGTTGGTTTAAAGTTCCTGAAAGTCAGTCGGGAATTGGCTGAACAACACTATGATGTTCACCGAGAACGTCCCTTTTTTGGTGGTTTAGTCGAATTTATCACTTCTAGCCCAGTGGTGGCGATGGTATGGGAAGGTGATGGCGTTATTGCATCTGCCAGAAAGATTATTGGTGCGACAAACCCCTTAACAGCAGAGCCAGGAACGATTCGCGGTGATTTTGGTTTGAATATTGGTCGCAACTTGATCCACGGTTCTGATGCTCCAGAAACCGCGCAAGGGGAAATAGCCCTGTGGTTTAAGGATGAAGAATTGGTAAGTTGGCAACCACACTTAACGCCTTGGTTGCACGAGTAAGACAGTAGGGAGTGGGGAAGGTGGGGTCCCCTCTGGGGATAAGGGGTAATGGGGAGAGCAAATGAACAATTATTATTCTTCCTCATCTCCCTCATCTTCCTCTTCTTAGAGGATCTTTGAAAAGTCCTCTTATCGGTATCAAAAGTTTTAGATCCCCCTAAATCCCCCGATAAATTGGGGGACTTTGAGAGAGGTTGCCCCCCTTTTTAAGGGGGGTTAGGGGGGATCAACAAGTGCCTAAAATCACAGCCAAAGACTTTTCAAACAACCTCTTAGGAACGTGGATTAAATAAAATGCAAAACTTCAATCCTCACCCTCGATCCCTCTCCTTTATAAGGAGAGGGATTGAGGGTGAGGTAAGATGGGGACATAAATTGTATGTTATTTAATTTTTATATCATGTCCGCCAGATTACCCATAATAAAACAACCCCACCCCCAGCCCCTCCCCGCAAGCGAGGAGGGGAGACAGAGCATAGCTTTGGCGGGGTGGGGAACTCCTGAGTTTAATAAGTAATCAAGCGGACATGATATTATTCCTTACTTCGAGACTTCGCTCTTTTCCGGTTCTACTTGGGGTAATTGGGTGCCAATACGCTTGGAAAATCCCCAGCCTAAAATTAGGAAGATCGCAGGAATCATGATCCATTCTGGTGGAACTAAATCATCGTTCACCACTTTTAACAACAGGCGCAAGCCCACTAAGGCTACAGTTACATAGCCTGCATCCTCTAGGTTTTCAAATTCGTCTAGCCAACGGATAAACAATCCCGCCATAAATCGCAGCGTAATAATACCAACTGTTGCACCCGTCAGCACCAACCATTTTTCTTGAGAAACTGCGATCGCAGTTGTCACGCTATCCAAAGAAAATGCCAAATCTGTAAATGCAATCACGGGTATCGCTTGCAACAACGAATTAAAACGCGGCTCGTGATGTCCATCATCTTCACTCTCTTGAGAGCTAAAGTGTTGAAATACTAACCACAACAGGTAAGCAGCGCCCAATAATTCAAATTGCCAGAATTGTTGCACCCAGGTGGCGGTAAGAATTAGGGTGATTCGCAGTATATATGCAACGACTAAACCAAAGTTGAGGGCCTTACGCTCAAGTTCTTTGTCTTCCAGCCCTTGAGCGATCGCAGCCAGGGCGATCGCATTGTCGGCAGATAACACCGCCTCTAAAAATATCAGGATCAGCAGAACTATTGGGGCTTCAAGGCTGACATGAAAGTTGAGGTAATCAAAAATTTGGTCTAGCATTCCAGGTTTCTCAAGCAGAAAAAATTAAAATTTGACAAGAACAGAGGTTTTCATGTTAAAAAGCGCAATAAATTGCTACTCTAATCCAGCTTAACGTGGTTGTGGTGGATTTTGAAGAGGGCTGAATGGATGCGATCGCCGTACATCTGGGGTGTATTGTGTGTTATTCAATACGCCAAAAGTTTTAATATTTAGTGAATGCGATCGCAATGGACTGCTGTCAGTTCGCATCTAGAATTAGAATATGAGAACAAAAATATGGTAATAATTCATGAATATTTCCTTAACAACCCAGCTTGAGCAGTTTATTCAAAGTCAGGTTGCAAGTGGGAAGTACACCTCATCAGAAGAAGTGATTCTTGCAGGTATTAGGCTGTTGGAAGAACGGGAACGTATTTATAAAGGTCGGTTTGAGGAACTGCAAAGGGAAATTATGATTGGGGTTGAGCAACTTGATAGCGGAGAACGACTCGACGGTAGAGAAGTAATCGAGCAACTGCGTCAAAAGAACCAAGCTTTGAGAAAGGCTCAGGCGCAATAATGAGTTTATATTTTTTATCGCCCCAAGCTGCCCAAGACTTACAAGAAATTAACGATTACCTATTTGCTGGTAATCCAGATGTTGCAGATAGATTGCTCACACTCATCACTCAAAAGTTGGATACTTTAGCACAGTTTCCCAGTATGGGACGTAGACGGGATGAACTTTTACCTGCGCTGCGTAGCTTTCCAGTTGATGATTATTTGATATTTTATCGGTCAATTGCAGAGGGGATTGAAGTTGTGCGGGTAGTGAGTGGCTATCGTGATTTAGAGACGCTGTTTTTAGATGATGATTCAAGGTAATAATTTTCAGTCTATTAAAAAACAAATCTTGTTACAGTAGTCTTTAGCTTCCCGTTCTAGACGTTCAATTTCTCTTTTCCACGGCTCAAGCTTGTTTTCTCGCTTTTGTAATTTATCTGCTGTCGGGTTTCTGGAAGGCTGGGTATTTGGATTAGGCAGAATTCCATGATTATTAAGCCAAGTGGGGGAAAATTCCTGCCAAAGATAAAGATGATCGTGTCTATCGCCACCTAGACAACGAATCCGCTTGACTGAAAGAGTGGATTCACCAAAAAGGATTTGCTCATTTCTGGAATTTTTCGGAAACAGGCGCGTCTCACTACCTCCTCCACGAAAGAATTCGACTACAAACCACTCACCAAAATCGAATATACAGACTTCTGTTAGGTCGCTACCATCATCCTCTAGTAGATCAACATCATCTTGAATTTGATACCCGATGGCAATTTGTGATGTTTTAGGTAACAAGATGCGAAGCCGTTCAAAGCGGTTACTGTAATTAGCCCAAAAGTCTCTGCGTCTACGTAGCTGATTTGACTCGAAGTCTTGTAAATCCAGCCTATTCAATATAAGATTTACCAACTTTTGGAAGTCACCATAATTGATACCTCCAATCCACTCTCTAAGTTTTTGCCTTGCTGGATCTAAAAGTTTATACCACTTTTCACCATTTCTATAGTTATTTCGCAACCAATCAACCAGTAAAGAATGATTGGTTGCTATATTATTGGAAACATTAGTGAGTAAATAACTAACAGCTTTTATTTGCTGAGTATCTGACATTTCATCTAAACATATTAACAGCCATTGTACCTGCTGATGATTTGGAGAAGTAATTGTAGAGAAATAGGGAGTTATATCTTCTATGAATTGGCTAAACAATGGAATATAAGCAGGTAAAACGTCTCGGATGTTGTTTAGCAATCCAGTTCGATTAACACGTTTTTCGCAAGCAATTTTCGCTAATTCTCTACCTGCTTGTGTACTGCGAAGCGCCCGAATAATTTGAACTGGTAGCCCCAGACTTTTGCTATATCCACGCTGCACCCCTCTTGTTTCTCTTGGTTATATCTTTTTGAATTGCTCTAATTCTTTATCTGCAAGAACTTCTTCAGCTATCCGCATTGGGAGATGTTCTGCATACAGGCGGTTTCCTATAGGTTCCCGGAGACGTAAGCTATAAACTGGCTCACCTTCTGCCTTTTTGTCCTCAATTAGATAAACCTGTTCTGGTGCATAGCTTCGCAATAAACGCACCTGCAAACAGGTTTTTAAATCCCGTGAAGAAGTAGATAGGGGTGAATCATGCCCAAATAATTCACAAGCGACTTTCCAAGCGTGGTTAACCGCCACAATTTCTTCAACCAATTTCTCCACCGACGGGTACAAAAGTTCCGCAGTTTCACTAATCAATGCTTTTGACCTACTTGTCTGAGCTTCAATAGGTCTATAGTTCCCAAAATGAAAATTTATTTAACTTTTCTTGATAAAGCTATAAAGATTTAGAGCCTCAGCAGGCTGAAGCTTTAGCTAAAGCAGTTGGTTATCTTCCCCTGGCATTCTTTTGTTGCAGTTGCTCATCGTTAAACTATAGCGGTTCTCACTTCAGTGCAATACAGTCTAAACCTCACCCCGTATTTGAGTAAACCTCACCCCCAACCCTCTCCTTGCTAAGGAGAGGGTTGGGGGTGAGGTTTAAAAATGTACTTCATCCAAACGAGAACCGCTATATTTAAGCTAGGGTTGTAGCAAGATCCACGAAGTGGTAAAGAGTGAAACCTAACAAAGCCCTGAAAATGTTGGGTTACATTCCTCAACCCAACCTACACCAAAGTGATTTTTTAGCCAAAACCTACACAGTATTGCCTCATGTCCCCCTGCTTCCTGCTTTCTATGCAGTTTTAGCATTCTCGTTTAATGCTTGCTCTGTAACATTTTTCAAGCGGCTCGACTTGATTTTGCGGATGCGATCGCTATTACGAACACCGCCCGCCATCTCATATTCGCGGCTGTCTTTGCCGTATTTGATCGCAACTACCATCAGCATCTTCTCAGAAAGCTGACTCAAATTTTTTTCCATCTCTTCAATTTCAGTTTTAGAAGAGTCAACCACAGACAGAGCAGTATTATAAACATCGAGTTTATTTCGTAACAGATCAATTGACTCAATCATTTTTTCCAGACTATAATATTCATCAAATTTGATGTTTGGAACAATCGATTTCAGTCCAGAGGATCTTAACTGAGCTTTTTCTAAAATGCGGGATGTACGTTTTTGACGAGACATAAAATTACTCCTTTAAAATGCTGCTATAGCTAGTTTGCCTCAATTAAACCGCATTCCGGTTCAGCAAAACTCGCAATTTTGTCTGATAAAAGTTTCAGGTTATATCGGTAATTGTTCGGTATCTAATCAGTAATGTAAGAACGCACGAGTTAGACCGCTCCGGTCACGAGCCACACCGCTCCGGTCACGAGCCACACCGCTCCGGTCACGAGTCACACCGCTCCGGTCACGAGTCACACCGCTCCGGTCACGAGTCACACCGCTCCGGTCACGAGTCACACCGCTCCGGTCACGAGTCACACCGCTCCGGTCACGAGTCACACCGCTCC
>NZ_JBALEL010000061.1:0-35280 GCF_036917935.1 Nostoc sp. | reverse complement strand
GTTTAGGGGTAGCCCTACGCAAAAATAGCTCGATGCCAGGTTTTTTTTACTAACAAAAACCCCCAAGCTCACATCATAGCTTGGGGGTTTTTGTTTACCATGATATTTAGTTTTGGATAAATCCCGATGACTCAAGAACTTTGGGATTTAAGGAAGTCTATTCTTGATGGACGTTATGATGATGCTTTAGTAATTGTTGATGAGTTGGAGTTAATCAGTCGAAAAAGTTATATCTGAAATACTAGGAGTTTTCTCATCAGGCTCATTTGAAATTTTTGATGGTTTGTATACACCTAAGCGATTGCAAGCAATGCTAGAAAAATCACTGATTATGTCCGTAACACAAGATTTTTTAAATTTGACTTATACAAATTCTCAAAAGTCTTTACCTGGTGCTATTGATGTGATGTTGAGTGAGTTACCTGGTGGTCAAGAGTGGGAAGAAGGTAAGTAAAAATAATTATGTGAGGGATTTTTAGTAAATTTATGACATTACCTTATATCACCCAAGACACAATAGAAGCTTACTCCAGGGGATTAGTTAATTGGTTTAAGCCTTGCAGTGCCAGAGTTTGAGAAGTTTTTGAAAGACGGGTATTAATGAACTAATATCAGTCCAATCTGATACCCCAGAATTAATCGGTCATTGGCTCAATAATCAATCTATAGGGGCAGGTATTCTGGAAGGATCAAAAACCATATTATATCCTCCAAATTTTCAATTGATACACCAAAAACACGGACTATTTTTTGAACAGCACTCAGGTCAACTATATTCATTCTAGGTATCGGGCGTAACTTTTCAATGTGTTGTAGTTTACCTGGGCATCTTCAGTCGCCTCTTTGATTCTCCAACTTCTTTCTGCTGCAAGTTCTCTAATCTTTAGTCTAACTAGCCATATTTTTATTTTAGCAAAGGCGAGATTCTACCTTTAATCATTAATGAGGTGAGATTCCACTTACAATATGAACAACATCAAAAGCGATCGCTTGTCCAACCTTCCAAACTGAAGATAGCGATCGCTATCTTCAGTTTGGAAGCCAAGCATAGGAGGTGACTCACATGCTTAAGTTAAAGATTTATCGCCCTCTCCCTGTCGTCCCGTGCCTCCCTCCCCTTGTGATGCAGACATGATTTGCTTTTGCTGTTCTTGTAGCCAGATTTCAAAGAGTTCATTCAGCAGGCGCACTTTCATAAATTCATCCAGTTGTGCGGGGATAAATTTTTCCAGCCGCAAAATCACGAACCAGTCGGCAATACGAGTAGGGGGCAATATCTGACCTGGTTGACTGCTAGAGAGCATTTGTACCATTACAGGATGTAGTGCATTCAGTTCAATCGGGCCCACTAAACCGCCAGTTTGCGCTTCTGGCCCAAGTGAGTATTCCCGTGCCAAGTCAGCAAAAGAGTTTTCTTTTGCCTGAATCCGAAAGTAGAGTTCTTGGGCAATTCCCACATCCTGGGTTCGCAGTAAGGAATAAATTACTTTGTCCAGTTTTGTCTTGGACTGAAAAAAGTAAGATTCCAGTTTATTACCCCAAATGGCTTGCTTGAATTTTTCAATTTTCAGCTTCCGAGTGGTAATCACTTCTAGTTGTTCGGGAGTCAGCCCTTGATGTGCCATCCAAGCCTGGATGTCTTCTTCATTTTTGAATTGTTTTTCAGCATAAAACTTCTGTTTAGCTTGGTCTACTTCCTCAGGTGTACACTCTATTGCTATTTTGGCGGAGCGTGAGTTTTGGTCTATCGCCTCATCAATGATCAATTCCCGCTGCAACTGCGGCAGCATTTGATAATTTGCCAGTAAGGAAATCAGTTCACTAGCTGTGATTGTACGATTACCGATTTGGATCGCTTCAGTCATTAGCTTTCGGGCATCTCAAGAATATCTAGTCTGTTAAAGAAGCTATACTGTAGCCCATTTACTAGGAGCTTTTGCCTTAATTCTAGCGAGTTAGGTATGCTAACCTCACTTTCGCGAAAATTAAATAGTTACTTGCTAACATACTTAAAAATATACAGTTTATATGAGTTTTTATCAAAGATTATACGCAAATACGCCAAGGACGTTAGCGAGTCAGACGAGCCTACGTCGCTAATACTTCTCTACGAGACGCTGTGCGAATGCTATTGAGCGTCAAGAGCCTCTGCGGGGCTGTTAAAAGTTGTCAGAGATGGAAAAGGCAGCATAGGATGTGCGGCCTTTTTCTATGAGGGATTATATGTATCCCGCAACCAAAAATTCTCAGGTCTACAATGACTCTAAATAGTTCAAAAGATCCGCCATTTCTTGGGCACTAGGTTGGAATTTTGGCATTGGTGGTGTTTCGCCACTAATCACTTGGTGAATCAGTCCATACCGCGACTTGTGCTTGGAAACAGCTTGTAAACTGGGCCCCACTCGCCCGTCTGCTTCCAAGCCATGACAACCAGCGCAGTTAATTTGAAAGATCGCGTGTCCTTGAACTGGGTTTCCTGTTAAGGATAGAACACTCTTGACGTATGGATCGGAGGCTTGAACCAACTGAACACCAAAAAAGCCCAAAGGGACTGCTAGCAGTATGGCCAGCGTCAATAAAAGGATGCGCTGAATCAAAATTTCAGGTTTGGTAATCTGGTTATCCAAAAGGTTTGCTGTGAAAGTCTAGGTGTGCTAAAAAGTTTTCATTTCCTACACATAGCTTAAAAGTTCTTGATTGTGTCTGCAAGCACAGAAGACTATTTTCTTGTGGGCAGTCGTCCTCCAAAAAGGCTGTAGGACGCAGGATTCATACGAAATTTGGTAAAATAAAAAACAAGCAACGAATATTTAATCATTACAAAGAGGAGATTTCCAGTGGTTGAACCCCTGCTATCAGGTATTGTCCTTGGTCTAGTTTTCGTCACCCTCGCCGGACTATTTTACGCTGCCTATAAGCAATACAAGCGCCCTAATCAGTTGGGAGGATGAGGGAGTGCCAGTGCGTTGGGCGGCTCTGCCGACTTGAAGCAACTGGCGTTGCTGAGTGCTGAGTGGGATGAGGGAAGGGGGATAAGAAGGACAGGACAAGGAAGCGATTTTTCTCACCCACTCCTCACTCCCCGCTTTTCTCATTCCACAATTCTGTAGAAAGTAAGTGATGTGTTGCTGTAAACTTTCTGGCGGCAAACTTCCCAAACGGTAATCTCTGGCGGTGTCCAACCTTGTGAGGCGTGTTCAACTGCGATTTCGCCGCTAGGATCTAAAAGTTGATAGTGAGCGATCGCTTCTAATACTGACTGATACAATCCACTGGCATAAGGTGGATCAAAGTAAATTCTATCGAATTGCTTGCTTGATAAAGTCTTTAACTGCTGGGTAATATCTCCCCGTAATACCCGAAATTCTTGGTCGGCATTAGCTACCTGCTGCCAATTTTGTTGGATGGTGGCACAGGCTCGGCTTGATTGTTCAATTCCCACTACTAGGCTGGCTCCTCTACACAAAGCCTCTGCGCCCATTGAACCAGTACCGGCGCATAAATCTAGCCAGCGACAACCTGCAATTTCTCCCTGCCAAATATTAAATACTGCCTCTCTTACCCGCGCACTAGTGGGTCTAGTTTCTTTTCCTGGTAAAGTTTTTAGCTGGCGATTACCGTAAATTCTCAGACTCATTGGTTATTAGTCATTGGTCATTAGTCATTAGTCATTAGTCATTAGTTTTAGACAAAGGACAAAGAACAAATGACAAAAATAGTATTAGGCAGGAATTTTTTCGCGGACTTGAGCAACGAAATTAGACAGGATTTGCAATCCGATATTAGAGGATTTTTCGGGGTGAAATTGGACTGCCATCAGGTTTTCATGAGCGATCGCAGCTGTAACCGTTTGAGTACCGTGAGTGACCGTTGCTGCACGGATTAGCGGGTCTATTGGATCAACATAGTAGGAATGGACAAAATACACCCAAGGATCGGATGGTAAATGCTCCCACAAAATACTTTTTGCTTGAGTCATTTCCAGCTGATTCCAACCCGTGTGAGGAATAGTGATGTCCGGTTCTGGACGAAACCGCCGCACTTTTCCTTTGATAATTCCGAGTCCTGGTTGGGTACCTTCTGCACTTGATTCAAAGAGAATTTGCAGTCCTAAACAAATTCCTAAGAAAGGTTTACCAGATGCGATCGCTTCTTTAATAGGTTGTTCTAAACCACGCGATCGCAGGTGTTGCACTGCTGGATCAAATGATCCCACTCCCGGTAGGATTATTGCATCTGCCTGCTCTAATTCCTTTGGAGAATAAGTAACATTGGGAGTTGCCCCAGCTTTTTCCAAGCCTTTGCAGACTGAATGCAAATTTCCCATCTCGTAGTCTACGACCGCAATAACTGGCATTTACCTGCTCCTTGTAAATTTATTATGGAGGGTTTTTCTATTCTAAATAATATTTGTTATGAAGAAAAGAATTCTATTAACTTATTTTGACATTTGGCTAAAAGATCAAGAGTCAAATTCTGCTGATGATTTATTACTTGAAGTTACCAAACTTGATCTGATACCCCATGACTTAACTTTTTTACGGCAGTTACCCGTAGATATGCAACTTGCCAGTACTCAGGTAATTGAACAAATCAATGCAATCCAACCTGATTACATCATCTGTTGTGCTATGACTGCAAGCCGTACACAATTAAGTGTGGAAGCCGTTGCTAGCTGTGGAGAAAGTATTTTGCAGACAGAAATTGATTTAGAAAAATTAGTGGCGGGAGCCGCAGCAATTCAGATTAGCCACGACTGCGGTAAATTTGTTTGCGTTCGCGTAGCGTCTCGCAGAGAGGGTCTTTACTATTCAGTGTTGGACTACTTAAGTCAAAAGAAACTCACAGCGCGTTGTATTTTTGTTCACGTTCCAGTTCTAAATCAAGAAAATTTGATGGGAATTCTTGCCGATTTCGTATTAATTATTAACAAACTGGCACTTTCATCAAGTTGTTAATGTCTGTATGGTGAAATAAATATCTAAGTATATGTTGCCATTGTTACTAATTTTTCCAATAGCCCAATCAACTCCTGCCACACCACCACCTGAAGAAGTTGTGCAACCACAAGAAGTACGTCCTTTACCAGGTAAGTTGGATACAGTGCCAACCTTTAACAGTAATAGTCCAGAATTGGTTTTGAAAGAAGGAATTTTACTTTCTACTTTTCCACCAGATGGCAAAAAAGTGCCAACGGCGCATCTGAATTTTCCGTTTCGGGGACGATTTGATATTTTTGCTCATCATATTACTAGGGCTGAACCAGCAGAGAATTTACGTTCTCTTTATTTAGGGATAATTTTGCATAACCCTGGTTCGGAAACAGTGAAGGTGAATATTTTGCAAGCGGCGAGTTATTTGAGTCAACCGGATGCACCATTTATTCAGTTACCATCCTTTAGCCAAAATCTTTTAGGTAAAGTTTTTGCCGGCCCAGGCGATCGCGTCATGTCTGATGTGCTTCGGGGAATGCGACAAGAGATTTTCCCTGCCCAAATTGAGATTCCACCAGGGAAAAGTCGGATGTTACTAAATTTGCCAATTCCGGTGCAGGGATTGACACCACCCCTGAATGGCCGGTCTACATTGATCCGACTACAAAGTGATGGCACTGTCTATGCAGCTAGCCTCGCCATGTTTGCGCGTGTAAATTCTGATGGCAGTGAGCGAGGACTACGGCAACCCGTTCGCGTCGCGTCTCCGACAGGAGAAGCGGGAAAGCCTACTTTAGAAGAGTGGCAGAATTTACTAGATAATGGTGATTTAGCTGGGCCACGGGATAAAGCTCCCACTCCCTTAGAGGAAACTGGCAAGCCAAGAATTTATGGGCGTGTAGCTGGAGTGTCTGGTGGTTCACGATGGAGAGCCTTATTAGTAGATAATCCTAAAGCTAGATATCTAACTATTCCTCAGCCTGGTCAAGTGTTTTCCTACGCTCTGAGTACCCTGCATGGTGGTACTTTAGGAACTGGTCAAATTCAAAGTGCTACTATGCTGGTGCGCTATCCTGACACCGCATATCGCGCTCATGGCAACTATGGAGTTCAATATAATCTCAAGTTGCCGCTATACAACAATACTCAAAGTCCTCAAACTGTTAGTGTGTCGATACAAACACCACTCAAGGAGGATCAGTTGGGAAAACCGGGGTTACGCTTTCTTGGTACACCAGCCCGTGAAGTATTTTTCCGAGGAACGGTACGGGTACGTTACAAAGATGAGCAAAATCAGCCACAAACTCAGTTTGTGCATTTAGTGCAAAAGAGAGGTCAAGCAGGGGAGCCGTTAGTTTTATTAAAGATGAAAGCTGGCGATCGCTCTTTAGTAGAAGTAGACTTTCTCTATCCGCCAGATGCTACACCACCACAAGTATTAACAGTGTCAACTCAGGCTGAATCTCGGTAATGAGTCAGAATAATTCGTAATTGATAATGACGTTCGCGGACTCGGTAACGCTGCGCTAAGGTAATTCGTAATTGTTACCCCACGATTGAAATCGCTTGCTCTGAAAAAGGCAGGCTATTTTTTATCTTCATCAATGAATTGAGTTGGTCGGGGCGATCGCTAACAGGGCGGTTAATGTTGCTCCGTAAATTAACTTCTCCATATTGATAAACCTTTTCACCCCAAGTTTGTGTATTTAGGGTGAAGACTTATTCCCCTCCATACGTTGCAATAAAAATAGCAACCTATAGCAGACAATAAAAGGACGGTATGGCAACCGAGCAAAAAATTAATCAAGAAACTGAGTTAAATTCGCTTCAGCAGCTTGTTGGAACCCTGATCTTACTGGTAGAGGATGAGCCAGATATTGCAGATTTGCTCACCTTCATTTTGGAAACAGCAGGTGCAGAGGTAATGGCTTTAACTGATGCAGAAGCAGCCCTTGCTTTGGTCGAATCGCTTCATCCCGATATTCTGCTGTGCAATATGAAGTTGCCCGATCATGATGGAAATTGGTTAATTGAGCAAATTCGAGTGCATTCTTGCCGATCTATAAGAGAGTTGCCTGCGATCGCTATTACTTCTTATACACGGGAGGTATCAAGTCATAAGGCTTTGAATGCTGGTTTTAATCGATTTTTAGTCAAGCTTGAGAGTCCAGAAAAAATCCTAGATGAGATTGTTCACCTGCTATCTACCGATGTTTAAATCTAACTATCTGGTTTTTATCTCGTTTTTGACACTGATTTTACCCAATAGGCGCTTGGAGCGTACATATCTGTACGCTCAAAGGACTCTACCTTGGAAAACATATAACCTTAAGTAGGTAGAGTTAGATGTTAAATATATTTGTTAACCTCGTTGAAAACCCTTTGCTGGCTTTTGTTGCCCCTTACTCTTGGGCTTAGATTTGTTAACTTCTCCTAAAGCTTCCTGAAATAAGTTATGCAAATGTATAGGTACACTGGCAATGTCTGGTAACTCCGGCTCAATAGGTTTATGGAATTCTTGTAAAAGTGCATTCAAGTCACTTTCAAGGCTAAACTCTGGACGTTGCAAAAATGTTTGCAACACGTTTTCTAATTGAGTTGGATACTGTTGTGCTAATCGATGCCAGATAAAAGCATTAATACTTTTATCTTCGAGGTAGTAGCGAATTAGTTTTTCAGACCCTTGAACACTTTGCCAATCCTCTGCCGATAAGATTGCTTGTACCTTGCTATATGTTGGTAAAAACATTTGTCCCCAACGGGGATGAGAAAGAGCCGTTACCTGTTCTGCTTTCTTGAGTTCAGCAGGTAAATCAACCTTTGGCATAACCATTTTGCTATTACCGCTTTTGCTGTTAAACATCTGAGAGACTACATTGGAATCAGCACCAAATTCTTCTGCTGCTGCTTTTATTTCCTCGTCTCCAATACCAGCGGCTTCTGCCACTTCAGCCAGAGATTTAGAAGTATCAATTCCTGCGGCTGCAAAGGTTTTTTCAGTAATTACTTCTTGAAATTCCGCTATTTTTTTATTAAGATGGTATCCAGATAGTGTAATTTCATCAGTACCAAAAAAATCCAGAAACTGCTGATGATATTGTCCTACTGACTGCCAAGCTTCTTCTAGCAAGTCTGGAGCATCGCTGTAAAGATTACTTTTATAGTTTTCTTTGAAATTACCAATTGCTACAGCAAGTTTTGGTTTACCTAATTTACCCATTATTGTGTAGGGGCCAGAAAACATCCAGTAGCTATCGGTAACGGGAGAAATGCGAGTTAGCAAGATTTCTCCGACTTTCAACCGAGATATTGCCTGTAATGTTTGAGTATTGTTTGGCTTGACGATGTAGCGTTTATCTGTCAACCAGTTCGTCAATTCAAAGCCATCAGGTAGAATATTCGTTATGGCGAATAAGCCAATAAAACTATGATGCCAGCTGTTGATCAGGCTGCGATCGCTTTCTTCTAAATCTGGATAGCTTTCGATAAACAACTCTAATGGAGACTTATCACCGATTTTCCCATCTGTCAGAAAGCTATCGATGATTAAGTCCTGCTGTGTACTATCCCCACTTCCACGGCGCGACTGTGCTGCTGCATAAGTTTCCAATGCTTGTGCCAGTTCGCCTTCAGCATCAAAGACAAAATCAACTAAGGCTTGTTTTAATTCGTGCGATCGTTCTAATATGACATCCACAAGTTAATCTCTCGGTGCAACAGATGTAAATTATAGCTTTTGAGAGAATTTCAGCATCTAGCTACTGCTAGATTTTTGAAGATACACACTTAGCGGATTTAGGTGTCACCTTCTGTTAACCCAAGCGTATTGGATTTAAATCCATATTCCGTCTTAAGGTTATGTTGAGAAATCTTGTAGAGAAGTAGCAGTGCTAGGTCTCTACATTCATTTTCACTCCTATGTCTCTTTATGAGTAATTTATACGAAGTCTTGAATTACTTAGCAGTCTTAGCGGTCTTTTTGATGCCTTGCCATCTTTGTCGTAGTTGTTGCAAGTTAGGTGTATGACCACCATAACGCCAACCAACATAAGCTTGACAAATTTCATCTATTACCTCAGCAGTTGCTAGAGCATGATGCTGGTATGAAACTTTGGCATACTCTAAAGGTGTTTGTGCTGGATGTTTGCCTAAACCTTTTTGGGTTGTCCATTGCAGCATTTGTTGATAAAGGCTCTCCATCGCTGGCAATTTCTTCAACCATCTGCGGTTGCGCCACTCTCGCCACTGGCCCCAACCCAGCCAAGCGAAGAAAGCTGCTGTAGTTGCCAAGATTAAGCCAGTCAATACGCCAAACCAACCTTGAGAGAATAAAGCTAAAAACCAAGCGATCGCTCTAATCACCCACCTAAATATTGTCTCAAATACATTATTCAACAAACCCGTTACCGGAGAAGGTAGCCAGCCAGCAACCCAATGCCACAATTGGCGCAACACACTAAAAGCCTGAGTGTCTTCAATTGAGGGTGGTATCAGAGGATGATTGGGAATAGGGTCAAAGGCAAACCAACCATATTTAGGAAAATACACTTCCGTCATCGCATAAGCGTCAGTATTACGGACAACATATAACCCTGTAAATGGATTAAATTCTCCTGCACTAAACCCTGCTACCAAACGCGCTGGGATACCAATGGAACGTAGCATCACCGTGAGAACTGTCGAAAAGTGGTCTGGATAGCCTCCCTTTTGCTTAAACAAAAAAGTTTCTACCAAGTCTTCTTTTTCACTTAAATAAGGTAGTTCTAAGGGATTTTGGGGAATAGAATAGTGTTGCTTTAGGTATTGAGCTAAGTAGAGAGTCTTTTCGTATGGTGAATCCAGGCTTTTAGAAGATTTTGAGACTCCTTCCCGATTGTAGTTAGCGAGAATTTCTTCGGTACATTGCCGGACTTTATCGGCAATTTCGGGAGGAATTTGCAGATAATACTTTTTAATATGTTTTGGATAATTAGTAGAAGCTTCACCTAACAAAGTGCGATCGCGGTATGGGACTGCGGAAATTACTGTGTAGGTGAGTCCTTGTGATAATTCCACAGGCGATCGCAATCCGTCTTCTTGATCAACAGCGATCAGTGGTGTGGGAAAGTAAACTTCCTTGGGATAAGCCATCGCTGGAATTAGGTTAGGCAAATCCGACACCACTGTATAAGTTTGTACTACCTCTTGGGTTTTAACAGTAATTACGGGTGGGTAAAGAAAAATTTGGTAAGACCAAGGCGATCGCCTAACAGTCGTAACATCTTCATTCCGGGAAACCTCCCATCCCTTACCTGTATAACGGTCAAATCCTAGTACTCGCCAAAAACCCTCAGCTTGCGATCGCACCCGCATTACAACCTTGGGTTTCATCTCACCCCGCAAGTTTTGGTTTATTTGGCTATTAAAACCGTAATAAAAGTTATTATCTACTTTACCCGGTTCACCAGTTTTATTTTGTCCTGTACCACCGCTACCACTGCCTTGATTATCACCTTTGCCTTGGCGGACATAACCGGGATTGATAATACTACGTCCGGTGAAATTACCTTTTACTTGAATAGCAGAACTTACAGGAAAATTCCGCAACTGATAGCCAGGGAATCTAGGTAAAACAGCAAAAATTGCCAGTCCCAGACCGACAATTAGCAAAAAATTCAGAATTAAAAATTTAAAATTAAGAGTTGAGGAATTCTTCTGATTTAATTTTTCCTTTTGAGTTTTTAATGGCTTCAAACCTAAGCGTGAGCGGTAATCTAATATTAAAGTTGGCAGAGCGATCGCTAAAAATAACAGCAGCACAGGTGCAAATGCTAAAGTCTGACTTAGGGTTGCCGCGACACCCAATAAAATCAATCCGATAACAATCGAATAGCCCAAATTTTTGCGGCGGGGTGTATCAAAGCTATGCAACACCTGGAGTTGAATTAATAACTCTGCCAAACCCAACCGTGTATCATTTAACTCTCCCACTAATCGCCCAAAGAAAGCACCCAGTGCTACTAACATGCCGATGGCGATGCAAAATTGAACTGCAACATTGCGATCGCGGCGACGATAATAACTCCAAGTCGCACCCACTACACTCAGGGGTAACGCCCAAAAACTGAATGAAGTCTCAGCGGCAATATCCGTCGCCACAATTCCCAAAATAACCAACGCTAGCACCAGCACCCGCAATAAAATTGAATCTTCCACTTCAATCAAAGGCGAACCCTGCGGATTTTGCCGCCACAAATTACCTACAGGTATACGCCAAAACCGATTCATCCTGGATAAGTTAAACATTTGAGTTTAGTAGAAGCAATGATGTAGATGCAAAAAACACAATGCGGGGCACGTAATTACTTACCCTACTACTGTGTCAAAAAAAATGATATAGCGTTTCCTAATCAATCATAAGTAAGGTACATCATAGCCCCCTCCTCACTTGCTCTTAGGGGTTGGACTTCACTCAAGCGAGAACCGCTATAGATAGGGGGTAGAGATGGAGATACGCGGAAAATGGGTGACGAGGTGAATCGAGAAATAATCAAATACTTTCTCAATGTCCCCATGTCCCCATATCCGCGCGTCCCTGTGTCTTTGTAATAACTGCTTCTCGTAGACACCCTAATGACCGCTTGTTGAAAAATAGGATAAGCTTCAAAACCAGGAAAATCCTCTTAATATATCGGCGTTGATTGACATAGTGTGCTAGCGATGGAAATTTAAATTAAATCGTGGGATTAATCACAAACAACAACGACTGTTCGTCTATTTCTGGAAACTCAACTTCCAGAGTATAAGTTGGGTTAAGTTGCTCGCAGCCTAACTCTACATTTAAGTATCCCGAAGTCGAAGATGTTGTCATTGCTAAAGTGCCACTTCCCCGCAGCGTCAAAGTTCCTTTAACAGGTAACTCAGCTTGAACAAGTAACTTCGTAAGTTTACCTAGAGATTGGTACTCTACTCTGATGTTCAAACTACCAACACTGGTTAGCCATTGTCTTTCTACCACCGGACTGGTTGCTGAAAGTGGTAGAGTCAAATTTTCCAGCAGTTGTTTAGCTGCTAGCAACGACAAAGCCATCTGTTGACGCGGTTGTAAATCTGAGTAATCGTTCTGAATACTGGGCATTGCCTCCAGAGTATTTACAGACCGATAGCTGCTTCTTAGCACCAATCCAGCTATATCATTTAGTGCTTGAGACTCGTTGGGAAAAAAGTTCTCCACCACTTGAACTAATTTTGCCCCCAACGGCACTGAAGATGTCACCAAAGCCTGACACTGTTCTAGCAATTGCTGGAAAACTCTTTCCGGTAAGCGAGTCGGTAAGGTCAACTTCGACTGTTGTACCATCCATCCCCAGCTAGGAACGAGTGTCATTGACGGCTCATCAACAAAATCAGGATATTCGATTACTTGTGTTTCCCAGGGAAACAACGGTGGGTGGTCTTGGGCTTGAATTTGTAACCGATGCTTAAGGACAGCTTGAAAACGATCTTGCACAGTAGGAATTTCTCCCAGTTGAAAGGTCTGGGGCGTTCCTCCCAATTTTGGCTCACTGTTTTTTGAAGCAGTGGCTTCCTTGAGGAGGTTTTTTACCCCGTCATTTTCCTCACATTCTACCGATCGCTCGTTATTTTTGACATCATCTGTCAATAACCAATCGAGACACCGGTGTTGTAAGGATTCTGAGTCACTATTCATGAGTAGATGCACCTGATCCGGACACTAATGAGTTACGAATTTCCCAAGCTTGCTCAAGAATCTTAAACCATCGTTTTTGCAGTTGTGCCATTGACAGCCCTAAAGTTTTTGCTATTTTTTCATCAGCTTGTCCTTGTTGCTTCAACTCTAATAAAGACCGTTGCTTATTGTCCAGCTGTGCTGTATATATTTGCCATTGCTGGGGAGTTAAGCCCAAATTGGTATGCAGAGAAGCTTCCAGCCACTCGTGAACTAATTCCCAACGGTGCAACAGGGCAAACCGAATCAAATGATACTTAAAGCGCTGCTGCAAATAATCTCTCTGACGAGGGGTTAAACCTAAAACCGACTCAATTTCCTGTGCTGATAAATCCTGGAGGCGGAGAGAAAAGTAATCAGCGCAGTCAGATTGTTGTCGTTGTTCGAGATAATTCATTAATTCCGTAACAACAACGGAGCGCAAGGTGTCTTCTTCGGGTTCGGGTTCGGCTTGCGTTGCCATTGTGGAGCGCAATTGGTGAACTGCTGGCTCTTCCCAAGAACCATCACCTTCATTATTGCTACCTTCTGCGGCTTGTTCTATATCTACGCTGGTTTCTGGGGGCTGCTGTTGGGAAAAAGTTTGTGCCCGCAGGATAATTAACTGCTGCTGACGGCCTGGTAAGGGAATGCGTCGCTTGCCGTAGCGCTCGGTAAATGCCATATACTCCGACAATTCCAAGAGCGTCTGAGGACGATAAGTGGCACCGAGTTGATTTTCTCGCCGGAAAGCGTTCAACGCCTCTAGATAAAAACTCTGGAGGAAATCTTCAATTATCGTCAGCCGCCCTTGATAGCTCAATTGCCTCTGAGGAGGATTAATATATCGATAAATAATTGCACTCAGAGTACTGTGTAATTCGACCCTGCCCCGATTTGAACCCAACTGATAGTACCTGAGACACTGTTGCAGCCGATGCCGAGCCAGGGTCAGCGCCGAGCTTTCTACAGTTCCAGAAGCTTGAATACGTTTACTCTCATGACAAATCCGGTAGACTTCGGTGGTAATACGTCTTGCTACGTCGTGGCAATTCTGTTCCGAAGCTTTGGTTGATTGCTGAAACTCCTTGGACAGGAGTTGAAAGATCACCTCCACACCTGTAGAATTTTCTCCCAGAATAGTTGCAGATGGAATAGTTGCGGTTGCGGCTGAATTCATAGTCTCGGTTTTCAAAAGACCCTAAGTATTTAAATACAACCTGTAGGACTGTGGGTATTGGCTTTTTTGGTTTTACGTATAAGCTAAACGCAGACCAATCCTACTATTGAGGATGTGGCTGATTTTATTATTCCCAATTCTAATGGGATTGTTCACACTTGATAGATGTTATTGCCATTACCCAGGAGCCGTATACAAGTCATTATGGATTTAGAAGCACAAATTCAATTGCTGATTGACAATGCACCCCGCGATGGTATGACACCACATCTTGTTGCAGCAATTGCTCCTGCCCTTAGAGCGATCGCTCAAAAATTACGCTACTCCCAGTACTATATTCTCCAAAATTCGGAGTCAAGCTGGGTTTTAACTACGTTGAGCAATCGTGCTAATCCAGGATTGGAAAAGCGTGTTCTTTACGCTTTCCCTACCATACAGGATGTCTCTCTAATTTCCCCTGCTGGGCTTGACCCTCAAATGCTAGCTAAAATTACTCCTGTCACCCATATTTTGTTCCAAATGGTGGCATTAGAACCCGTAGATAGTATCGTTTTTTTGGAGACGCCGGGTAAGACCACTCATACTGTCGAAATTCGGCGAACTGAACTAGAAAAACTCATGCAGAAACAGTTACGACAACAGCGATCGCCTAAACAGATACCCCCTGATATTGCATAGAAAAAATTTGGATCTGGGATTTTTTAGATACAATCCCACATCCAAAATCTTAAATCTCAAATTCTTTTAAAAAAGTTTTCTAAATCAGGAAAAAAGAAATTTTTTTCTTTTCTTTACACTACGCCACTGGCTCAACTCTGGGTGAAACCTAAAATTGATTAAAAAACAGTTATTAGTGAACATTTTTCAGTTTTCAAGTTTTAGTTTCCCAGTGAACTAGAGTCCTACACTTCAGAACTTTCACATCAAAAAAAATATTTCATTATTTCTTGTAGGGTGGGCGTCTCCCCCGCCCAGTAGCCAAAAGCGGGCAAGACTTTGGCGTGAGTGCTACTTCGACCCTTCTCTATGAACGCGAACAGCGTGTCACAGACAGACGCTCTTGCTAGCTTGCTTAAGAGTAGGGGTACGAAAAAGCTCAGGGTAACGCAGGCTCGGTACAAGTCAGTCGAACACTGTCCACTCTACAAGATTAGATAATTTCTTTTTTGGAAATCCCTAAGAACTTCCAAATAAAAAACCCCACTTTCTACCTGGTAAATTGTGGGTTGAATTAAATATAAAATTGTTCTATTATGTGTTAACGCAATAGCGTCACACACCATGTCAGGTTTTCGGTGCGTTACGAAAGCCACAACACACCCTACATCTAAATCCCCACTTTCTACCTGAGAACTGATAACTGAGTTTAATAGAGGCGACTCAGTGTGTACTCAGCTATGTTAATCAATGCCTGGTGAGATTCTGAGGGTGAGAGAACTGCAAGATGTTCAATTGCCAACTTAGCATGGTGAGCAGCCAAATCTCGCGCCTGCTGTATACCTTGACTATCTTGAATTAGTGCTAATGCTTGCTCTAAATCCCCTTCTTGAGCAAACTCGCGATCAATCAGCACTTCCAAAGATGGTTTTTCGGCTAAAGCAAATAAAACGGGTGCAGTCAGATTACCACTTTTGAGATCCGACCCCACTGGTTTACCCAAGGTATCTGTTGTACTGGTGAAATCTAGAATGTCATCAACAATTTGAAATGCTATGCCAAAATGCCGACCATAGTTATACAGATGCTCAACAGTTTCTCGTGAGACTTCACTGAGCAATCCAGCTGCTTTAGAACTGTTGGCGATTAACGAAGCTGTTTTGTAATAACTCTTCTGGAGGTAAGTTTCAATAGAAATACCAGTATCAAAACGATTTAGTCCCTGCTGAATCTCCCCAGTAGCCAGATCCATAATGACTTCTGAGAGCAGTTTCACCACCTCCAAATTGTCCAAGTTTGCTAAATACCAGGACGATTGGGCAAAGAGAAAATCTCCTGCTAAGATGGCAATGCGGTTCCCGAACAAACTATGAACGGTAGGAACGCCTCGGCGCACGTCTGATTCATCTACCACATCGTCATGTACCAAGCTTGCTGTGTGAATCATTTCTGTAATCTCAGCAAGGCGGCGGTGACGCGGTGTAATGTCTTGTTCTAACATTGTTGCCCGCGATATTAGCAGGACAATTGCTGGTCTGATACGCTTTCCCCCAGCACCGAATAGATGCTCGGCTGCTGCAAACAGAATGGGGTGGCGGTTTCCAACTAGCTGTTTTAGGTTATCTGCTAGTAGTCGCAGGTCTGCTTCCACAGGGGTAAACAGGGAGGTGGCTGGGGTCATGGATGGGCGGACTCTGACTTAGGTTACGAAAGTTTACATATCCTATACTCATTTTAAGATAACCCTGTGCCAGCGCAAAGTTTTCATCAGGTAATCCCATTTTTATGAGTCTATGGGTGATAATTGAGGTTAATGATGGGTTTGTCAATAAGCAATTATGCTTTAATTTTACTATTCAGGTTTTAAATAACTTCAAACCTGAATACTCAGTACAGGTGAATAAATATCAGCTTAAATTGTGTTAAGTAGTTTCCCCTCTCACAGTTCAAAACAGAATTCAGGCAATATTACTTATTGACAAAATGGGTGCGATTTAAATTTGTCGCTAATCGGTGAGACTAAATTTCTCCAGGACTGAGGTGTAGCTCTTCAAAAAATTTGAAATTTAGCAGCCGAGTCAGCTCAAAATCCAGGGTCGTTGTGTTACGCTAAAATATAGGAATTTTAAATTTTGTCAGATATTCATACAGCCAAAGTAACTCAGCTACTAGTTGAATTTACTGATTGGGTGGTGTGAGTCTAAAATAACTAATCGTAGTTTAGATTAAGGGAATAATTCCTTTGATTTTTCCTGCGATCAGCAAAACTCGTGGTTTAGAGCTATGCGATATCCCTATGGGAAACCGCTACACGTCTTCAGCGCACGTTGAGCGCAAGCATTGCTCTTTTCACAGCAGTTTAAACAAAAATAAAGCAGATCAAGTAGACCGCTGAGAATCGTAGTTTTAGATTGCTAAACGGCAAGCTAACTGCTGTGGGATCTATGGTTTGCAAGAAGTCGCATTAGATAATAAATTCTTTGTCCGTAGAGGATTTGATCTCTATAGGTAATTCTACTATATGAAACTACAGCCATCAAGAATGCACTTGTTTGGCTGAGGTTCTACTAATTTATGGAATTTTATATTCATTTAGAAGCGTGCTAGTAGAACAATGATTTACGCGGAAGTATACCTATGATGATTTTTATTTTAGCGTCTGGATATTTGTTCACAGTCTACCTGTTATTAGCACTGGCGAAGCGAACAGGTACAAAGGCTGTTGCTACAAGTTTCCCTTTATCTGCCGAAGCGAAACACAAGCAAGAGATATCAGTAAGGACAAAGGTGACTCAAGCAGTTAATAGTCAATAGTCATTTGTCCTTCGTCCTTGGTCATTTGTTTTGATTAAAGGACTAAGGACGAAGGACTAATTAGTTTTATTGGAGTGGGAAATAGCGGTATCAGTGAAGCAAACCTCTTCAACCATTGGGGTATAGCCTAGCCACTGCACTCCTGACTGGGAAAACTGTTGCGGACAACCGCTGACGGCGAAGCGAGTTGGTAATGGTAGATGAGTATTTCTTAAGCCTAGTAAGTCTAGCTCTTGGGCACAAGCTGCCACAACATGAACAGCTGGATCAACTAACTGGACTTGAGAGGGGAGGAGCGATCGCAGTACTGGTGTAAGGTGGGGATAATGGGTACAGCCGTGGACTAAGGTGTCAATTTCCTGCTCTAATAAAGGCTCTAGGTAGGCTCGTGCTACTTCAGCAGTGTAAGGATCGTGAATGCGGTTTTGCTCAATCAGTGGCACAAACTCCGGGCATCCAACTTGCCAGACTTGGACATCAGGAGCAATCTCAAGTATAGCGTGCTTATAAGCATTACTCTTAGCTGTAGCTGGGGTGGCAATTATACCAATACGTCTTCCTAGTTGCACCGCAGCTTTTGCACCTGGTAGGATGACTCCCAAAATAGGTATGCTGAATTCTTGACGCACGGTTTCTAGAGCTAAAGCGGAACTGGTGTTACAAGCCATAATTACCATTTTTACCTGCTGCTGTTGTAGCCAGGTAATAATTTCACGCGTAAATCGTAAAATTTCTGCTTGTGAACGAATTCCGTAAGGAAGTCTAGCTGTATCCCCAAAATAAACAATTGATTCATTGGGGAGTTGCCGATAGAGTTGTCGCAGTACCGTCAGTCCACCCACACCACTATCAAAGATGCCAATTGGGGCACGTTGGGGTTCTTGATCAGAAAAATCGTCGGGATTCCCTTCAAAAATGGAAGATGAATACACAGGCAGATATAGATTTAGGTTTTGGGATTTAAAATACAGAATTTAGCAGAGAATGTCCAAATTGACCACTAAATTCTGTACGTAAAAGAAGTTTAAATACCACCTCTTTAATTAGTAATTTGTACTATATTACCTCTGCTGTAAGTATTTTAGGATGCCACGAGCGATCGCTTCTGCCATCCGATTTTGATATTCTGGTGTTCCCAATCTGGGATTATCCTCGTAACCAGTCATATAGCCTGTTTCTACCAAAATAGAAGGCATGGAGCTTTTCCTAAGAACATAGAATCTGGCTTTGCGGGTTCCCCGGTCTTTGATAGTACCGATGTTCTGGAGGATGGTCTTGCGAACTACTTCAGCCAGGGCGTAACCGCTGTCGTAATAATAGACTTCTAACCCATTGACATCAGGACGATTATCAACGGAATTAGCGTGAATACTGACAAACAAAGTCGCATTAACTCGCTTGGCAATCTCTACCCGTCCCTGAAGTTCTACGAAAAAGTCAGCATCCCGCGTTAGCACGGCTTGTACACCATTTTGCTCTAAAATTGCTCCTACCCTTTTACCAATAGGCAGGATTACATCCTTTTCTAAAAGTCCACCCAAACCAGGAGCACCTGAATCTTTTCCACCATGTCCTGGGTCAATAACTACTAGCAATTTCCCTCTGGGAGTCGAGGGGCGTGGTCGTGACTGGGAGATTGGACGGGGATTATCTGTGGGGTTTGGCAATTGACCTTGGTCTGGCGATGGCAGGGGAGGTAAAGCAATGGACGGTGTGATGCTGCTACCAGAACGTCGTAATTCTAAAGCTAAAAGCTGGTCGCCAACCTGGTTAAGTTCCCCAATTTGTACTCCGGCTGCTGGTTGAATTAAGACGGTGACAGTGTTGGATTCTTGTGGTTGCAGGCGTACCCGCAGGATAGGGCTATTCGGATTAAAAGTAGGGCCTGTGACTTTGGGAGCTAACTTAGCATTGTTGATAGTGATGCGGAACAGACCAGAAGTTCTATCCCAGCCTCCTGTAGCAGATAAAGTTTGGTCAGCTCTAATCAGCAGTTGTGTGCCATTATTAGCCAGTTGCACAGACTGAATGGTAGCGAGTGTGTTACTAGGTGATATGGGACGTGGGCTGTTATTTCCAGGAAACTGGGCAACCCCACGACTGGGTAGAACCACAAAACCACCAACACTGCTAGTGGTTGCTCGCCAATTTGGACTATTTTCATCTACCTGTAAAGTCAGGCGAACAACAGATGGGCTTGTTTGCAGTTGGGTGAACTGGATACGGCTAACACCATAGCGATTAATCGACAAATCTCGCTGCTCTAGATTTGGTGATAAAGTTGCACCAGCAATGTCGATGTTGATTGCTTTTTGATCGTTGCTACGATTTACCTGAATCCGAGGATTGCCACCACTTGTAGTAACAAAAAAACCATCACCTGTGACTTGTAATTTCTCAATTTGAGTAACCCTGGCGACAACCATTCTGTTGTTAGGTGGATTAACAGAGTCGGTTGTCACCACATTGTAAATATTCCTTGGGGGGAATGCTGGTGTAGATGTTCTCGGTGAAGTTGCTGTGGCTATAGCTTGTTCTTGTTGCCCCTCAGTATTTTTTGAGGGTAGATTTTCGGCTTCTGGCGTAGGTAATTGCACTGTCCAGCGTTCACGAAGTGTCTCCGTAGGGGATTCGCCAGTTGTAGCAACAAATTGTACTCCTTTGGGGTCTAAAGTATAACCAGGAGTGATTTCAACCACTATGCGCGTTGTTTGTTCGTCAAACTGCCCAATACGGATGGAACGAATTGCACCGCCCACCTGTTGGGTTAGCTGCGGACGGCCAAATGTGGTTCCTGGCAAATCAATTACCAAACGAGTGGGGTTAAAAATTAATTGTGCTTGGGGTTGAACATTCCCTAAAGTATTAATTTCCAGTCTGTTTTGATTGGCATCAAAACGCCAAGATTCGAGTTTCGCAGCCATTGCCGGCGACGACAGCATGAAGATGGTTCCAATAGTACTGGATAGTAACCAGCGTAATTTCACAGTCTTTTCTCCTGATTCATATTTATGGGAGCCGTCAACATCTCAACATATTGGCAAATCCTCACACCATCACCGCGCACACTTGAGTTTTGCGCTGTTATTAAGACACAGCTAATGGCGTAAAATATAGCACGCTCCTCTGATTTTGCCATGCCATTAGCTTAGATAAATTTGACTGCCAATTTTAGATTGAAGAAAAGCCGATAGCGCAGCGTTAGCGTGTCATCGAGCGTCTTTTAGATTGCCAATTTTAGGTTTATGCCAAACTAACGTCTTGCTACACTAACACTCCTTGGAGGTGATACAAATCCAAAATCCAAAATTTGCAAAGTATGAGATGACAATAACAAAGAAGCTACTCCTATCCCGCCGCAAGAATACTTAAATTGTTTTACTACTAAATTGGATAAAAATCGTAAAGATTAGATGTATTTACTCAATAATTTCGACTAAATTACTTATCTTCTCTTTAGATACTGAAGAACGCCACGAGCGATCGCTTCTGCCATTTGATTTTGGTAAGCTGAGGTTCTGAGCCTAGCCATATCCTCTCGACCAGTCATATAACCCGTTTCCACGAGAATGGAGGGCATAGAACTTTTTCTGAGGACATAAAATCTGGCTCGCCGCACTCCCCTGTCTTTGAGAGTACCAATACTTTGAAGAATGCTACTACGGACAATACGAGCTAGACTTAGACCGCTGTCATAATAATAGACTTCCAAGCCATTAACATCTGGACGACTCGCACCTGCCGAATTAGCGTGGATGCTAACAAATACATCAGCGTTAGCTCGCTCTGCTAATTGCACCCGTCCCGGAAGGGTAACAAAATAGTCAGAATCCCGCGTCATAATTACTTGTACGCCATTTTGCTGCAAAATCTGAGCAAGTCTCCTACCAATAGGTAAAATAACATCTTTTTCGCGTGCCCCCCCAATGCCCAGCGCTCCTGAGTCTTTACCGCCATGTCCGGGGTCAATAATAACTACCACTCGCCCATTGCTAACTCGGCGCTGTGGTTGTATTGAAAGCTGGGGATTTGGATTGTTTGGGTCTGGGAATGGCCCACGGTTTGGTGGTGGTAGCCCAGGTAAAGCAAAGCGGGGTCTTCCGGGGAGGGCGACAACTTGCCGAGAAGCTTGTATTGGTAGAGCCAAAAGCTGGTCGCCGATTTGCTGGGGTTGCCCAAGTTGCACCCCAGCTGCTGGCTGAACTAAAACAACCACTGTGTTGGGTGCTTGGGGTTGCAGACGTACCCGAAGAATGGGGCTATTGGCAGCAAAAGTAGGGCCTGTAACTCTGGGAGCTAACTTGGCATTGGTAATTGTGACGCGGAAGATACCTGAGGATCTATCCCAGGTTCCCGTGGCAGATAAAGTTTGGTTGGCTCTAATTAGCAGTTGTGTGCCATTATCAGCCAGTTGCACAGACTCAATTGTTGCTGGCGAGTTGTTGGCAGATGGTCTACTAGGAAAGGAAACGGCTTCTGACTGATTGTCTGAATTATTACTTCCAGGTAATCTGACAACGCGACTAGGTAAAACTACCAAACCACCGTCGTTACTATTAGTTGCTCGCCAGTCGGGGCTATTTTTATCTACCCGCAAACTTAGGCGAACGCCAGGAGGTTGGGTTTGCAATGAGGTGAATTCAACGCGGCTAATACCATGTTTGTTAACGGGTATATTACTCTGCTGCGCTAGACGTGGTGATAAAGATGCGCCAGAGATATCCACGAAGATAGTAGCGCGATCGCGGCTGCGAATTACTTGAATTCCAGGATTACCACCACTGGTACGAATGAACAACCCATCACCTGTTACTTGTAAGTTCTCAATTTGAGTCGCACCTCGTGTAGTAGTGGCAACCCTGGAAATACTAGGTTGAGGTTCAGAGTCTGGGGTAACTACACTGTAAGCGCTTCTAGGAGAAGATGCTACTTTCTCGACTTCTGGTTTAGGTAATTGCACCGTCCAGCGATCGCCAGTTGTACCAACAAATTGCACTCGTTTGGGGTCTAAAGTATAACCAGGAGTCAGTTCGACAACTATACGTGTTGTTTCTGTATCAAACTGCCCAACACGGATCGAGCGAATTCCACCGCCCACCTGTTGGGTTAGCTGCGGACGACCAAATGTAGTTCCTGGCAAATCAATTACCAGCCGAGTCGGGTTAAAAATTAGTTGTGCCTGGGGTTGAACTGCTCCTACAGTATTAATTTCCAGCCTGTTTTGATTGGCATCAAAGCGCCAAGATTCAAGTCTCGCGGCCATTACTGGCGACGATAGCATGAAGATAGTTCCAATAGTGCTGGGTAATAACCAGTGTAATTTCACAGTCCTTTCTCCTAATTCACGTTCATGGGAGCCGTCAATATCTCAACTCATTGGTAAATCATCACACCGTCACCACCTAAACTTGACTTCTGATGCCTTTTTTGATTTTGAAGCTGGTATTACAGCGCTTTTCAAGTAATTGACCTACACCACTCCCTACTCCTTACTCAGTCGTGGTTTAAATATCTAAAAACTGCTCTAAGACACACTCAAATTAGTTATTAGGTTTCATATTGAATCTAAATACCCATGCAAAATCTTCCACCTTTGAGGTGGGGGATTCGGAATTACAATCAAGCTAAAAAACTGATAATTGATAGCCGTTCAATGATAAGTGTTTGTTCTTTGTTGCCATTGATGCACTGAGTAAATAATTCCCATTACTGTCAGATGATCTAGCAATATTTATGAGTGTTACTCCCCAATTATCTGGAAAATATTTAGATAAAGGCTCACAAGCCGAGGAAGACTGAAAATAAGTAACATTTTGAATGCTGGTAGAAATTATAAACAAACGATTATTCTACAATCAGATGGGACGGAGATTTGGGAAGAGAAGTTTCCATTGCACAACTGGGAGATAGGGGAGATGAGGGAGAATTATTAAACAAGTTTCTTCCTTGTCTCTTCCCCATACCCAATCCCCCATTCCCTAATAATTAACGATCGCTAGATTCTGGGGTTACTTCCAAATTGCCACTGTCATTTGATGCTGGCACCCTTGACTGAGGTGGTTCAATTACCAACGAAGTCCCAGAAGAACCGTCTAAAATTAGTTGCTCTGAGCCTGGATCTACAGTTTTTGGATCTGGAAATACAAATCGTAACAAAGGAGGAGCTAAAAAGGTTGTCAAGATAACCATCATGATAATTGCCGCCCCTAACGGTTTCGAGAGAGCGCCACTGGCAGCGCCGACACCAGCAAACACTAACCCGACTTCGCCTCTAGGTATCATCCCCACACCGATCGCTAAACGGTTGATTTCCGGTTGACCAAACACGCTTAAACCTGTGATTACTTTACCGAGAATGGCTACTGTGATCAGGAAAGTTGCCATAATTAGACCTTCACGATTGTCGGGAATTGCTGGGTTTAACACTCCCAAATCGGTTTTTGCCCCAACAGTCACAAAGAAAATTGGCACTAACATATCGGCAATCGGACAGACTTGCTTTTGCAGTTCTTTGCGCTTATCTGTCTCTTCTAAGACTAAACCAGCCGCAAAAGCTCCTAGAATTGCTTCTAAGTGGATGACAGCGGCAAAGTATGCCATAGCAAAGGCGAAGATGAATGCTGGTATTACTAGTCCACCGCGTGTTTTGAGTTGATCAGCGATCGCTACAAAGGACTTATTGAAAACATTGCCTAGTAGGATTGCTCCCAAAATAAAACCAGTGGCGCTGATAATCAAATAAACAACTTTGCTGACATCCACCACACCATCTTTAGCTAAACTGGCAACTACCGCTAAAACGATGATTCCCAGTACATCGTCAATTACGGCAGCACCCAAAATAATCTGCCCTTCTTTAGAATTGAGTCGCCCCAATTCTGACAGCACTTTGGAAGTAATACCAATACTAGTGGCAGTCAAAGCCGCCCCGGCAAAAATTGCGGGTACAGCTGCAATACCAAACAAAGTCATTAGTCCCACAGTCCCAGCGGCAAAGGGTACTACTACCCCAACTATGGCGACGACGGTGGCTTGAATACCAACTGCCATTAAGTCTTTTAAGTTCGACTCCAAGCCGATTTCAAACAGCAAGATGATCACACCCAATTCTGCTAAAACGGAAACGACCTCGGACTGTGCTGCAAACACCCCTGGAGTGGCTTCAGGCGTTAAACCAGCTGTGGTTTGAAGGAAAGACATGATCAAAGAGTTAGAACTGTCTGTGCCGCCTTCTGGAAACACCAAAAGGTGGAAAACAGAGATGCCAACTACCACACCACCGACGAGTTCGCCTAAGACCGGCGGCAAACCCACTTGGTTTGATAACTCTCCACCAACTTTGCTGGCGAGGTAAATGATTACTAAGCTTAATAGCACTGCTGCTACTACCATTGAACTGTCTGCGGCTTGTGTTGCGCTGGCCAGCAGAGGAAAAGAGAAGCTGATTGGATCTAACAAATGCATGGGTTCTGTGAAAATCCTTCTCTTTGATTCTGACGCGTTTCTGAAAAACATCCTATGGAGACACTATTGGCATCTGTTTAAAACTTAATTTGTGCGATTTGTCAACTCAATCAAGTGCTGCCAGTAGACTTCCCAAACCGGGACTATAGACAGTCTCGGAAGTCGCAGTAAGTCAAAATCTGTAAATTTATTGTCCTGTTTTATTTGGGCTAGGGTAACGGGTTGGTGTACTCTTCGTAGTGCCCGCACATCTACAACTGCCCGTTTGCTGTCATTGAGTGCTGGATCGATATAGGGTTGACTAACTATCTCTGCTAAACCGATGACTTGCCGTTCTTTGCCTGTGTGATAAATTAACGCCAAGTCACCAGAAAGCATGGTACGTAGATGTTTCAACGCTAAAGAATTGTTGACTCCATCCCAAACTGTACTGCTGTCCCGTTCCAAATCGAAGTAGGAATAATTTTCCGGTTCAGTTTTCAGCAGCCAATACGCCACGACAAAATCTCCAAAAAGGCGAGTGTAATTTTTTTAGTTTCCAAAAATGTAACCATTTCAGCTTTTGAAGATGGCAGTGTCAAAGTAAGAACATACAAATCGTATCTAGCGATCGCACTTGAGTTGTGAAAAACTTGTGGTGGCTGTTGACTCTCAACGGCCACCAGAAGATTGCTACATAGGTTTATTAAAAACATCTGTGGATACTTTGAGGAGTGCAAATCTGATGACTAGAGCCGCTTTACCCGGTTCTCAGTTTCCATCTGGAAACTTGTGGAAAATACTGCCTTTAGCAATGCTTTTATGTGCAACTTTTGTGCTACCTGCCTTGGCAGAAGAAAAAGATAAATTGTGGCGAACCCTTAGTGTCAGTGGTCGCGGAGTAGAAACAATTCCTACAACCCTGGCACAAGTCAGTTTAGGAGTAGAGATTCAGGGAAAAACAGCACAGGAGGTACAGCAAGAAGCCGCCCAGAGGTCATCCGCTGTAGTTGCCTTTCTCAAGAGCAAAAATGTGGAAAAATTACAAACTACTGGTATCCGGCTCAACCCAGTTTACAGCTACACCAATAATGTGCAGCGGATTACAGGCTATGCTGCCAATAACACTGTGAGTTTTACTATTCCTGTTGAGCAAGCAGGAACATTATTGGATGATGCAGTGAAAGCGGGTGCAACACAAATTAACGGTATTAGTTTTGTTGCGAATGATGAAGCGATCGCATCTGCTCAAAAGCAAGCATTAAAAGAAGCTACTCAAGACGCGCGGCAGCAAGCTGATGCCGTTTTCAGCGCCTTGGGTTTTAAATCCAAAGAAGTAGTAAGCATTCAAGTCAATAATGCAACTCCACCTCGACCACCCATGTTTTTACGGGCTGAGGCTGCCAAGTCAGCTGATGCTTCCACCCCTGTTGTTGGCGGTGAACAGGAAGTAGAAGCATCGGTGACGCTGCAAATTAGTTATTAGTTATTTGTCATTGGTCATTAGTCCTTTGTTTTAACAAATGACTAATGACCAATGCCCAATTAGAAATTCTCTGGTGAAAAATCTCCGCCCGCTTCTGCATCGCGCTTAGAGCCTAATAAATCTAATTGGTCTACTCGAATACATGGTGAAGAACGGAGTATTCCACTTTGGCGATCGTTCCAGCTGTTAAACTTCAATGAACCTTTGACTCCAATTAGGCTTCCCTTATGCACATAGTTACCCGCCACTTCTGCGGTTTTGTCCCATAGTTCTAAATTAAACCAGTCAGGTTTATCGTTGTTTCGCGATCGCCGATCGACTGCTAATGTCAATTTACACACAACTTTTCCAGAATCGTAATACTTCATTTCTGGCTCGCCGCCTACACGACCGACGAGGGTGACAACATTGATACTCATACGTGTTACCTTTCAGTACAGGTGTACTCATTAATTCTGACTTTCATCATAGCGAATTGTGAAACACTTGAAAATAATGTGTTAAACAGTTAACAATATAATTGACTTGAAAAATGATACATACTACTTGGAGAAACACATAAAAGTATACGGATATACTAAGTTAGCCAGAGAATATCAAAAAATAAAGGACAGAGACATAGTAAATATTCCTGGGAATCATATAAAAATATAGTCTAATTGACTCAACTCAGGATACGAACTTTATCAAATCCGGCACGATTAACTCTTACCGTTGTAGTCAAAAAGTATCGCATATAGGGGGTTTACAGACGCGTGGGTATTTTTAGGAACTTTCGCACATCATGGGATATGGGTATCGACCTCGGTACCGCAAACACCCTGGTTTATGTATCTGGTAAAGGTATTGTACTACAAGAACCTTCTGTAGTTGCTATCGATGTCAACGAAAAGGTGGCATTAGCAGTAGGAGAAGAAGCCAAAAAAATGCTCGGTCGTACACCTGGAAATGTGATTGCCCTCCGCCCTTTGCGGGATGGTGTAATTGCTGATTTCGAGATAGCCGAGCTGATGCTAAAAAGCTTTATTCAGCGTGTAAATGAAGGTAGGTCTTTGATTTTACCCCGGATTGTCATTGGGATTCCCAGTGGTGTCACAGGAGTAGAAAGGCGAGCTGTGATGGATGCAGCTCACCAAGCAGGAGCAAGAAAAGTGTATTTAATCGATGAACCCGTAGCTGCGGCTATTGGTGCAGGATTACCTGTTGCCGAACCCACTGGCAACATGATCATCGATATTGGTGGTGGGACAACAGAAGTTGCAGTGCTGAGTCTTCAGGGTACAGTGATTAGCGAATCAGTACGCATTGCTGGAGATGAACTGACTGATGCAATCATTCAGTATATTAAGAAAGTTCATAATTTAGTCATTGGTGAACGTACTGCTGAGGACATCAAGATTCGGCTTGGTTCTGCCTATCCGACTCATGATGATAACGACGCCATGATGGAAGTCCGAGGCTTACACCTGCTTTCTGGTCTACCGCGAACTGTAACAATCAAAGCCCCAGAAATTCGTGAAAGCATGTTGGAACCGCTATCAGTAATTATCGAAGCTGTGAAGCGGACACTGGAACGCACACCGCCAGAACTGGCAGCAGACATTATTGACAGAGGTATTATGTTAGCTGGTGGTGGTGCTTTGCTCAAAGGCATAGATACCCTGATTAGCCATGAAACAGGGATTATTACCCACATTGCTGCTGATCCTTTGAGCTGTGTTGTGCTGGGAACAGGTCGTGTGTTAGAAAACTTTAAACAGTTGGAACGAGTTGTCACCGAAAGCTCTCGCAATATGTAGCAAAAAAAATATCAGACTTGAGTTCTATTTGAGTTCTATTTGGGTTCTATATAAATAGAACTCAAATAGAACTTAATTCGTATAAGTATACAAAGGTATATATGGTTACAATACGGCGTTGGTGGGATCGTAAAGGGTTACAAATTGGGTTGTTAGCTTTAATAGTTGGTAGTGCTTGGATATTGCGACAGACTCAAGGTGAGTTGGTGCTTGAGACATACCAGGCAATTACCCGTCCGTTAGAGATGTTGCAGTCAGGGCCAACTCCAGAAGAACGTCTCAGAGATGCCCGGATATTGGAATTGCAAACCCGTATAGTAGATTTGGAAAGTCAAAAGACAAAGCTACAAGATTTATTGGGCTATGTGGAAAAAGAGCCACTGGCATCACGGCCAATTCCGGCACGGGTGGTAGGACGTAGTGCTGACCAGTGGTGGCAACAAGTTACCCTGAATCGCGGTGTGAATGCAGGGATTCAGGAAGGCTTCATAGTCAAGGCAGAAGGCGGATTAGTGGGTTTGGTGGAAAGTGTAACTCCCAATACTAGCCGCGTGTTGTTAATCAGTGACCTCAAGAGTCAAGTGGGTGTATCAGTTAGCCGCACGGCAGCTAAAGGCGTTTTGCGAGGAGATTCTTCTGCTGAAGCAGTGCTGGAGTTTTATGAAAAAGTTCCAAATGTCAAGGTAGGAGATTTAGTTTCCACATCTACTTATAGTCAGAAATTTCCATCTGGCTTGGCAGTAGGACGAATCAAGTCACTGGATTTAAAGAAACTTCCGGCATCAGTAGCGAAAATTGAGCTTTTTCCGCCAATCCGCTCTCTCGATTGGGTAGCTGTTTATCCAAAGCCAGAAAATCAAGAGTCGGCAAATCAAGTGCCACAAAAGTCTAAGTAAATTCTTTGAAAAAATCCATATAAAAATGAAGATTCCTGCATTTGGTGGTAGCAGGCAGAAAAAGCCAAAATCGTCAGAGCGAAAATCGAAATTCCAAATCCAGCCGCTTGCTCGTTGGCATCCTGGTGTACGTCAGCTGTTGGGTTGGATAGTGACGGCTAGTTCAGTACTGTTATGTTTATTATTATTGCCAACCCGGTTCCCAGGTATGGAATTGTTGGGAATTGGCCCTAACTGGCTGTTAATTTGGGTGGTAGCTTGGAGTGTGAAGCGGACGGTGTTTGCCGGAGCTTTGGCAGGTATAGTTCTGGGGCTACTTCAAGATTCAATGACATCACCTAACCCGACTCATGCCCTGAGTTTAGGGATAGTGGGAGTTTTAACTGGTTTGCTTCAGAAACAGCGTTTTATCGAAGAAGATTTTATTTCGATTGCTGTAATTGTCTTTGTTATGGCAGTTTTAGCAGAAACTATTTTTGGGTTGCAATTAACTTTGCTAGGTAATGAGCGTAAGGTGACAGATATTTGGACATATTACCAGCGTGTCGCTCTTGCCTCTGCCATTCTTAGTAGTCTGTGGGCACCTGTCGTTTATTATCCCCTGAATCTTTGGTGGCAGCGGATGAAATTGTTGGAGCAATAGTAAAGGAAGTTAGGAGTTAAGAAGGGGATAGGTGACAGTCAAGAAAATTATCTTCTGTACCCAGTCCCTGTAACCTAAATTTTTATGGACTTTGGGCAACCTCTGGCAATATGGATTCAAGTTACAGTGAACATCAAATGCAGATGCTGGACATGGACAGCGAACGCTAATGCGATCAATAGCGTAAGCAAAATATTAGAGGGTTTGTAGTAAGCACTAAAGTGCTTAGAAAATAAGGACTTTAGTCCTTACTACGTGCCTCTACTTATTTTTCAGCCAGAATCGCGTAAATTTCCCGTTTAACTTGCTCTAAAAGCTCACGCACCCGATTTATTCGCTCCATATTGCCACTACGAGCAACCTGCACCACCGCAGCAGCTAGTTCTGTGGCGGCATTCCGCAACTCAATAAACTCTTGGGGCTTACCTGTCACAAAACTTTTGAAGGTATCCCAAGGAGAGTCTGAAGGTTCTTGTTGGGCACGTTCTGCTAATAATTGTCTACCCTCATCCGTAATCGTGTAAATCCGCTTGCCACCTTCCTGTGCGCTCTTGAGATAACCACCTTCTTCCAGCAATTGGAGTGTTGGATACACTGAGCCAGGACTGAGGCGACGGAAACCACCATAGCGAGTTTCCATCTCTTTAATCAGGTCGTAACCATGACTAGGATGCTCGGATAACAATTCCAGCAGGATGAACTTGATGTCACCCCGACGAGTCCGGTATTCATCTCCCCAACCACGACCAAACATTTCATTGCCAAGGTGTTTCTCATGATGTCTACCATGATGGTTGCCATGCCCAAACCAAGACCTGACAAGCAATGAATCCTCTTCGCTAACTCCTGCCCATGCAGGTGCGCCAAAACGTGACCGAAAATGTCTAAACATAAGTGAATCTCAAATCAACTTTCTCTAATATACGATATATCGGAATATATCGCGATATATCGGAATAGAATTTTGATGAAGATTTGTGACGTAAGCAGCTACGATTAGCTAGTCGAAGCTGTTCAAATAGCTAAGAGTCTGCACTTGTTGGACAAAAGACTCTACCCATTGCAAATATTGCAAACCGGCAACTACTGCGGTGTTGTTATGATCTGCTCCTGGAACCAACAATAGTTGCTTTGGTTCGGGAGCAACGGCATACAGTTTTTCGCTCATGAAAGAGGGTACAGTCGAATCAACAGCGCCATGAATGAATAAAACTGGCATTTTTAAATTTGGCAATTTTTTAACAGATTCAAACCGCTGTGTCAAAATTAAATCCACAGGAAACATCCAAAACATATTTCGATAAGTGATTAAATCGCGGATGGATGTAAAAGAACTTTCCACAATTAAACCAGCGGCTTGTGGGTGTTTCACTGCCAAATCGATAGCTATTGCACCCCCTAGAGAATGTCCATAAATAAAAATTTGGCTGGGTGGAATCTCTTGTTGCTGCACCAAGTAATTCCAAACTGTCGCTGCATCTTCATAAACCCGCTTTTCATTGGGAAAGCTGCCTTCACTGCGACCATAACCCCGATAATCAATCAGTAATACCGAAAACCCTAGCTGATGAAACCGATTGGCATGAGTTACATTTGCGCCAATATTGATCCCATTACCGTGTAAGTATAGCAACACCTTAGCATTGGGTTGCTTGGCTTTTATCCACCAACCGTGGATGTGTTCTACCTTGCCTGTTTTAACTGGTACAGCTAACCAAATCTCGTCGTAAGGGAGATTAAAAAACTCTGGTGTCTTTTCAATAACAGCAGAGGGAAAGAAAATGAACCGAGGTTGCCCAATAAAAAGAAATAGACAGATTGCACAGTAGAGGAACGCTGCAATTATTCCAGCCCAGAGTAGCCATTGGGAAAATACTTGTATTAGAAATTTAAGTCTGTTAATTTTCATACCCGATTTTCTGATTTTCAAGGTATGCATTATTACAACAAATATACGTATGCATAGCTGCCTTAGCATTTTAGAATATAGGATTAAGCCATTATCAAAAAAATTTACCCGAAAATCAAATATTCAGTAAATTTACGTATGCAGATTGAAGTCTTCTCAATGAATAGTAGAATTAGGCCATAGAGGAAAAGACTGTGACGCTCTTAAACGAAGCTCAAGTAGAGCAACTAAAAGAAATAACCAGACGCTTGCGACAAGTAAGACAAGAAAAATCCATCCGCATAGAAGAAATAGCCTCTCAAACAAAAATTCGAGCAGGTATTTTGCAAGCTTTAGAAGAAGAGAGATTTGAAGAATTGCCTGAGCCGATTTTTCTTCAAGGATTCATCCGTCGTTATGGAGATGCTTTAGGGCTGGATGGAAATGCTTTATCGTACAACCTTATAACCAATGTTGTGTGTCAAGACTCCAAAAATGCTCATAAGAATTCAGACAACAAACAAAATACATACATACCTCTTGTTCTGACCTATATTTTATTATTGGTCGGTGCATCTGCTGGTCTTCTTCATACACTTAATCCACGACTGACAGCTGAATCTCTGACTCCAGAAAACAATAATCAACAGTCAATAGTCAGTAATCAGACTAACAAACAGGACAAAGGAAGGGAGGAGAAGTGGCGTGGTCAATTGGAAAACAGAGAAAATCTAAATAACCTTGGAGTTACGTTTCTCCTAACTCGGATTATGCCGCTCAGTTCCTTGGTGGGACAGTAATTTTGAGATTACTTGGTGGACATTAGGCATTAGGGGTAGTGTTACGGAAGCTGTCACCAGGGGCAAAGTAGCCCGTAAGTACTATGAGACAACCGTTTCAGCTTTTATGATGATTTTGGCACGGTGATGCCAATTAGCAGTATTTGGCATCACCGTGCCAAAACGGGAAAATTGTACGCGCTTGGCTGAAAGCTTTGCCCAGCAAGCATCTTAGCTACTCGTTTTTGACAGCACCTGTGAGTGGCTGTTGACCCTCAGTTTGTTGGTGCAGAGTATTCATACTACTCTGCACCAACTGGAAAGACGTTAGCAAGTTGGCTAGTCTTGAATGAGGGATAGAGGTGTGGCATTTGCTGAAAACAACGTATTTTCATGGCGTTGGGTTAGTCTCAATTCCAAGCGCGTACAATTTTCACAAATTTGCACGGTGATGCCAAGTTTCTAAAGTGGATCGAAAACTTGGACTTGATTTAATGCGGCAAGCTAGAGACGCTAGTAAACAATGTCCTGCGTTGATACAAGAATTGAAACGGCTACAAGCAGCATAAGCACCGTGTCCAATTAAAAGCGGCTACTTTTTGGCATTCAGCCGCAGATTAACCCAACAAGAGCGATCGCTGCTTGGGCGGAAAACATATTTATCAATTTATATAAACTAAACTGTTCAGTTTGCCCCTGGTTGCAGCTACCTTCACACTACCCCGGGTTGCCTTGCGTGTCGTTACATCCGCCACGGCCCCAACGAATCCCGCCGAATCCGCTGCCAGTGCCGTCGATCTTCTCCATAAAAGTTGTACCCGATATCCGTAGCTTGAGCGTTCCATGTCCCCACGGTTGTCCGCGAACGTCGGCCCACTCCCCATCAATGATATTGCCGTTTCGCGTACCTTTGAACACGTTCGTCCAGGAACGACCGTCGTCACCGCTCATTCGTTTATTTTGCCTAGATATTCTCAATAAGGATGGCCAATTGAGAAAAGACTTGCTATGGTTGATTTTTAAGAGTTTGTATTACATCGAACTCAGGTGGAATTAGAGCCGAAAAGTCTTTTCAATTCATGGATCGCACTGGGAGCAATGCTCTAACAGTGAGGTGGGGAAGCAGGGGGAGAGAAAGAAATAAGTGTATTGAAGACTAATTCAGTAGTAAAAAATACTAAAATTTTCTATTCACTCCCCCTGCTACCGAAGCTATTTTCACGATGATCTCACTTTTTCGCGTAGCCATTTTAAAGTTTAGATGAACTTACTCCTTGTTTAGGCGGGGATGTCCTCAGCTTGTATTGATAAAATTTACTTATGTATTTTGGCAAAAATTCCTATCACATAATGATTTGTAAGACAAGAAGAAAATGTGTTTTCATCAACAAACACACAGAACTACATCTGACATAGAAACTTTAATAAGTGAAACAAATATATTCCGACAAACGATAAAGTTAATATCATGTTAAATGAATGATGTATAAAATTAGACAAAAAGCTACATATTGAAGATTTGGTGAAGCATCTCTCAACTCTGGGACAGGAGATTTTGGCTACGTAGACTTGGAACGAGGCAGCTTTGAACCCGTGGCTTTTTGTCCGGGATATATGCCTAGTTGTGCGTATCGTCGGAATTTCCCAAGCTAGGCACAACTTGACTTTTAGTGGGTTGCCCTTAGATGAGAAATTGCAACAAAAAAACGTCGAACCTCGGTGTGGGTTACTGGTGATTGATTTGCGGAGTGGAGATATTGTGCATTCCCTGCGAATGGAGGGGGTGGTACTGGAATTATATGATGTGGTGGCACTTTCTGGGGTGCGTCGTCCAATGGCCATCGGCTTTAAAAGTGATGAGATTCGATGGATGGTGACGATGGGATGAGTAAAAAGGGGAAATTTCCCCTTTTCAGGCAGATAAACAAGACAAGCAAAATCATAAGGAGAATCAACAACAATGGCTAATGCAGTTTTAAATTTATCTGACCTTAACGGCAGCAATGGGTTTGTGATTAACGGCATTGATGCTTATGACCAATCAGGCCATTCTGTCAGCAGTGCGGGAGACATCAACCGCGACGGCTTCGATGACCTGATTATTGGGGCACGATATGCCGACCCCAACGGTGAGACTAATGCCGGGGAGAGCTACGTGGTCTTTGGCAGCAATAGTGCTTTTGATGCCCAACTCAACCTCTCCTCACTCAATGGCAGCAATGGCTTTGTGATTAACGGCATTTATGCTTATGACCAATCAGGCTATTCTGTCAGCAGTGCGGGGGATATCAACGGCGACGGCTTCGATGACCTGATTATCGGGGCACTACCCCGATATGCCAACGGTCAGGATCGTGCCGGGTCAAGCTACGTGGTGTTTGGCAGCAATAGTGGCTTTGATGCCCAACTCAACCTCTCCTCACTAAATGGCAGCAATGGCTTTGTGATTAACGGCATTGATGCGGGTGACAGATCAGGCGGTTCTGTCAGCAGTGCGGGGGATATCAACGGCGACGGCTTCGATGACCTGATTATCGGGGTACCAAGTGCCGAGAATTATGCCGGGTCAAGCTACGTGGTGTTTGGCAGCAATAGTGGCTTTGATGCCCAACTCAACCTCTCCTCACTAAATGGCAGCAATGGCTTTGTGATTAACGGCATTGATGCGGGTGACAGATCAGGCGGTTCTGTCAGCAGTGCGGGGGATATCAACGGCGACGGCTTCGATGACCTGATTATCGGGGTACCAAGTGCCGAGAATTATGCCGGGTCAAGCTACGTGGTGTTTGGCAGCAATAGTGGCTTTGATGCCCAACTCAACCTCTCCTCACTCAATGGCAGCAATGGCTTTGTGATTAACGGCATTGATGCGCGTGACTTCTCAGGCGGTTCTGTCAGCAGTGCGGGGGACATTAACGGCGACGGCTTCGATGACCTGATTATCGGGGCAAATGGTGTCGAGAATTATGCCGGGTCAAGCTACGTGGTGTTTGGCAGCAATAGTGGCTTTGATGCCCAACTCAACCTCTCCTCACTCAATGGCAGCAATGGCT